>JAIRVG010000006.1 GCA_031253995.1 Paucimonas sp. | reverse complement strand
GGTTCTCTGACTTCGCCTTGAGCGGTAGGAAGCGGGAGCCTCACGCGTCCGTTGAGAGAGACGAGCATCAAGACTCCCCGGCCCTGCTGGCGGGTGGCGTAGATTAGCATGGTGCCGTTTGGCGCAACAGTGGGAGACTCATCAAGGTTGGTGTCCGAGAGAATCTTTACACTGCCCCGTTGCAGGTCTTGTGCGGCAACTTTGAAGTTGGTGAAACCATCCTGGCGATGAATCATTACCAGGGTCTTTTCATCCGCGGAAAGTTTCGGGTTGGCGTTGTAGTTGCCGACGAAAGTCACGCGCTCGGCGCCGCCGCTGCCAATGCTGGTCTTGTAGATCTGTGGCTTGCCGCCGCGATCGGAGGTGAAGTACAGGGTGCTGCCGTCCTTGCCGAAGAACGGCTCGGTGTCGATGGCCGGACTGTTGGTGACGCGGGTCATCTGACGCGAGCCCATGTCCATCACGTAGATTTCCGGGTTGCCATCGCGCGACAGCACGAACGCCAGGCGGTTGCCGTCGGGCGACCAGGCTGGAGCGCCGTTCAGGCCTTCGAAGTTGGTGATCTGCTCGCGGCGGCCGGTATCGATGTGCTGGACGAAGATGCGCGGACGACGCTGCTCGAACGACACGTAGGCGATGCGCTTGCCATCCGGCGCGAAGCGCGGCGACAGGATCGGCTCGCGGGATTGCAGCAGGGTCACAGCGCGAGCGCCATCGTAGTCAGACCGTTGCAAAGTGTAACGAGTGCTGTTGGTAGAGAAGCGCTCGGCGGTCACGTAAAGCATGCGGGTGGAGAACGCACCCTTGATGCCGGTGAGCTTCTCGAACGACTGGTCGGCGATGTAGTGGGACATGTCGCGCAGTTGATCGGTGGTACCGGACACGCTGCCAGTCAGTACCTGCTGCTCGGTGGCGACGTTGAACAGCGCGTACTGCACCTGCAGGCGGCCACCGGACGGCACGATGCTGCCGACCATGACGTACTGGGCACCCAGCGCCTTCCAGTCACGGAAGATCACTTCGCTGGCCTGGCTCGGCAGGCTGATCATGTTCTGCCGCGGAATCGGTGCGTAGTAACCGGAGTTGCGCAGGTCGTTGCCGATGATGTCGGCCATGTCCTCGGGCAGCACGCTGCCGCCCTGCAGACCGAACGGCACCACGGCGATCGGTGCCGCGCGGTCGCTGCCGCTGGTCACCAGGATGTTCTTTTCTTCTGCGTTGGCCATCCCTGCTGCGCAGCAGAGAACGACCAGCAGTCCTCTAAGAAGGGTAATCACAAGGCAAGGTCCTCAGGTGTGAATGTCATCTTGAATGAACGGTACGGAGCGAAGTCGCTCGGTTTCAATCCCTGCATCTCGGTCAAGCGGCCAATGCCCTTGACCGCCGCGACGGCGGAGCTGTCGAACGGTCCGTCACCACTGGAGCGTGCCACGCTGACGTTGGTGATGGTGCCATCCGGCAGCATGTTGATCTGCAGGACCACGGTCATGTTCTTGCGCGCTGAAGGTGGTCGCGCCCAGCCTTCGGCCGCTCGGGCACGAATCAGGTCGTCGAAGTCGCCAGCGACCTGGTCGCCCTGCTCGTCCGCCAATGCCTGCTGGCGCTCGGTGGTGTCGGACAGAAGCTCGGCCAGGGCCTGGGCTTTCTTGTCTTCCGCCGCCTTGCGGGCTGCTTCGGTGGCCTTCTTCTTGGCCGCGTCGGCTGCTGCCTTCTTCTTCGCTTCCTCGGCTGCCTTCTTCTTCGCCTCTTCGGCGGCGGCCGCTTTCTTCTTGGCATCCTCGGCGGCTTTTTTCTTCGCGTCCTCGGCTGCTTTTTTCTTGGCTTCTTCTGCCGCCTGCTTCTTGGCCTCTTCTTCAGCCTTCTTCTTGGCTTCTTCCTCGGCCTTCTTCTTGGCGACATCGGCCAGCTGCTTCTCTTCGGCCTTCTTGGCTTCCTCGGCTTTCTTCGCCGCTTCGGCCTTCTTGGCTTCATCAGCCGCTTTCGCTGCCTCGGCCTTCTTCGCTTCCGCGGCCTGGCGAGCTTCCTCGGCCTTTTGAGCCGCTTCTTCTTTCTTTTGTTCCGCAGCCTTCACCGCTTCCTGCTTCTGCTGCTCGACCTTCTTCTGCTCCATCTGCTCTTCTTCGGTCTGGCGCGAAGCGGTCTTCTTCGCTTCCCCGGCAATCTTCTGATTGGTCTGGGTAGTCGCCTGGCTCTTGGATTTCAGCTGGTACAGGGTTGCCTGGACAATAGGCTTGGCCGGCGGCAGTTCAGGGGTCATGGCGAAACTGACGAACAGCATGCCGAACACCAGAACGTGCAGCGCGATGGCCCAGACGCTGGGCCAGAAGTAGCTTTCCGAGGCGGATGGCTCTCGCTGTTGCATCAGGGCGCCTCGGTAATCAGGCCAACGTTACCGACACCGGCCTTCTGCAACCCGCCCATGGCGCCCATGACCGCACCGTAGTCGACGGCCTTGTCGCCACGGATGAAGACCTGGGTCTGTTTGCCCTGGTCGCGACCGGCGGCGATGATCTTGGTCACCGCGTCGGTCATCTGCGGCAAGGTCATGGCCTTGTCCATCTGCTTGTCGGTGTCGACTTCGCTGCCAAGGTTCCAGTAATAGGTCTTGTCGGCCTTGATCGAAATGGTCAGGACCTGGACGTTGTTGTCCTGCGGCAAGGCCTCGCTGGAAACCTTGGGCAGGTCGACCTTCACGCCCTGGTTGAGCATGGGTGCGGTGACCATGAAGATGACCAGCAGTACCAACATCACGTCGATGTAGGGCACCACGTTCATCTCGGCGACCGGCTTGCGTTTGTGGCGAACTCGGGCCATGGGTCTCTACCTGATCACTCTTCGCTGGTGTGCACTTTGCGGTGCAGGATCGCCTGGAATTCGTCGGCGAACGTGTAGTAACGGCCGATCAGCACTTCACTGCGGGCGGCGAAACGGTTGTAGGCGATAACGGCGGGAATCGCGGCGAACAGGCCGATCGCGGTGGCGATCAGGGCCTCGGCGATACCGGGGGCGACGGTGGCCAGGGTGGCCTGCTGGGCGCTGGCCAGGCCGCGGAAGGAGTTCATGATCCCCCATACGGTACCGAACAGGCCGATGTACGGGCTGGTGGAACCGACGGTGGCCAGGAACGGCAGGCTCTGTTCGAGTTTCTCTTCCTCACGGGAGATGGCGACGCGCATGGCGCGGCCGACACCTTCCATCACCGCGTCAGGATCGACACCGGGCTGCTGGCGCAGACGGGAGAACTCCTTGAAGCCGGCCCGGAAGACCTGCTCGACGCCCGAGTCCGGGTCTGGGTTGCTGCCGGCCTGGCGATACAGCTTGGACAGGTCGATACCCGACCAGAAGCGCTCTTCGAAGCTGTCCAGGGCACGGCGACCGGCGCGCAGCATGGTGCTGCGCTGGAAAATCATGATCCACGAAGTCACCGATGCGGCAACCAGTGCCAGCATGACCAGCTGCACCACGATGCTGGCATTGCTGACCAGGCTCCACATGGAGGTATGGTCGACGACGTTAGCTTCCACGCTTAATCTCCTGCGTTTGTATGTATGCCCGGACTGCCCGCCGCGATGAAGGCTGATCGCAGCTCGGAGGGAATGGCCCGGGGTTTGAACGTATCGGCGCGCACACAGGCCACCAGGAACTGCCCTTCGCAGAGCAGCGTTGCATCACGTTCGCGCCAGACCTGCTGTACGAAACGCAGGCTGGCACGATTCAATTCAAGCACTTGTGCGGTTACCCGCAATTCATCGTCCAGGCGCGCCGGCGCGTGATAGCGCGCTTCGGCGGAGTGAACCACGAACAGGGTGTTCTGCTGCGCCAGCGCCGACTGGGCAAAGCCCAGGTCGCGCAGCCGCTCGGTGCGGGCGCGTTCCATGAATTTCAGATAATTGACGTAATACACCACGCCGCCCGCATCGGTGTCCTCGTAATAGACGCGACAACGATGTGCGAACGGCTCAACCCCATTTTGCGCGCGCATACTCTAGTGCTAACTCCTCAGCTTGCCAATCCGCCCCAACAACTGTTTTTTAACGGATGTATGTCGTATTGCCAGCGCGGTATGTCGCAGTCCGCGGATAGGACCACAAAAGTACCGATTAAATCTGTCACTCATCGCCCAAATCGGAAAAATCACTGCTACCGGATGCTTCACCGAGCCGATTCGGGATGTTCAGGCCGAAATGCAGGTAGGCATGCCGGGTCACCACCCGCCCGCGCGGCGTACGCATGATGTAGCCCTGCTGGATCAGGTACGGCTCCAGCACGTCCTCGATGGTATGGCGTTCCTCGCTGATGGCCGCGGCCAGGCTGTCGACGCCCACCGGGCCACCATCGAACTTCTCGATCATGGTCAGCAGCAGACGCCGGTCCTGGTGGTCGAAGCCACGCTCGTCCACGTCCAGCAGGTTCAAGGCCATGTCTGCCACGCCCTTGGTGATCTCGCCCTTGCCGCGCACTTCGGCGTAGTCACGCACCCGCCGCAGCAGGCGGTTGGCGATCCGCGGCGTGCCACGGGCACGGCGGGCGATCTCGAAGGCGCCCTCGTCCTCGATGGGCAGGCCGAGAATCCCGCCGGAACGGCTGACAATGGTGGCCAGGTCGGCGTTGCTGTAGAACTCAAGACGCTGGACGATACCGAAGCGGTCACGTAGCGGGTTGGTCAGCATGCCGGCGCGGGTGGTGGCACCGACCAGGGTAAAGGGCGGCAGGTCCAGCTTGATGGAACGTGCCGCCGGGCCTTCGCCGATCATGATGTCCAGCTGGAAGTCTTCCATGGCCGGATACAGCACTTCCTCGACCACCGGCGACAGGCGGTGGATCTCGTCGATGAACAGCACGTCGTGGGGTTCGAGGTTGGTCAGCAGCGCGGCCAGGTCACCCGGACGTTCGAGGATCGGCCCCGAGGTGCTCTTGATCGACACGCCCATTTCCTGGGCGATGATGTTGGCCAGGGTGGTCTTGCCCAGCCCGGGCGGACCGAAGATCAGGGTGTGGTCGAGGGATTCGCCGCGGTTGCGGGCAGCCTGGATGAACAGCGCCATCTGCTCGCGCACCACCGGCTGGCCGATGTACTCGGCCAGGCGCAGCGGACGGATCGCGCGGTCCTGGACTTCTTCCCGGTCGCGGCCGGTGGCGGTTATCAAACGGTCGGCTTCGATCACTTAAATCATCCCTTTCAGGCTGCGCCGGATCAGCTCTTCGCTGCTCAGGCCCTTGGCGTCCACGGCGGCCACCGCACGACTGGCCTCTTGAGGTTTATAGCCCAGGGAAACCAGGGCGCTGACCGCATCCGCCTCGGCGGTGGAGACCGTCGGCAGCGGCGCCGGCCCGTTCGGTACCAGCTGGAACATGCTCGGCACGGTTTCCCAGGCCTTGAAGCGGTCCTTGAGCTCGACCAGCAGGCGCTCGGCGGTCTTCTTGCCGACCCCGGGCACCTTGACCAGGGCAGAGGTGTCCTGGGCCTGGACGCAGCGCACCAGCTCGTCGACATCGAGCCCCGACATCAGCGCCAGGGCCAGTTTCGGGCCCACGCCATTGAGGCGGATCAGCTCGCGGAACAGCTCGCGCTCGCGCTTCTCGAAGAAGCCATAGAGCAGGTGGGCATCCTCGCGCACGATCAGATGAGTGTGCAAGGTCACCATCTCCCCCAGTTTGGGCAGGCGATAGAGGGTGGTCATCGGCACTTCCAGCTCATAGCCGAGGCCGTTGATGTCGATAATCAGGTGCGGCGGCTGCTTTTCAGCCAGGGTGCCGCGCAAACGTCCAATCACTTGCAGGTCCTTTCTCATGAACGCCGGCTGGATGCCGGTCGCACATTTATATGAAGCAGGGATGCTATCAGAGACGCAGGCGTCCGTTGCGACTGCGCGCGACACCCAGGCCATGGGGCACCAGGCTGGAGCGGGTATGGGCATGGCACAGGGCGATGGCCAGGGCGTCGGAGGCATCGATCTGCGGTTTCTGGGTCAGCTTGAGCAGGTGCATGACCATCATCTGCACCGCCTCCTTGTTGGCCCCACCGCTGCCGGCCACGGCCTGCTTGACCTGGCTGGCCGTGTACTCGGCGATCTCCAGCCCCGCCTCGGCCGCCGCGACGATGGCCGCGCCCCGCGCCTGGCCGAGCTTGAGGGCCGAGTCGGCGTTGCGCGCCATGAATACCCGCTCGATGCCCATGGTCACCGGGCCGTGCAGGCGAATGATCTCGCTCACCCCACGAAAAACGATCTGCAAGCGCTCATGCAGCTCGCCGCTGCCGGTGCGGATGCACCCCGACGCCACGTACTCGCAGCCGCGCCCGGTGTGGCGAACCACACCGTAGCCGGTTATCTGCGAGCCGGGGTCGATACCAAGAATCAGAGTCATAACGCCTGCGTGACAAAAGGTGGAAATACAAAAGCCGGCCCCACCTGCAGGCGGGACCGGCCTCGGACCAATCGGACAAACCTCAGCCGAGCTTTTCCATGACCTCGTCAGGAATTTCAGCATTGGAATAGACGTTTTGCACGTCGTCCAGGTCTTCCAGCATGTCGATCAGCTTCAGCACCTTCTGCGCACCGTCCAGGTCCAGTTCGGCACTGGTGGTCGGCTGCATGACGATTTCCGCGTCGGCGGCCTTGAAGCCGGCGGCTTCCAGGGCGCTGCGCACGGCATAGAAGCTGGCGAACGAAGTGAACACGTCGAAGGAACCGTCGCCATTGCTGACCACGTCGTCGGCATCGGCTTCCATCGCCGCTTCCATCAGTGCGTCCTCGTCGACGCCCTCGGCGAAGCTGATCTGGCCCTTGCGCTCGAACAGGTAGGCTACGGAACCGTCGGTACCGAGGTTGCCGCCGCACTTGCTGAAGGCATGGCGCACGGCCGCCGCGGTACGGTTGCGGTTGTCGGTCATGGCCTCGACCATGATCGCCACGCCGCCCGGGCCGTAGCCCTCGTAGCTCAGCTCCTCGACGTTGTCCGCCTCGGCGGTGCCGGCGCCACGGGCGACGGCACGGTCGATGATGTCGCGGCTCATGTTGGCGCCCAGCGCCTTGTCCAGCGCCAGGCGCAAGCGCGGGTTGGACGACGGATCGCCGCCGCCCTGCTTGGCGGCGACGGTCAGCTCACGAATCCACTTGGTGAAGATCTTGCCTCTCTTGGCATCCTGGCGCTCTTTGCGGTGCTTGATGTTCGCCCACTTGGAATGGCCCGCCATAACTGACTCCAAAAAATCCTTGAAACAAAATCACGCACCCTCCCGGCTCGATGCGGGAAGGCACAACTAGATCGGGTCCCTCAAAGCAAAGGCGCATCCCGTGGGATGCGCCTTTTCGGTCCGCTTACTCAGCCTTCTGCTGTTCGCGCAGACGGATGTGCAGCTCCCGCAGGGCCTTGGCGTCGACCAGGCCAGGGGCCTGGGTCATGACGCACGCGGCGCTCTGGGTTTTCGGGAAGGCGATCACTTCACGGATCGACTGCGCACCGGTCATCAGCATGACCAGGCGATCCAGGCCGAAGGCCAGGCCACCGTGGGGCGGTGCACCGAACTTCAGCGCGTCGAGGAGGAAGCCGAACTTCTCTTCCTGCTCTGCGGCTTCGATACCCAGCAGACGGAACACCGCCTGTTGCATTTCCTTGCGGTGGATACGGATCGAACCGCCACCCAGCTCGGTACCGTTGAGGACCATGTCGTAGGCACGGGACAGGGCGGTAGCCGGGTTGGCCTCCAGCTCTTCCGGGGTGCACTTCGGCGCGGTGAACGGGTGGTGCAGCGCGGTGAAGCTGCCGTCTTCGTTTTCCTCGAACATCGGGAAGTCGACGACCCACATCGGCGCCCATTCGCAGGTGTACAGGTTGAAGTCGGCACCCAGCTTGATACGCAGCGCGCCCAGGGCCTCGCTGACGATCTTGGTCTTGTCGGCGCCGAAGAAGACGATGTCGCCATCGACCGCACCAACGCGATCGAGGATCACGTTCAGGTTGGCTTCCGGGATGTTCTTCACGATCGGCGACTGCAGGCCTTCGACGCCCTTGGCGCGCTCGTTGACCTTGATGTACGCCAGGCCCTTGGCGCCGTAGATGCCGACGAACTTGGTGTACTCGTCGATCTTGCTGCGCGGCATGCTCGCGCCGCCCGGCAGGCGCAGGGCGGTGACGCGGCACTTCGGATCGTTGGCGGGACCGGCGAAGACCTTGAAGTCGACGTCCTTGAGCTGGTCGGCGACGTCCACCAGTTCCAGCGGGATACGCAGGTCAGGCTTGTCGGAACCGTAGCGGCGCTGGGCTTCCTCGAAGGTCATGTGCGGGAATTCGCCGAACTCCAGGTCCAGGACTTCCTTGAACAGCTTGCGGATCATGCTCTCGGTCAGGCCGATGATCTCGGATTCGTCGAGGAAGCTGGTCTCGATGTCGATCTGGGTGAATTCCGGCTGGCGGTCGGCACGCAGGTCTTCGTCGCGGAAGCACTTGGCGATCTGGTAGTAGCGGTCGAAGCCGGCGACCATCAGCAGCTGCTTGAACAGCTGTGGCGATTGCGGCAGGGCGAAGAAGCTGCCGGCGTGGGTGCGGCTCGGCACCAGGTAGTCACGGGCACCTTCCGGGGTGGCGCGGGTCAGGATCGGGGTCTCGACGTCGAGGAAGCCGTTCTCGTCGAGGAAACGACGGATGCTCGACGTGATGCGCGAACGCAGGCGCAGCTTGTCGGCCATTTCCGGACGGCGCAGGTCGATGAAGCGGTAGCGCAGGCGGGTTTCCTCGCCGACGTCGGAGAATTCGTTCAGCGGGAATGGCGGGGTTTCCGCTTCGTTCAGCACTTCCAGCTCGTAGCCCAGCACTTCGATGGCGCCGGAGGCCATGTTCGGGTTGACGGCGCCGGCCGGACGCGGGCGTACCTTGCCGGTGATCTTCACCACGTATTCGCTGCGCACGCGGTCGGCGGCGGCGAAGCTGTCCGCGCGATCCGGGTCGAAGACGACCTGGGCCATGCCTTCGCGGTCACGGATGTCGAGGAAAATCACCCCGCCGTGGTCGCGACGACGATGGACCCAGCCGCAAAGGGTGATTTCCTGACCGTCCAGGCTCTCGTTCAGTTGGCCGCAATAGTGGCTGCGCATCATGATGGTGGTTTCGCTTCTCGTCATTCGTGAATTCGGTAAGGCCTTGGCGGCCCGAAAGGGTCAATAGTGCAAGACCCGGGCAGTACAGTTCAACTCAGTCGCCGCTGCCAGCCAGGTTCTTTTTCGCACCGGTCTTGAAATCGGTCTCGTACCAGCCCTTGCCACTCAGGCGGAAGCCGGGGGCGGACAGGACTTTCTTGAGTTCGGGCTGCTGGCAGGCCGGGCAATCGGTCAGCGGTGCCGCGCTGATCTTCTGGAGAACTTCCATCTGATGGCTGCAGGAACCGCATTGATAGTCGTACAGAGGCATGGGGCGTTTCTCAAAGGACCCTGCGCGGGCCGCGCCGCACAGTAAAAGGCCGGATTATATATGGTTAGCCGGGGCTGTGCAGCCCACGGGCAGGCCCTGCATCACGAACGGTCGCCGTCGCTGTTCATCAGGAACACCACGCAGATCACCCGCACCAGCCCGCTGAAGTTCTTCACGCCGCCATGACGCAGGTGCACTTCGCGGTCGACATGGGACAACACCGAGTTGACCGTGCAGCCGTTGGCCTGGGCAATCCGCTCCAGCACCGCCCAGTAGATGCTTTCCAGGCGCAGGCAGGTGGCGAAGCCGTTCAGCCGCACCGAGCGCGACAGCGGCTGGGCAAGCTGCATGTTGAAATCCGACTCGAAAGGGTCGATCTCGATGGACCGCGGGTCGCCAGGCTTGCGCACGCTGGGGTTCAAGGTTCGGGACATTGCAGCACCACGCCTCAGGACAGGGGAATGAATGCGTGCGGGACCGCGCCGCACACCCTTGTCATGAAGCGCCGATACAGCGCCCGAAACCAGCAGACGCCTGCACTCTTGGCGTAGGACCGGTCGCCAATCCGCTGCCTATCGGGTAACCCGTGAAAACGCTTCCATTACCCGTTTCGCAGGCATGAAAAAGCCCGGCCTGCGCAGGCAAGGCCGGGCCTGGCGATTGCCCCGGGCGGCTTACTTCGGATCCAGCAGCACGCGCAGCATCCAGGCAGTCTTCTCGTGCACCTGCATGCGCTGGGTCAGCAGGTCGGCGGTCGGCTCGTCACTGACCTTGTCGGTCAGCGGGAACAGGCTGCGCGCGGTGCGAACCACGGCTTCCTGGCCTTCCACCAGGTACTTGATCATCTCGTCGGAGCTCGGCACGCCCTCGGTTTCCTTGATCGACGCCAGCTCCAGGTATTGCTTGTAGGTACCCGGCGCCGGGAAGCCCAGGGCACGGATACGCTCGGCAATGGAGTCCACCGCCAGCGCCAGTTCGTTGTATTGCTCCTCGAACATCAGGTGCAAGGTGCGGAAGCTCGGGCCGGTCACGTTCCAGTGGAAGTTGTGCGTCTTGAGGTAGAGCACGTAGGTGTCCGCAAGCAGGCGGGACAGGCCGTCGGCAATGGACTTGCGATCTTCTTGGCTGATTCCGATATCGATTGCCATGTAAAAAATTCCTTCCTCTGATTTTCGGCTCAACAATGCCGGAGCCACTGTATCAAGAGTTTTCCCGACATGCAGCCTCAGGCCCGCGACACAACGCTGCAAGGCCTGCACGCCGGGCGTCCCGCTGATTTGAGTAGGCCCGGTCTTTGCTGTTAAATAGACGCCGTGCCGCCATGGCAGATCGTCAGCGCCATGGCGCATAGGCTGGAACCCCCACCCTTTTGCGCCTTTTTCATGCACCGTGCACCGTGGGCCCAGCTCTTCCTGTGATCCGCCTAATAAGATGCGAGCCAAACCATCATGTTCAAGATCGTCCACCTCCTGACGGGCGCAGCGGCCTTGCTGCTGTCCTTCATTCCCAGCCTCCGCGCCGACGTCACCCCGTACCTGCTGCAACACGATGCCATCTACCTGGCCCTGTTCGGCCTGGCCAACCTGATCCTCGCGCCGGTGGTGCCGCAGTACTACAAGGGCGCGCGCCAGTACCTGCAGATCGCCGCCAGCGTCTTGCTGGTGCTCACCGTGGTCCTCCAGGCACTGAGCCTGCTGGTGCTTCCCGAACTGGGTAGCCTGGCTGCGCTGGTGGCCGCACTGTTCGCAGCGGTCCTGCACCTGAGCGCCGGTTTCATGAAGCCGGCCAAGGCCCGCAGCAACACCGCCAGCGCCAGCTACGACACCGGCAATCGTGATACCGGCACCGTGAAGTGGTTCAACACGTCCAAGGGCTTCGGCTTCATTTCCCGCGATTCGGGCGACGATATCTTCGTCCACTTCCGTGCAATCCGCGGTGAAGGCCACCGCGTACTGGTGGAAGGCCAGCGCGTGGAGTTCTCGGTGATGAACCGCGACAAGGGCCTGCAGGCCGAAGACGTGATCGCCGCACCGCGCCGCTGAACCAGGTAAAGAAAAGCCGCGACCGCCCTCCTGGGCCGTCGCGGCTTTTTTTCGCGTGCGTCTTCCAGGCGCCGCGGACCTTGTGGGAGCGGCGACGCTCACTGGAACTGCGAGGGTTCAGTAATGCGGGGGAGGCGCTTCTTCTTCGCTGGACTCGTACTGCCCCATCACCTCTTCATAGCGCTTGAGCAGGGCGGCCATCTGCAGTTGCAGCCGCTCCACCACCCGCTGCTGCTCCACCAGCACGTCATTGAGTGTTGCCAGGGTATCGTCCTGGAACGCCAGGCGACTCTCCAGCTCCATTACCCGCTCTTCAAGACTCATGGTTCAAGCCTCCAGGAACTTGAAGTCATCGCCCAATACCGCTTCGAGGCGCTGGCGTACTTCACTCAATTGAACAGTGGAATATTCAACTGCGGGCTTGGCGCCCCATACCGGGGCCGGCCATGCGACATCGCTACGGCGACGCACGATCACGTGCATATGCAACTGACTGACAACATTACCGAGTGCGGCAATGTTCATCTTGTCGGCAGCAAAACAATCCTTGAGCGTTTCACTCAGGAATCGGGTTTCCTTCCAGAGTTGCTGTTGGTCAGCGTCACTCAATTGAAATACTTCACTGATGTCGGCGCGACGCGGAACAAGAATGAACCAAGGATAGTTAGCATCCTTACTAAGTAATAAGCGGCAAAGAGGAAAGTCTCCCAATGCGAAAGTGTCTTGTTCAAGGCGCGAATCCAAAGCGAACACAGGGGTAATCTCCTCATCGATCAGTGCGGTCCACAGCAATGGGCCATGGGCAGCAGGATACTCCGATCGATCGCCAGGGGCACGAATGGGCCACCCTGGCCCCGAAAAGCGGCATTTTCAGGTGCTCATCCGTCAGCTCCGCCCGCTGTTTCCGAGGGCCCGGTAACAAAATGCTACTTTCCGCACCAAAATGGCGCCCCACGAACCGTATGGGAGCGCGGTATATCCGCAAACTACCCACTCAGAGCCTCGCATCGGTAACGTCCTGACTTGCGGGTCCGATTTCACGCTTATTCCAGAAAAGCACCGACAAAAGAGCGGAGCGTTCTTTCACCCCCGTTTTTTCGGGGTGTCTCCCGCCTCGACGGCAGCAAAAGTGAAAATTTCGTCAACGAGGTCTAGAGTTGAGCACGCTTGTTGCATTACCTCAGCTCACGGTCGGCACGCCATCTGCATAGTCAGTAACGTGTGACAAATAACAACAGCTGCACGGGCAACCAAGGAGTTTGGCAATCAAGGCGTTAGCGTGAAATCGCAGCCCCTGGTTCAACCGAAACAGCGCTGGAGTTGAACGTCCCGTTCAAAAAAGGACGTGATTTGCGACATGGATATAACTATTTGCGACACGACCATAAAGTTACCGAAAGGTTCAGTTCGCAAGTATCGCTTAGCCCAGTCAGCGTGATATACATTTCCGCCGACTCAAACAAGAAAGAGCAGCCCCGATAAAAAAACCAGGTGGGGCAGCAGTAATCTTCCAAAAAAACCAAAGGAGCAAATCACGATGCGCGTGATGAAGTGGAGCATGATCGCCCTGGCCGTAGCCGCCGGGACCTCGCAAATGGCTGTAGCGTCCTCGCAGGACGAGGCAAAGGGTTTTGTCGAAGACAGCTCCCTGAACCTGAAAACCCGTGCGATGTACATGAACCGTGACTACCGCAACGGTGATGGCAACGTTCCAGACCCATCCAAATCCAGCGGTTACAAGAACGGTTACCGTGAAGACAGCGGCGCCTCGCTGCTGGGCGTATTCGAATCCGGCTTCACCCAAGGCACCGTTGGGGTTGGTGTTGACGTGATTGCAATGGGCTCCGTGCGGTTCGATGGCGGCAGTGGCCGTCGCGGGAACGGCCTGTTCGCGAATGACAGCGAAGGCAACCCTGAGAAGTCGCAAGGCAAAGCCGGCGCAGCGGTCAAGTTCCGCGTCTCCGATACCGTACTGAAGTACGGTGACCAATTCGTCGCCAGCCCGGTTTTTGCTACAGACGACAGCCGTCTGATGCCTGAAATGACTCGCGGCACCTTGATCACCAGCAAGGAGTTCAGCGGCCTTGAGCTGAGCGCTGGTCGCTTCACCTCCATGAGCGCGCAGACTGGCATGGGCCATGACAGCATCCTGGGCAAAGACCCATATGCCCTGACCTCCGCCAACATTGCAGGCGCAACCTACGCGTTCACCGATAATTTCACCGGTACCATCGCTGCATCGGATGTTGAAGACTACTTCAAGAAGCAGTACATCAACCTGAACCTGACAACTCCGCTGAGCGACAATCAGTCCCTGAACTTTGACCTCAATGCCTATCGCACCAAGGATCAAGGCAAAGCGCTCCTTCAACAGCAAGACAACAAAATCTGGAGCCTTGCAGCAGCCTACAGCCTGGAAGGTCACAAATTTACCCTGGCTTACCAGCGCTCCAGCGGCGACACCGGCTACTACTACGGCGTAGACGGTGGTGGCACCGTGTTCCTGGCCAACTCGATCCAGATTTCCGACTTCAATGGTGCAGAAGAAAAATCCTGGCAAGGCCGCTACGACCTGAATATGGCGTCCTACGGCGTTCCGGGCCTCAGCTTCATGACCCGCTACGTCAAAGGTGACAACATCAACACTGCTACTGGCGAAGGCAAAGAGCACGAGTGGAACCTGGAGAGCAAATACGTGCTGCAAGACGGTCCAGCCAAGGATCTGTCTCTGCGCGTTCGCTACGCCGTATACCGCGCCACCAGCAACTACTCGGTTGACAACAACGACCTGCGTCTGATCATCGAGTACCCACTGAGCATCCTGTAAGCCCTTCCGGCCCGCAGACCTCAGTACGAAGAAGCCCGGCCCCGCCGGGCTTTTTCATTTCCGTCAGTCACTTGCGTCAGATTCACTTTCCTGCGTCCTATACGTCACCGATTCCCCCCCGTACAATGCGGGGTCATTTCAGTTAAGCAACCGACAACGGCCTATCATGCGCACCAGTCAATATTTGCTCGCCACACAAAAAGAAACCCCTTCCGACGCGGTCGTCATCAGCCACCAGCTCATGCTGCGTGCCGGCATGATCCGCAAGCTCGCCTCCGGCCTGTACACCTGGCTGCCGATGGGCCTGCGCGTGATGCGCAAGGTCGAAGCCGTGGTTCGCGAGGAAATGAACGCTGCCGGCGCCCTGGAAGTGCTGATGCCGGCCATCCAGCCCGCCGAGCTGTGGCAGGAATCCGGTCGCTGGGAGCAGTACGGCCCCGAGCTGCTGCGCCTGAAGGACCGCCACGGTCGCGAATTCTGCGTCGGCCCGACCCACGAAGAAGTCATCACCGACCTGGCCCGCAACGAGCTGAGCAGCTACAAGCAACTGCCGCTGAACATGTACCAGATCCAGACCAAGTTCCGTGACGAGATCCGTCCGCGCTTCGGCCTGATGCGCGGCCGCGAGTTCATCATGAAGGACGCCTACTCCTTCCACGCCGACCAGGCTTCCCTGCAGGAAACCTACGACCGCATGCACCAGGCGTACTGCAACGTGTTCACCCGCCTGGGCCTGAACTTCCGTCCGGTGCAGGCCGATACCGGCTCCATCGGCGGCAGCTACTCCCACGAATTCCACGTGCTGGCCGAGTCCGGTGAAGACGACGTGATCTTCAGCGACAGCTCCGACTACGCCGCCAACATCGAGAAGGCCGAGGCCATCCCGCGCGAGACCGTGCGTCCTGCGCCGAACGAAGCCCTGCGCCTGGTCGACACCCCGAATACCAAGACCATCGCCGCCCTCGTCGAAGGTTTCGACCTGCCGATCGAGCGCACCATCAAGACCCTGATCGTCCACGGCGCCGAAAAAGGCAAGCTGGTCGCCCTGATCGTCCGCGGCGACCACGAGCTGAACGAGATCAAGGCGGTCAAGCTGCCACAGGTTGCCGAGCCGCTGGTCATGGCCAACGAAGAAGAACTGCGCACCGCCATTGGCGCCGGCGCCGGCTCCCTCGGCCCGCTGAACCTGCCGCTGCCTTGCATCATCGACCGTTCGGTCGCCCTGATGAGCGACTTCGCCATCGGCGCCAACATCGACGACAAGCACTACTTCGGCGTGAACTGGGAACGCGACCTGCCGGTACCGGAAGTCGCCGACCTGCGCAACGTGGTCGAAGGCGACCCGAGCCCGGACGGCCAGGGCACCCTGCAGATCAAGCGCGGCATTGAAGTCGGCCACATCTTCCAGCTCGGCACCAAGTACAGCGAAGCGCTGAAGTGCCAGGTCCTGGGCGAGAACGGCAAGCCGGTCACCCTGGCCATGGGCTGCTACGGCATCGGCGTATCCCGCGTGGTCGCCGCCGCCATCGAGCAGAACTATGACGACAAGGGCATCATTTGGAGCGACGCCCTGGCGCCCTTCCACATCGCCCTGGTGCCACTGCGCTATGAAACCGAGGAAGTCCGTGCGGCCACCGACAAGCTCTACGCCGAACTGACCGCTGCCGGCTTCGAGGTGCTGCTGGACGACCGCGACAAGAAGACCAGCCCCGGCATCAAGTTCGCCGACATGGAACTGATCGGTATCCCGCACCGCATCGTGGTCAGCGACCGCGGCCTGGCCGAAGGCAAGCTGGAGTACAAGCACCGTACCGAAAGCGAAGCCCAGTCCCTGCCGGTGGCAGATGTCGTGTCGTTCCTGCAAGCCCGTATCCGTCGCTGATCGATAGCCAACGCAAGAAGTCACCATGTTCAAGCGAAGTACCTTTACCTTCGGGGGCGCCGCCTTGTGCGGCGCCCTGCTCCTCAGCGGTTGCGCCAACCAGATGTCCCAGCGCAGCGAGCATGAGGAACGCATCGAGCGCAAGCTGCTCGAGCACAGCCTGCAGATCGATGTCGGGGAACCCAAGGTACTCGAACTGCCGCAACGCCGTGTGCGCATCCACGAGCAGAAGCACTTCGAAGTCACCGAGTTCGAAGTGACCCGTCGCTACGATCGCTACACGCCCTACCAACCCTGGCGGGAGATCTACGAGATCCCGCTGGGCGCGGTGGCGGTAGTGGCCGGCGTCGGCGCCAACGTGGTGAACATCGTCGCCCTCGGCAGCCTGCCGGACAGCGTGACCCGGGACTGGCTCAGCTACGGCGTCGCCGGGCTCAATCCGTTCATGAACGTGCAGTCCAACGGCCGCGCCCAGCAGAACCTGGCCGGTATCGACGAAGTGCAGAAGGACAAGCGCCAGGAATACAGCAATGTTCCCTGGAGCGAGCGCCCGGTCGAGGTCAAGGCCGGCAAGATGGTGCACGAACTGACCACCGATCGTAACGGCGTCCTGCGCCTGAACCTGCTGGACAGCCCGTTCAGCGAGCAGAACCTGACCCATATCGGCACCCTGCACCTTGCGGTGGCGGATGAGGACAGTGCGGTCCGTGCCGATGCCAGCCTGCTGGTCAGTGGCACCCTGCGCAACAAGCTGGTGGAAGCCCACGACCTGATTTACGACGACCTCGAAGATGACGACGTCAATCAGTGGGTGCATCGAGTCAAGCGCCTGTCCGATCTGGGGCTGGAAGAGGAAGCCAGCGAGCTGGAGCAGAGCCTGATCGAGCTGACCCGCAATGATCCGGAGTTGCAGCAGGAATTCCTGCAGTCGCTGACCAAGGATGCGGGGCGTCTGGTGGCCGATCCCGGCGCGCAATGACCGAGTTGCCTGCTTCTGTAGAGCTGGCTTGCCTGCTCCTACAGAAGCACCGTTTCAAGAGCCCGGAAACAGCTCCAACTGCTCATGAGCACCCCGCAAGTCCTGAAGCCTCACCCCGATCCCCAGCAAACGAACCGGTCGCCCTCCCCGTGCAAACGCCTGGCTCAGCAACTGCTGGTAACTCTGCAGATCCCGTCCCGCCCCCGCCTGCTCCAGGGTGGTCTGGCTGAAATCATGGAACTTGACCTTCACGAACGGCTTGCCGGGTCGATAGCTGCTGTCGATACGGGCCATCCGGCCATTGAGGGACTCCAGCAACTCCGGAAGCTTCTCCAGACAGCTCGCCAGATCCGGCAGGTCCTGGTCGTAGGTGTTTTCCACACTGACAGACTGGCGCCGGCTGTCATTCTGCACCGGCCGCTCGTCGATACCCCGGGCCAGATTGAAAAGACGCTCGCCGAAACCGCCGAACTCCCTGACCAGCGCCAGCCGCTCCCACTGGCGTAGATCCAGGCAGGAGACGATCCCCAGGCGGTGCAGCTTGTCGGCCGTGACCTTGCCAACCCCATGCAGCTTGCTCACCGGCAGATGCGCGACAAAATCCTCCACTTCCGCCGGTGTGATCACGAAACAACCGTTGGGCTTGCGCCAGTCGCTGGCGATCTTGGCCAGGAACTTGTTCGGTGCAACCCCCGCCGACACGGTGATGTGCAGTCGCTGGGCAATCTTGCGCCGGATATCCTGGGCGATCAGGGTGCCGCTGCCGGAACAACGCTGGCTCTCGCTAACATCCAGATAGGCTTCATCCAGCGACAGCGGCTCGATCAGGTCGGTGTATTCGCGAAAGACGTTGTGGATTTCCCGCGAGGCTTCTTTATAAGCATCCATCCGCGGCTTGACGATCAGCAGGTCCGGACACAGGCTCAGGGCATGGCGCGACGACATCGCCGAACGCACGCCAAACGCGCGGGCTTCATAGTTGCAGGTCGCGATCACCCCACGGCGCTCTGCCGAGCCGCCCACCGCCAGCGGTCGCCCGGCCAGGCGCGGGTCGTCACGCATCTCGATGGCCGCGTAAAAGCAATCGCAGTCGATATGAATGATCTTGCGCTGAAGCATGGATGACCGTTAGTGCGGAAAATTCGTACGCGCAGTATCTCACCCGGCCTGCCCGGCCGCATCAAACCTCTGCATATCCCCGGATAGCGCGGCGCGCAGCCTGCCGATGACCGGCAGGTCATTGCCCGGGAATGCTAACCATTTGAAGAAAAAAGGATTTTTTCGAGTTTTCGCTTGACAGGGAAAGTCATCCCTGTAGAATTCGATCTCACAGGCGCGGGATGGAGCAGCCTGGTAGCTCGTCGGGCTCATAACCCGAAGGTCGTCGGTTCAAATCCGGCTCCCGCAACCAGATTCAAGAAAAAGGCCAATCGAAAGATTGGCCTTTTTCGTTTGCCCGCGATTCGGGTCGAAAAGGTTTTTCAAGAAAATCAATAATTAAGCATTGACAGCCGGTAACAAGGCTGTAGAATGCGCACCCATCAGACGCGGGATGGAGCAGCCTGGTAGCTCGTCGGGCTCATAACCCGAAGGTCGTCGGTTCAAATCCGGCTCCCGCAACCAGATACAGAAAAAGGCCAATCGAAAGATTGGCCTTTTTCGTTTGCGCCCAGAAAACCTCGCCACCCCTCCTCCCCTTCCCTGACGGCAATGTGAATATTCTTTAACTATCATGACCGGCACGGATCCGCCTGAACGCTAGTAATATTCAGACATTATTTTTCCATAGGGATTGGTACATTGACCGGATACTCCCGTCCTGTCGCGCACAATCCCCGAGGTGATTGATGCGCCCAACCGCTGAAAGCGAAATTCCCGTTACTGCCGCCCACCCCATCGCACCCAGCCGCCTGCGCTGGCTCGATCTGCTGAGCAAGTACCGTCAACCCATCGGCCTGGCCGTGACGCTGCTGCTGTTCGGGATAGCCCTGATCGCTTGCCGCCATCTGCTCAGCGAGCTGGATATCTATGCCCTGCACGACCAGATCCTGGCCACGCCAAAGCCCGCATTGGCCGGGGCCCTGCTCGCGACCCTCATAGGCTTCATCACCCTGCTCGGCTACGAATGGTCCGCCAGCCGCTACGCCGACGTGAAGTTGCCCGCCGGCAGCCTGGTCATGGGCGGCTTCTGCGCCTTCGCCATCGGCAATGCCATTGGCCTCTCGTTGCTTTCCGGTGGTTCGGTGCGTTATCGCCTGTATGCCCGCCAAGGCGTAGGAGCTGCCGAAGTGGCGCGCATGACCCTGTTCGCCAGCCTGTCGCTGGGCTGCGCACTACCGCCCTTGGCCGCGCTGGCCACCTTGAGCGACCTGCCCGCAGCGTCGCAAGCCCTGCGCCTGCCCCAGGAGTTGCTGGCCGGCATCGCCGTTGCGGTGCTCGTGCTTGCCGCCGCCCTGGCTTATGGCCTCTATCGCCGTCGCCTGCCGGAACAACCCTTCGCCCACGCCCTGCTGAGCCGCGTGGGACGCCGCACCTTGCGCCTGCCCGGCGCCAGGCTGACCCTGCTGCAACTGGTCATCACCGCGCTGGACGTTGCCGCAGCGGCAACCGTGCTTTACCTGCTGCTGCCTGAAGCCCCACCCTTCGGTGCATTCCTGCTGGTATACCTGCTGGCCCTGGCGGCGGGTGTGCTCAGCCACGTGCCCGGCGGCGTCGGTGTCTTCGAAGCGATCCTCCTGGCCGCCTTCGCCAACCAACTGGGGGCCGCGCCGCTGGCTGCCGCGCTGCTGCTCTATCGCCTCATCTATGTAGTGCTGCCGATGCTGGTGGCCTGCGTTGTGCTGCTGGCCAGCGAAGCCCGGCGCTTTCTGTTCGCCCAGCAGGCGATCAAGGTCGCCTCGGGCCTGGCCGCACCGGTGCTGGCCGTCCTGGTGTTCCTGTCCGGCGTGGTGTTGCTGTTTTCCGGCGCCACCCCGGAAATCGACACCCGCCTCAAGCATCTGGGCTTCCTGATTCCACACCGCCTGATCGACGCCTCGCACTTCGGCGCCAGCCTGATCGGCGTGCTCTGCCTGCTGCTCGCCCAAGGGCTGCGGCGGCGCCTGTCGGCCGCCTGGATGCTGACCACCATTCTCCTGCTGGTGGGCGCCCTGTTGTCCCTGCTCAAGGGTTTCGACTGGGAAGAAGCCAGCATCATGGTGTTCACGGCCAGCCTGCTGGCCCTGTTCCGCCGCTCGTTCTACCGTCCGAGCCGCCTGCTGGAACTGCCATTCTCGCCGATCTACCTGGTGGCCAGCGCCTGCGTGGTCGGCGCTTCCATCTGGTTGCTGCTGTTCGCCTACCAGGACGTGCCCTACAGCCATCAGCTCTGGTGGCAGTTCACCCTGGATGCCGACGCCCCGCGCGGCCTGCGCTCGGCCCTGGGCAGCGCGGTGTTGCTGGTGGTGCTGGCGCTGACCTGGCTGCTACGCACGGCACGCCCGGTGATTCATCTGCCGACGACGGACGAGCTGCAACGTGCCAACCGCATCCTGCTGGCCTCCGACCAGCCCGACGGCGGCCTGGCCCTGACCGGTGACAAGGCATTGCTGTTCCATCCCGACGACGATGCCTTCCTCATGTACGCCCGTCGCGGCCGTAGCCTGGTGGCGCTGTACGACCCGATCGGCCCGGCCCAGCGCCGCGCCGAGATGATCTGGCAGTTCCGCGACCTCTGCGACATCCACCACGCCCGCCCGGTGTTCTACCAGGTGCGGGCGGAGAACCTGCCGTTCTACATGGACATCGGCCTGACCGCGATCAAGCTCGGCGAGGAAGCACGGGTCAACCTGCTGCGCTTCGACCTGGAAGCCAAGGGCAAGGAGATGAAGGACCTGCGCTACACCTGGAACCGAGGTGGGCGCGATGGCCTGAGCCTGGAAATCCACGAGCCCGGTCAGGCGCCGCTGGCAGAGCTGAAGGCCATTTCCGATGCCTGGCTGACCGGCAAGAACGTGCGCGAGAAAGGCTTCTCCCTCGGTCGCTTCAGCGAGGACTACCTGCAACATTTCCGCATCGCCCTGATTCGCTTCCAGGGCCAGCCGGTGGCGTTCGCCAACCTGCTGGAAACCCACAGCCGGGAGCTGGCCAGCCTCGACTTGATGCGCGCCCATCCGGAGGCGCCGAAGCTGACCATGGAATTCATGATGATCGGCCTGATCCAGCACTATAAACAGCACGGATACGCGCGCTTCAGCCTGGGCATGGTGCCGTTGTCGGGCCTGCAACCGCGGCGCGGCGCGCCATTGACCCAGCGCCTGGGCTCGATGGTGTTCCAGCGCGGCGAACAGCTCTACAACTTCCAGGGCCTGCGCCGCTTCAAAGACAAGTTCCAGCCAGACTGGGAACCCCGCTACATGGCCGTCCCCGCCGGACTCGATCCGCTGGTGGCCCTGGCCGATACCGCCGCCCTGATCGCGGGCGGTCTTACAGGATTGGTGAAACGCTGATGATTCGACGTTACTGGTATTACCTGCTCGGCGCGCTGATCGTGGCGCTGCTGGCCGCCGCCGTGGGCTTCTGGGTGTGGACCCGCCCCGCGCCCGAAGCCCATCTGGAGCACATCACCCTCAGCGATGGCAGCAGCCTGACCCGGGCCACGCCCGGCAGCGAGGCCAAGGCGCGGGTGGTCATCGCCTCCCCGCACGACCAGTTGCTGAGCGACAAGCAACTGCTGGACCTGAGCCAGAGCGGCGAAGCGCAACTGGTACAGGTCGCGTTGCCGCCCACCGACTGCAACCTGCAACAGCAGGCCGTGCAGCTGGCCACGCAACAACTCAAGGGCGCGCCGACCCTGGTGGCCGGTATCGGCCCTGGCGCCAACCTGGCCTGGGACTGGCTGGCCGCGCAGAAGGACGACAAGGCCCAGGCCATCTCCGTCGACTTCACCCTGGAGCGTCCGGGCTGCACCCTTGCAGCGGCCAAGTCGGCGCCTCACGGCCACTGGACCGTGGCCTGGAACGACAACCCCGACGACGCCAGCGCCGCCTTCGTACGCGACCAGGCCAATGCCGAGACCAGCATCGCCGACTACGACATCCACCTGCCGCAGGTGCTCAAGGCCCAGCTGACCCACGCCCTGGTGGGCGAGGACGGCAATGCCATGAGCATTCCGGTGGTGGAAGTCCCGGCGGGCCAGACCACCGACACCGTGACCCTGTTCCTCTCGGGTGATGGTGGCTGGCGCGACCTGGACCGTGACGTGGCCGGGGAAATGGCCAAGCTCGGCTACCCGGTGGTGGGCATCGACACCCTGCGCTACTACTGGCAGCACAAGACCCCGGAACAGAGCGCCGTCGACCTCTCCGAACTGATGCAGCACTACCGGCAGAAATGGGGCACCAAGCGCTTCGTGCTGACCGGCTATTCCTTCGGCGCGGACGTCCTGCCGGCGATCTACAACCGCCTGCCGGATGAAGACAAGAAGCGCGTCGACGCCGTTATCCTGCTGGCCTTCGCCCGCAGTGGCAGCTTCGAGATCGAGGTGGAAGGCTGGCTGGGCCAGGAAGGCAAGGAAGCGCCGACCGGTCCGGAAATGGCCAGGATGCCGGCGACCAAGGTGCTGTGCGTGTATGGCGTGGAAGAAGCCGACGAAAGCGGTTGCACCGACAGCACCGCGGTGGGCGAGAAGCTCAAGCTGCCGGGGGGGCATCACTTCGACGAGAACTACCCGGCACTGGCGCGCAAGCTGATCAGCGAGATCGAGAGCCGGCAGGGCAAGAACAGCGTCGCAGAGCAGAATTGATGCGGGCCTGAGGGTTTCATCGCTTGCCCGCGAAGCCCCTTGTGGAGCTGGCTTGCCAGCTCCACAAGGTCATGTAACGCTCTAGATCTCGACCTGGGTCCCCAGTTCGATCACCCGGTTCAACGGCAGATTGAAGAACCGCAGATTGCCGTTGGCATTCTTCAGCAGGAAGGCAAACAGATTCCCCCGCCACCGCGACATTCCCTCCAGCCGTGACGAAATCACCGTCTCCCGACTCAGGAAATAGGTGGTGCGCATCGGGCTGAAATCCAGCTCGTCCAGATGGCACAGGCGCAGCGCCGCCGGTACATCCGGCTCGTCCATGAAACCAAAGTGCAGGAGCACGCGGAAGAACCCGTCACCATAGGCCTCGACCTCGAAGCGCTCGTGCTCCGGTACCCGCGGCCGGTCTTCACTCACCACCGTCAACAGCACCACCTGGCTGTGCAATACCTGGTTATGCAGCAGGTTGTGCAACAGCGCGTGCGGCACGGCATCGGGCCGCGCGGTCAGGAAGATCGCCGTGCCTTCGACCCGGTGCGGCGGCTGCACGCGAATGCTGCCAATGAACACCGGCAACGGCAGCCCACCTTCGTCGATACGCTCGACGAGAATCTGCTTGCCGCGCTTCCAGGTACTCATCAGCAACAACAGCACGGCACCCGCCAGCACCGGGAAGGCACCTCCCTGCACCACCTTGGGCAGGTTGGCGGCGAAGAACAGCGAATCCACCATCAGGAAGCCGAGCAGGACCGGCACCGCCAGCAATGGCGGCCATTTCCACAGCAGCAGCATTACCGTGGACACCAGCAGCGTGGTCATCAGCATGGTACCGGTCACCGCCACGCCGTAGGCCGCCGCCAGGGCACCGGAGGATTCGAAGCCGATCACCAGCAGGACCACTGCCACCATCAACGACCAGTTCACCGCGCCGATGTAGATCTGCCCTTGCTCGTCGCTGGAGGTGTGCTGGATCTGCATGCGCGGGATATAGCCGAGCTGGATGGCCTGGCGGGTCAGGGAGAAGGCCCCGGAAATCACCGCCTGGGAGGCGATCACCGTGGCCAGCGTGGCGAGGACGATCAGCGGCAGCAGGGCCCAGCCCGGCGCCAGCAGGTAGAACGGGTTGCGCGCGGCGTCCGGGTTCTGCAGGAGCAAGGCGCCCTGGCCGAAGTAGTTGAGCACCAGCGCCGGCAGCACCAGGGCGAACCAGGCGCGGGCAATGGGCTTGCGGCCGAAGTGGCCCATGTCGGCATACAGCGCTTCGGCGCCGGTCAGCGCCAGCACCACGGCACCAAGGACGGCCACGCCGATGCCCGGATGGACGATGAAGAAACGCACCGCCCACACCGGGTTGAAGGCCTTGAGCACCTCGGGGCTCTGCGCAATGCCGTGCAGGCCAAGCAGCCCCAGCACGATGAACCAGGTGACCATCACCGGTCCGAACAGGATGCCGATCTTCGCCGTACCGTGCTTCTGCACCAGGAACAGCGCCACCAGCACGACCAGGGCAATGGGCACTACCCAGTGATCGATGCCGTCGAAGGCCAGCTCCATGCCTTCCACCGCAGACAACACCGAGACCGCCGGGGTAATCATGCTGTCGCCATAGAACAGCGCAGCACCGATCAGGCCGCAAACCACCATCATCGCCTTGAGCCTGGGTCGCGACGCTGCCGCGCGGGTGGCCAGGGCCGTCAGCGCCATGACCCCGCCCTCGCCCTGGTTATCGGCACGCAGGATGAAGGTCACGTACTTGAACGACACCACCCAGATCAGCGACCAGGCGATCAGCGACAGGATGCCCAACACACCATCATGGTTGACCGGCACCCCATAACCGCCGGTAAAGACTTCCTTCAGGGTATACAAGGGGCTGGTACCGATATCGCCGTACACCACCCCGACAGCTGCCACCAGCAGACCCAACGAGCGCGTCGCGCCGTGCCCTGTCGCGGCCTCACTGCTTGCCTGACCCATCAACCACTCCCGCAAACAAGAACCGGAAACCGGTGAATTTCGTGCCAGACGCCATGACTATCCTCGTCGGCCGAACCGCGTTGCGCCTGTCATAAATTGACACAGACGTAACGCGGCGAAGCATAGCGCAGCGTTCGTCGTTTTTCTGCTGGTCAAGCAGACGAACGCTCGCTAGAATTGCGCACTTTTTGATCAGAGGCGCCTGGAAGCGCCCAGCAGGGTTGCCTTTCGTCATGCACGCGGCAGCCCCTCTACACCGAGGTTAGCCATGTCCACCACCGCAACCCCCACCACGCCAAAGGTAGGATTCGTCTCACTCGGATGCCCGAAGGCTCTGGTTGACTCCGAGCGCATCCTCACCCAGCTGCGCATGGAAGGTTATGAAGTCGTGCCCACCTATCAGGACGCTGATGTGGTGGTGGTCAACACCTGTGGCTTCATCGACTCGGCCAAGGCCGAATCCCTGGAAGTGATCGGCGAAGCCATCAAGGAAAACGGCAAGGTCATCGTCACCGGCTGCATGGGCGTCGAGGAAGGCAACATCCGCGACGTGCACCCGAGCGTGCTGGCCGTTACCGGCCCGCAGCAGTACGAGCAGGTGGTCAGCGCCGTCCACGAAGTGGTACCGCCGCGCCAGGACCACAACCCGCTGATCGACCTGGTGCCGCCACAGGGCGTCAAGCTGACCCCGCGCCACTACGCCTACCTGAAGATTTCCGAAGGCTGCAACCACAGCTGCAGCTTCTGCATCATCCCGTCGATGCGCGGCAAGCTGGTCAGCCGCCCGGTGGGTGAAGTGCTGAGCGAGGCCGAGCGCCTGGTCAAGGCCGGCGTCAAGGAGATCCTGGTGATTTCCCAGGACACCAGCGCCTACGGCGTCGACGTCAAGTACAAGACCGACTTCTGGAACGGCCGCCCGGTCAAGACCCGCATGCTGGAGCTGTGCGAAGCCCTGAGCAGCCTCGGCGCCTGGGTTCGCCTGCACTACGTCTACCCGTACCCGAACGTGGACGACGTGATCCCGCTGATGGCCGCCGGCAAGATCCTGCCGTACCTGGACATCCCCTTCCAGCACGCCAGCCCGAAAGTGCTGAAGTCGATGAAACGCCCGGCCTTCGAAGACCGCACCCTGGCGCGCATCAAGAAATGGCGCGAGCAGTGCCCGGACCTGATCATCCGCTCGACCTTCATCGTCGGCTTCCCCGGCGAGACCGAGGAAGACTTCCAGTACCTGCTGGACTGGCTGACCGAAGCCCAGCTGGACCGCGTCGGCTGCTTCCAGTACTCCCCGGTGGAAGGCGCCCCGGCCAACGACCTGGGCCTGGACGAAGTCCCGGACGAGATCAAGCAGGACCGCTGGGACCGCTTCATGGCCCACCAGCAGGCCATCAGCAGCGCCCGCCTGCAGTTGCGCATCGGTCGCGAGATCGAAGTGCTGATCGACGAAGTCGAGGAGCAGGGCTCGGTGGGCCGTAGCTTCTTCGATGCACCGGAAATCGACGGCAACGTGTTCATCGACGGCGACCACGGCTACAAGCCGGGCGACAAGGTGCGCTGCCGCGTGGTGGATGCCGACGAATACGACCTCTGGGCCGAACCCATCTGAGATCGGCTCCGCTGAACAGCCCCGCCTTCCGGCGGGGTTTTGTTTTTCTGCCAGCGACTTGTTTTCGGATGACGCATACCGAAGACAACTCCTACAAAATCTGAGCAACTCGACTGACAGATAACGTCAGCCGGTTCCGAATAGCCCCGAGCGCGAAATGTAGCCGGACCCGAGCCCGCCTCGGCGGTTACAATGGACGCCTTTTCCTGTCCCACGGCCCTCTCATGTCCGAAACCACCCGTCTGTCCAAAGTCCTTGTCGCCCAGCTCGGCTGCTCCCGTCGCGAGGCCGAACTGTATATCGGCGGAGGCTGGGTCACGGTGGACGGCGTCGTCGTCGACGAACCGCAGTTCCCCGTCGACCAGCAGGTCGTCGCCCTGCTCCCTGGCGCCAAGACCGAGCCGCTGGAGCCGGTGACTCTACTGCTGCACCAGGAAGCCGGCCAGGACGCCGAAAGCGCCCGCCACGGCATGACGCCCGACAACCACTCCGAGGCCCATGCCACGGAACGTCGCGTGCTGCGCGGCCATTTCGCCCGGCTGACCTGCCTGGCGCCATTGCAGGCCGGCGCCAGCGGGCTGCAGGTATACAGCCAGGACTGGCGCACGGTGCGCAAGATCGACTCGGACCTGAACAAGCTCGAACAGGAGTACGTGGTCGAAGTCCGCGGGCAGATCATCGCCACCGGCCTTGAGCGGCTGAATCGCGGCTTCAACTGGAAAGGCCACGAACTGCCGAAGATCAAGGCCAGCTGGCAGAACGAGACGCGCCTGCGCATGGTGCTGAAGAACCCGGCGGCCGGGTTGATCGAACTGCTGTGCCGCAGCGTTGGCCTGGAGGTGGTCGGCATGCGCCGCATCCGTCTCGGTGGCGTGGCCATGGCCAAGCTGCCCGCCGGCCAGTGGCGCTATCTCGAAAGCAAGGAAAAATTCTGAGCCGCGCCGTACTGGCGAGGCTCCTGACCAGGATCACATTTTCATGATGCACAACGACGTACTGCGCAGCGTGCGCTACATGCTGGATATTTCCGATACCAAGATGGCGCAGATCGCTCGCGCCAATGGTTTCAATGTCAGCGATGCGGACATGGCCAGCTACCTGAAGAAGGATGAGGATGCAGGGTTCCGCCAGTGCCCGGACGATGCCCTGGCCCACTTCCTCGATGGGCTGGTGATCTTCCGCCGCGGCCGCGACGAGACCCGCCCGCCCCTGCCGGTGGAAGTGCCGGTGACCAACAACATCATGCTGAAGAAGCTGCGGGTCGCTTTCGAGCTGAAGGAAGACGACCTGCACGCCGTGCTCAAGGCAGCCAACTTCCCGGTGTCCAAGCCGGAGCTGAGCGCGCTGTTCCGCAAGGTCGACCACCACAACTACCGTCCGTGCGGCGACCAGTTGCTGCGCAACTTCCTCAAGGGCCTGACCCTGCGTATTCGTGGCTGAACGGCACATGGAGCATCGGGTCTCGCCAGTCGGTTTCGTGCGCTCCTGCTTCAAGGAGAAGTTCGCCATTCCGCGCCAGCCCCATCTGGCGCCGGCGGCGCGGGGCGTGCTGGAACTGGTGCCGCCGTTCGACACCGGCGAGGCGGTGGCCGGGCTGGAGCAGTGCAGCCATGTCTGGTTGCTGTTCCTGTTCCACCAGGCACTGGAAGACAAGCCACGGCTGAAGGTGCGCCCGCCGCGCCTGGGCGGGAATACCTCCATGGGGGTGTTCGCTACCCGGGCGACCCATCGGCCCAATGGCATCGGGCAGTCGGTGGTGCGCCTGGAGAAGGTCGAGCCTGGGCGGCTGCTGCTGTCGGGTATCGACTTGCTGGATGGCACGCCGGTGCTGGATATCAAGCCTTACGTGCCCTACGCCGACAGCGTCGTCGAAGCCAGCAACCAGATGGCCAGTGCGCCGCCCGAGCCGATCGCCGTGGAATGGAGCGAAAGCGCCCTGCCCCAGGCTCATGGCCATGGGCAGCGTCTGGGCGAGCCGTTGGTGGAACTGATCGAGCAGTGCCTGGCGCAAGACCCGCGGCCGGCCTACCAGGTGCCGCCGCCAGAGCGGGTGTATGGAGTGAAGTTCTGGGATGTGCAGGTGCGCTGGCATTACCCGGTGCCAGAACGCATCCGCGTGCTCGAAGTGGTGGTTGAATCGCTGTAGGAGCGAATTCCAGGCACAAAAAAACGCAGACCCTGGTCTGCGTTTTTTTGTGCCTCTCGACGCTTACTTCTCGACGAAAGCACGCTCGATCAGGTAGTCACCCGGCTCGCGCATCCGCGCCGAGATCTTCAGGCCGAAGCTGTCCAGCACTTCGCTGGTTTCGTCCAGCATGCTCGGGCTGCCGCAGATCATCGCGCGGTCGTCCTGCGGGTTGATCGGTGGCAGGCCGATGTCGCTGAACAGCTTGCCGCTGCGCATCAGGTCGGTCAGGCGGCCCTGGTTCTCGAACGGCTCGCGGGTAACGGTCGGGTAGTAGATCAGCTTTTCACGCAGCGCTTCGCCGAAGAACTCGTTCTGCGGCAGGTGCTCGGTGATGAACTCGCGGTAGGCGACTTCGTTCACGTAGCGCACGCCGTGGACCAGGATCACTTTCTCGAAGCGCTCGTAGGTTTCCGGGTCCTGGATGACGCTCATGAAAGGCGCCAGGCCAGTGCCGGTGCTCAGCAGGTACAGGTGCTTGCCCGGGTTCAGGTCGTCAAGGACCAGGGTGCCGGTAGGCTTCTTGCTGATGATGATCTCGTCGCCTTCCTTCAGGTGCTGCAGCTGGGAGGTCAGCGGACCGTCCGGCACCTTGATGCTGAAGAACTCCAGGTGCTCTTCCCAGTTCGGGCTGGCGATGGAGTAAGCGCGCATGAGCGGGCGGCCGTTGGGCTGTTGCAGGCCGATCATCACGAACTGACCGTTCTCGAAGCGCAGGCCCGGGTCGCGGGTGCACTTGAAGCTGAACAGGGTGTCGTTCCAGTGATGCACACTGAGGACACGTTCGTGGTTCATGTTGCTCATGTAAGGGGGCTCCTGAGAAAAACGCAGCGCTAACCGAGAGCGCGATTGCGCGATAGTTTAATGCGGAGGACAATATCTGTTAACTGGATTATCAAGATATGTCTTATCGGTTATATAGATATGCGATTTACGCTTCGTCAACTTCAGGTCTTCGTCGCCGTCGCCCAGCACCAGAGCGTCTCCCGCGCTGCCAGTGTGCTGGCACTTTCGCAATCGGCGGCCAGCACCTCCATCACCGAACTGGAGCGGCAATCCAGTTGCCAGTTGTTCGATCGCGCCGGCAAGCGCCTGAGCCTCAACGCCTTGGGTCATCAGCTGTTGCCCCAGGCAGTGGCCCTGCTCGACCAGGCCAAGGAAATCGAGGACCTGCTCAACGGCAAGTCCGGTTTCGGCTCGCTGGCGGTAGGCGCCACGCTGACCATCGGCAACTACCTGGCGACCCTGCTGATCGGCAGCTTCATGCAGGTCCACCCGGAAAGCCAGGTCAAGCTGCACGTGCAGAACACTGCGCATATCGTGCAACAGGTAGCGCACTACGAAATTGACCTGGGTCTAATCGAGGGTGACTGCAACCACCCGGACCTGGAAGTGCAGCCGTGGGTCGCCGACGAACTGGTGGTGTTCTGCGCGCCCCAGCACCACCTGGCGCAGCGCGGCCAGGCCAGCCTGGATGAACTGACCCGGGAGGCCTGGATCCTCCGCGAGGAAGGCTCCGGCACACGCCTGACCTTCGACCAGGCCATGCGTCACCATCGTTCCACGCTGAATATCCGCCTCGAACTGGAGCACACCGAAGCGATCAAGCGCGCCGTGGAATCCGGCCTGGGCATCGGCTGCATCTCGCGCCTGGCCCTGCGCGACGCTTTCCGCCGCGGTAGCCTGGTCCCGGTGGAAACCCCGGAACTGGACCTGGCGCGGCAGTTCTTCTTCATCTGGCACAAGCAGAAATACCAGACCTCGGCGATGCGCGAATTCCTCGAACTGTGTCGGACCTTCACCGCTGGCGTGCAGCGCAGCGATGAGATCGTGCTGCCGAGCATCGCTTAGAGCAGGATCACGCCCCAGACCACGGCCACCATGCTCAGCGCCACGAACTGCGCGGCGCTGCCCATGTCCTTGGCGTTCTTCGAGAGGGGATGACGATCCAGGGAAATGCGGTCGATCGCCGCTTCCACGGCGGAGTTGAGCAGCTCGACGATCAGGCCGAGCATGCACACCGCGATCAGGATCGCCCGCTCGGCACGGCTGACGTCCAGCCAGAACGCCAGCGGCACCAGGATCACGTTGAGCAGGACCAGTTGACGAAACGCGGCTTCGCCATTGAATGCCGCCCGCAGGCCATCAAGGGAATAGCCCGCAGCATTGAAAACACGTTTTAGGCCGGTCTGGCCTTTGAAAGGTGACATAGCTCGCCACTTCGACGTTGGGAAGCGGTGCAGCCTAGTGCACCGCGGGTCAAAAAACCGTGAAGGCCAATGGCCTCATCCTGCGGAAACCGATTCCAGCTGTTGCAGCAGCAGCGCCGCCTGGGTCCGGGTGCGCACGCCGAGCTTGCGGAAGATCGCGGTGACATGAGCCTTGATGGTCGCTTCGGAAACGCTGAGCTCGTAGGCAATCTGCTTGTTCAACAGCCCTTCGCAGACCATGGTCAGCACCCGGAACTGCTGCGGCGTGAGGCTGGCCAGGCCTTCGCTGGCGGCCTTGGCCTCGGCGGAGACATCGACCTTCTCGAATGCCTGCGGCGGCCACCAGACCTCGCCATCGAGCACCTTGCGCACGGCGTCCTGGATCTCTTCCAGCGGACTGGACTTGGGAATGAAGCCACTGGCGCCGAACTCCCGCGACTTGACGACCACGGAGGCTTCTTCCTGGGCCGACACCATCACCACCGGGATCTGCGGGTACTGCCCGCGCAGCAGCACCAGGCCGGAGAAGCCATAGGCGCCCGGCATGTTGAGGTCGAGCAGGACCAGGTCCCAGTCGGATTTTTCCGTGAGGCGGGTTTCCAGCTCGGCGATGCTGGCAGCTTCCACCAGGCGGACATCGGGCCCCAGCCCCAGGGTCACGGCCTGGCGCAAGGCGCTGCGGAAAAGCGGGTGGTCATCGGCAATCAGGATTTCGTATGTGGCCATCGATCTAATGATCCTGTTCTGTGCAGGTTCCGGAAGACGCCGGAACCTGGCGAAGCAACTCAAGGCGACGGCGGCGATGCCGGGCGCCGAAACGGCATGCCGGTCAAGCCTGCAACGTGCCCGAATCGGCGCCAAGGATGCCGAGGCGGAACCGGGTGGTCAAGTTCGGTCCCGGCCCGTTCCGGCGCCGCGTTCATCATTATGAAGCAAAGCGCAAGACTTGCCCCTTGGACTATAGGAAGGGCTTGAGGCGCTGATGGGTAGCGTCGTCGAAATCCAGCGGCAACTGGAACTTGGCCCCCAGGTAATGAGCGCTGAAGACATCGAGGTAGGCGTCCAGCGCCTGCGCGGCCACCTGATCCCCTGCCAGTTCCAGGCACATCGCCGCCACTTCCGCGGTGCAGAAGTGGTCGTCACGCTTGGAGCGGCGCAGGCGGTAGCGGGAAATCTGCTCCGGCTCCAGGCTCAGCACCGGGAAACGCTCCAGGTACGGGCTCTTGCGGAACATCTTGCGCGCTTCGGTCCAGGTGGCGTCCAGGAGGATGAACAACGGGCGCTTGCCCGGGTCAGGCCTGACTTCCGTCACCACTCGCGAAGGCTCGACGAATTCGCCGGGAAACACGATGTAGGGCTGCCATTGCGGCTGGTCGAGCAACGCCAGCAGTTGCTCTTCCACCACGGTGCGCTGCCAGCCGAAGGCGCTGGTGTCGGCGATGGTATCGGCGATCAGCCACCCGGTATTGGTCGGTTTCAACGGCTCGGTATCGTGCATCAGCAGGCACATCGCAGAGTCGGCAGCGACCCGCGGCCGCCAGGCGCACAGGCAATAGTCGAAGATCACCCGGCACTGCGGACAACGCGGTGCGCGGGAGCCTCGGGCGACGAAGGGTTTGATGCTGCGAGCCAGGCGTTCGGCGCGCAGGCGCGAGACGGCATGGCTCATGACGGATTACGGCGAGAAAGGAGTAAACAAGGCACAGCACAAGCTCGGCGGGGCGAATTGCGCGGGAGTTTACGGCACATCGCTTTGCCGTGCAGGGAAATATCCCACTCCACTATAATCCCCGACTTATTGATGGTTGCGACTGACTGCGCTCGTGACGGAACACGGCGTGCGGATGCGGGTCAAAGCGCCAGTTACCGAATCTGGAGAAATGAATGCTGCGTTTCATCGCCCCCACCCTGGGCCTGCTGCTGGTCCTGCCCCTCGCCGCCAATGCCGCGTCCAAGCAGGAATACGAACTGACCCAGATGCTGGAAAAGGTCGCCCGGGAAAGCAGCGCAGGTACCCCACGCGCCATCAACGAGGACATCCTCGATCAGGGCTACACCGTCAAGGGTCCGCAATTGATCAACCACCTGAGCGTACGCGCCAGCCACGCTGATCGCATGCGCGCCAACCCCGACAAGGTCCGCGACCAGCTGGGCGCCAGCGTCTGCTCCAACAACGGCTATCGCCAGTTGCTGGCCCGCGGTGCGGTGCTGACCTATCAGTTCACCGAATACAAGACCAACCGCCCGGTAGCGGTGGAGAACTTCAATGCCCAGAGCTGCGGTCTGAACGGCAAGAAGAAATAAGCGCGAGACTTCACATCAGTCGACTGCTTTCGCGCCGTTGTTCCTCATCGGCGCGCAACTCCGCGACCAGCGCCTGCAGATAGCGCGAACGTCGCTCACCGCCTTCCAGCCGACGCAGGCATTCCTCTTCGATACTCAGGTTGTTGGCCCGAGCCGCATTTTGCAGAAGTCGGAACAGCTGGCTATCGACCTCAAGACTGACACGTTGCATAAGCAGCCTCCCTGTGCCGCGAATCCCTACTATCCAGTTAACCAGACCGTAACCAACATTGGATCCGATCTGACGAGCGGCGCGCTGGCGCGGGCGAAAGCGAATAAAGCGATTATCTGTCATCACGTTATGCGCACATCTTGAACGAAGCGCAAACACACGACAGGGTCTAGATTGATTACAAATACCTTTCATCTTTCGGACAGGACAAGGAGGCTGTCCGCGACCACGTCATGCAAGGCGCCAACCATCCCGAAAAACACAATTCAAGGGATCCAGATCATCACTGCAACGAGACCTTGTTCAGGTCTACTGCAACGCCGGCGCCCAGGGCTCAAGCCTCACGCCCCGGCCTGCGCAGCCAGCGGCACGGCTCGTGTCGCAGCCAGGTCCCTTGGCCTGGCCTGAGGTTTTGCTGCAGAAAGGAGACGTTTTCAATGCCTTACCTACCCAACGAGCTGCTGGCCAGCCACTTCAAAACCCAGGGGATCGACCTCGACCACATCGACCGGCAACTGAGCCTGGTCGCCGCCAACAGCCCCAACCTGCCGCTGTACCGGGACATGATGCTCACCGTGCTGCGCATGGCCCACGACGACAGCAATCGCTGGAATGCCAAGATCACCCTGCAGGCCCTGCGCGAGCTCGACCATGCATTCCGCGTGCTGGCGCAGTACAAGGGCCGGCGCAAGGTCACCGTATTCGGTTCGGCGCGCACGCCGGTCGAACATCCCATCTACGCGCTCGCCCGGGAACTGGGCACCGCGCTCGCCCGCTCCGGGTTGATGGTGATCACCGGCGCCGGCGGCGGCATCATGGCCGCCGCTCACGAAGGCGCTGGAGTGGACAACAGCCTGGGCTTCAATATCACCCTGCCCTTCGAACAACATGCCAACGCCACGGTGGACGGCACCGACAAGCTGCTGCCGTTCCACTTCTTCTTCATCCGCAAGCTGTTCTTCGTCAAGGAAGCCGATGCGCTGGTGCTCTGCCCAGGTGGTTTTGGCACCCTGGATGAAGCCCTGGAAGTGCTTACCCTGATCCAGACCGGCAAGAGCCCGCTGGTGCCGGTGGTGCTGCTGGATGCCCCTGGCGGCAGTTTCTGGCAGGACGCGCTGGACTTCATCCGTCGCCAACTCGAAGCGAACCGCTACATCCTGCCCAGCGACCTGAAACTGGTGAGCCTGGTCCACAGCGCGGAGGACGCGGTCGCGGAGATCAATCGCTTCTACAGCAACTACCACTCCAGCCGCTGGTTGAAGAACCAGTTCGTGATGCGAATGCAGCATCCGTTGAGCGACGCAGCCTTGCACGAAATGCAGGACGCCTTCGCCGATCTGCGCCTGAGCGGGAGCTTCGTCCAGCATGGCTATTCGGGCGAAGATCAGGACGAGGTCCAGTTCAGTCACCTGCATCGCCTGGTGTTCGCCTTCAATGGGCGCGATCAGGGTCGTTTGCGGGAGCTGGTGGACTTTATCAACCTGCCGGAGAACCGGGTGGCGTCCCAGACGGCCTCGGTATCGCCCCAACGCGTTCGGGAACCGCTCAAGGTCACTTGACCGCAAAAAACCATTGGGGCCGCAAAGCGGCCCCAAATGTCTGAAGTCAGTCGTCCAGGTCTCGTCCGCTCAACAAGCGGCCGACCTTGTCCATCGAATAACCACGATAAACCAGGAAGCGCGTCTGCTTGGCCCGCTCGCGAGGATCACCCGGCAACTGCCCGGCAAACTTGCGCCGCCAGACATCCGCCAGTTGCGCCTGCCAATCGATGTCGGCTTCCCGCAGCGCCTGCTCCACATCAGCGCGCGGCAGGCCACGCTGGTTCAGCTCCTCGCGGATCCGCGACGGGCCATAACCCGCGCGTGCGCGCGAGCTGATATAGCTTTCAAGATAACGGGCTTCACTCAGCAGCCCCTCGTCCGCCAGGCGGTCGAGTTCGTGCTCGATCATTTCAGGAGTGGCACCGCGCTGACGCAACTTGCGCGTCAGCTCGGCGCGACCGTGCTCGCGGCGTGCGAGCAGGTCCATGGCTGTCCGCCTGACGGCGACGGGGGTGTCGAGTACGACGGACATGGGCGGGATCAGAAGTCGGCGTCAGCGTCGGCCAGGTCTTCAGCGGACTCGTTCTGTGCAGCTGCTTTGCCAGCAGCGTCAACGGCGCCCGCCGACAGCAGCTTCTCGCGAATCTGCTTCTCCAGGGTCTCGGCGATTTCCGGGTTCTCGGCGAGGAACTTGGCCGAGTTGGCCTTGCCTTGACCGATCTTGCTGCCCTGGTAGCTGTACCAGGCGCCGGATTTTTCCAGCAGGCCGTGCAGCACGCCCAGGTCGATGATCTCGCCGTTGCGGTAGATGCCCTTGCCGTAGAGGATCTGGAACTCGGCCTGGCGGAACGGTGGAGCGACCTTGTTCTTGACGATCTTGACGCGGGTTTCGCTGCCGACCACCTCGTCGCCTTCCTTCACCGCGCCGGTACGGCGGATGTCCAGGCGGACCGAGGCGTAGAACTTCAGGGCGTTACCACCGGTGGTGGTTTCCGGGCTGCCGAACATCACGCCGATCTTCATACGGATCTGGTTGATGAAGATGACCAGGCAGTTGGCGTTCTTGATGTTGCCGGTGATCTTGCGCAGGGCCTGGGACATCAGGCGGGCCTGCAGGCCCACGTGCATGTCGCCCATTTCGCCTTCGATCTCGGCCTTGGGTACCAGGGCGGCCACGGAGTCGACGATGATGACGTCGACGGCGTTGGAGCGCACCAACATGTCGGTGATTTCCAGGGCCTGCTCGCCGGTGTCCGGCTGCGAGACCAGCAGGTCGTCGACGTTCACGCCCAGCTTGCCGGCGTACTCGGGATCCAGCGCGTGCTCGGCGTCGACGAAGGCGCAGGTGGCGCCCATTTTCTGCGCCTGGGCGATGACCGACAGGGTCAGGGTGGTCTTACCGGACGACTCGGGACCGTAGATCTCGACGATACGGCCTTTTGGCAGGCCGCCGATGCCGAGGGCGATGTCCAGGCCCAGCGAGCCGGTGGAGATGGCCGGGATCGCCTGGCGCTCGTGGTCGCCCATGCGCATGACCGCGCCTTTACCGAATTGACGTTCGATCTGACCCAGGGCCGCAGCCAAGGCACGCTTCTTGTTGTCGTCCATTGAAGTCCTCACGTAATCGATAGGGCCTGACGGCCAGAAACAACTGTATAAGTAGCCAGTATTATTCCACAGGGAATTATTTCCGCCTACCCCCGATTCGTGAATTACTCCGCACCAAGGTGTAACAAGCCCTCTAGCGCGGCGATCACCGTTTGTCGGCGCACCGCCTCGCGGTCGCCGTCGAACTGGCGCCGCTCGCTGCTGACATGGCTGCCGTCGCCCCAGGCCAGCCACACGGTGCCCACCGGCTTGGCCGGCGAGCCGCCGTCGGGCCCGGCCACGCCGCTCACCGCCACGGCGAAGCGTGCGCCGCTGGCAGCCTGGGCACCACGCACCATGGCCTCGACCACCTCCTGGCTGACCGCGCCGACCTGGCCGAACAACACCTCCGGCACCTGCAACTGGCGGGTCTTCTGCGCGTTGGAATAGGTCACGTAGCCGGCCTCGAACCAGGCCGAGCTGCCGGGGATGCGGGTGATGGCCTCGGCGATGCCGCCGCCGGTGCAGGACTCGGCGGTGGTGACTTGGGCATTGAAACGACGCAGATGTTCCCCCAGCCGGGCGGAAAGTGCGGTGATCGGGTCCATGGCAGCCTCCTTGGAAAAACTGCCGCCTACCCTACACCACTCAGAAGCGCAGCGCGCGCACGTAGGCCTGGCAGGCGCGCAGGGCGATCAGTCCCTGGTCGCCGTCGTCGACGATGGCGACAATTCGTCGAGCATGCGCCGGGTCAAGTCGGGCTCGCGGGGGGTCATGAACCACGCTGCCGGCGCCGGGAGCGGCAGGCACAGCGGGGGTGGAGGCGTCACTGGCAAGGAGGACTGACAACCGCAGGTCAGCAGTAGCCAGCCGGTCACGCAGACGGGCTTGAGCCTGTTGGGCATCGATGAGTTCCTGATAGTGGGTCTGGTCGACGGCCTGCAGGCGCTGCTCCAGTGCCAGTCGCTGCCGTCGTTCGTCCTGCAACTGCACCGTCGCGATTTCCGCCTGTCGCTGGCGCTCGCGGGCATACGCCTCTTCACGCAGTGCTGCCTGGCGACCATGACGCCACTCCTGGACTTGCCAGGTGAGCGCACAGGCCGCCAGCACCAGCAGCGCCAGGCCAACGATCCGCAGGCGGCTCAACACAGCACCTCACGGGCCCGTGCCCAGAGCTTCAGGCGGTCTTCGAGGCCGTTCAGGCCGCCATTGATATGCCGGGTGATGCGATTGAACTCACCGCGATCCGCCAGCTGGTTGAGCCCACGCGAATGCCAGAACCAGGCCGCCGACTCGGTGGCCCACTGGGGTTCCTCCAGCATCTGCGGGCGCGCCAGCAGGCGTTCGTCCTCGAACAGCGCCATGCTGCAGGCGCGGTAGTTGTTGCGCCCGGTGACCTGGATCAGGCCGCGGCCGCAATACAGCTGGCCGTCGCCGTCGGCCTCCGGGGTGTTACCCAGGCGCAGGGCCAGGTTGCCGGTGTCGTAGCGGGCCAGGTATTGCTCCGAACCCAGCTCCTTTACATAGCGCAACTGCCCGGACTCATGACCGATCTGGGCAAGAAAGGCCGCCACGCGCCGCGGCGTGTCGATCGACCAGTGGGCCATGGCGGCATTCAGCGGTGCAACGAAAACGCCCGCTGTAGAGCGGGCGTTGGGATAGATGCGAAACAGTTCGGCTTCGGTCAGATTCATTTCCGGCCCTCGCTTTGCTCGGCCTTGAGCGGTTTGGTCTGCCTGGTTTTCTGCGTCTTCGCCGTGGACTTGCCCTGGTTGGTGCCGTTGCACTGGACGGTGGTGTCCCAGCCGCTGGCGGTGAAGGTCTGGGTGACGCTGTCGATCAGGTATTCACCGTCAAGCCCATCCTTGAAACCCTGCACGAGCAGCATGCGTTCGGCGAACAGGTCGGTACGCCCGGCCATTTCCAGGTACACCGTGGCGGTGCTGCGCTTGAACGCCTCCAGGCGCGCCTTGGCAGCCTGATCGGCGGCCGACTTGTTGGGATAGATGTGGCGGTCGATGAACACCGCGCTGACATCCTCGGGTTTGTTCTCGTTTTCCTTCTCGACCGTTTTCTGCTGCCCGGTCGCCGGGTCCTGATGGCGGGTCTGCACCGCCTTCACGGTAGACCGGTCCTGCAGATGAAACTTCCAGCGCCGTACATCGCTGATGGCCAGGCTGACCACGCCCAGGTCCTTGCCACTGGCGCTCTTGCCACCTTGCCTGGGCAACACCAGCAACACGCCGTCGCCGATCTTGGCGGTGCAGCCGTACTGCTGGGCAATGCGGGTCAGAAAGTTGAAATCCGATTCGTCGCGCTGATCGACCCGGGGAACCACGGTGGTCACCGGACACTGCGGCTGCCAGCCATTGCGCGCGGCGATGTCGCGGACGATCTGTTGCAGCGACACGTTCTCCCAGCTACCGCTACGGATGGTCTTGCCAGTGCCACGCATGTCCGCAGCCTTGCCACGGATCTCCAGGGTCGAGGCCGGCCCGGAAACGTCGATCTGATCCACCGTGTAGCGCCCCAACCGCGTCAGCTCCTGCCCGGCATAGCCGAGGTAGACCTCAAGCTGTGCGCCGCGCTTGGGCAAGGCCAGGGCACTGTCGCGATCGTCGAGCTTGAGTTCGAAGTCATCGGACTCCATGCCGGTCTTGTCGGTGGTGCGCAGCAGCAGCACACGGTCGTTGATCAGCGCGGTGATGTCCTTGCCGTCGGCGACGATACGAAACACAGGTTGCATGTTCAAACTCCAGAAAAGACAAGCCCCGCACTGGGCGGGGCCTGGTACGGCGAAGGGCTCAATCCCACAGCAGGACCGTGGTATCGGTGACCGCGGACAACGTCGGCAACCGGATCAGCACGCCTGCACGAAACGGCTGGACCTCGTCGGCCAGTCCCTGGTTGGCGTCCAGTACCGCCTCGACGCTGCCGCGCAGATGGCCGTAGTAGTGCTGGCACAGGGTGTCGAGCAGGTCCCCTTCAGACGTTCTGCATATCGTTGCCATAGCTCACGAACTCCAGGGTGAAGGCTTGTTTTCCAGGGATGCCACCGGCGCGGATGCTGTCCTGGGTTTCACTGACACTGGTCAGGCACCAGCTCCCGAGAAACTCCCCGAAACCGGTGGTCAGGCTCAGCGGCCGCAGTTCCTGGCCAATGCTGCGCAAGCGTTGCAGTTGGCCCAGTCCACCTTTGAAGCCAGGGAAAATCGCACCTTCGATGGTGATCTTGTCATCCCCCAGGCCGATCGCCTGCTGCGCCTTGCTGCGCGACAGACGCTCCTGAGCGGCCCAGTTGAATCCCTTGGTGCGCTTGAACTGGTGGAACGCCGCAGTATCCAGGTTGAAGTAGAAGGGCTCGCCGCTCGGCAACGGTTGCAACACCAGCAGATGGGGGTAAGGCTTGACCGCTTCTTCCGGCGGGGTCGTCGCGGGTGCGAAGGTCCCGGTCGGCAGGATCGAGCCCAGCGCGGGACTGATCTTGCCGGCCACCCGGTTGATCGCGGCAGCGGCCTTGCCCGCCTGCTCGGAGAAGGACTCCAGGCGGCTTTCTACCTCGCTGACCACGCTGACCGCCTGGTTGTATTTCGCGGCGACCATGCCCACGGTCGATTGCGCCACCTCGATGGCGCGCATCGTGCGTTGCAGCTTCTTGCCGATGGCTTCGCCCACGAAGGGCAGGTTTTCCAGTTCGGTCGCTGCACCGGTGACATCGCTGATGGCGCCATTCAAGGGCCCCAGCATTTCATCGGCGCTGCGCCGTCCGGCCTCGCCCGCTGTCACCAGGGAGCGCAGGCTGGATTGCAGTTGTTCCATGTAGGCCATGAGGGATCCTTATGCGACATAGGTGGCGGCAGGGTTGTCCCACATCTGGTTGCCGCGGTTCGCTTGGGCAACCAGGTCGGCAAACAACCGCTGGATCGCTGGCGCCAGCTGGCTGACCAGGTCATCGGGATTGGCGATGGTGCCCTGCACGGTGATGGGAATGCTCGGCGAAATGGTGAAGTACTGCGCGGACGGACTGGCGGCGGTGGGTGCCCTGAGCGCATCGGCAGCGCCAGCAGGCAGGCTGGGATTGGGTGCTTCGGCGGCCAGCGCCTGCGCCACCACGCCGATCTGCGGTACCACCACTGGCCCGGGCTTGACGGCCTGAACGGAACCATCGGGATCCAACCCGTCGCTGCCGGCGGCGCGGTTGGCCTGATGCTGCTGGCCGGCGGTCGCGGGCGACGTATCCTCGCGGCCCATCAGGCGCTTGCCCAGCCAGCCGCCCAGGTCTTCCCCGGCCATGCCGCCCAAGGCAGCCCCTATGAGCCCGCCCAGCGCCGTTCCCACGATGGGTACGACCGAACCGATCGCTGCTCCCGCTGCGGCGCCTGCCAGGGTGCCGCCGAGATTGCCGGCAGCGGCCCCATAGCCTTCGGCTTTCTGTTCCGTAGTGGTGGCGGTCTGGAACGTATCCAGTGCCATCAATCCCGCGTCGACGAAGCGACCTCCGGGAACTGCCTTCAGGAATCCACGCCCCTTGCTCGCACCCCCTGTTGTTCGAGGGGCGGCTTGAGCCGGGGGATGAGGATCGACCGGCGATGTACCGCCGGCAAAACCGAATGAAGAGTAGGAATCGTCGAACCCGGTAACCATACTCAGGACTTTCGATGCCCACGACTTTCGCGCTGGGGCTGCCACGGAAGTCCGCGGCCCGAACGATGCGAATGACGCCTGTGATGGTTGATGGACGCTCGATACCTGACGCGCCTGGTAGGCAGGTGCAGCAAACGACCTCATGGGCGCCTGGTAACCGGGCGAAGCCGCTGCAGGCGTAGTGAAGGAAGAGGACACACGCCGCCCCCGGGAAGGTCCATAGCCACCAGGCGAGTAGGAACCACCACGCGACAGACTCGAAACGGATGCAGGGATGGCGTTGCCAACGACCACGACCCTCACCGGCCCGTTGCGTTGACCCAGAGGACTCTCGCCGCCACCTGCGTTTGCGGAATCGCCACGACCTCGCCCGAACTCCTTGACCAGGCCACGACCGACATCCACCACGCCCTTGACGCGCTTGTAGGCACCGATCACTGCCCCCAACGCCACGAATCCCGCCGCGACGCTGGATACCACCAGCACCAGTGTCTGCGAGCCGTTGATCAGCGAGGTCAGCTCGCGAGCAACTGCGGTGAAACCTTCCGCGACGAAATCGGAAGCGGGCCGGATGGCGTCGCCGTAACTGCGCTTCAGGTCGTCATAGGCATTGGCCGCGTCCTTGAGCTTGTATGCCGAGGTATCGCTGCGAGCCTTGAAGTCGTCGTCGAAGGTCTTGCTTCCGCCCTGCGAAGCGTCGTTGGACAACGACAAAAAGCGCGCTTGCGCTGCCTCGTCACCCGACGCCTTGCGCATCTCTTCGGCGCTGCCAAGCTTGTCGGCAGCAATGAGCGTCTTGATCTCCTTGACGCCCTCTTCCGCCCCTCCCTTGGCGGTGCCTTGCACTTGCAGCAGCGCCCCCAGACGAAGGACCGGCTTCAAGCCAACGGCGGATCCCTCTTTCATTTCGTCCAGCAGTTTGGGCAGCGACTGGGTAACCTCGGCGATGCCGATCTTGCTGCCCTTGCTCTGCTGTGCCAGGCCTCCGAGTACGTTTTTCAACGCCTCGGGGTCGGTTATCCCGGATTTCGTCGCCAGCGCGGCAACCAGCTTGGCGGAGTCCTTGCCCTCCAGTCCCTGGCCGACCGAGAACTGCGCAGCGACCTGCGCAAGCCCCGTTGCGTTATCCAGGCTCATGCCGGCAGCGGTCATCTGCCCGATCATCGCCAGTACGTCAGTACTGGCCATCCCGCTTTCCTCCCCGACCCGAACAGCCTCGGCCGAGATTTCCTCCTGCTTCTTGCGCGCCTCGTCACCGGCAGGCACACCGGCAGCAGCGACCAGGCCCATCGCTTTCGCCTGGAAGTCGGCACTGGCCTTGATCGGCACCATGACCGTCTTGAAGCGGGCCGTGGCATTGGCGATGGCGGCCTTCCCTTCCGCGATCTGCTGATGCCCCTTTTTCTGCTGTTCGATACCCTCCATCACGCGCCCCAGCGAAGCGTATTTCTCGCTCAGCCGCGTGACGTCGACACCTTGATCCTTGAGGTTCTTGTGGATTTTCGCCAGGTCATCCTGCAGCGTGATCGCGGCTACCGAACCCTTGTCTTCGACAGCCGCGAAAGCCTCGCCCAACTGTTGGGCCTCCACGATGGTGCCCATCAGCGCCTTGGTCTGGCTGGTCTTCGACTCCAGGCTCTTGAGACGGTCTTCGATCATGCTGAAAACCATACCCACCGTGGAACCGACCGCACCGCCAATCCCCAGCTCCAACCCTAATGACAGCTTGCTCGCCATTTGATCCTCCTATGGGTGCAAACCCGGACTCAGTCCGTAAGCCACCAGACCATGTCGGGGTACGACATGGTCATGATCTCGGCGGCAGAGAAGTTCAGCTCCTTGGCGAGCCGCTTCGCTGCCGCCTTCTGGCGTGCGGGGTCAAAGCTCGTCGTCCTGCACCAGGCGAAAATACCCGGCCTGTACACGGCTGTAGTCCTTGAGGGTGAGCCCCTCCAGGTCCTTGATGCCGACTTCGGCCAGGGAGGCGAACAGATTCAGCTCCCGTTGTTCGTCGTCGGTGCCGCCACCCTGCGCGGCACGCAGGTCCCGTACCGTCGGTGCCCGCAGCGACAGGCTGTCGACCTGCACACCGTTGGCCTCGGTTGGACGGCTGAGCCTGATTACCACGCGCTCGGCGCTGACGGTCATCCAGCCGGGTACTTTCGTTGCTTGCGTCATACGAGCTTGTCCTTGTGTCAGAGACCGAGGGCGGTCCGTTGGGCGGCGAGCTGGTCAACGCCGTTGATCACGCGTTTCATGCCCAGCGGATCGATCTCGTACATCAGCCGGCCATCGATCTCCAGCTTGTAGTAGGTCAGCGAAACCACGTGGTTGCTCTCCGGTTTCTCGGCGACTTTCCAGTCGCCCATCTCGACTTCCTTGAGCATGCCGCGCAGGGTCACCACCACCGGGGTGATCGCGCCCTTGAGGCCTTTGAAGGCGCCACGGAAGGTGCCGTTGAACGCCGAGCTGTCGGCCAGGCCGAAGAACTTCAGCGCTTCGCGGCGGATGCCGGTGGTCTTGAACGACGCACTCAGCGCCTCCATGCCTTGATCGATCTCGATCGCTGCATCCATCCCACCGACCCGGTGGGTGTCGACCTTGATGGCGAGTTTGGGCAGGGTCAGGCTGGTAACGTCGCCCTGGAAGCTGACGCCATCGACGAACAGGTTCAGGTTGGCCAGGGTTTGCGGAATCATTGCCATGTGTTGTTGCTCCTTAAGCGGCCTGGTCGAGGACTTCGGTCAACCACTGGTTGGTGACCTCGACACGGAAGTTGGGGTTTTCTGCAGGGGGTACGTCGGTGAAGCGGATGTTCCAGTACACCTTGCCCTGCTCCAGCTGGCTGGCAGTGTTGAGCTCGGTGTCGGCATACACTTCGAAATTGATGATTGCGCCCTGGGCCTTCAGGTCGCGCATGAAGTTCTCCAGGCCCTCGGTCACGTCCTTGACGTAGGTGGCGGTGATCGAGCGGTCCACGGCCCACTTGTGGCCGTAGAGGATCGCGTCCATGACGATGTCCATGGTCCGCACGCGGGTGACGAACGACCATTTCGGGTCGCTGGACAGGGTGCGGTTGCCCCACAGGCGGAAGCCGTCGTCGCGGATGATGGTGGTGATGTTGGCGTTGTTCAGCAGGTTGGCGCGGCAGCTCGCGTCGCCGTCCAGGAACTCCACCGGGCGGGTGGTGCCGGTGATGCCGACGAACTCCTTGTTCGACGGCGAGGCCCAGAAGCCGTACTCGCTGTCGGTCCAGGCGAACAGGCCAGCGACCCAGGCCGAGGCCGGTGCGTCGAGGGTGGCGTCGGCGGTGGTGTCCCAGTACTTCACGCCCGGGTCGACCATGAACGCACGCTTGGCGCCGAAGTTTTCCGCGTAGGCCAGGGCGGCTTCGTCGGTGGTGTTCGGACCGTCGATGATGGCCAGGCCGCGCAGCTTGTCGGCCAGGGCGACCAGGGCGGTGCCCACTGCCTGGGTGGCGCTGTGTTTCGGGGTGACCAGCAGGCGTGGCTGGGCGTTGAAGCGGCTCTTGCCGTCGAGCAGGGCTTGCAGGCCGCTGCGTTTGCCTTCGGCGTCGACGCTGCCGATGATCGCCGAGGTCTGCTCGGCGGCGTCGGTCAGCTTGGCCACGCCGCAGGCGACGATGACCGCCTTGGCCCGGGCGAAGATGGCCTGGCAGGACCTGGTGATCGCCGCGTCGGCGCCGAATGCGGCGACGGCTTCACGCTCGCTGGTGATCAGCACCAGCTCGTTGGCCTTGACGGTGACGTTGTCGACTGCGGTGAAGGTGTCGACCAGGCCGATGATGGACGAGGACGGCAGCGCGATGCTGCGTGCGCCGGTGTCGACGTTGGTAACGGTGACGCCGTGGAAGAATCCACTCATGGGTTTTATCTCCAGAAATGAGAAGGCCCCGTCAGTGCGGGGCCGTTCGGGGGTGTTGCAGGTAAGAAAAAGCCCCGGCTGTGCGGGGCTTCAGGAAGGGTTGGGGACCGGCTCGTCAGGCCAGGGAAATTCAGCCTGAATCTCCAGGAACCGCATCAGTCCTTGATGCTTCGCAGCCTCGGCCGCTTCGGCATTTTCCAGCAGGCTCTCGCGCTGGGCCTCGGCGAAGTACCGATCGCTTCCTGTCAAAGGGTCGGCGTACGCCCGAAGACGCAATACCTCGACCTCTGCTCGCGTCGACGCTACCGGAGCGGGATTCAGGTGTTGCTGGACCTCCGTATCGGTCATCAGCACATAGTCTTCGGGGATGAACGCGTCGTCGGAACCATCTGCCGCGAAGGCGTAGGTCTGGCCCGACTCGATATTTCGGTAGTACCTCATGCGCGAAGCTCCGTCCACAGATTGAGGATGTTGCCGCCAGCAGCGCCGGCGTTGCCGCTGACCATGTAGGTCGCCCCTGCGGGTACGATAAAGGTCTGCGTATAAATGATGTTCGTCGGTTGGTCCCAACTGCCGATGAGCACACCCCCTACATAGATCTCCGTCAGGTAGGCCCCTTGGTCACGCATCCCCACGGTGACCGTGATCGGCCGCCCGGTCGTATTGGTGTAATTGGTATTCAGCGAACGCGAGGCAAGCAGGTTCTGCCACGTCTGCCCCACACCAACACTGCTGTGCTTCTTGAGCTTGAGCGGGGTGATCGCAACCGCATCCGAAACACCGGCATCAACCTCGTCCTGCGTAGCGAAACGAACAACCCCGAGCGCGGCTTCGGTGGCGCGGTAGACAGCAGAGCGAATCGCTTGATACAGCCGCAACGGAGATATCCAGGTGGTCGTCGATTCGCCCGCCTGTGCCTCTTGTACCGATGCGTGCACATGGTTGCCGCTCGTATGCAGTTCGTCCCAGTCGTTCCAATCTGCTGTAGTCGTGGGGTTGGAGACTTTCGCCGAGCGAACGAAGACCCGATTCTGGTAGATCCGCCGGAATTCCTGATGAGGATACTCACTGCGACCGCGGGTGATGACATAGGCAGCCCCCGTCATCGGCGCATTGACAAGCGGGTCGCCCGAACCGTAGAGACGGATGCCAGGACTGATCAGTGTGTTCAGATCCGTCCCGCCGACCAGGTTGATCGGAATACCCAGCCCGTAGTCACCAACCTTCACGCCGTCAGTGATGCCATATCCTCCCAGCGTTGTGGCCTTGGCCGCTTTACTGGCCAGAGAATTGGTTACGGTCGTGGCGAAGTTGGCATCATTGCCCAGCGCTGCGGCCAATCCGTTCAGGGTAGCGAGGGCCGATGGAGAGGATGCTACCAAGGCCGAAATGGCGTCCATGACGAACTTCGTATTGGCCGCCTGATCGCTCGCCGTCCCGGTTGCCACGTTGGGCACTCGCGGCGTGCCGGTGAACACCGGGCTCGCCAGATCCGCCTTCAGTGCCGGGGTGAAGTTGGCCTCCGTCCAGAGCTTGCGGAAAGTACCCGCCCCCAGATAGCTGCTTCGTACGAAGAAATCTTCCTGGCCATTGAGCGTTCCGAGAAAATCGATGCACTGCTCACCGCCTCCCCAGGTGACATGCATACCTGCCGCGTACGTCACCCCGGCCGGTCGGTCCTCGGTCGCCGCGCTCGTCGAGATAAAACGCGTCTCCGGAATGGCACTGATCCGGCCTTGCACACCGCTTGCCTGGGCAAGCAGGCCACCAGCCCCCTTGGTCATGCCATCCGTGATGCCATAACCCGCAAGCGTGGTAGCCTTGTCAGCCTTGTTGGCCGGGGTGAAGTTGGCATCCGTCCAGAGTTTGCGGAAAGTGCCCGCCCCCTGGTAGCTGCTGCGTACGAAGAAATCCTCCTGGCCGTTGAGCGCTCCGAGAAAATCGATGCACTGATCACCGGCTCCCCAGGTGACATGCATACCTGCCGCGTACGTTACCCCAGCCGGTCGGTCCTCGGTCGCGGCATTCGTTGCGATAAAACGCGTCTCCGGAATGGCACTGATCCGGCCTTGCACTGGGCTTATCTGGGTAAGCAGGCCACCAGCCCCCTTGGGCATGCCATCCGTGATGCCATAACCCGCCAGCGTAGTGGCCTTGTCAGCCTTGTTGGCCGGGGTGAAGTTGCCTTCGTGGTAGAGCTTCTGCCCCTTCCATTGCAATTGTCCGACCGAATCCATGGCGATATCGCCCGAGACCACCCCGGTCCAGTGCATCATGATCCGCGGCGCGTAGGCGATGCTCTTGTTCGACGCGCCCACTTCCTGCGCTTCGCGAATCTCGATGGCTCCCCCCGACTCTGCGGCGCTGCCATAACCCAGGCCGGAAAGAATCGGTCGCTGATAGCTGGTGACACCTACCTTGAGCGCGTTGACGATCCCGTACTCTTCCAGGGTCGTCGGCTTGAAACCGCGTTGCACGACACCTCGATCATTGACCTCGACCATGGTGTAGGTGCCGGCGGTCTTGTTTGGCGGCAGCACCGTGAGAATCTTGCTGTCGACATAATCCCGCGTCGCCAGCACCACCGCCGGATCGATCTTCAACTGCACATTCGTGCTGCTGGTCACCACCAGGTTCAGGCGTACCACCTGGGTCTTGCCGGTCCCCTGCGCCAGCAACGGCTTGTAGCTCGGCGCACAGTTGGCCACCGCTACCAGGTCGCCGGCGCTGTCGTAGAGGCCGATCTCGCGGATCCACCAGCCACCGACATCCGGCGGAATCACCTGCTCGGCAATGATGATGCTGGCATCCTTCGGATCGATCGTAAGCTGGTTCAACGGCGCCCGGCGGCGTTCGTTGATCAGCCTGGTCTGGGTGCGCGACGGCACCGGCTCGGTATTGTTGGCGTCGCCCACGCCCATCTGGGCGAAGGTCCAGGGCACGCCCAAGGCGTTCGCGTTGGCCTGCTTGGCCTCCCCCACCGCGGTGAGGATCGCGAAGAACTGGCTGTTCTGGTCAGTCATGAGTAAACGTCCAGGGTTTCGATTTGATGGTCATGGCCTCTGCGGCCAAGGTTGCCGCGCACCTCGATGTCGCGTGAGGCGGGCGGGTAGATGTCGATTTCGTCGCCTTCGCTCAGGCCCAGGCCGACCCGCAGGTAGCCCTGGGTGTCGAGGGTGATGGCGAGGCCGATCATGTGCCGGCTGACCGGCCGCGCGTCGTCGATCAGCGCGGTGAGTTCCTCGTAGGTCTCCTCGCTGATGCCGGACTCGGACACACCGATCTTCAGGGCAAAGGTGCCCGGCACGCCCTGGGGCACGGTGTTGAACCATTCGGCGACTTCGATCAGGTAGCCGAAGGGTTCCACCACCCGGCGCAGGGCACCTAGGGTGCCCTTGCGGGCATGGACCTGGAACGAGCCGCGGATCACCGCGCGCTTGACCGCCTCCGGCCAGTTCTCGTCCCAGCGGTCCACCGACCAGGCCAGCGCCAGCTGGTGCAGCAGGTGCGCCGGGCAGGTATCGGGGTTGTACAGGGTGCGCAGGGGAATCTGCGGAACATCCGCCGTGGCGGCCTCCACAGCCCGTTCCAGCAAGGTGCTGTTCAGTGGCAGGAGGCTGGTCATGTCAGCCTCCCAGGGTCACGGTGAATTCATCGCACCAGGCGGCCTGGCCCTTGGTCGGACGGATGTCCTGCCAGCCGACCAGTTCCACGCGGGCGACCCCGCTGATATGCAACTGTGCGTCGATCCCCGAGCGCGCCACTTCGATACCGAGACGACGGCGCGGGTTGATCCAGGCCTGCAAGCGGCGCCGGCACTCGGCCAGGGTCGCTTCGTTCTCCGGACCGTTGCCGACCATGTGCAACACCGCCTCGATGCGATAGTGCAGGATCTCGGCGCTGCGCACGGTCAGGCGATCCGCGACCGGACGAACCTCGTCATCGTTCAGGTAGGCGGCAACTTGCGCCAGGAGTTCGGCGCTGGCAGCGCCCTTGTCGTCGAAGCTCAGCACCGTGACATCCACAACCGCCGGCGACGGGCTTTCCGCCGTGGCATCGGCCACCTGCCCGGAGGCATTGCGGGCGTGCAGGATGTAGCTGTTGCGCGGCCCGGCGGTGGTCAGGCCTTCGTAGACGAGCTCGATGCGTTCGCGCAGGGCGTCGTCTTCTTCGAGGAGCTCTTCGACCGGCGGCACGCTGTTCGGGTCGGCGGCCCGTACCACCAGGCGGCGCAGTTGCACATTGGCCGCCAGTTGGTCGAGGTCGCTGCCCCGGGCGTAGGCCAGCAACAGCGCCTTGGCGGCGTCGTTGACCCGGGCCCGATTGAGCAGCGTGCGGTAAGCGCCGACTTCCAGCAGCTTGGTCACCGGATCGCTTTCCAGCGGCGCGGTCCAGCCGTCGCCCATATGGGACATGAAGGTCGTCAGTTCAGCCTGGAAGATCTCCTCGAAATCCAGGTCTTCCAGCACCTGCGGCGCGGGCAGCGCCGAGAGGTCCACAATACTCATGCCGTCACCTCCAGGATCTGGCTGTCACCCAGGTACTGCCCGGTGAGTTGCAGGCTGATCTGCCCGTCCACCACCGCCGTGACCCGGACCCTTTCCAGTTTCAAACGCGGCTCCCAGCGCACCAGCGAGCGTGCAACTTCGGCCTGCACCGCACTTTTCCAGCCCTCGTTGACGGGAAGGTCGACGAAGCGGCGCAGCTTGCTGCCGTAGTCCGGACGCATGCGCCGGCTGCCCAGCGGGGTGGTGAGGATGTCCTCGATGGACTGGCGCAGGTGGGCGAGACCGGAGAGTGGCTGACCGGAGCGGCGATCCATACCGATCATGGCGCTACTCCTTTGTAGGTTGAGGGTTGTGCACCGCGGCGCGGACACCGGGTGCGAAATGCTTTTTCGTGGGCGCCATGGCGTTCCTCCCTGGCATGAAAAAGCCCGCGACGGGCGGGCTTCAGTGTTTGTGGTTCGGCGTATTGCCGGCGGTGTCGATGATCGCCCCGCCGCCGTGGATATCCCCGGTCACGTTCAGCGTGCCATTGATCTGCACCGGCCCCGTCAGCGTGATGGAATCGGGGGTGACCACCAGCGTGCTGCCGCCGACCTTGAGGGTGATGCTGCCTTGGGGCAGCTCGACGATGTAGCTGCTGGCGTGCCAGTCATAGGTCAGCGAGCCGCCATCGTCGAAGCGCCAGACTTCGACATCCTCGCGGTTGTCCGGCGGATTGCCGGCGTTGCCGTAGAGACCCGGGACGAAGGTGCCCTGGGCCGGTTCGCCGCTGGGACTGATGAGCATGCCCTGCTCGTCCAGGCTCGGCGCCCGCCAGTGCCGGGCCTTGCCGGCGGCCTGGCTGTGCCAGCGGACCCAGGCGCTGGTCCAGCCGGCGCCATCGGACACCCGCACCCGCGCCGCAGCCAGGTCGACCGCCACCACCCGGCAGGGAATCAGCAGGCCGGCGATCATGCGGTCATGCATTGCGCTGGCGTAGCTCATGCGAAATCCTCCGGCGCCTTGTAGTCATTTTCGTGACCTGGGCCGGAATCGGGATCGAAGGCCAGCACCAGCGAACCCGGTGGCTGGTTCGGCCACGGCCATTGCGCCTCGCCCAGGTGCAGTGCCTGCTCCCATTGCACCGTCCAGGTGGTCGACGCCGCGCTCGACGGCAACGCCTGCACGCCGCGGGCGTCCTCGACGAAATCGATGTTCCAGTACTGCTTGCGCAACAGCACCATCAGTTGCGCGGCCAGGGTGATGGCTTCCAGTGTCGCGTGAGGGCGACCGCCGTCGGTGCTGATCTTCGCTTCGAACGTGGCGATGACACGGGAATGCCCGTCGCCCGGATCGACACCGGGCTTCAGCCCGACGATGGCGTAGAACAACGCCGGCAGCGCCGTTTCCTCCTGCATGGCGGCATAGCTGCCGACAGTGGCGAGTTGCGGTATCGCCGTCTCGATGGTTGCGCTGATGGCCTGATGCAATCCGCTGAGGTCGGTCATGATCTCTCCTTGCTGTCATTGCCCAGGCCCAGGCGCTTGGCCGCCCAGCGCTCGTACAACCCCATGGTGATGTCCGCGCCGCCCACGGCGGTCAGGCATCCCAGGGCGCTGGCCGCCCAGATCGAAAGGCCGCTGGCATACAGCAGCATCATGGTGGATACGCCGCAGACCATGCAGGCCCCCGAGCGCAGTGCCAGTCGTCTCAACAGGGCTGCGCCACGGGCGCCCGCCTTGTCCGCTCGCCACATCTCGCCGCTGACCCCACCCAGCAACGCCAGGACGATCACCAGCCAGATCGGCATTTCCAGCAACGTCTGTTGCTCGCTTGTCACGGTCCTGCCTCCTTTTTTACTTTCCGCCTGGCGATGGGCCATTTGGGACCGAGGGATCACTCGGCATTCCAAAGAGCCCGGGGCCAGGCCCTGGGCTCTTCAGTAATGCGTCGTTGCAACGCCCGCCACGACTGGTGCGCGGGACGTCTGCGCTTCTGATTGTTCCTCCGGCCGCGGCCACCTGCCCGCCGGATAACTGCTCTTGGTGCTTTACGCTGCACACCCGGGTCAGTTGCCAACCCTCTGAACAGTCGAGGCCTGTTCATCGCTGCCTTTCTCGCCGCCGGTGTCTGACCGGCTTGAGACGAACTTTATGCATGAATGCATATACAGTCAATGCATTTTTGGGAATATTTGCACTGATGGATTTGCACATATGCATGAAAGCCTTGCTGGCATGGGTGCGGAGCGGTTTTCGAAGGGCGAAAAAAAACCCGCCGAGGCGGGTTTTCGATGACAGAGGGAATGACCTAGCGAGCGTACATGCCCCACCAGAACACATGGCCGAGGATGGCGATCTGTTCTTCCTGCATCTGCTGGAAGCTGTAGTCCTCGTCGGGGTGTTCATCGCGGTTGAAGCTGCGCAGGCGGATGCCGGTGGGCAGGCGGTAGAGCTGCTTCACCCGCAGTTGGCCATTGTGGTTGATGGCATAGAGGTCGCCATCGATGATATCGCCGATGGAGCACTTGCCCGTGTTGACTCCCACCGTGGCGCCATCGCGCAGCACCGGCAGCATGCTGTTGCCGCGGACCGTCACGCACTTGGCGTGGTCGAACTGCACGCCGTTGTGGCGCAGGCTGCGCTTGCCGAAGCGCAGGCGGGCCCGCTCGCTTTCCTCGATGACGAATCTTCCTGATCCTGCTGCCAACTCGACCTCACGAAGAAAGGGAACGGACACTTCGTCGTCCTCGACGGGGGTTTCATCGTCCCACAGGCTGATATCACGCAATTCGTCGTGTCCGGGCTCGCGCTCGACCTCGACCTCGACCTCGCGGCTGTCGCCCAGGTCGACACGACCGCGCAACTGGTCGGTGCTCACGCCGAAATACTCGGCGATCTTCGACACGTGCTTGTCGGACGGATCAACGATTTTCTCGCCGAGAATCCGCGACAGGGTGGATTGGGGCACGCCAGTACGCCGGTGCAGCTCCGTGGCGGAGATCCCGTGGCGATCCAGCAGTAATTTGAGGACTGAGGCTACATTGCGCTTGTGCATGACGTGCATACTGCCGTGGCGATAGCCGGAATGCAATTGCAAATATGCATTGAACGGGCGGGATCCGGCATAAGTTGTAAAGAGCCTGTGGGGATTTGTCGCCTTGCGGCCTCAGCGCCAGCGAAGAAATCCCTGTAGTATTGGGCGTTTCGCATTTGTCCAATAGACGCACAGCTGTAAGGCCTTGAATGTCTGATCTTTCCGCACACACTCCGATGATGCAGCAGTACTGGAAGCTGAAGAACCAGCACCCGGACCAGCTGATGTTCTACCGCATGGGCGATTTCTACGAGATCTTCTACGAAGACGCGAAGAAAGCCGCGAAACTGCTGGATATCACCCTGACCGCCCGCGGTCAGTCGGCGGGCCAGTCGATTCCCATGTGCGGCATCCCCTTCCACTCGCTCGAAGGCTACCTGGCCAAGCTGGTGAAGCTGGGCGAATCGGTGGTGATCTGCGAACAGATCGGCGACCCGGCCACCAGCAAGGGGCCGGTGGAACGCCAGGTAGTGCGCATCATCACCCCGGGTACGGTGAGTGACGAAGCCCTGCTGGACGAGCGTCGCGACAACCTGATCGCCGCCGTACTGGGCGACGAACGCCTGTTCGGCCTGGCGGTGCTGGACATCACCAGCGGCAACTTCACCGTGCAGGAGCTCAAGGGCTGGGAAAACCTGCTGGCCGAGCTGGAGCGGACCAACCCGGTCGAGCTGCTTATCCCCGACGACTGGCCCCAGGGCCTGCCCGCCGAGAAGCGCCGTGGCTCGCGCCGTCGCGCACCGTGGGACTTCGACCGCGACTCGGCACGCAAGAGCCTCTGCCAGCAGTTCGCGACCCAGGACCTCAAGGGCTTCGGCTGCGACAAGCTGACCCTGGCCATCGGCGCCGCCGGCTGCCTGCTGGCCTACGCCAAGGAAACCCAGCGCACCTCCCTGCCCCACCTGCGCAGCCTCAAACACGAGCGCCTGGACGACACGGTCATCCTCGACGGCGCCAGCCGCCGCAACCTGGAGCTGGACGTCAATCTGGCCGGTGGCCGCGACAACACCCTGCAATCGGTGATCGACCGCTGCCAGACCGCCATGGGCAGCCGCCTGCTGACCCGCTGGCTGAACCGCCCGCTGCGTGACCTGAAAGTACTGCAGGCACGCCAGGGTTCGATCCGCTGCCTGCTCGACAACTACCGTTTCGAACGCCTGCAGCCGCAATTGAAGGACATCGGCGATATCGAGCGGATCCTCGCCCGTATCGGCCTGCGCAACGCCCGTCCACGGGACCTGGCCCGCCTGCGCGACGCCCTCGGTGCCCTGCCCGAGCTGCAGAACGCCATGGCCGAGCTGGAGGCGCCGCACCTGGCGCGCCTCGCCGCCATCGCCGGCACCTACCCGGAACTGGCCGACCTGCTGGAAAAAGCCATCATCGACAACCCGCCCGCGGTCATCCGTGACGGCGGCGTGCTGAAGACCGGCTACGACGCCGAACTGGACGAACTGCTGTCGATCAGCGAGAACGCCGGCCAGTTCCTCATCGACCTGGAAACCCGGGAAAAGGCCCGCACTGGCCTCGCCAACCTCAAGGTCGGCTACAACCGCGTGCACGGCTATTTCATCGAGCTGCCAAGCAAGCAGGCCGAATCGGCACCCGCCGACTACATCCGGCGGCAGACCCTCAAGGGTGCGGAGCGTTTCATCACCCCCGAGCTGAAAGTCTTCGAAGACAAGGCACTGTCGGCCAAGAGCCGCGCCCTGGCCCGGGAGAAGATGCTCTACGACGCCCTGCTGGAAACCCTGATCAGCCACCTGGCACCGCTGCAGGACACCGCCGCCGCGCTGTCCGAGCTGGACGTGCTGAGCAACATGGCCGAGCGCGCCCTGACCCTCGACCTGAACTGCCCGACCTTCGTCGACGAACCGTGCATGAAGATCGAGCAGGGCCGTCACCCGGTGGTCGAGCAGGTACTGACCAGCCCGTTCGTGGCCAACGACCTGTCCCTCGACGACAGCACGCGCATGCTGATCATCACCGGCCCGAACATGGGCGGTAAGTCCACCTACATGCGCCAGACCGCACTGATCGTGCTGCTGGCCCATATCGGCAGCTACGTGCCGGCAGCGAGCTGCCAGCTGTCGCTGGTGGACCGCATCTTCACCCGTATCGGTTCCAGCGACGACCTGGCCGGCGGCCGCTCCACCTTCATGGTGGAAATGAGCGAAACCGCCAACATCCTGCACAACGCCACCGACCGCAGCCTGGTGCTGATGGACGAAGTCGGCCGCGGCACCAGCACCTTCGACGGCCTGTCGCTGGCCTGGGCTGCTGCCGAGCGCCTGGCCCAGTTGCGCGCCTACACGCTGTTCGCCACGCACTACTTCGAGCTGACCGTGCTGCCGGAGAGTGAACCGCTGGTGGCGAACGTGCATCTCAATGCCACCGAGCACAACGAACGCATCGTCTTCCTCCACCATGTGCTGCCTGGCCCGGCCAGCCAGAGCTATGGCCTGGCGGTGGCGCAACTGGCGGGCGTGCCGGCGGTGGTCATCCAACGCGCGCGGGAACATCTGGGTCGCCTGGAGACCTCCAGCCTGCCCCACGAAGTGCCGAAGCCCGCGACCAGTAGTCGCAGTGCGCCAGCCGTGCCGCACCAGAGCGACATGTTCGCGAGCCTGCCGCACCCGGCCATCGAGAAGATCGGCAAGCTCGACGTGGACAACATGACGCCACGCCAAGCTATCGAAATGCTCTATGCACTGAAGACTCTGTTATAACGCCACGCCTTACAAGCTGTTAGAATCCCGCGCGGTTTGGCGGAGCGTCGAGTTATTAGCCTGGCTCGCCGCGAACCTGCCAAACCGAGCGGCCCTGACTGGAAGGGCACCGCTGCCGTCGCCTGAGGAGAGAATTAGAAATGACCTTCGTCGTCACCGACAACTGCATCAAGTGCAAGTACACCGACTGCGTAGAAGTCTGTCCGGTGGACTGCTTCTACGAAGGCCCGAACTTCCTGGTCATTCACCCGGATGAGTGCATCGACTGTGCACTGTGCGAGCCTGAATGCCCTGCCCAAGCCATCTTCTCGGAAGATGAGGTTCCTGATGACATGCAGGAATTCATCGAGCTGAACGCCGAGCTGGCGGAAATCTGGCCGAACATCACCGAAAAGAAAGACGCATTGCCAGAGGCCGAGGAATTCGACGGCGTCAAAGGCAAGATCAAGGATCTGGAGCGCTGAGTCCCGCACTCGCGAACGGATCAACGAAAAAGGCCCTTACGGGCCTTTTTTCATTTTCTGCGGGCAAAAAAAAGGGGCGGTTTGACCCGCCCACATTTTTTCCGTAGTCCCTGTATTCCCTATCATCATCCTGATGAATCGCATCCTGCGATGTCCTTGGTCTTCATCCGTTGAAAACCTGTGTCAGTCCGTAGACACAGGACAAATATTAACGCGTGCAGCGTTGGTCGCAACTGGCAATGGCTCTCAAAAAAAGACACGAGGGTTGTCGAAACAGAATATAAATTCTTTTTATTTCAACGAGTTAGATGAATATCTGCAACAGCTTCGAGCATAATTTACCTGGATTTACTGCATTGGCTTACAGACCGCGTAAGCAATGACTTACACCAAAAGACTCAGAGCCGACAGAATCGCCTTATGTCCTAGGACCGAAACGAAAACGCCCCGATTCAGGTCGGGGCGTTTTCTAGCAAGGCTCAGCGTTCTAGTTATTGAAACAGCGACTCGCTGGACAGGCCGTTTTTCTCCAGGATCTCACGCAAACGCTTGAGTCCCTCGACCTGGATCTGGCGCACCCGCTCGCGAGTCAGCCCGATCTCCAGGCCAACGTCCTCCAGCGTGCTGCTTTCGTGACCACGCAGGCCAAAGCGGCGGATAACCACCTCGCGCTGCTTGTCGGTCAGCTCGCTCAGCCATTGGTCAATGCTCTGGGACAGATCGTCATCCTGCAACAGCTCGCAAGGATCGGTCGGGCGGTCGTCGGTCAGGGTATCGAGCAGGGTCTTGTCGGAGTCCGGCCCGAGGGACACGTCTACCGAAGACACCCGCTCGTTCAGGCCGAGCATGCGCTTGACCTCGGAAACCGGCTTCTCCAGCAGGTTGGCGATTTCTTCGGGGGAGGGTTCGTGATCGAGCTTCTGGGTCAATTCGCGGGCCGCGCGCAAGTAGACGTTCAGCTCCTTGACCACGTGAATTGGCAGGCGGATAGTGCGGGTCTGGTTCATGATTGCCCGCTCGATGGTCTGCCGGATCCACCAGGTTGCATAGGTGGAGAAACGGAAGCCCCGTTCAGGATCGAACTTCTCGACCGCCCGGATCAGCCCGAGGTTGCCCTCTTCGATCAGGTCGAGCAGGGAAAGACCGCGGTTCACGTAGCGTCGGGCAATCTTCACCACCAGGCGCAGGTTGCTCTCGATCATCCGCTTGCGGCCTGCCGGATCGCCACTTTGCGACAGACGCGCAAAATGGACCTCCTCCTCTGGCGTCAGCAGGGGAGAGAAACCGATTTCATTGAGATAAAGCTGGGTCGCATCAAGTGCCCGGGTGTAATCGATGTACTTGTGCTGTTTTAGCGAAGAGCCTTGCCTGGCCCTGGTCCGAACCGAAGGTACAGCAGGTTCGTCTGACACCACATCCGTTTCCAAAACGATGCCGGTCTCCATCAGGAGAACCTCATCGTCGATGTCAAACTCCGGCACTTCTTTGCTGAGAGCCATTGTTATAGTCCTTTGCTGAGTTCGAACTCAGACTCGAGCGCACCTTATCCATGGCGTCGCCAGAGCCTGTCCCCATTACGCCAAGGAACAGGCCGGAATCAACAATCAACGGTTTGGCAGGAACTGCAGCGGGTCTACCGGTTTGCCCAGGCGGCGAATTTCAAAGTGAAGCTTCACACGATCGGTGCCCGTGGACCCCATTTCGGCAATTGTCTGCCCTACCTTGACTTGCTGTCCCTCCCGAACCAAAAGCCTGCGGTTATGACCGTAGGCACTCACGTAGGTTTCGTTGTGCTTGATGATTACGAGTTCACCGTAGCCCCGCAAGCCACTACCGGCGTACACCACTGAACCATCAGAGGCAGCAAAAACAGGCTGTCCCAAATCCCCGGCGATATCAATGCCTTTATTCAAACTACCGTTTGAAGCAAATTTTCCAATCAGTACGCCGTTGGCAGGCCATGCCCAACCACCGCTGGAGCGCTCTGCGGCGGGCACCTGGGTCGGCGCGGTGGACGGCGTGACGACGGGCGTGGTGCTCGCGGTATTAGTACTTTTCGGTGGTGGCGGAGTGCCAGCCGGCCGTCGGGTAACCGTGGTCTTGCTCGATGGTGAGGTGGATGTCACCACGCGGGAAGAGCCGGAGGATGGCTCATCGAAGCGGATGGCCTGGCCCGGGCGAATGGTATAGGGCGCCTCGATGCCGTTGCGCGCGGCCAGCGACTTGTAGTCCCAGCCATAACGGAAGGCGATGGAGAAAAGCGTGTCACCGGGACGCACCACGTACTGGCCGGACGTGACCGCGGGACGCTTGGGCGCGGCACTGTTGCGATCAACCACCCGCGCCCCGCTGGAAGAGGAAGAAGTGCTGGAGCAACCCGTCACCAACATGCCAAAGGCAAGTGCAACCACCAGTAACCTGATGCTTGATAGACCCATACGCTGCTGAATGACTGTTTGACTCACCCGCCGCTCCCTTGAATGGTATCGAGTATTGAAAATGCAATAACGTTGCAATTATAACCAGGCACCAGCAACTTGCGCTTGTTGCAGATACGCAAAACGTGAACGGTTGCCGAGCCTGATATAACACGCCCGCCAGATAGACCCGGCGCCGCGTCGAGAATTCGCCGCTTGTGAAAATAAACAGCGGTCAGGACAGCGTCCCGTTGAGCAGTGGCACGAAGCGTACCGCACCCAGCACGCGCCGGGAAAAACCGTGTTCCTCGCGAACGATCAACAGCAACTGCTGGGTTTCCCCGACGGCACCCACCGGGATCACCATGCGCCCGCCCGGGGCGAGCTGGTCGAGCAAGGCCTGGGGGACTTCCGGAGCGACCGCAGTGACGATGATGCCGTTGTAGGGCGCCAGCGCTGGCCAGCCTTCGCTGCCATCCCCCCAACGAAACACCACGTTGCGCAGGTTCAGCTCGGTCAGGCGCTCCTTGGCCCGGTCCTGCAGGACCTTGATCCGCTCTACCGAGAACACCCGCTCCACCAGTTGCGCCAGCACGGCGGTCTGGTAGCCGGAGCCGGTGCCGATCTCCATGACCTTGTCCAGCGGCCCGTCTTCCAGCAGCACTTCGCTCATGTGCGCGACCATGAATGGCTGGGAGATGGTCTGGTTGTGGCCGATCGGCAGTGCGGTGTCTTCGTAGGCCCGGTGCGCAAGCGCTTCATCGACGAACAGATGTCGCGGGGTGCGGCGCAGTACATCCAGTACCCGCGGATTCGTCACCCCTTCCTCGCACAGGCGCTGGATCAGGCGCTCGCGTGTGCGTTGGGAAGTCATGCCGATACCGCGGCGCATCATATCGTCCTGATCGCGCATCAGAGCACACCCTCCAGCCAGCCGCCCAGGCGTTCGAAGGCATCGTTGAAGGTCCGGTCCAGTTGCAGCGGCGTGATCGACACGTAGCCCTGCATGACCGCATGGAAGTCGGTGCCCGGGCCACCGTCCTCGACGTCACCGGCCACCGCGATCCAGTAGCCTTCCTTGCCCCGCGGATTGACATCCTTGATCGGTGCCGCCGCCCGTGCCCGATGGCCGAGGCGAGTCAGCTGGATGCCGCGGATGTGGTCCAGCGGCAGGTTCGGGATATTGACGTTGAGCACGGTGCGCGGCGGCAGCTCCAGGCGCGCGTGGGCCTCGACCAGCTTGCGCGCGATATGGGCGGCGGTCGGCAGGTTGTCCGGCAGGCGCGAGAGCAACGAGAAGGCGAACGAGGTATTGCCGAGGAAACGCCCTTCCAGCGCGGCGGCGACCGTGCCGGAATACAGCACGTCATCCCCCAGGTTGGCGCCGAGGTTGATCCCCGAGACCACCATGTCCGGCGTCTCCTTCAACAGGCCGTTGAGCCCGAGGTGAACGCAGTCGGTGGGCGTGCCGTTGATGCTGATGTAGCCATTGGGCAGGGTTTGCGGATGCAGCGGACGATCAAGGGTCAGCGAGCTGCTGGCACCACTCTTGTCCTGGTCCGGGGCGATCACCACGCACTCGGCATAGTCTGCCAGCGCACCGTGAAGCGCGGCGAGTCCGGGCGCGATAACGCCGTCGTCATTGGAAATCAGAATACGCATGGGCTGTCCGTCTGCCCTGCCGGGACCAGATCGACGAGTTCGCGCACCACGACGGTGGCGAAACATCCGGCCGGAAGGACGAATTCCAGTTGCAGGATATCAGGCTCGGGATAATGCCACGTCAGCCGACCAATGGGCAGTCGCAGAATGCGTCGTTCCTGCTTGAGGGCGGCATTGCCGAGCCATGCGCAAAGCGCCGCTTCGTCGTTGCCGATGCGCTGTTCGAGCACGCCTGCCGCGCCCTGCGTGGCCGGCAGGCCTTCGCCCCACAGCGGGCCGGTAGGATGCAGGTCGAGAATGGCCAGGCGCGGATCGCTGCATTCCGACTCACCTGCCGGAAAGAAGCTACGACTGTCCGTGAAGGCCAGCAGGTCGCCCACCTGGGCACGCTGCCAGCTGCCGTCATCGACGCGCTCGGCCAGGACCCGGTTGAACAGGTAGCTGCGCGCGCTGGACAGCAGGCGCGAACGCAGGTTGCGCTGTTCCGGCAGGGCCTTGCGTTCGGCCCAGTGCCGCGCTTCCTCGACGTTGCCGCCAGCATGGCCGAAGCGCTGGGCGCCGAAGTAGTTCGGCACACCCTGCTCGCGCAGGCGTTCGAGACGGGCATCCAGCGCCGCGTGATCGGCCTGGAGCCGGGTCAGGCGCAGGGTGAAACCGTTGGCCGAATGGGCGCCCCGTTGCAGCTTGCGCGAATGGCGGGTCTGCTGGCAGATGCGCAGGGTTTCGTTTTCCGCCGCCGACAGGTCCGGATCGGCCTTGCCGGGCAGGTGCAGGCTGAACCACTGCCGGGTCAGCGCCTGGCGGTCCTTGAGTCCGGCATAGCTGATGCTTTTCAGCGGCACGCCGGCGGCGCGGGCCAGGCGGCGGGCCGCTTCCTCGGTATTCAGGTCACGTTTCTCGACCCACAGCCAGAGGTGCTCGCCCTGCCCCGACAACGGGATATCGAGCACTTCATCGACCTGGAAATCCTCTGCGACCGCCTTCAATACCGCGCTGCCCAGGGCCAGCCCGCTGGCGCGCGGGCCGAGCAGTTCGAGTTCGGTCATGCTGGCAGCAACAAGGCGACGGCGTGCACGGCGATGCCTTCCTCACGCCCGGTGAAGCCGAGTTTCTCGGTAGTGGTGGCCTTGACGTTGACCTGGTCGAGTTCGACCTGCAGGTCTTCGGCGATCAGCTCGCGCATGCGTTCGATATGCGGGGCCATCTTCGGCGCCTGGGCGACGATGGTGGCGTCGACGTTGCCGACCTTCCAGCCCTTGGCCTGGACGATGCCGACCACGTGGCGCAGCAGCACGCGGCTGTCGGCACCCTTGAACTGCGGGTCGGTATCGGGGAAATGGCGACCGATGTCACCCAGCGCGGCAGCGCCGAGCAAGGCATCGCTCAGGGCGTGCAGCAGCACGTCGCCGTCGGAGTGGGCCAGCAGCCCTTGTTTGTGCGGGATACGCACGCCTCCCAAGGTGATGAAATCGCCTTCGGCGAAGCGGTGCACATCGTAGCCGTGGCCAATACGCATAGAAAAACGCCCTGATTGAGTCAGGGCGTGATTCTACCCGCTTTACCGGGGCTTGGGCTCGAATTGTCGCCTCAGCCGCGGCCGATCCCCAGCGCTGCGGCATGATGCCGCAAATGGTCGTCGATGAAGCTGGCGATGAAGTAGTAGCTGTGGTCATAGCCCGGCTGCAGGCGCAGTTGCAACGGATAGCCGGCGGCTTGCGCCGCCTGTTGCAGCACCTGCGGCTTGAGCTGGTTTTCCAGGAAATCGTCGCGATCGCCCTGGTCCACCAACAGCGGCAGGCGCTCCTCGGCCTGGGCGATCAGCACGCTGGCATCCCACTCGCGCCAGCGCGAGCGGTCCTCGCCCAGGTAGCGACCCAACGCCTTCTGGCCCCACGGGCAATCCATCGGATTGCTGATCGGCGCGAAGGCCGACACCGACTGGTAGCGCCCCGGGTTGCGCAAGGCACACACCAGTGCACCGTGCCCGCCCATGGAGTGGCCGCTGATGGCGCGCTGCTGCGAAGCCGGGAAATGCGCTTCGATCAGCGTCGGCAGCTCGCTCACCACATAGTCGTACATGCGGTAGTTGGCGGCCCACGGCTGCTGGGTGGCATTGACGTAGAAGCCCGCCCCCAGGCCGAAGTCCCAGGCACCGTCCGGATCGCCCGGCACCTGGGCACCGCGCGGACTGGTGTCCGGCGCAACGATGATCAGCCCCAGCTCGGCGGCGAGCTTGTGCGCGCCGGCCTTCTGCATGAAGTTCTCGTCGGTGCAGGTCAGCCCGCTCAGCCAGTACAGCACCGGCAGCGTGCCGCCCTGCTCGGCCTGTGGCGGCAGGTACACGGCGAACACCATGTCGCAGCCCAGCACCTCGGAGCGGTGGCGGTAGCGCTTGTGCCAGCCGCCGAAACTCTTCTGACAGGAAATGTTTTCCAGGCTCATGGACACCTCAGAAATGGATGACGCTGCGGATGCTCTTGCCTTCATGCATCAGGTCGAAGGCCTTGTTGATGTCTTCCAGGCCCATGGTGTGGGTGATGAAAGTGTCCAGCGGGATCTCACCCTTTTCCGCCATGTCGACGTAGCTCGGCAGCTCGCTGCGGCCGCGCACGCCACCGAAGGCAGAACCGCGCCAGACGCGGCCGGTGACCAGCTGGAACGGACGGGTGGCGATTTCCTGGCCGGCACCGGCGACGCCGATGATCACCGACTCGCCCCAGCCCTTGTGGCAGCACTCCAGCGCCGCACGCATCAGGTTCACGTTACCCACGCACTCGAAGGAGAAGTCCACGCCGCCGTCGGTGAGGTCGACGATCACTTCCTGGATCGGACGGTCGTAGTCCTTCGGATTGACGCAATCGGTGGCGCCGAGCTGGCGGGCGATCTCGAATTTGCCCGGGTTGATGTCCACCGCGATGATGCGCGAGGCCTTGGCCTTGACCGCGCCGATGATCGCCGACAGGCCGATGCCGCCCAGGCCGAAGATGGCCACGGTGTCACCGGGCTTGACCTTGGCGGTGTTGAGCACCGCGCCGATACCGGTGGTCACGCCGCAGCCGAGCAGGCAGACCTTCTCCAGCGGCGCTTCCTTCTGGATCTTGGCCACGGAGATTTCCGGCAGCACGGTGTACTCGGAGAAGGTCGAGGTACCCATGTAGTGGAACAGCTGCTGGCCCTTGTAGGAGAAACGGGTGGTGCCGTCCGGCATCAGGCCCTTGCCCTGGGTGGCGCGGATGGCCTGGCAGAGGTTGGTCTTGCCGGAACGGCAGAACTTGCACTGGCCGCATTCCGGGGTGTACAGCGGGATCACGTGGTCGCCCACTGCCAGCGAGGTCACGCCCTCGCCCACCGCCTCGACGATGGCTCCGCCCTCGTGGCCGAGGATCGACGGGAAGATGCCTTCCGGGTCGGCGCCGGACAGGGTGTAGGCGTCGGTGTGGCAGACGCCGCTGGCGACCACGCGCAACAGCACTTCACCGGCCTTGGGCATCGCCACGTCGACTTCGACGATTTCCAGCGGTTTCTTGGCCTCGAAGGCAACGGCGGCACGGGACTTGATCATCAATCTTCTCCAACGAAGGGACAGTTCAGGCTCGCAGTGTAATTCAAGCCTTTTTGATGAATAATCCGGCCCAAGACAAAACATTATTGCCATGCAGGGATAATCAATGAGCAGCCGCTGGGAAGGGATCGACGAGTTCGTCGCCGTGGCCGAATCGGGCCAGTTCACCGCTGCCGCCGACCGCCTCGGCGTGTCCTCCTCGCACATCAGCCGCCAGGTGGCGCGCCTGGAAGAACGCCTGCAGACCCGCCTGCTGTACCGCAGCACCCGCCGGGTCACCCTGAGCGAAGCCGGCCAGACTTTTCTCCAGCATTGCCAGCGCCTGCAGGACGGCCGCGAGGAAGCCCTGCGCGCCATGGGCGACCTGACCAGCGAGCCCAAGGGCCTGTTGCGCATGACCTGCGCGGTGGCCTATGGCGAACGCTTCATCGTGCCGCTGGTGACCAGCTTCATGGGGCAATACCCGCAATTGCGGGTGGATATCGAGCTGACCAACAACACCCTGGACCTGGTGCACGAAGGCATGGACCTGGCGATTCGCCTGGGTCGCCTGCAGGAGTCGCGGCTGGTGGCCGCCCGCCTCGCGCCGCGGCGCATGTACCTGTGCGCGTCGCCTGACTACCTCAGTCGCTATGGCCGGCCCCACAGCCTGTCGGAGCTGGCGCGGCACAACTGCCTGGTCGGCAGTTCGGATATCTGGGGGTTGCAGCAGGACGGCCGCGAGATCGCCCAGCGCGTGCAGGGCAACTGGCGCTGCAACAGCGGCCAGGCGGTGCTCGATGCGGCGTTGCAGGGCATGGGGTTATGCCAGTTGCCGGACTACTACGTGCTGGAGCATCTGGGCAGCGGCGCCCTGGTGTCGCTGCTGGAAACCCACCAACCACCCAACACCGCGGTGTGGGCGCTGTATCCGCAGCAGCGGCACCTGTCGCCGAAGGTGCGCAAGCTGGTGGATCACTTGCGCGAGGGGTTGGCGCTGAGGCCGGAGTATCAGGTGGGTTAACCCCCCCGTAGGAGTTGAGGGATCAGCGTTGCGACCAGCGCTGGCGCAGCCATTCCAGGTCTTCCGGGCGGGTGACCTTGATGTTGTCGCTGCGCCCCTCGATCAGGCGCGGCGCCTGGCCAGCCCATTCCAGGGCCGAGGCTTCGTCGGTAATCGCTACGTTCGCAACCAGGCTATCGGCCAGGGCCCGGTGCAACGCACCGAGTCGGAACATCTGCGGGGTATAGGCCTGCCAGATGGTGCTGCGATCGACCGTGGCGGCGACCCGGCCATCGGCATCGGCGCGCTTGAGGGTATCCCGGGCCGGCACGGCAAGCAGGCCGCCCACCGGGTCATCGGCCAGTTCCGCCAGCAGGTGATCGAGGTCGGAACGGGCCAGGTTGGGCCGCGCCGCATCGTGCACCAGTACCCAGTCACTGTCCGCCGCGCCCTGTGCGTGCAGCAACAGCAAGGCATTGAGCACCGAGTCCGCCCGCTCGCGACCACCGGCAGCGCGCTGGATGCGCGGGTCACGGGCACAGGCCAGGTCCGGCCAGAAGGGATCGTCAGCGGCAATGCTGACCACCACCCCTTTCAACGAGGGATGGTCGAGAAAACAGTGGAGGCTGTGTTCGAGAATCGTGCGTCCGCCCAGTTGCAGGTACTGCTTCGGCCGGTCGGCGGCCATGCGCGCACCTACGCCGGCGGCGGGGATCACTGCCCAGAAGGCAGGCAGGGAGGTATTCATTGGGCCAGTTGGTAGAGGGTTTCCCCGTCCTTCACCATTCCCAGTTCGTGGCGGGCCCGCTCTTCGACGGTTTCCATGCCTTTTTTCAATTCCAGTACCTCGGCATCGAGGACACGGTTGCGCTCCAGCAGACGCTCGTTCTCGGCGTGCTGGTCGGCAATCTGCTGCTTGAGTTCGGCCACCTGGGCCAGGCTGCCATTACCCACCCACAACCGGTACTGCAAGGCACCGAGCGCCGCGAGAAGGACGAGGAACAACCAATAAGGACTACGCATCAGGACATCCAGTGGCGAAAGACCGCGTTTGCGAAGGGCTTATGGCACGAAGCCTGACCGAAGCCAGGCTTTGTGATTCAAGCATCCGCAGCGCACGTGAAACGCAGACGGGCAAGGCCCTGCGCTTCACATTGCTGTCTTTTTACCATCTATCGCTTAGCCGCGAAACTCGTCGCGACCACGGTACACCGCCTTGGCGCCCAGTTGCTCTTCGATGCGCAGCAGTTGGTTGTACTTGGAAACGCGGTCGGAGCGGCACAGCGAACCAGTCTTGATCTGGCCAGCAGCGGTACCCACGGCCAGGTCGGCGATGGTGGAATCTTCGGTTTCGCCCGAACGGTGCGAGATCACCGCGGTGTAGCCGGCGGCCTTGGCCATCTGGATGGCTTCCAGGGTCTCGGTCAGCGAGCCGATCTGGTTGAACTTGATCAGGATGGAGTTGGCGATCTTCTTGTCGATGCCTTCCTTCAGGATCTTGGTGTTGGTCACGAACAGGTCGTCACCGACCAGTTGCACCTTCTCGCCGATCTTGTCGGTCAGGACCTTCCAGCCAGCCCAGTCGGATTCGTCCAGACCGTCTTCGATGGAGATGATCGGGAAGCGCTCGGTCAGGCCTTTCAGGTAGTCGGCGAAACCTTCGGCGTCGAACGACTTGCCTTCGCCGGACAGGTTGTACTTGCCGTCTTCGAAGAATTCGCTGGCCGCGCAGTCCAGGGCCAGGGTCACGTCGGTGCCCAGCTTGTAGCCGGCGTTGGCCACGGCTTCGGCGATGGCGCCCAGGGCGTCTTCGTTGGAGGACAGGTTAGGCGCGAAACCACCTTCGTCACCCACGGCGGTGTTCAGGCCACGGGCCTTCAGCACGGCCTTGAGGTGATGGAAGATCTCGGTGCCCATGCGCAGTGCGTCGGAGAAGGTCTTGGCGCCAACCGGCTGGACCATGAACTCCTGGATGTCGACGTTGTTATCGGCGTGCTCGCCACCGTTGATGATGTTCATCATCGGAACCGGCATGGAGTACTGGCCAGGGGTGCCGTTGAGGTTGGCGATGTGCGCGTACAGCGGCAGGTCCTGGTCCTGGGCGGCAGCCTTGGCAGCAGCCAGGGACACGGCGAGGATGGCGTTGGCGCCCAGCTTGGCCTTGTTCTCTGTACCGTCCAGTTCGATCATGGCGCGGTCCAGGGCTTTCTGGTCGACCGGGTCCTTGCCCAGCAGCAGGTCGCGGATCGGGCCATTGATGTTGGCGACGGCCTTCAGCACGCCCTTGCCCATGTAACGGCTCTTGTCGCCATCACGCAGTTCCAGTGCCTCGCGGGAACCGGTGGAAGCACCCGACGGCGCGCAAGCGCTGCCGATGATGCCGTTGTCGAGCAGTACGTCCGCTTCCACGGTAGGGTTGCCCCGGGAATCGAGAACTTCACGACCTTTGATGTCGACGATTTTTGCCATTGTTGTAAGCACTCCAGAATTGACGAAAACAACGCAGCTTGAAGAATTCCGCTCGATTCCAGGCACGGGGCACGGGCAGGCCTGGGGCGGAGAAAACCCCTGACCTTGCGGCCAGGGGTTGAACGGGGGGTTACTTTACCGGAGAAACGCGCCTTATGCGGTTTCTACTGTCGGAAAACTCTTCACCAGGTCATCCAGTTGCTTGAGCTGGGCCAGGAACGGCTCCAGCTTGTCCAGGCGCAGGGCGCAAGGACCGTCGCACTTGGCATTGTCCGGATCCGGGTGGGCTTCCAGGAACAGCCCGGCCAGGCCCTGGCTCAGGCCGGCACGGGCCAGCTCGGTAACCTGGGCACGGCGACCGCCGGCGGAGTCGGCGCGACCGCCCGGCATCTGCAGGGCGTGGGTCACGTCGAAGAACACCGGGTACTGGAACTGCTTCATGATGCCGAAGCCGAGCATGTCCACTACCAGGTTGTTGTAGCCGAAGCTGGAACCGCGCTCGCAGAGGATCAACTGGTCATTACCCGCCTCTTCGCACTTGGTCAGGATGTGTTTCATTTCCTGGGGCGCGAGGAACTGGGCTTTCTTGATGTTGATCACTGCGCCGGTCTTCGCCATCGCCACGACCAGGTCGGTCTGGCGCGACAGGAAGGCCGGCAGCTGGATGATGTCGCAGACCTTGGCCACGGCCTCGGCCTGGAACGGCTCGTGGACGTCGGTGATGACCGGGACGCCGAAGGTCTTCTTCACTTCCTCGAAGATGCGCAAGCCTTCTTCCAGGCCGGGACCGCGGTACGAATTGATCGACGAGCGGTTGGCCTTGTCGAAGCTGGCCTTGAACACGTAGGGGATACCGAGCTTCTCGGTAACCCGCACGTACTCTTCGCAGACCTTCAGGGCCAGGTCACGGGACTCCAGGACGTTCATGCCGCCGAACAGGACGAACGGCTTGTCGTTGGCGATCTCGATGTTACCGACGCGAATGAT
>JAIRVG010000077.1 GCA_031253995.1 Paucimonas sp. | reverse complement strand
TCTTGATCTACCTGCGACATCAGGAGGCCGAGTGGAGCGCTGATGTAGGGGGTGGAGGGCCATGGATGGCCCGGAAAGCGCCATAGGGCAGGATGCCCGTATGGCGCGGCCCCCGGAATCAGCGCGGAAGGAGGGAACCCGGAGCGAAGCGGAGGGCCGGATGCAGGAGCGAAAGCGTTTTGTCGGACCGCCGAACCGCCACTTTTGCGCTTTTCAAAAGTGGGTCGCCGTAAGGGCGAAAAGGTGACTCAGCGTCACCATCGCAAATGGATCAACACAAAATATCCAGAACCAACGCAACCAGCCCAAACACAGTTGCTCCTACGATAGCGACACGCTAAAGATTCTTTTGTAACGGCCGATTACCTGTTCGGATCTCTTATTTCAGGACGCTTTCTTTCATGGCCGATTACCTCAAAGCCTTGGCATCCAACCTGTCGGTTGCCGGCACCGTCAGCAACGTGACCAACAAGACCAACGTCGCTTCCGACCCTTCGGCGGTCGCAGAGGGCCAGGTGCGTGGCGACCTGTCCGCCGTGCGCAGTGGTGGCGGCGCAGCGCCGACCGCTTCGGAGAAGCAGGCCGAGTCGGGTTCCAGCGAATCCGCGGAAGTGAAGTTGCTCCGCGAACGGGTCAAGGAACTGCAGAAGCAACTGGCCGAGCGCCAGAAAGAGCTGCAGCAGGCCATGGCCAGCACTCAGGAAGACACCGTCAAGCAGACCCGCGTAGCGGCCGCCCAGGCGGCGGTAGCGGCGGTCACCGGGCAACTGCTGCAGGCCAACGCGGCGCTCCTGGCGGCACTCACCGAGTCGGGCGACAGCAGCTCGGGCAACACCGTCAACACCACCGCCTGAGTCGTACAGGCAAAAAAAGGCCCGGCTAGCATGCCGGGCCTTTTCATTTGCCTCTTTGGGAAATCAGTCCTGCGGCCGGTTCTGGCTGCGCTCGGCCTTGTAGCGCACCGCCACCGCCGGCGCCGGCTTGGTCGCGCCGGTCTCCAGCCACTGGCGCATGCGCGAGGCATCGGCGAAGTGGGTGTACTTGCCGAAGGCATCGAGGATCACCATCGCCACCGGACGGTTGTCCATCTTCGTCAGCAGCACCAGGCAGTGCCCGGCATCGTTGGTGAAACCGGTCTTGGTCAGCTTGATGTCCCAGTTCGGCTTGTTCACCAGGTGGTCGGTGTTGCGGAAACCCAGGGTGTAGTTGGGCTTGCGGAAGGCCACGGTCTTCTCGCGGGTGGTGCTCAGCTCGCTCAGCAGCGGATAGTTGCGCGCGGCCAGCAGCAGCTTGGTCAGGTCGCGGGCAGTGGACACGTTGCTGGGCGACAGGCCGGTCGGCTCGACATAACGGGTGCTGCTCATGCCCAGCGCCTTGGCCTTGGCGTTCATCGCCTTGATGAAGGCACCGTAGCCGCCCGGGTAGTGGTGGGCGAGGGTGGCCGCAGCGCGGTTTTCCGAGGACATCAGGGTGATCAGCAGGGTCTCGCGGCGGCTCAGCTGGCTACCGAGGCGCACGCGGGAGTACACGCCCTTCATTTCCTTGGTCTGGGCGATGGTCATGGTGAGCATTTCGTCCATCGACTGCTTGGCGTCGAGCACCACCATGGCGGTCATCAGCTTGGTCACCGAGGCGATCGGGCGGACCATGTCGGGATGGCTGGAATAGAGCACCTGGTTGGTCTGCAGGTCGACCAGCATGGCGCTGCCGGAGGCCAGGTGCAGCTTGGACGGATCACGCTGCACCTGGGGGGCAGGCTGGGCAACGGCGGTCGAGGTGACGCCGACGGTGCCAGTGAGCAACAGCAGCAGACTGAGAATCGAAAGAGAGGTTTTCACGTAGGTGCTCACTAAAAGGAGGTATGTCGTTGGCAGTGCAAGGATTTTTATTTTTCTAAGCGTGACATTGTGGAGTATGGCCCAGAGGCTGTCGATTGCCGTCCGGGCCTTAGTTCGAATATGAATAATCTTTAATCGCTGCCAACGCCGGCGAACCTAAGGCGTGCCGCAGCCCGGCAATCTTTCTGAACTTGTGATCGGGCTTGTCCCTCCCTTGCATAGATAGCCAACGGTTTGCGCAGGGGAAACGGTCATGGGTCGAATGGCGGAATCGGGCGGTGTCGCGGTCAGCGCTGCTGCGGTGCAGGCCAGTAGTTTCGAATCGTTTTATTTCGAACTGCTGCGTGGAGAAGTGCAGGGCAGCGAGCAATGGCTGGCGGCGCAGTTGCGCCGGACCGAGTCGCTGGCGGACGACCTGCCGGCGTCCATGGACCAGCTTGCCGGCTGGATGAAAGCCCGCGCCGCCGACGTCGCCCGGCAGTACGCCGACTACCTGGCGGCACGCCGTCGCGGCGCGCCCCGGCGCATGTTCGGCAACCGCGCCCATGCCCTGTACTTCCTGCAGCAGGTGACACCGACCAAGCGCGTCGACGGCGCCTGGTTGCATGGGGTGCTGCGCCACTGGGACGACCCGCGCTACCACGGCCTGATCCGCATCTACCTGGAGGAACTGGGCGATGGTGATCCCGCCTGCAACCACGTGGTGATCTACCGTCGCCTGCTGACCGAGCTGGGCTGCCACGAAGCCCTGCCGCTGGCCGACGAGCGCTACCTGCAAGGCGCCGTGCAATTGGCCCTGGGCTACAACACCGAGCGTTTCCTGCCGGAAGTGCTGGGCTACAACCTCGGTTACGAACAATTGCCGCTGCACTTGCTGATCAGCAGTCACGAACTGCAAGAGCTGGGCATCGACCCGCATTACTTCCGCCTCCACGTGACCATCGACAACGCCAGCACCGGCCACGCCAACAAGGCCCTGGAGGCGGTGCGCCAGTTCTGGCCGGCGCAGGGCGGCGAAGTTTTCTACAAGCGCCTCGCCCGCGGCTACCGCCTCAACGACCTGGGTGCCGGCTCGATGGACATCGCCGCCGGCTTCGATCTGGAAAGCGAGTTGCTGGCGGCGCTGGAGCGCAAGCGCGCCTTCGCCCGGCACCTGCACTCCGATCGCTGCCGCTTCGACGGGCGCACGGTGAACGAATGGCTGTCGGCGCCGGGCAGTTTCCCCGCCTTTCTGCACGTCCTGCAGCAACAGGGCTGGATCCTCCGCGACCGCGACCCTGCCGAAAGCCGTTTCTGGCAGCTGGTGGAGGGGCCGCAGGCGGCGATGTTCGGGGTCTTCAGCCCTTATGAAAAGCAGTTGCTGCACGACTGGATCGCCGCCGACTGGACCGGCTCGAAACGCCGCCCGACGCCGCTCGCCTTCGCCGAAGCGGCCTTGCCGGTACTGGCCGGGGACCTGCCCATGGAGCGCCTGATCGAGCAGATGGCCGGCGACCGCCATGCCACGCCGGCCGGCCTCGCGGCCACCCGTCACTACGTCCACCGCACCGGCCTGAAGGGGGGCCACTGCCCATGCAACTGACCGACCAGCAACGCCAGACCGACGAGGCCCTGCTGCACCTGGGGCGGCGCCTGCATGCCGACGGCTACCGCTTCACCTGCGTGACCCCGCTGACCCAGCAGCGTTACCAGGAAAAAGCCGGGGCGCGGGCTGCGCCGACCCTGCGCGACGTGTTTGGCTGGAACCTGCCTTTCGAGGAAACGCTGCTGTCCCCGGACGAGCTGCAGCACATGCGTCAGGCCGGCATCGTCCGTCTTCACGGTGCGCGCCTGCAAAGCCAGGTGCGCTGGTCCAGTGTCGACGGCCTGCTGCTGGTGCATTCGTCCTATCCCACCGACACCGCGGATGCGGTGTTCTTCGGCCCGGACAGCTATCGCTTCGCCCGGGTCATCGAGGCGCATCTGCAACACGTTGGCGCGCCCATCGAGCATGCCGTGGAGATCGGCTGCGGCACCGGTATCGGCGCCTTGCTGATCGCCCGGGCGCGGCCCCATGCCCAGGTCAGCGCCCTGGACATCAATCCCCTTGCCCTGCGCTATGCCGCGGTCAACGTGGCCCTGGCCGAGCTGGGCAATGTGTCGGTGGAGTACAGCGATGTGCTGGACGGCATCACCGGCACCTTCGACCTGATCGTCGCCAACCCGCCCTACATGCTCGACGCCCGCCAGCGCACCTACCGGCACGGCGGCGGGCAGTTCGGCGAAGGCCTGTCGCTGCGCATGGTGCGCGAATCCCTCGACCGCCTGAGCGTCGGCGGCAACCTGCTGCTGTACACCGGCGTGGCGATGGTCGATGGCCAGGATCCGTTTCTCGATGCGCTGCGGGGGATGCTGCACGGCGAACGCTGGGCCTGGTTCTACGAAGAAGTCGACCCCGATGTGTTCGGCGAGCAATTGCTCGAACCCGGCTACGAGCGGGTCGAGCGCATTGCCGCCGTGGCCCTGACCGTGACCCGGCGGGCCTGAACCATGGGTAGCGCGTGCACCTTCGGCATCGAGGAAGAGTACCTGCTGGTGGACCTGGACAGCGGCCGGCTGCTGGAGGATCCGCCGCCGGCGGTCCTGACGACTTGCCGTGGGCTGCTCGGCGAGCACTTCGCCCAGGAAATGTTCCGCTGCCAGATCGAACTGGTGTCGCCGGTCTTCGACAGCGTGGCGCAGGCCCGGGATTTCCTGGTGGAGCGTCGCGCAAGCCTGGCCCTGGCGCTGGAAAACCAGGGCGTGGGCCTGCTGAGCGCGGCCAGTCACCCGCTGGGCGGTTGGCGCAACCAGCGTCCGGCAGCCGAGGCGCACTACCGGCAGTTGTTCGAGGATCATCGCCAGGTGGCGCGGCGCAGCCTGGTCTGCGGCCTGCATGTGCATTCCGGGGTGCCGCTGGAGGTCGATCGCATCGCGGTGAGCAACCGGGTGCGCGGCTGGTTGCCGCTGCTGTTGCTGTTGAGTGCGTCGTCGCCATTCTGGGAAGGCGATGACAGTGGTTATTGCAGCTATCGCCGCGTGCTTTGCGGCGAGTGGCCACGTATGGGGCTACCGGAGCCCTTGGCGGACTGGGCGGCCTACCAGCGCTACCTGGCATTCCTGCACGACAGCGGCTCGCTGCGCCCCGACAGCGATGGCTGGTGGGCGCTGCGCCCGTCGGCACGCTTCCCGACCCTGGAACTGCGGATCAGCGACGCCTGCCCGCGGCTGGAGGATGCCTTGTGCATCGCCGCGTTGTTCCGCCAGATGGTGCAATGGGCCGTGGCGCAGCCCGGGCCTTGTCCGGCGCCGGATGTACAGGCGCTCTGGCGCGAGCAGGAGAACTACTGGCGCGCCATGCGTTTTGGGCGACGGGGGCAATACCTCGATGAGCACGGAGGCTCGTTGACGGCCCGGCAGTGGCTGGACGAAACGGCCAACCGCCTGCAACCGCTGTCGGACGAGGCGCGCCACGCCTTCAGCCAGGCCGCCTCGGTCCTGCTGTTCGGCACCAGCGCCGATCGCCAGCTGACCACCTTTGCCCTGGCCCGACAGGGCGGCGCGACCCATCCGCAGGCGCTGCGCCTGGTGCTGGAGCAACTGCTGGAAGAAACCGCCGGACAATAAAAAGCCCCGCCATGAAGGCGGGGCAAGGGGAGGTGTGCGGAGCAACGCACAAGGGAAAGACGGTCGAGTCAGGCCTTGAAGGATTCGCGTGCGATATCGCGCGCCCTGGCCTGGGCATCCGGCAGCGAGGTGATCGGGCCGCCGATCTTTTCGCCATCACGAACCAGGTACCAGCAGGCCAGGAGACCGATCTCCCTCAGGGCGGGTGGGACTGCGCTGCCGACAACGGACATGATGTTGATCGTGGCCATGGTGATTACTCCAGTTGCTGAACTCATGGCTCGTACCTTAATCGTCGAGGCGGGCAGCGTGAAATCAGTGTTCTCAATAGTCGTCATTGATGAAATCCACTACCAGCGCGGTGGCCCGTAATAGACCGGTGGCGGGCCGTAGTAGCGGCGATAGTGCGGCGGCGGTGCCGGTACGTAGCGTTCGACCACGGGGTAAGGCTGGTAATACACCACCGGGGCGGGTGGCGGCTGGTAGTACACCGGCGCCGGTGGGGGCGGCGGGTAGTAGGCCGGGGCCTGTTCGACGACCACGGTACGGTCGCGACCACCGGACACCGCGGCACCGACGACGGCACCGACCACGGCCGCGCCGATCACCGGACCCGGCCCCCAGCCACCACCATGGGCGGAGGCTTGTCCGGACAGGGCCATGGCACCGATCAGCAGGGCGATACCGGGGATATGACGGTTCATGTTGACTCCTCGCAGGGCATAACACCGCCCGTGGAACGGGTCGGGGATATCACTATGACCAGTATTTCAAAAGGTTTCGCCGGGGTGCTTGGTAAAGGTTTTGTAAGGGCCGATCAGCGGTCGGCATACTGTCGGCTTTCGTGGTTTCAGGAGTCCGAGATGACCCCCAGCAAAGACACTGTCCTGTGCATTTCCCTGGCCGGACGCCCCGGCACCTTCGGCGTGCGCTTCCACAATCACCTGTATGAGCAGTTGGGTCTGGGCTACTACTACAAGGCCATGACCACCACCGACCTGCCGGGCGCGATCGGCGGGATCCGCGCCCTCGGCATTCGCGGCTGCGGGGTGTCGATGCCATACAAGGAGGCCAGCATCGCGCTGGTGGATGAGCTGGATCCGTCGGTGGCGGCCATCGATTCGCTGAATACCATCGTCAATACCGATGGGCATCTGAAGGCCTACAACACCGACTACATCGCCGTGCGGCAGTTGATCGAGCAGCATGGGCTGGATCCGGCGCAGCATTTTGCCTTGCGCGGCAGCGGCGGGATGGCCAAGGCGGTGGCCTGTGCGTTCCGTGATGCCGGGTTCGTCCATGGGACGATTGTCGCCCGTAACGAGGCGGCGGGACGGCGGCTGGCGTTGAACTGTGGCTATGAGTGGCGGGCGGAGCTGGGCGAGCTGCGCCCGGCGTTGCTGGTGAACGTCACGCCGATCGGCATGGCCGGCGGGGCCGAGGCGCAGCAGCTGGCGTTTGCCGAAGAGGCGATCGAGGCGGCGCGGACGGTGTTCGACGTGGTGGCGATGCCGGCGCGCACGCCGCTGATCGTGGCGGCCGAAGGGCGGGGCAAGCAGGTGATTACCGGGCTGGAGGTGATTGCGTTGCAGGCGCTGGAGCAGTTCGTGCTGTATACCGGGGTGCGGCCGAGCCGGGAGCAGGTGGCGCGGGCGGTGGACTTCGCTCGGGGCTGACGGACTGCAAGACGCAGACCTGTGGGAGCGGGTTCACCCGCGATGACGGTAGTGAATTCACCATCGCAATCGCGGGTGAACCCGCTCCCACAAGGTCCGCGTTTATTCCTCCAGTCGCGCCAACCGCTCTTCCAGCGCCGCGATCCTGGCTTCCAGCGCCTCGATCCGCTCCGCCGACACGCCGCTGGCCGTCCGCTCCGGCCCTTGCTGACGCGCGCTCAGGATCGCTTCGATCTCTTCCGGATCACCCAGCGCATGGGTATAGCGATCTTCCCGCTGCCCCGCCTGGCGCGGCAGGTGCAAGGCGAAATCCCGGGCGATCAGGCGCTCCAGCTGGTGCAGCACCTCGTCGGTATCGCTGAACTCGTGCATGCGCTGGCTGCGGGTCAGCAGCTCATTCAGGGTCTGCGGCCCACGCAGGAACATCAGCCCCATCAGGATCAATTGCGCCGGCACCAGCTCCAGCGCCTTGTCCACCCGCTGCTCCCAGCGGTCGGCCCGGCTGCCCATCTGCAGGCGCACCAGGCCCTGGCCTTCCAGGTTGCGCAGGCTCTGGCCGATCTGGCCCTGGGTCAGGTTCATCACCGGCTCACGGCTGGTCTTCTGGTTGCAGGCCAGCATCAGCGCGTTGAGGGTCAGGGGATAGGTTTCCGGGTTGCTCGCCTGCTTTTCGATCAGCGAGCCGAGAATGCGGACTTCGGCGGGGGTGAAACGGACTGCGGAAGTTTCGTGATCGGCGGACATGGCCCTGTCTCGGTACAAGGAAAGGGCCACTAGCCTAGGTGCGCAACAGGGGAAAACACAAGCGACCGATGGCCTCGCGCCATCGGTCGCCCGCAATCAGGCGCGGCTGGCGCGCTGTTCCTCGGCCTCGCAGGCCGCAGCGGTGAACAGTACGTCGGTGGAGGAGTTGAGCGCGGTTTCCGCCGAATCCTGCAGCACGCCGATGATGAAACCGACCGCGACCACCTGCATGGCGATCTCGCTCGGGATGCCGAACAGGCTGCAAGCCAGCGGGATCAGCAGCAGCGAACCGCCGGCCACGCCGGACGCGCCACAGGCACAGACGGCAGCGACGACGCTGAGCAGCACGGCGGTCGGCAGGTCGACGGCGATGCCCAGGGTGTTCACGGCGGCCAGGGTCAGCACGGTGATGGTGATCGCCGCGCCGGCCATGTTGATGGTGGCGCCCAGCGGGATCGACACCGAGTAGGTGTCTTCATGCAGGCCGAGCTTCTCGCTCAGGGCCAGGTTGACCGGGATGTTGGCCGCCGAGCTGCGGGTGAAGAACGCGGTGATGCCGCTTTCGCGCAGGCACAGCAGGGTCAGCGGGAACGGGTTGCGGCGGATCTTCCACCAGACGATCAGGGGGTTCATCACCAGCGCCACGAACAGCATGCAGCCGATCAGCACGACCAGCAGCTGCAGGTAGCCGAGCAGGGCGTCGAGGCCGGATTCGGCCAGGGTCGCGGCTACCAGGCCGAAGATGCCCAGCGGGGCGAAGCGGATCACTACGCGCACGATCAGGGTCACGCCGTTGGACAGGTCTTCCAGCACGGTGCGGGTGGTCGGCCCGGCATGGCGCACGGCGACGCCGAGGCCGATGGCCCAGGCCAGGATGCCGATGAAGTTGCCTTCGATCAGGGCCTTGACCGGGTTTTCCACCACGCTCAGCGCCAGGCCTTCGAGCACTTCACCGATACCGCCTGGCGCGCTCATCTGCGCGTCGCCGGTGTTCAGCACCAGTTCCGACGGGAACAGCATGCTCGCCACCACGGCGACCACGGCCGCGCCGAAGGTGCCGAGCAGGTACAGCACGAGGATCGGGCGGATGTGGGTTTCCTGGCCGTGCTTGTGGTTGGCGATCGAGGCCATGACCAGGATGAACACCAGGATCGGTGCCACGGCCTTCAGCGCGCTGACGAACAGCTTGCCGATGAAGGCCAGGCTGGCCGCGGCCTGGGGGGCGACCAGGGCGAGGACGATACCGGCCACCAGGCCGATCATGATTTGCAGCACCAGGCTGGTGCGGTTCAGCAGGTTCAATAGGGGCATCATGTGCGGATTTTCTCGGATTCTTGTGCGCGATGTATGAGGAACGTGAAAAAAGGGCGGGACTTTAGCACAGGGGGACGGTCATTACCGATGGCACTGGTCGGCGCCGCTGTTACCATGCGCGGCCGTTCATAGTCGGAGTCCGGATGTTCCTGCCTATCCTGTTGCTGGCCGCGGCCGGCTTTACCGTCCTCACCACCGAGTTCCTTATCGTCGGCCTGTTGCCGGGGATCGCCCGCGACCTGGACGTCAGCGTGCCCCAGGCCGGCCTGCTGGTGACCTTTTTCGCCTTCACCGTGGCCTGCTTCGGCCCGTTTCTCACCGCCTGGTGCGCGCGGCTGGAGCGCAAGCGCCTGTTCGTTGGCGTGTTGCTGCTGTTCGCCGCCTCCAACGCCCTGGCCGCGCTGGCGCCGAACTATGGGGTGATGGCCGTGGCGCGGCTGCTGCCGGCCCTGGGCCTGCCGGTGTTCTGGTCGCTGGCCAGCGAGACGGCGGTGGATATCGTCGGCCCGGCCTATGCCGGGCGAGCCATCAGCAAGATCAGCTTCGGGGTGGTCTGCGCCATGGTCTTCGGCATTCCCCTTGGCACCCTGCTCGGCGATGCCTTCGGCTGGCGGGCAGCTTTCGCGCTGCTGGCCGGGTTGGCTTTGCTAAAGGCGCTGCTGCTGTGGCGCTACCTGCCGCATACGCCGCGGCAGAGCCAGGCCACCTCGCTGCGCAGCCAGTTCGGCATCCTGCGCAGCCCGTTGCTGCAAGGCCATGTGCTGCTCTCGGTGCTGGTGTTCAGCGGCATGTTCACCGCCTATACCTACCTTGCCGACCTGCTGGAACGCCTGGCGGGCTTCGATGGCAAGACCGTCGGCTGGTACCTGATGGGCTTCGGCGCGGTCGGCCTGATCGGCAACAGCCTGGGCGGGCGTGCCGTGGATCGCCATCCGCTGCTGGCATCGGCGGGGTTCTGCGGGCTGCTGGTGCTCGCCTTGCTGGTGGTGGTGCCGGCGATCCACTCGCCGGTCGGCCTGGTGCTGGCCCTGGCGCTGTGGGGCTGCACCCAGGCGGCGCTGTTCCTGGTCAGTCACGTGCGGGTCATCAAGGCCGCGCCCACGGCGCCGGCCTTCGGTGCTTCGCTCAATATCGCCGGGGGCAACCTCGGCATCGGCCTGGGCGCGGTGATCGGCGGACGGGTGATCGAACACCTGGGCCTGGCCAGCGTCGGTCAAGTCGCCGCGCTGCTGATCGCCTGCGCCGTGCTCCTGGCCCTGTGGCTGAGCCGCTTCAAGCCAGCGGCCAGTTGAACAGCTCGCGCCGCGCGCCTTCGGTGATGGCGACGATGCCGGGGTGCTTGACCTTGCGCTCCACCGAGATGGCGTAGAACGACTCGGTGACCGCGTCGGTCTGGCCGACCAGCTCGACGTCGTACTGCCGGCAGATTTCCTCGGCGATCACGCTGGGGGCGATGAAGATGCCGCTGCCGGACTTGCCGAAGGCCTGCATCAGCGCGCTGTCGTCGAATTCGCCGACGATCCGCGGCTGCAACTGCTGCTCGGCGAACCAGCGCAGCAGGCGGTTGCGCACCATGGTTTCCTGGCCGGGAATCAGCAGCGGCGCGTGTTGCAGGCAGGCGGGGAAGGGCAGGGGCTGGCGCGCTGCCAGCTCCGGGGTGGCGAGGAAGCTGATGCCGCATTCACCGAGTTTCTGGCTGTAGCCCTTGATGTCCAGGTGGCCGGGCATGGGGCTGTCGGAAATCACCAGGTCCAGGCGCTGGATCGCCAGGTCGGCGAGCAGGCGCTCCAGCTTGTCCTCGCGGCAACTGATGCGCAGCGGCTCGGCCAGCTCCATGGTCGGTGCGATCAACCGGTAGACGATGGACTTCGGCACCACATCGGCGACGCCGACGCGGAACAGCCGCTGCTGTTCGTTGGGCTGGGCGCGCAGCATGGCCTCCAGCTCGCCGCCGATCTGGAACATCTGCTCGGCGTAGGACAGCGCCTGGCGCCCAGTTTCGGTGAGTTCCAGCTGACGGCCGACGCGCTGGAACAGTTCGATGCCGTAGGTCTGTTCCAGCAGGCTGATCTGCCCGCTGATGGTCTGCGGGGTCAGGTTCAGCTGTTCGCAGGCGCGGACGATGCTGCCGGTCTTGGCCACGACCCAGAAGTAGTGCATCTGGCGATAGTTGAGCATGGCGGCTCTCGATTCGGAAAAACCGAAGTATAACCGCTGAAAATACGAATTTTTCTGAACATTTCAGTTCTCTAGAATGCCCTCCATCGCGGCGCTGCTTCCGGGCGCCGGCTTGAATTCCAGTGAGGACAACATGCTCTACATCAAATCCATCGGTACGCCCCTGGTCCTGGTACTCGCCCTGTTCGCCATGAGCGGCTGCGAGCAGGCCGAGAAATCCGCCCAGCAGGTGCTCAACCAGGCCGCAGAGTCGGCCAAGCAGGCCATCGACAAGACCAACGAAGCGGCCCAGCAGGCGCTGAGCGAGGCCACTGGCACGCAGAAAGCGGAGAAAGAAGAGACGAAGGACGCTGACGGTCAGAAAATCTGACCTATTTTTTCAATAATCGACAAATCAGGATCTGATCCATGGAATACCTGCTGGAACTCGCTGCAAGCCCGACCGCCTGGGTCGCCCTGGCCACCCTGGTGGCCATGGAGATCGTCCTCGGCATCGACAACCTGATCTTCATCTCGATCCTGACCAACAAGCTGCCCGTGGAATACCGCTCCAAGGCCCGCCGCATCGGTATCAGCATGGCCCTGATCATGCGCCTGGCGCTGCTCAGCACCGTGGCCTGGATCGTCCAGCTGACCGAGCCGGTGATCGACATCCTCGGCAAGAGCTTCTCGTGGAAGGACATGATCCTGATTGCCGGTGGCCTGTTCCTGCTGTGGAAAGCCACCAAGGAAATCCATGAAAGCGTGGACCCGCGGGCCAAGGAAGAATCCGCCGTGTCGTCTACCATTACCATCGGCTTCGCGGCGGCCATCGGCCAGATACTGTTGCTGGACATCGTGTTCTCCATCGACAGCATCATTACCGCAGTGGGCATGACCGAGCACCTGCCGATCATGATCATCGCCGTGATCAGTGCCGTGATCGTGATGCTGGTGGCGGCTGATCCGCTGGCCAAGTTCATCAACGACAACCCGACCGTGGTGATGCTGGCCCTGGGCTTCCTGATCATGATCGGCATGACCCTGATCGCCGAAGGCTTCGGCGCCCATGTACCGAAAGGCTACGTGTATGCGGCGATGGCGTTCTCCACCGCGATCGAGGTGCTCAACATCATGTCGCGCCGGGCTCGCGAGCGTCGCGAGGCGGCCGAAGGCTGATAACCGAATCTGTTGCGTGCTGTAAGTTATGGGGCTCCTGATGGAGCCCCTTTTTTTTGGTTCTTCACGGATTGCCGGGAAAGTCATTCTTGATCTTCATGAAAAAGAATTCGCTGTCTCGGTAGCCGTAGGCCATCCGCTTGATCACCTTGATCCGGTTGTTGATGCCCTCTAACT
>JAIRVG010000067.1 GCA_031253995.1 Paucimonas sp. | reverse complement strand
CGGCGGGCCTTGGCTTCACCGATCGACATGCGACGGTTGATTTCCTTGATCTCGGCAACGGTCAGGCCGGTTTCGGTCTCAAGGTCGATCAGCTTCTGCTGGCAGGCAACGATGGCGGCGTCCTTTTCACCCAGGGCAGCAGCCCACTTGGTGTTGCGCTTGGCCAGGTCACCGCTCCAGGTCTGGTCGGTTTCGTTGCTTGGGAACATGCGCAGGAAGTCGGCACGCGGCATGCGGGCGTCACGCACGCACAGCTGCATGATGGCGCGTTCTTGCTGGCGCAGGCGGTTCAGGGCATCACGTACACGCTCGACCAGTACCTCGAACTGCTTCGGTACCAGCTTGATCGGCATGAACAGGTCGGCCAGGGCCTGCAGGGCCTCGACGCTTTCCTTGTGGGTACGACCGTTTTTCTTCAGGACCTTGGTGGTCGCCTGAAGCTGCTCGGATACCGCACCGAAGCGCTGGGCAGCGACAACCGGGTCCGGGCCGCTTTCGGCCTCTTCCTCGTCGTCACCGCCTTCGGACTCTTCTTCGTCGTCGTCGGACTCTTCTTTCGCAGCGGCGGCCTTGGTGCCAGGGATCGGCACTTCTTCGGTCGGCGCGGCGATGTTGTCGTCAGGGTCGATGTAACCGCTGAGAACGTCCGACAGACGGCCACCCTCGGTGGTGACGCGGTCATATTCGCCGAGAATGTAGTCGACAGTGCCCGGGAAGTGGGCGATGGCGCCCATGACTTCACGGATGCCTTCCTCGATACGCTTGGCGATTTCGATTTCGCCTTCGCGGGTCAGCAGCTCGACGGTACCCATTTCGCGCATGTACATGCGCACCGGGTCGGTGGTGCGACCGATGTCGGTTTCCACGGCCGCCAGCGCAGCAGCGGCTTCTTCGGCCGCGGCTTCGTCGGTGTCGGCTTCGGCCAACAAAAGGGCATCCGCATCCGGAGCACTCTCGAATACGTTGATCCCCATGTCGTTGATCATGCGGATGATGTCTTCCACCTGTTCCGGATCTGAAATATCCTCCGGCAGGTGGTCGTTGACCTCCGCGTAAGTCAGGTAGCCCTGCTCACGACCGCGGGTGATCAACTCTTTGATGCGAGACTGCTGTTGCGCTTTTCCGGACATAACACCCTATCCACTGAAGGTCTTGGCGGGCAAAAAACAAGCCGAGGATTATACCCGAGCATGGACCTCACGCGCCAGTTGAGGTCGGGGTTTGTGCGGGAACATTGCGACTGAGCAAGTCGCGCAGCTGATTTTTTTCCTCTGCGCTCAGTTCGCCCTGACGTGCTTTTCGGAGCAGATGTTCCAGGCTGCGCTCGCGTTGGCGAGCGGACAAGCTAGTTATAGTGTCGAAAAACTGTTGTTCAAGGTTGTCGGCATCGATCAGCCATTCCTTTTCCGCCAGCGCCCGCAGCAGGCGACCCTGCTCGGTACCATGCCAGCGCGCGATCAACTGTAGTGAGCGTAGCTCAGGATTCTTTTGCAGCGCCTCCAGCAGTGCTACGAGGAGTTGCGCGTAGACATGCTCTTCGTCGGCGAAATGGCTGGCATCCTCGACCTTGCGGGCGAGCACGGGGTGATGCAGCAAGGTGCGCAGGGCGCTGAGGGTCGGCGGTTCTACCGACGTCGGCACCCGTGGCGGATGATTCTGTTGCTTGCCGTTGCGATCCCAGGGCTTGCCACCCTTCTTGTCCCACGGCTTGCCGTCCCATTTCTTCTTCTGGCCGCCACCCTGGTTCGGCGTCCACTGCTGCTGTTGCTGCTGCGGCTGGAAATGCTCCGCCGAGTGGAAATCGCTGTAGTCCGGGCTGTAGTCCGGGATCGCATCGTAGTCGATACCCGGGTCGTAGGCCGGTGGCGGGGCCTCGCGCGGTGCGCTCTGGGCCAGTTGCTCGACCTGCTGGTTGTCCAGCCCGGTGATTTCCTTCAGGCGATTGCGCATCAGCGCACGCAGGTTGGCGCCCGGCACCTTGTCGATCAGCGGTGCGGCGAGGGTAGCCATGTGCGCCTTGCCTTCCAGCGAGCGCGGGTCGGCTTCCTCGGTCAGTTGCTGGAAGAAGTAGTCGGCCAGCGGTTGTGCGTGCTGGTTGATCCGGGCGCGGAAGGCGTCGGTGCCCTCGGCCCGGACCAGGGTGTCCGGGTCTTCGCCTTCGGGCAGGAACAGGAAGCGCGCCTTGCGTCCGTCCTGCAGGCTCGACAGCGTGGCTTCGAGGGCGCGCCAGGCGGCATTGCGGCCGGCCTGGTCGCCGTCGAAGCAGAACAGCACGCTGGGCACTACGCGGAACAGGCGCTTGAGGTGTTCTTCGCTGGTGGCCGTGCCCAGGGTCGCCACCGCGTTGCGCAGGCCTTGCTGGGCCAGGGCGATGACGTCCATGTAGCCCTCGACCACGATGATCTCGTCGAGGTTGCGGTTGAACTTGCGTGCCTCGTACAGCCCGTACAGCTCCTGGCCCTTGTGGAATACCGGGGTTTCCGGGGAGTTCAGGTACTTGGGCTTGTCGTCGCCCAGGACCCGGCCACCGAAGGCGATGACCCGGCCGCGGCTGTCGCGGATCGGGAACATCACCCGGTCGCGGAAGCGGTCGTAGCGCTTGCCGGTCTCGGCGTTCTCGATCAGCAGGCCGGCGTCGATCATGGCCTTCTGTTGCAGGGTGTCACTGCTCAGGTGCTTGAACAGGTTGTCCCAGCCGGGCGGGGCGAAACCGAGGCCGAAGTCGCGGGCGATCTCGCCGGATAAGCCGCGGCCCTTGAGGTATTCCACCGCGGCCCTGCGGGTCGGGTGGCTCTTCAGCGCCTGGCGATAGAACTCGGCGGCGGCGGTGAGCAGCGGGTACAACGGCGAATCGGTGGGCTGGCGCGGCTTGTTGTTGCGTCCGCCTTCCTCGCGAGGCACTTCCATGCCTGCGGCCTTGGCCAGTTCCTCGACGGCCTGGGGGAAGTCCAGGTTGTCGTGGTCCATGATGAAGCCGAGGGCGTTGCCGCCGGCGCCGCAGCCGAAGCAGTAGTAGAACTGCTTGTCCGGGCTGACGCTGAAGGAGGGCGTCTTTTCCTTGTGGAACGGGCAGCAGGCGGTGAGGTTCTTGCCGGCCTTTTTCAACTGGACGCGGGAACTCACCACATCGACGATGTCGGTGCGGTTGAGAAGGTCGTCAATGAAACTCTGGGGTATCAGCCCGGCCATGGCTCTCTCGTCATCAGGCGATCAAGGAAAGTCTATCGCTAATGCTGCGGGAACGACGGTGCATTCGAAACGGGTCGAATGGCAAACGCAAGAAACGGAAGAAAGATGTGCTCGTCGATAACCCGTGAGGGCTCGTCAGGAGTGACGTGCACGGCTGGCGGTTGAGGCCAGTTCTGACGATTGGGGCAGGCTGCCCGGGCTGGGATCCAGTCGGGCGTCTCCGGCGATACGACAGGTGTCGTGGCTGGAGTGAACAGCTAATCAACTGCCGGCAGCCCGGCGGTGAGCCGGGCGAGGCAGAAGCTTGCGATGAACGTCTGTATCAGTACAGACGAACGGCGCGGCGCTGTTCGCGCTGAACTTTCTTGGCGTGACGCTTGACAGCGGCAGCTGCCTTGCGCTTACGCTCGGAAGTCGGCTTCTCGTAAAATTCGCGGCTACGAACTTCAGCCAGTACACCGGCTTTTTCGCAGGAGCGCTTGAAACGACGCAGAGCTACGTCGAAGGGTTCGTTCTCTTTAACTTTGACGGCTGGCATCCAGAGCTACCTTCATTCATTACCGGGGTCAACGAACTCGTGGCAGGAATGTGCACTGGAGTACGTCGGTTTTAAGGGTTGCGGATGGTAACTCTTAGCCGGGAGGAATGCAAAGCCTCTGATCGAAAACCGCTGGTCGGCACCGGGAGCGGGGACTAGAATGCGCGCCTTCGAATTCAGCCTCGACAAGGCCATGACCCATGCTAGTACTGGGATTGGAAACATCCTGCGATGAAACCGGCGTCGCCCTCTACGACAGCGAACGCGGCCTGCTGGCCGATGCGCTGTTCAGCCAGATCGACCTGCACCGCGTCTACGGCGGGGTAGTGCCGGAGCTCGCTTCCCGCGACCACGTCAAGCGCATGCTGCCGCTGATCCGCCAGGTATTGGCCGAGGCCGACTGCGTGGCCACCGATATCGATGCCATCGCCTACACCGCCGGTCCCGGCCTGGTCGGCGCGCTGCTGGTCGGCGCTTCCTGTGCCCAGGCCCTGGCGTTCGCCTGGGGCATCCCGGCGCTGGGCGTGCATCATATGGAAGGTCACCTGCTGGCGCCAATGCTCGAAGAGCAGCCGCCGGAATTTCCGTTCGTCGCCTTGCTGGTGTCCGGCGGCCACACCCAGCTGGTGCGGGTCGATGGCATCGGTCGCTACGAACTGCTCGGCGAGTCGCTGGACGACGCTGCCGGCGAAGCCTTCGACAAGACCGCCAAGCTGATCGGCCTGCCGTATCCCGGTGGTCCGGAGATCGCCCGCCTGGCCGCCCAGGGCGTGCCGGGGCGCTTCGTCTTCCCGCGGCCGATGACCGATCGCCCGGGCCTGCAGTTCAGCTTCAGCGGCCTCAAGACCTTCGCCCTCAATACCTGGCAGCAGTGCCGTGATGCCGGGGACGACAGCGAGCAAACCCGTTGCGACATCTCGCTGGCCTTCCAGCAGGCGGTGGTCGAGACTCTGACCATCAAGTGCCGTCGCGCCCTCCAGCAGACCGGCCTCAAGCGCCTGGTGATCGCTGGTGGCGTGAGTGCCAACAAGGCGTTGCGTGCGTCGCTGGAAGACATGACCGCAGGCCTCAAGGGCAATGTGTTCTATGCCCGGCCGAAATTCTGCACCGACAACGGCGCGATGATCGCCTACGCAGGTTGCCAGCGTCTTGCCGCCGGCCAGCAGGAAAGCCTGGCGATCAGCGTGCAGGCGCGCTGGCCGATGGAGACGTTGCAGGCGATCTGAACCGTCAGAAATGCCTTTCCCGTCCGGCGAACAGATCACGCAGATTGCCGCGATGCCGCCAGACGATCAGCAGGGTCAGGACGGTCATCGGCAGCAGCGCCTCAGGCTCGCGCCAGGCCAGCAGCGGCAGGGTCAGGGGCGTGGCGATCAGGGCCGCCAGCGAGCTGGTGCGGGTCAGGTAGAAGGTCAGCAGCCAGGCGCTGATGGCCAGCAAGGCGGCTGGTGGATACAGGCCGAGCAGGACACCGGCGGCGGTGGCGACGCCCTTGCCGCCGCGGAAGCGGAAATACAGTGGAAACAGGTGGCCCAGTACCGCGCAAAGGCCGATCCAGGCTTGCTCGCGCTGGTCCAGACCAGCCATCACCGCGAGCACTACCGGCACGAGGCCCTTGCACAGGTCGCCGAGCAGGGTCAGGATCGCCAGTTTCCGCCCGGCCAGGCGCAGCATGTTGGTGGCGCCGGCATTGCCCGAGCCGCTCATGCGCGGGTCGGGACTGCCGCTCAGGCGGCTGAGGACGATGGCGAAGGACAGAGAGCCAAGCAGGTAGGCGAAGATCGCCAGTAACCAAAACATGCTAACTATTCCGGGCAAGGACGCCCCAGATTCTAACGGCGCAAGGCGCCCTTGTCGTGCTGTGGAGAGAAGTGCTTGGACAGAGTGTTCATCGAGGGGCTGGAAGTCGACACCGTGATCGGTGCCTACGATTGGGAGCGCGGCATTCGCCAGTGCCTGCGCCTGGACCTGCGGTTCGCCTGGGATAACCGCCCGGCAGCGGCGGGGGACGACCTGACCCTCGCCCTGGACTATGCCAGCGTGTCGGCGCGTATCCAGGCCTTCGCCGAGCAGGCGCAGTTCCAGCTGGTGGAGACCTTCGCCGAGCGCCTGGCCCAGGTGCTGATGCAGGAGTTCGACATTCCCTGGCTGCAACTGAAGCTGACCAAGCCTGGCGCGGTGCCCGCGGCCACCGGTGGGGTCGGCGTGGAGATCGAGCGCGGATGCCTCTGATACGGGTCTACCTGGGCCTCGGCAGCAATGTCGAGCGCGAGCGGCACCTGACCGCCGGCCTCGACGCGCTGGCCGGTTTTCTTCAGGACATGCAGTGTTCGCCGGTGTTCGAAAGCCAGGCGGTGGGCATCAAGAGCGGCCCGTTCTTCAACCTGGTGGTGACCGGCCTGACCGAACTGCCGCTGATCGAGCTGGATCGCCGGCTCAAGTTCATCGAGGCCGACAACGGTCGCTACGCCCCGGAACGCAAGGGCCTGCCGCTGGACATCGATGTGCTGCTGTATGGCGACCTGCACGGCAACTTCGACGGCCTGGTGCTGCCCCGTGCCGAAATCCTGAAGAACGCCTTCGTGCTCTGGCCGCTGGCCCTGATCGCGCCCGAGCTTGTGCATCCGGGCGCGGGCAAAAGCATGGCCGCCCTGTGGAGCGAGGCGCGGATCGACCAGGTCCTGGCGCCCGTGCCTTTTCTCTGGCATGACCGGCAACTGACACCCGACGGCAACTGATCGTCTTGCGGCCAAGGGGTTGCGATGCATGTGATAAGTCTTATCATTCGCGTCAACCCCTTTTCCTACTGCGTGCCGCCGCCATGCCTTCTTCTTCCCAGACCGGTCTCACTGACATTGCGGTGTTGTATGACACGCAACACCGCTGGCTGCTGAACTGGTTGCGACGGCGACTGAACTGTTCGCAGAGCGCTGCCGACCTGGCCCAGGACACCTTCCTGCGCCTCCTGGCGAAAGACCATCCCCTCGAAATCCATGCTCCGCGCAGCTTTCTGGCGACGGTGGCGCAGAGCGTGCTGTCCAATCATTTTCGCCGTCAGAAGCTGGAGCGCGCTTACCTCGAAGCCTTGGCGGCATTGCCCGAGGCCTTGGCGCCGGACCTGGAGACCCAGGCGATTCTCCTGGAAACCCTGGTGGAACTGGATGCGCTGCTTGAGCGCCTGGAGCGTCCGGTGCGCCAGGCGTTCCTGTGGTCGCAACTGGATGGCCTGAGCCATGCCGAGATCGGCGAGCGCCTTGGCGTCTCCGCGTCCACGGCCAAGCGCTACATCGCCAGGGCCGGTGCTCGCTGCATCCTGCTCGATCCGAGCCTGGACCTGGCATGAACAGTGCCGCAGGAGGGATTACCCTGGAAATCGCCGAGCAGGCGATGTTCTGGTACCTGGAACTGATGGAGCCGCAAGTCAGCGCGCAAACCCGAGCGGCCTGCCAGCACTGGCGCCAGGCTCATCCCCTGCATGAGCAGGCCTGGCAGCGGGCGGAGAATCTTGGCCGGCGCATGGGGGAAGTCCGTCAGCACCGGCCGCTGGCCAGTGCAACGCTGACCGCGGGCGGCATGTCGCGGCGGCGGGTGATCAAGCAGTTGAGCGTGCTGCTGGTGACAGGGGCCGGTGCCTGGAGCTTGCGCGAAAGCGGCCTGCTGCCGCCGCTTCTGGCCGACCATCGCAGCGCGGTGGGGGAGCAGCGCGGCATCCTGCTGGCGGATGCTACCCGGGTTCAACTCAATACCGACACGGCAATCGACGTGGAGCTGGGGCGTGAAGCACGCCGTATCAACCTGCTGCGCGGTGAAATCCTCGTGACCCTGGGCCAGGATCCGCAAGGTCGACCTTTGCGGGTCGAGACGGCACAAGGTGCGGTGAACGCGGGGCAGGGGCAACTCGGTGTACGCCAGCGCGAGGGCTACACCCAACTCACCCTGTTGCAGGGCGAGGCGCGGATCGAGCCGCGCCATGCCCCGCCCCGGGCGTTGGCTCCCGGCGAGCGGGTCAATTTTACCGACCGCGAAGTCTTTGCCCGCCGCGCCACGGAGGGAGACCTGGCCTGGAGCCAGGGCATGATCGTCGCCGATGGCCAGCGCCTGGACGACTTCCTCGCCGAACTGTCGCGCTATCGCCATGGTCATCTGGGCTGCGATCCGGCGCTGGCCGGATTGCTGGTTTCCGGTACCTATCCGCTGGACGACACCGACCGGGTACTGGCTGCTGTGAGTCGCACCCTGGGCGTGGAACTGCACGCTGTCACGCGCTACTGGGTCACGCTGCAGCCTGTCACCTCGCGCACGTGAAAATATTTTCGTTCTCACCTGATGCGTTTGCCGTTCTCACGAGACTCAACCCCCAGAAGTCCAACATTCACTGGGGAGTTGTTGCATGAACAAGGGTGTACAGGTACGGCGCGCGGCGCTCGGGCAGACACTGGCCGCGGCGGTGGCGCAGGGCATCGCCTGCATGGCGCTGGCCGCGCCGTTGCTGAGCGTGCCGGGCTGGGTCAATGCCGCCGAGCAGGCGGGCCATGAATTCGATATTGCCGCAGGTCCCTTGGCCGGTGCGCTGAACCAGTTCGGTCAGAGCGCTCACATCCTGCTGTCGTACCCGGCGGCGTTGGTGGAAGGCAAAACCAGCCCGGGCCTGAAGGGCCTCCATGAGGTCGGCAGCGGCCTGGCACAATTGCTCGCTGGCACTGGCCTGCAGCCGATCCGGGAAGGCAACGGCAACTACACGTTGATGCTCGCCGTGGCGCCGGATGCACTGCAATTGGGCGAAGTGTCGATTTCCGGCAAGGCACCGGGTTCGATCACCGAGGGCACCGGGTTGTACACCACGTATTCGTCGAGCAGCTCGACGCGCCTGAACCTGACGCCCAAGGAAACCCCGCAGTCCCTGACGGTGATGACCCGCCAGCGCCTGGATGACCAGAAGCTGACCAGCCTCAACGAAGTGCTGGACGCGACCCCGGGCATCACCGTGTCCCACGCCAGCGTCGGCGCGGAGAACAACACCTACTGGTCCCGCGGCTTCATGATCAACAACTTCGAGATCGATGGCGTGCCGACCTCGTCGCGGATCGACAACTCGACCCAGTACACCGCGATGTACGACCGCATCGAGATCGTCCGTGGCGCTACCGGCCTGATCAGCGGTACCGGCACCCCGGGAGCGACCATCAACCTGATCCGCAAGCGGCCGACCTATGACCCGCAGTTCAGTGTCACTGCCGAGGCGGGCAGTTGGGATCGCTACGGCACCGGCTTCGATGCTTCCGGTCCGCTGAGCGAGTCGGGCTCCATTCGTGGCCGCCTGGTGGTGGATATCAAGGACCAGGGTTCCTGGGTCGATCGGATGTCGTCCGATTCGCAACTGGTCTACGGCATCAGCGAGTTCGACCTGTCGGACACGACGCTGCTGACTGCCGGATTCAGCTACGCCAACTCCCACACCAATTCGCCGCTGCGTGTCGGCTTTCCGGTGTACTTCACCAACGGCGTGAAGACCGACCTGCCGCGCTCCACCAACAGCGCGGCCGAGTGGGCTTATTACGATCGCAAGGTAACCAATGTCTTCACCTCGCTGGAGCATCGCTTCGACAATGGCTGGAGCGGCAAGGTCGAACTGAGCCACACGCAGAACAGCTTCGACCAGGCGACGACCTTCCTTAATGGCGGCATCGACCAGCAGACCGGCGCCGGCAGCTACATGTACCCCAATCGCTGGAGCGGCACGCCGCGGCAGAACAACCTGGACGCCTACCTGACCGGGCCCTTCAGCCTGTTTGGCCGCGAGCATGAGCTGATCGTCGGTACCACCCTGTCGCGCTACACGGAAAACACGCCGGACCGTGGGGGATGGCAAGGACCCTGGACCGGCTATGACGGGACCATCGCCAACTTCCTCGACTGGGACGGCAGCGGGCCCAAGCCGTCTTTCGCACCGGTAGGCAAGAACTACATCACCGAGAATCAGTACGCGATGTACCTGAGTTCGCGCTTCAACCTGCGCGACGACCTGCATCTCATGCTCGGTGGTCGAGTCACGGACTGGAAGCGGGAGAGCGAGAACCAGCCATACGATGGTGCGGCGACGCAAAGCAGCGAGAGCCGCCACGGTATCTTCCTGCCCTATGCCGGCCTGGTCTACGACCTGGACGCTACCTGGTCGGTCTATGGCAGCTACACCAAGATCTTCAACCCGCAGTCCTATGGCATGAAGGACATCAACGGCAAGCCGCTGGAGCCACAGGAGGGCGTGGGCTACGAGGTAGGAATCAAGGGCAGCTTCAACGACGACAAGCTCAATGCCAGCCTGGCGCTGTTCCGGATCGAGCAGGACAACCTGGGGGTGTGGATCGCCGATCCGGACATCTACCGCACCGAGAAGGGCACCACCACCAAGGGCGTTGAGCTGGCCCTGGATGGTCAGGTGGCGGAGGGCTGGCAGTTGATGGCCGGGTACGCGTATAGCGTCAGCACCAATGAAGAGGACGAGCGCATCGTCACCAATATTCCGCGGCACAGCGTCAAGACCTTCACCACCTACCGCCTGCCGGGCGTGCTGGACAAGGTCACCGTGGGTGGCGGGGTGAACTGGCAGAGCAAGTATGGGCAGGACCTGCATGCGTTCACCCAGGGCAGCTATGCACTGGTCAACCTGATGACCCGCTACGAGGTGACCGATGACCTCAGCCTCAAGGTCAATCTGAACAATGCGTTGGACAAGAAGTACTACGCCTATTCCGATACCTGGGGGGTGTATGGCGAGCCGCGGAATGTGATGACGTCGGTGGAGTACCGGTTCTGATCTGAATCTTGTCCGCTGGTTTGTTGGCGGATAAATTCGGATGCCTGGCTCGGGGCCGCATCTGGGCTCACAGGTGCGGCGCCCTCAAGACAGGCACCTGTAAGCCGCAACCCGGCTGTCAGGGGGTGAGATCAACGAGCAACATTTTCCTTGTAAAGCTTCAGTGCATTCAGCCGCGCCTTCTTCAGCGCTTCCCCTAGGGCCTGCCCGGTATAGCCCTGTTCCACCAGCGGCTTCACCGCCACCTGGCGCGCCGCCTCGGCGGCTCTGCGCAGGTAGTCGGCCTGCGGATACTCGCGATCCTCCAGGCCCAGCCGGCCACGGGCATCCATCTCGCAAGCGACGATGAATTCCTCGAAACGCTGCGGGCGTCGATACACATCGAAGCGCTGCAACAACTCCAGCAAGGTCGATGGCTTCAACTCCAGCGCCCGGTGTCCATGGGTGTGGTATTCACCCACCAGTATCGCCAGCTCCTGGCAATCGCGAGGCGCCTTGAAACGCTGGTTCACCGCTTCGATCAGTTTCAACCCGCGATGCTCGTGGGCGATATGCCGTGGCCAGTCCTTTTCCGGCGTGGTGCCCTTGCCCAGGTCGTGGAGCAGGCAGGCCCAGCGTACGGTCAGCGGCTGGTCATGCCTGGCGGCCTGCTCCAGCACCGCCAGGGTATGGACGCCTGTGTCGATCTCCGGGTGATGGGCGGGCGGTTGTGGCACGCCGAACAGCGCATCCACCTCCGGCATCAGCTCTTTCAGCGCGCCGCAGTCACGCAGGACCTGGATGAACACCTGCGGATGATCCTCCATCAGCGCCCGGGAAATTTCCTTCCAGCTGCGCTCCGCCGTCAGCGCTTGAAGCTCGCCCGAATCGCTGAGCTGGCGCATCAGTTCCAGGGTCTGCGGTGCGACCTGGAAACCCAGCCCGGCAAAGCGCGCGGCGAAGCGGGCCACACGGAGCACACGCAGGGGATCTTCGGCGAACGCCGGGGATACGTGGCGCAACAGGCGGTTATCCAGATCCTGCTTGCCGTTGTAGGGATCGGTCAGGTTGCCGTGATCGTCCTCGGCCATGGCGTTGATGGTCAGGTCGCGACGGATCAGGTCCTGTTCGAGGGTGACATCGGGGCTGGCATGGAAGGTGAAACCACCGTAGCCCACGCCGCTTTTCCGCTCGGTGCGGGCCAGGGCGTACTCCTCACCGCTTTCCGGGTGGAGGAACACCGGGAAATCCGTGCCCACCGGGCGATAGCCGAGGGCCTCCATCTGCTGCGCCGTGGCGCCGACCACCACCCAGTCGTTATCGGTGACCGGCCTGCCGAGCAGGCGATCGCGCACAGCGCCGCCGACTTTGTAGATCTGCATGAAAAACCTCCGTAGATGCCCCACAGGATAACCTGTGTGACATCACGGAGGCGGCTGGTGTTAAAGGTGAACGACGGCGAGATCCAGGCGACCGTGGTCACCTCCGTCGCCATGCTCGCCCCGGGGCGGCACGTGGTGGGTTTTCATGATCTGCTCGCCCTGCAGGGTTTCCAGGTGGATATCGAAGCCCCACAGGCGATGCAGGTGCTTGAGTACTTCCTCGGTGGAGTCGCCGAGCGGCTTGCGGTCATGCTGCTGGTGACGGAGGGTCAGGGATCGGTCGCCGCGCCGGTCGATGCTCCAGATCTGCACGTTGGGCTCGCGGTTGCCGAGGTTGTACTGCGCCGCGAGGGTCTCGCGGATGATGCGGTAGCCGCTTTCGTCGTGGATGGCCGGGACCAGCAGGTCATCACGCTGGTCGTCATCGAGGATGCTGAACAGCTTGAGGTCGCGGATCACCTTGGGCGACAGGTACTGCAGGATGAAACTCTCATCCTTGAAGCTGCTCATGGCGAACTTGATCGCGGACAGCCAGTCGCTGCCGGCGATTTCCGGGAACCAGCGACGGTCTTCCTCGGTGGGGTGCTCGCACATGCGGCGGATGTCGGTGTACATGGCGAACCCCAGGGCGTAGGGGTTGATGCCGTTGTAGTAGGGGCTGTCGAAGCCGGGCTGGAACACCACGCTGGTATGGGACTGGAGAAACTCCATCATGAAGCCGTCGGTGACCAGGCCTTCGTCGTACAGGTCGTTCATCAGGGTGTAGTGCCAGAAGGTGGCCCAGCCTTCGTTCATCACCTGGGTCTGGCGCTGCGGGTAGAAATACTGGGCGATCTTGCGCACGATGCGCACGACCTCGCGCTGCCAGGGCTCCAGCAGCGGCGCGTGCTTCTCGATGAAGTACAGGATGTTTTCCTGCGGCTCGGCGGGGAAGCGCGCGGTATCCCGCTCGCTGGTCTTGTCGGCGCTCTTCGGAATGGTCCGCCACAGGTCGTTGATCTGTTTCTGCAGGTGCTCTTCACGGTCCTTCTGCCGCCGACGTTCTTCCTCGGCGGAGATGGGGTAGGGCCGTTTGTAGCGATCGACACCGTAGTTCATCAGGGCGTGGCAGGAGTCGAGCAGGTCTTCCACGGCGTCGATGCCGTGGCGTTCCTCGCACTGCATGATGTACTGCTTGGCGAACACCAGGTAGTCGATGATCGAGCTGGCGTCGGTCCAGGTGCGGAACAGGTAGTTGCCCTTGAAGAAGCTGTTGTGCCCGTAGCACGCGTGAGCCACCACCAGGGCCTGCATGCAGATGGTGTTCTCCTCCATCAGGTAGGCGATGCACGGGTCGGAGTTGATCACGATCTCGTAGGCCAGGCCCATCTGGCCGCGGCTATAGGATTTTTCCGTGCTGAGGAAGTGCTTGCCGTAGGACCAGTGGTGATAGCCCAGCGGCATGCCCACCGAGGCGTAGGCGTCCATCATCTGCTCGGCGGTGATCACTTCGATCTGGTTGGGGTAGGTGTCCAGGGCGTAGCGCTCGGCCAGGCGGCTGATCTCTCGGTCATAGGCCTGGATGAGCTCGAACGTCCACTCGGAACCGGTGGAAAGGGGTTGGCGCTTCTCTCTGGCGGTCATGTCACTAACCTGCGCTGGAAGAGTTCACGGAAGACCGGATAGATATCACCGGCCGACACCAGCTGCTGCTGGGCGAACGTGTCGGGGAAGGCTTCGCCGATGCGTTCGTATTCGAACCACAGTGCCTGATGTTCGCGGGGAGTGATCTCGACGTAAGTGTAGTACTGGACGAACGGCATGATCTGCTTGCTGAGGATGTCCCGGCAGATCGGCGAGTCGTCGTTCCAGTTGTCGCCGTCGGAGGCCTGGGCGGCGTAGATGTTCCATTCGTTGGCCGGGTAGCGCTCGGCCATGATTTCCTGCATCAGTTTCAGGGCACTGGAGACGATGGTGCCGCCGGTCTCGCGGGAGTAGAAGAACTCTTCCTCGTCCACTTCGCGGGCGCTGGTGTGATGGCGGATGAACACCACCTCGATGCGGTCGTAGTTACGCTTGAGGAACAGGTACAGGAGGATGAAGAAGCGCTTGGCGATGTCCTTGGTGGCCTGGGTCATGGAGCCGGACACGTCCATCAGGCAGAACATCACCGCCTTGGAGCTGGGATTGGGGTGCTTGACCAGCAGGTTGTACTTGAGGTCGAAGGTGTCGAGGAAGGGGATGCGGTGGATGCGTGCGCTCAGTCGCTCGATTTCCGCTTCGATTTCCTGGATATCGCCGAAGTTGTCCGGTTCTTCCCGTTTCAGCCGCGCCAGTTCTTCCTTCGCTTCGCGCAGGCGTGCACGGCTGCTGCCGGTGAGGGCAATGCGCCGCGCGTGGGCCGAGCGCAGGGTGCGGATGATGTTGATCCGTGACGGGTTGCCTTCGTTGCTGATCCCGGCGCGCACGGTCTTGAAGGTGTCGGTGCCGGTCAGGTGACGTTTGACCAGGTTGGGCAGTTCGAGGTCCTCGAACATGAATTCGAGGAATTCCTCCTGGGTGATCTGGAAGACGAACTCATCCATGCCTTCGCCGGAATTGCCCGCCTTGCCACGCCCGCCACCGCCTCCGCCACCCTGTGGACGGGGGATGTGTTCGCCGGCGGTGAATTCCTTGTTGCCCGGGTGGACGACGGTCTGCTTGCCGCCACGGCCGTGGTGCAGCACGGGTTCGTCGATATCGCGGCCGGGGATGCTGATCTGCTCGCCATGCTCCATGTCGGTGATGGAGCGACGGCTTACGGCTTCCTCGACGGCTTTCTTGATATGGTCACGGTAACGCCGCAGGAAGCGCTGGCGATTGACCGTGCTCTTGTTCTTGCCGTTCAGGCGTCGGTCGATGACGTAGCTCATGGGCCCTCCGGTAGCTGGGAAACAGCTGCAAGCTTCAAGCTACAAGCTGCAAGAAAGAGCATTCGCCACAGCCGCTGGCCGTGCGGTGCGTCTGCACGCACCGCGGACGGCTTACAGCGTGTGGCTGACAGCTTGCAGCTGCTACTGGGACTTTCTGACCCGCAGATACCACTCGGAGAGCAGGCGAACCTGTTTGTCCGTGTAGCCGCGTTCCACCATGCGCGTGACGAAGTCGTTGTGTTTCTGTTGGTCCTCCTTGCTCGCCTTGGCGTTGAAGCTGATGACCGGCAGCAGGTCCTCGGTGTTGGAGAACATTTTCTTCTCGATGACCACCCGCAGCTTCTCGTAGCTGAGCCAGGTCGGGTTCTTGCCATTGTTGTTGGCCCGGGCGCGCAACACGAAGTTGACGATCTCGTTGCGGAAGTCCTTCGGATTGCTGATGCCGGCGGGTTTCTCGATCTTCTCCAGCTCCTCGTTGAGGGCGATGCGGTTGAGGATCTCGCCGGTTTCCGGATCGCGGTATTCCTGGTCCTGGATCCAGAAGTCCGCGTACAGCACGTAGCGGTCGAAGATGTTCTGGCCGTACTCGCTGTAGGACTCCAGGTAGGCGGTCTGGATTTCCTTGCCGATGAACTCGATGTAGCGCGGTGCCAGGTACTCCTTCAGGTAGCGCAGGTAGCGCTCGCGCACCTCGGCCGGGAACTGTTCCTGCTCGATCTGCTGTTCCAGCACGTAGAGCAGGTGGACCGGGTTGGCGGCGACTTCATGCGGGTCGAAGTTGAATACCTTGGACAGGATCTTGAAGGCGAAGCGGGTCGACAGGCCGTTCATGCCTTCGTCGACGCCGGCGGCATCGCGGTACTCCTGGATCGACTTGGCCTTCGGATCGGTGTCCTTGAGGTTCTCGCCGTCGTACACGCGCATCTTCGAGTAGATGTTGGAGTTCTCCGGCTCTTTCAGGCGCGAGAGCACGGTGAACTGGGCCAGCATCTTCAGGGTGTCGGGTGCGCAATGGGCCTTGGCCAGCGAGCTGTTGAACAGCAGCTTGTCGTAGATCTTGATCTCGTCGCTGACCCGCAGGCAGTACGGCACCTTGACGATGTAGATCCGGTCGATGAAGGCCTCGTTGTTCTTGTTGTTGCGGAAGCTGTGCCATTCCGATTCGTTGGAGTGGGCCAGCAGGATGCCGGAGTAGGGGATCGCGCCCAGGCCTTCGGTACTGTTGTAGTTGCCTTCCTGGGTGGCGGTCAGCAGCGGGTGCAGGACCTTGATCGGCGCCTTGAACATCTCGACGAATTCCATCAGGCCCTGGTTGGCCCGGCACAGCGCGCCCGAGTAGCTATAGGCATCGGCGTCGTTCTGCGGGAATTCCTCCAGCTTGCGGATATCCACCTTGCCGACGAGGGCGGAGATGTCCTGGTTGTTCTCGTCCCCCGGCTCGGTCTTGGCCACGGCGATCTGGTTGAGGATCGACGGGTAGAGCTTGACCACCTTGAACTGGCTGATGTCGCCGCCGAACTCGGCCAGGCGCTTGGTCGCCCAGGGCGACATGATGGTGTTGAGGTAGCGACGCGGGATGCCGAAGTCTTCTTCGAGGATCGCGCCGTCCTCGGTCGCGTTGAACAGCCCCAGGGGCGATTCGAACACCGGCGAGCCCTTGATCGCGTAGAAGGGCACCTTCTCCATCAGTTGCTTGAGTTTTTCCGCCAGGGACGATTTACCGCCACCCACCGGACCGAGCAGATAGAGGATCTGTTTCTTCTCTTCCAGGCCCTGCGCGGCGTGGCGGAAGTAGGAGACGATCTGGTCGATGCACTCCTCCATGCCGTGGAAGTCCTCGAAGGCCGGATAGCGGCGGATCACCTTGTTGGAGAAGATCCGCGACAGCCTGGAGTTGCTGGAGGTGTCGACCAGTTCCGGCTCGCCGATGGCCATGAGCAGGCGCTCGGCCGCCGAAGCGTAGGCGCTGCGGTCGTTCTTGCAGAGCTCCAGGTACTCCTGTAGCGAGAGCTCCTCCTGGCGGGTGGACTCGAAGCGTTGTTGGAAGTGGCTAAAAATACTCATGACGTCACCTCGCTCGATACGTGGAGCCGACGCCGGATCAGTCAGCTGATGCTGGCATGCAATCGGGATGGACGATTGCTGTATACCCCCCAGAACACCTTGAAATCGCTACCGATGACCCGCACGCCGGTGTACCGGCTCTCCCCTTTTTTGGATGGCCTGGGCTTAAGGATAGTTGGTAATCCGGGAGGTCAAGGGCGGATGACCGAATAGATCGCCATGACCGTTCGTCCGGTCTGGCGCGAGCCCGCGTGGGACGCGGGCTGCGGGGCTGGAAAAAATTATTCTGCGGTTCCCTGGCTGGTTTCCGCGGGGAAGGTGCCGCGCCACAGCTCGAAGCCGCCGTCGAGGCTGTAGACGTCCGAGAAACCCTGGCTGACCAGGTAGGCCGCAGCGCTCTGGCTGGAGTTGCCGTGGTAGCAGACCACCACGGTCGGGGCGTCGAGGTCGGCGTTGCGGATGAAGTCGGCCACCGTGTGGTTGTCCAGGTGGCTGGAGCCGGTGATGTGGCCGTTGGCGTAGGCTTGCGGGTCGCGAATGTCGACCACGACCGCACCTTGTTCGCGCAGGGCCTGGGCCTGCTCCGGAGGGATGCGCTTGAATTCGCTCATGGGGGCGGTTCCTTCAACAATGACGGGGCATTCTAGCCCTTTGCCGCGTCCTCCGGGGTCCCCTTGTCAGTGCATTCGCAGCGATGCAGTTCGCCGCTGTCGACATTCATCAGGGTCATGGCCCCGCCCCAGACGCAACCGGTGTCGAGGGCGAACACGTTGGGCACGTTGCAGCGCCCTTCGAGGGCCGCCCAGTGGCCGAAGATGATCTTCACGTGCCGCGAGCGCCGGTCCTTGTGCGCGAACCAGGGCTTGTAGCCGGGCGGGGCGGTGTCGGCGCCTTCCTTGCCCTTGAGGTCGAGCTTGCCTTCGGCGGTGCAGAAGCGCATGCGGGTGAAGTAGTTGGTGATGACCCGCAGGCGCTCCACGCCGGCCAGGTCCTTGTTCCACTTGGCCGGTTCGTTGCCGTACATGCCGTCCAGGTACTGCTTGAGACGCAAGTCGTCGCGCAGCACTTCCTCGACTTCCGCGGCATGCCCCAGGGCCTTGCCCAGGGTCCATTGCGGCGGGAGGCCGGCATGCACCAGCACGGCGCCACGGGTTTCGTCGAAATGCAGGAGTTTCTGCCGGCGCAGCCAGTCCATCAACAGGGGGGCGTCCGGCGCCTCGATGATCTCGCGCAGGGTATCGCTCTTCTTCAGGCGCTCGATGTTGTGCCAGACCGCCAGCAGGTGCAGGTCATGGTTGCCCAGCACGCAGACCAGCGAGTCGCGCATGGCGTACAGGTAGCGCAGGGTTTCCAGGGACTGCGGACCACGGTTGACCAGGTCGCCGACCAGCCACAGGCGATCGACGGCTGGGTCGAACCTGACCCGCTCCAGCAGGCACTTGAGCGGGTCGAGGCAGCCCTGAAGGTCGCCGACGGCATAGGTCGCCATCAGTGCAGGGCCCCGGGTACGGCGAGGCGGAAGGGCGCGATATCGGCTTCGAACCGCGTTCCGTCCTGGGCGAACATCTGGTAACTGCCTTCCATGGTGCCAACCTTGCACGAGAGCACCGCGCCGCTGCTGTAGGTATGGCTTTGACCGGGTGCGATGAGCGGTTGTTCACCGACGACGCCATCGCCGCGCACTTCTTCCACCTTGCCGTTGCCGTGGGTGATCACCCAGTGGCGCGACATGAGCTTGGCAGCAACGCTGCCGTTGTTGCTGACGGTGATGGTGTAGGCAAAGGCGTAGCGGTCGTTTTCGGGTTGCGACTGCTCCGGGAGGAAGCGGGTGACGACGCTGACGTCGACCTGGTACAGGGGATCGGACATGCGAAAAGCCTTCGAGACGAACGGATGCTGCAATGTGAGGGTCAGTCTAGGCCATGGGGATGGCAGCAGGCCAGCCTCACAGGGAGGCCGGCCATGCCGGTTGTCACTTGGCGGACTGTTCGGCGAGCTTGTCCGCGAGACGGACGAAGGCGGCCAGGTCGAGTTGCTCGGGACGCAGGCTGCCGTCGACGCCGGCGGCTTCGATGGCCTGGCTGTCGAGCAGGGCCTTCAGGGTGTTGCGCAGGGTCTTGCGGCGCTGGTTGAACGCTTCGCGGACGATGCGTTCGAGCAGGCGGTGGTCCTTGGCCGGGAACGGCAGGACCTCGTGAGGTACCAGGCGGACGATCGCCGAGTCGACCTTCGGTGGCGGATTGAACGCACCGGGGCCGACGTTGAACAGGTGTTCCACGCGGCAGTGGTACTGCACCATGATCGACAGGCGGCCCCAATCACCACCACCAGGACCCGCTGCCAGACGCTCGACCACTTCCTTCTGCAGCATGAAGTGCATGTCGCGGATCAGCTCGGCATTGTCCAGCAGGTGGAAAATCAGCGGCGTGGAGATGTTGTACGGCAGGTTGCCGACCACTCGCAGCGAGCGCGGTGCGGCGCCGAGGGTGGTGAAGTCGAATTTCAGCGCATCGCCCTGGTGCAGGCGGAAGTTGTCGCGGCTGGCGAACTGCCGGTTGAGGATCGGCACCAGGTCCTTGTCCAGCTCGACCACGTCCAGTTGCGCGCCGCTGCCCAGCACGCCCTCGGTCAGGGCGCCCTGGCCGGGGCCGATTTCGAGGATGTGCTCGCCGGCCTTGGCGTTGATGGCCCGCAGGATGCGGTCGATCACGCCAGCGTCGTGCAGGAAGTTCTGACCGAAGCGCTTGCGCGCCCGGTGTTGGTATTGCTCGGTCATAGTCGGGTCTCGGCCATCTGGTAGGCGGTTTCCAGGGCGACCTGCAGGCTGCCGGTGTCGATCCTGCCGGTACCGGCAAGGTCCAGGGCGGTGCCGTGATCCACCGAGGTGCGGATGATCGGCAGGCCGAGGGTGACATTCAGCGCGGCGCCAAAGCCCTTGAACTTGAGCACGGGCAGGCCCTGGTCGTGGTACATCGCCAGCACTGCGTCGCAGTGCTCCAGATATTTGGGGGTAAACAGGGTATCGGCCGGCAACGGGCCGCGCAGGTCCATGCCTTCGGCGCGCAGGCGCTCCAGCGTCGGCTCGATGATGTCGATTTCCTCGCGCCCCAGGTGACCGCCTTCGCCGGCATGCGGGTTGAGCCCGCAGACCAGGATCCGCGGCCGGGCGATGCCGAACTTCTGTTGCAGGTCGGCATGCAGGATCCGCGTGACCCGCTCCAGGCGCTCGACGGTGATGGCATCGGCCACGTCGCGCAGGGGCAGGTGGGTGGTGACCAGGGCCACGCGCAGGCCACGGGTGGCGAGCATCATGACCACCTGGGCGGTGTGGGTCAGTTCGGCGAGGAATTCGGTGTGGCCGGAGAAAGCGATGCCGCTTTCATTGATCACGCCCTTGTGCACAGGGGCGGTGATCATGCCGGCGAAATGCCCGTCCAGACAGCCTTGTCCGGCGCGGGTGAGGGTTTCCAGGACGAAGGCGGCATTGGCCTTGTCCAGCGTGCCCGCCACGGCCTTGTTTGCCAGCGGCGTGTCCCAGACATACAGGCTGCCGGCGGGCGCAGGCTTGTCGGGAAAGGCCGCCGGGGTGACCGGCAGCAGGCTGACGGCCACCCCCAGCTGCGCGGCCCGCTCGGCGAGCAGGTCACGGCTGGTGATGGCGATCAGGGGATGGGGCTGGGCTTGCGAGGCGAGCAGCAGGCACAGGTCGGGACCTATGCCTGCGGGTTCGCCGGGGGTGAGGGCGAAGCGCTGCGGTTTCACTGGGCGGCCTGTTCGGCGCCAGGAAGCTTGATTTCCACGTAGGCTTCGTCGCGGATCTGACGCAGCCAGCTTTGCAGCTCTTCATCGTACTTGCGGTTGCGCAGTACGGTCAGGGCCTGTTGTTCACGGGCCTGGGCGGTGCTGTCGGTGGCGCGACGGCCAAGGACTTCCAGCACATGCCAGCCGTACTGGGTCTTGAACGGCTTGCTCACCTGGCCTTGCGGCGCGTTGGCCATGACTTCGCGGAACTCCGGCACCAGGGCGTTCGGGTCGATCCAGTTCAGGTCGCCGCCGTTGAGTGCGGAGCCCGGGTCTTCCGAGAAGCTCTTCGCCAGCTCGGCAAAGTCTTCGCCGGCCTGGATGCGATCGTACAGGCGCTGGGCGAGTACCTTGGTCTCGGCTTCGCTGCGGATTTCGCTTGGCTTGATCAGGATGTGGCGCACATGGACTTCGTCGCGCAGTTGGGTCTGGCCGCCACGCTTCTCTTGCAGCTTGAGGATGATGAAGCCGCCCGGGGTACGGACAGGCTCGGTGACATCACCCACTGCCATGGAGCTGAGCATGCGGTCGAACGGAGGTGGCAACTGGGCCGCCTTGCGCCAGCCCATCTCGCCGCCTTCCAGTGCGGTCTCGCTGGCCGAGCGGGCGATTGCCAGCTGGGCGAAGTCGGCACCCTGTTTCAGCTGCTGGTAGATCTCGCCAGCCTGGCGGGCTGCCGCCTGGATAGCCGAGGAACTGGCGCTTTCCGGGGTCGGGATCAGGATGTTGGCCAGGCGGAATTCTTCCGACAGCTGCATCTTGCCCAGGTCGGAGGCGAGGAAGTTCTTCACTTCCTGCTCGGACACCTGGATACGCTCGGCGACGCGGCGCTGGCGCACGCGGCTGATGACCATCTCGCGGCGTACCTGCTCGCGAGCGTCGTCGAAGGACAGGCCGTCATGGGCCAGGGCGGCACGGAACTGCTCCAGGCTCATGTTGTTGCGCTGGGCAATGGTGCCGATGGCCTGGTTCAGTTCTTCGTCGGTGATGCGGATGCCGGAACGTTCGCCGATCTGCAGTTGCAGGTTCTCGACGATCAGGCGTTCCAGCACCTGCTGGTCGAGCACGCTGGCCGGTGGTACGGCGCCGCCGCGCTTGGCGATGGTCTGCTGGACCTCATGGACGCGCTGGTCCAGTTGGCTCTGCATGACCACGTCGTTGTCGACGATGGCGACGATCTTGTCCAGGGTCTGCACCGCGGCGTGCGCGGTGCTGCTCAGCAATACAGCGCCCAGCATCAGCGGGCGCAGACAATCAATAAGCTTGGTCTTCACGTGTACGGTAACCTTGAATGCCTTGATCGAGGAAACTCTCGACCTTGTTGCCCACCACGCCACCGAGGCCTTTCAGCACGATCTGCAGGAAGACACCGTGGTCGCCTTTTTCGTTTTGCGGAGTTGCCTGGCTGAAGTCGTCGTAGTCAACCCAGTAGCGGTTGATCAGACGCAGCTTCCAGCAGCAGTTGTCGTACTCGAAACCACCGAAGGCTTCCAGGGTACGGTTGCGGTTGTAGTCGTGCTGCCAGCGTGCAATCGCGGTCCACTGCGGAACGATCGGCCACATGACCGAGAAGTCATGCTGCTGGATCTTGTAGTAGTCCTTGACGTAGTTCACATCGCCTGGCTGACCGTAATCCCCGCCGCCTACCTGCCACTGGCCGGTAGTGCTGTTGTAGGAGATGGTGTCATTGCGATAGCGGTAGCCCAGGTTGACGACCTTGTTCACGTTGTCTTCAGGCTGGTAGTGGAACATCGCGCTGCCCGAGCGGGTGCTGCGGCTGTCCGGGTCCCAGTTGAAGTCGGAATTGAAGCGCCAGTCGCGGTTGAAGCGGTACTCGTATTCCAGCGCATACGGCGAGACGTCGGATTGCGCGTCCATGCGGGTACGGTAGTCGATACCTGGCAACTGGACCTTGCGATCCTTGAAGTACACCGCCTGGCCAATGCTGAAGCGCTGACGCTCGAAGCCGTTTTCCTCGATCCAGCGGTTGGTCACGCCCAGCGACAGTTTGTTTTCGTCGCCGATGCGATCAGTACCCACGAAGCGGTTGTCACGGAACAGCGAGGAGTAGTTGAACGTGGACTCGCCTGTGTCGAACAGCGGGATATCGCTCTGGTCCTTGTAAGGCACATAGAGGTAGTAGAGCCGCGGTTCGAGCGTCTGGTTGTAGTTCTTGCCGAACCACTGGGTGGCGCGGTCGAAGTAGAGGCCGCTGTCCACGCTGAAGATAGGTACGTTGCGGGACTGCGAACTGCTGTAGTCACCCTGCAGGCGCAGGGTTTCCGTGTCGCCCCTCGCCTTCGCCAACGCAATGTCATTCTTGCCTTTGCCATCCAGGTCGAGATCGTAGTGAGTAGTCACGTACTTGATCGACGGGGTCAGGTAGCCGTAGTTGGCGGTCAGTGGCAGGCTGATTTGCGGCGCGGCATTAAGGCGGGTGCCGTTTGCACGGGCTACGCCGAAGACGTTTTCGTCGAGGCGTTTGCCTCCAATGACGTTACCCAGAGGATCCAGCACAACACCGGCGGAGAGGTCCGGGTTGCCGTCCTTGTCAAACACCAGATCGTTTTTCAAGTTGCGATCAAAGCGGACAGCTTCGGTGGAGTAGCTGAAGTCAAGACCGCCCGGATGGAATGGGAGCGTTCCGTCAAGGGTGATCTGGGGCAGGCGATCGTATGGCGTGATCTGCGAGATCGTCGCCATCTCGTAGGCGTGCAGGTTCAGGCCGGCAACATAGGAGTCGCCACGATAGGTCAGCTTGCCTTGCTGGTTGAGGAAATCGCGGCTCTCGACGCCGATCTGATCGCTTTCGAGGTCCTGGAAGTAGAACGGATCGCTGATGTCGGTGTAGTCGACTTCAGTCATCAGGCGCTCGTCCAGACCACCCTTGTGCTGCCAGTTGACCATCCAGCGCTGGTCCTGGTAGTCGGTCTGTTTCTTGCGATCGTCGTCCTTGTCATTCAGCCAGGCGCCACCGAACTGTCCTTCGCTGGACTTGGTCAGGTAGCGGAACTCACCTTCCATCAACAGGCCGCGCTTGGCCATGTAGCGTGGATAAAGGGTGGCGTCGTAGTTCGGCGCAAGGTTGAAGTAGTAAGGCGTGACCAGCATGAAGCCGGTGTCACTGCTGGTGCTGAACGACGGCGGCAGGAAGCCGGACTGGCGACGGTCGTCGATCGGGAAGTAGATATACGGCGTGTAGAGCACCGGAATATCCTTGACCCGCAGGGTGACGTTGGTCGCGGTACCGAAGCCGGTGGCCGGGTTCAGGGTGATGTTGTTGCCCTTGAGCTGCCAGGCGTTGCTGTTCGGCTCACAGGTGGTGTACGTACCGTCCTTCAGACGGATGATGGCGTTCTCGGAACGCTTGGCGTACAGCGCGTTGCCGCGGATACGCGACTTGTGCATCACGTACTCGGCGTTGTCGACCTGCGCTTCGCCGGTGTCGAGCTGGATCTCGGCACGGTCGCCGACCACCAGCGAGCCGTTGTCGCGGATCTTCACGTTGCCGACCAGCTCGCCACGGTTCTCGGCCTGGTACAGGTTGGCCTCGTCGGCCTCGGCCTGCATGCTGCCCTGGCGCATGACCACGTCACCGGCGAGGGTGGCGATCTGCTGTTCCTGCTGGTAGCGGGAGACCTTGGCGCCGAGGAAGGTCGGCGACTCGTCCTTCGGCGTGTTGTCGTTCATGCCGGGACGGGTCGGCTCGATGTAGGCGCCGGAGCAGTACGGACCGGTCTCGGCCAGTTGTGCGGCGGTCAGCTTCTCGCGGGGGACCCAGTCGAGGTGGCTGTAGTCGGGGCTGCGGGATTTCAGACCACGGCCCTTGGATTCGGTGACCAGGACCGGGCGCGGGCCCGTGTCCTCGACCGAACCGGCCTGTTCAGGCGTGGCGTTGCCCGAGCTGACCGCGGCGCCGTCATGCACGGGGCGTGGTGGCAGGGCAGCAGCACTGGTCTTGGGCTTGCAGTCCCATCCACCGGAGGCGGAAACCTGGCAGTCGTACTGCTCGGCGGCCACCACATACGACGTGGCCAGAGGTTGCAGGGCCAGCAGACCGCCGGTGACCAGCAACGGGAACTTCTTGCGAAACGCGGGGGATTTCAATGCCATCTTATTAGTCCGGGCTTCCTGCGTGCCATCTGCCCGCGTGTGGGGCCGCACGCCTCTCGATGGTCTGAAAAAGATGCTGGATGATAAAGCATGCCCCGCTTGACGGCTAGGCTCTGTAAGAAATGCATCCCAGTCGCTGACAGCAGGGTGAAAACAGGCTCGGAATGCGCATTTACAAGCAGTAAACTCCGTTCCCTTGCCCGCTTTCGCCTCGCCTGGCCAGTACCCGGGGCCCTCGGAGACCCTTGCAATGCCCGATCACGATGTACGCCTGCAACACCTGACCGTCTGGCTCGATGAGCAGCTGGCGAATCTGTTTCGAACCCAAGGCTGGGGCCAGGTTCCCGCAGGCAGCCTGACCGCCGCCAGCAGCGATGCCAGTTTCCGCCGTTATTTCCGCTGGCAGGCCGAGGGCCGCAGTTTCATCATCATGGATGCGCCGCCGCCCCAGGAGAACTGCAGGCCTTTCGTCGAGATGGCGCGCCTGCTGGCCTCGGCTGGCGTCAACGTGCCAGTTATCCACGGCGAAGACCTGGAACGCGGCTTCCTGCTGCTGAGCGACCTGGGCAACCAGACCTACCTCGACGTGATCGACGCCGACAACGCCGACGCGCTGTTCAACGATGCCCTCGACGCCTTGCTGGCCTTCCAGCGCCTGCCGATGGACGCGCCGCTGCCGAGCTACGACGTGGCACTGCTGCGCCGGGAAGTCGAACTGTTCCCCGAGTGGTACGTCGGTCGCGAGCTGGGCAAGACCTTCGACGAGCATCAGGCCGCCCTTTGGCAGCGCGCCAGCAGCCTGCTGATCGACAGCGCCCTGGCCCAGCCGAAGGTGCTGGTGCACCGCGACTACATGCCGCGCAACCTGATGCGCAGCGTGCCCAACCCCGGCGTGCTGGATTTCCAGGATGCGGTCTACGGCCCGGTCACCTACGACATCACCTGCCTGTTCAAGGACGCCTTCCTCAGTTGGCCGCAGGCGCGGGTCGCCGGCTGGCTGCGTGACTACTGGGAACGGGCCCGGGCAGCGGGCATCCCGGTCCAGGCGGACTTCGAGGACTTCCACCGGGCCAGCGACCTGATGGGCGTGCAGCGCCACCTCAAGGTGATCGGCATCTTCGCCCGCATCTGCCACCGCGACGGCAAGCCACGCTACCTGGCCGACGTGCCGCGTTTCTTTGCCTATATAGATGAAGTGATTGCCCGTCGGCCGGAGCTGGCCGAACTGGGCGAACTGATCGACAGCCTGGGAGCTCGTCCATGAAGGCGATGATCCTCGCGGCCGGCAAGGGCGAGCGGATGCGCCCGCTGACCCTGCACACGCCCAAGCCGCTGGTGCCGGTGGCGGGCGTGCCGCTGATCGAATATCACCTGCGCGCCCTGGCCGCCGCGGGCTTTACCGAGGTGGTCATCAACCACGCCTGGCTCGGCCAGCAGATCGAGGATCACCTGGGCGATGGTTCGCGCTGGGGCCTGAGCCTGCGTTTCTCCCCGGAAGTCGAGCCGCTGGAAACCGGTGGCGGCATCTTCAAGGCGCTGCCGCTGCTGGGTGATGAACCCTTCCTGCTGGTCAACGGCGATATCTGGACCGACTACGACTTCACCCGTCTGCGCCAGCCGCTGCAAGGCCTGGCGCACCTGGTGCTGGTGGACAACCCGGGCCATCACGGCGCCGGTGATTTCCGCCTGAACGCCGGCCAGGTCGAGGATGGCGCTGGTGCCGACGACACGCTGACCTTCAGCGGCATTTCGGTGATCGACCCGGCCTTGTTCGACGGTTGCCAGGCCGGCGCCTTCAAGCTGGCCCCGCTGCTGCGCCAGGCCATGGCCGGCGGCCAGGTCAGCGGCGAGCATTTCCGCGGCCACTGGGTGGATGTCGGCACCCTGGAGCGCCTGGCCGAAGTCGAGCGCCTGCTCGCCGAGCGCCGCTGACATGCTGTGGCCGAGCACAGTGATCGGAGCCGGTGCCGGCTTCGCCGTCGCCAGCATTCCTGGCGCGCTGTTGGGAGCCCTGCTCGGGCAGGCGATGGACCGCCGTCTGCAATTGCACAGTTGGGCGCATCTGCGGGAGAAGCTCGGTGGTCGTCCGGTGTTGCGCGACGACGAAGTGCTGTTCGTCCTGCTGGGGCGCCTGGCCAAGAGCGACGGTCGGGTCGTCGACGGACATATCCAGCAGGCGCGGCAGGAAATGCAGCGCCTGGAAATGAACGACGGTGCCCGCAAGAAAGCCATTGCCGCCTTCAACCTCGGCAAGGCCGGGCGGGAAAAGGTGGAGGGGCATCTGCTGCGCCTGAAGCAGCAACCGAATGCCGCCGAGGGCATCCTTCGCGCCTGTTGCCGCATGGCCTGGGCCGACGGTCGCGCCGGGCGTGAAGAGCGAGAACTGTTGCTGCACTGGGGCAAGAAGCTCGGCTGGTCAGCGGCCAAGGTCCAGGCCCTGTCCGGAGACTACGAGCCACGCAAGGCGTCGCTGGAGGGGCCGGGCAGTTTCACCGAGGCCCTGCGCCTGCTCGGCGTCGGCCCGGACACCGCAACGGCGGAGATCAAGCAGGCCTACCGCCGCCTGGTCAGCCGCCATCACCCGGACAAGCTACAGGGCAATGGCGCCAGCCCGGCCCAGGTTCGCGAGGCGACCGAGCGCACCCGCGAGCTGCATCAGGCCTACGCCATCATCCGCAAGCACCGCGACCTTTAATCGGCCGCAGCCGGGCTCAGCCAGCCGCGAATCCGCCTGAACAACTGCTCCTGCTCCGCGGAGCGGTTGCCGGGCATCGCGGCGAGGGCGACCTGCTTGTAGTTGCTGTCCTTCAGACGCTTGCTGGCTTGCAGACGCTGCTTGGCTGCCTGCCGGGCGCTTCCCTGATCGTTGTAGTAGAAGTCCGCAGTCGGCACCTTCAGTGCCGCAGTCAGGCTGTCCAGGCTGTGCTCGGCCTTGAGCGGCGCCTGCACCGAAACCATCACCAGCTTCTGCACCAGCGCCGGTTGCCGTTCGCTCATGTAGCGCGCGGCCCAGTAGGCACCGGTGCCGCTGCCGAGCACCACGATGCTGCGTGCGTTCTGCTGCTGGGCATAGGCGACGGCGGCATCGAGGCGGGCGAAGATGCGCTCGGCGTCACTGTTGTCGCTGCTCGCGTCGGCACTGGCGGTATCGCTGGATTCGGCGTCGGTCTCCGGCGCGGTGGCCTGGGCGATGTTGGCGTTGGCGTCGGCCGGCGTGTCCTTGGCCGGCGCCACCTTGCTGGTGTCTTCGGCCTTTGGCGCGGGCGCCGGGCTTTCGCTGCGGGCCACCGGGCTGTCTGTGAGCAGGTCGGGCAGGGCCAGGCTCAGGGTGCCCCAGTCGGCATCCGGGAACTTGCGCCGCAACGGGCCGACGGTCTTCGGCCAGTCGGCGGTTTCGCCGGCACCGGCGAGAATCACCAGCACCCCTTGCGGCGCCGGGTTGTTGGCCGGTTTCCACAGGGCCAGGAAGCTGTCGCTGCCGGCCTGCAGGGTTTGCTGTTCATCTTTCGGCACCTGGCGCTCCAGGGCCAGGGCATCTTCCTGGTTGCGCTCGATCAGGGCTGGACGTTGAACACTGGTGTCCGCCGCCGGCTCTGGCTTTTTGCCATCCTCGGCATTGGCGCTACAAGGTAGTATCAAGGTCAGGCATAACGCAGGAAGCGTCGTGCGATAAAGTGAGAACATTGCTTGATCCAGGCCAGAATGATTACCGGCAGCCTAATGGTATTTGTCCGGGACGGCCACGTTTGGCGGCCTTCCTTCTATTGACGAGATTCAAGATGATTCGTTTGCGCCGTCTGTGGGTTATCGGCTGTCTTTGCTTGCCCTTGATCGTCGTGGCTGCGCCGGCGCCTACCGCGGTGCAACTGGACCCGGCGCAAAGCCAGTGGCTTGAACAGCACCGCAGCCTGCGGGTCGGCATGGTCCTGCAGGCGCCTTTCGCCCAGTTCGATCGCCGCCTGCAGCAGTTGTCCGGGGTCAACGTCGAGGTGATGAACCTGCTGGCGCGCAACCTCGGCCTGGACCTGACCTGGCGCAACTTCTCCGACCAGGCCGAGCTGGAACATGCCCTCGCCGGGGGCGAGATCGACCTGGCCCCGGGCCTGACCCAGACCCCCGCCGGCCTGCGCCTGTGGTTGTTCAGTGACCCCTACATGCGTGTGCCGCAATTGATCGTCGGCCCGCGCAGTGGCGCGGTGGCGGTGGATGTGGAAAAGATCGGTGACCTCGAACGGGTGGCCGTGCGCATGCCCAGCTCGGTGGCCGATTACCTGCGAGCCACCTATCCCAGCCTCAATCTCCAGGGCGTTCCCGGCGAGCGCCAGGCCCTGCAACTGGTGGTCAGCGAGCAAGCACGCTTTGCGGTGGTGGACGAGGCGCAATTGAGTCGGCTGTCCCGGGAAAGCGAGTTCAGCGAGCTGGCGGTGGTCGGCGACATCGGTTTTCCGCAGTTGCTGCGGGTGGCGTCGCGGCGCGACTGGCCACTGCTGGCGGACGTGCTCGAACGTGGCCTGCAGGCGATCCCGGCCAAGGACCTGGAAGAACTGCACAGCCGCTGGCTGCAGCCCAAGTACCCGCGCCTGAGCGAGTCGCCGGGGTTCTGGCAGAACCTCGCGCTGTTGTTTGCCGCGCTGTTCTTCAGTGGCGTGGCGATCATCGTCTGGCAACGTCGCCAGCAGCATTTTCTCGAACACAGCCTGCTCGCCGCGCGGGAAGATCTCGCCCTGCGGCTGGGCCGCGAAGAAGCGCTGCGCCTGAGCCAGTTCTCCCTCGACCAGAGCACCGTGGGCATCCTCTGGGTGCACTGGGACAGTCACGTGCGCTACGCCAACCGCGCTGCGGAAAGCATGCTCGGCTACGCCTCGGGCGAGGTGCTGGAGCGGCCGCTGATCGACTTCGAACCGCAACTGCACATGGACCGCTGGCTGGACCTGTGGAAGCGCGCCCGCGCCAGCGACGAATCCGCGCAACGCTTCGAGACCCAGTGGCTGCGGGCGGACGGCAGCCTGCTGCCGGTGGATGTGTCGCTGAGCTTCCTGCGTTTTCGCGATGCCGAATACCTGGTGGTCTACCTCACCGACGTCAGTGAGCGGCGCCGCGCCCAGGCCGCCCAGCGCGAGAGCGAGGCGCGGCTCAAGGGCATCGCCGCCAACGTGCCGGGCCTGGTGTTTCGCCTGGAGCGCGACCCGGGCATCGACGAGCTGGAATTCCCCTATATCAGCGAGGGCAGCGAGGCGCTGGTCGGCTACGCCCCGGCGGAAATCCAGGCCCCCGACATGGGCTTGCGCAACCTGGTACACAGCGCCGACCGCGCCGATTACCACCGGGTCCAGGACCAGGCCCTGGCCAGCGACAGCGACTGGTCCTGGCAGGGCCGTATCCTCACCCGCCAAGGCGAGCAGCGCTGGGCCGACATCAAGGCCAGTGCGCGGACCCTGAGCAACGGGCGGGTGGTCTGGGACGGCATCGTCTGGGACATCACCCAGAGCAAGCAGGTCGAACTGGAACTGGCCAGCTCCCAGGAGCAACTGCGTGAACTGGCCGCGCACCTGGAAAGCGTGCGCGAAGAGGAAAAGGCGCGGATCGCCCGGGAAGTGCATGACGAACTGGGTCAGATGCTGACGGTGCTGAAGCTGGAAACCTCCATGTGCGAGCTGGCCTATGCTGACCTCGATCCAGGGCTGACGGAGCGCCTGGGCAGCATGAAGCGCCTGATCGCCCAGTTGTTCCAGCTGGTGCGCGACGTGGCCACGGCGCTGCGACCGCCGATCCTCGATGCCGGCATCGCTTCGGCGATCGAATGGCAAGCGCGGCGTTTCGAAGCGCGCACGCAGATCCCGTGCCTGGTGGAGGTCCCTGAAAACCTGCCGCCGCTGAGCGATGCCAAGGCCACCGGGCTGTTCCGCGTATTGCAGGAGGTGCTGACCAATGTCATGCGCCATGCCCAGGCCCATACTGTCGAGATCAGCCTGACCCTGGAGGGGCCGATGCTGTGCCTGCGGGTCAGCGACGACGGCGTCGGCTTCGTGGTGGACGACAGCCGTCCCAGCTCCTTCGGGCTGGTGGGCATGCGCGAGCGGGTGTTGATGCTGGGTGGCGACATGCACCTGGAAAGTGAACCGGGCGAGGGCACCAGCCTGAGCGTACGAATTCCTCTGGACTGAAACAGGAGCGCGGCAGTGATTCGAGTATTGGTGGCCGAAGACCACACCATCGTGCGCGAGGGCATCAAGCAGCTCATCGGCCTGGCCAAGGACATGCAGGTGGTGGGGGAGGCGGGCAATGGCGAGCAGTTGCTCGACGCACTGCGGCATACGCCGTGCGAGGTGGTGCTGCTGGATATCTCCATGCCCGGGGTCAACGGGCTGGAGGCGATCCCGCGGATCCGCGCGCTGACTGCGCCGCCGGCAATCCTCGTGCTATCGATGCATGACGAAGCGCAGATGGCCGCCCGCGCGTTGAAGATCGGTGCTGCCGGCTATGCCACCAAGGACAGTGATCCGGCGCTGCTGCTGACGGCGATCCGTCGGGTGGCCGGGGGAGGGCGCTACATCGATCCCGACCTGGCCGACCGCATGGTCTTCGAGGTGGGCCTGACCGATGCCCGGCCGCTGCATTCGCTGCTGTCGGAGCGTGAGTTCTCGGTGTTCGAGCGCCTGGCCCAGGGGGCCAACGTCAACGACATCGCCCAGCAACTGGCGCTGAGCAACAAGACCATCAGCACGCACAAGGCGCGGCTGATGCAGAAGCTCAATGTGACGTCGCTGGCGGAACTGGTTAAGTATGCGATGGAGCACAAGCTGCTCTGAGTGTTCTGAAAGCGACCCTGTGGGATTGATGTCGTCTTCGCGGGCCTCATCGCTGGCAAGCCAGCTCCCACAGGGTCGATGCATGTAGTTCCTTGTGGGAGCCGGCCCCCACAGGGTCGGTGCATGCAGTTCCTTGTGGGAGCTGGCTTGCCAGCGATGAGGTCATCAGCCATGACCCTTGTCTAAAACCGTCATCTTTGTAGGGCAATCCCTACAAAGCCCCTTCCACCCGGCTGATATCAATCTCTCAGCACCGCCGATTTTCGCCGCCCCCGCGCTTCCCTACATTTGGATCACAGCAGTCATCCAACAAAAAGGTGCGGGTATGAGTGAGGTCAATTCGAACGCTGCGACCGGCGAGACGCTGGTCAGCTTCCGTGGTGTGCAGAAGAGCTACGACGGCGAGTCGCTGATCGTGAAAGACCTCAACCTGGATATCCGCAAGGGCGAGTTCCTCACCCTGCTCGGCCCTTCCGGTTCGGGCAAGACCACCAGCCTGATGATGCTGGCCGGCTTCGAAACCCCGACCGCCGGCGAGATCAAGCTGGACGGGCGCTCGATCAACAACGTGCCGCCGCACAAGCGCGACATCGGCATGGTGTTCCAGAACTATGCGCTGTTCCCGCACATGACCGTGGCCGAGAACCTGGCCTTCCCCCTCACCGTGCGCAACCTGAGCAAGACCGACGTCAGCGAGCGGGTCAAGCGCGTGCTCAACATGGTCCAGCTGGACGCCTTCGCCCAGCGCTATCCCGGCCAGCTCTCCGGCGGCCAGCAGCAGCGCGTGGCCCTGGCCCGGGCGCTGGTGTTCGAGCCGCAACTGGTACTGATGGACGAACCTCTCGGCGCCCTCGACAAGCAGCTGCGCGAACACATGCAGATGGAGATCAAGCACCTGCACCAGCGCCTGGGCGTGACCGTGGTCTACGTGACCCACGACCAGGGCGAGGCGCTGACCATGTCCGACCGCGTGGCGGTGTTCCACCAGGGCGAGATCCAGCAGATCGCCGACCCGCGCACCCTCTACGAAGAGCCGAAGAACACCTTCGTCGCCAACTTCATCGGCGAGAACAACCGCATCAACGGCCGCCTGCTCAGCCGCGACGGCGATCGCTGCCTGGTGGCCCTGGCCCGTGGCGAGAAGGTCGAGGCCCTGGCGGTCAACGTGGGCGAGGCCGGCGAGCCGGTGACCCTGTCGGTGCGCCCGGAGCGCGTGCGCCTCAACGGCCAGAGCGAAAGCTGTGTCAACCGCTTCTCCGGCCGCGTGGCCGAATTCATCTATCTGGGCGACCACGTGCGGGTCCGTCTGGAAGTCTGCGGCAAGGCCGACTTCTTCGTGAAGCAGCCGATCGCCGAACTCGACCCGGCGCTGGCCGTGGGCGACGTGGTACCGCTGGGCTGGGAGGTCGAGCACGCACGCGCCCTCGATCCTATCCTGGAAGCCCACTGAGGTTTGCTAACCAACACCCTGCACTGTGGAGAGAATAAGAATGCTCAAACACTTGAAGTTGACCGCTCTGGCACTGGGTCTGTGCACCGCGACCCACGCTCTGGCGGCAAGCGATCTCACCGTGATTTCCTTCGGCGGCGCCAACAAGGCGGCGCAGGTCAAGGCGTTCTACGAGCCTTGGGAAAAGGCGGGCAAGGGCAAGATCGTCGCGGGTGAGTACAACGGCGAGATGGCCAAGGTGAAGGCCATGGTCGACACCAAGAGCGTGTCCTGGAACCTGGTGGAAGTCGAGTCGCCGGAGCTGGCTCGCGGTTGCGACGAAGGCATGTTCGAAGAGCTGGATCCGGCCCTGTTCGGCAACGAGTCCGACTACGTGCCGGGTGCCATCCAGCCGTGCGGCGTGGGCTTCTTCGTCTGGTCCACGGTCATGGCCTACAACGCCGACAAGCTGAAGACCGCACCGACCAGCTGGAAGGACTTCTGGGACACCAAGAACTTCCCGGGCAAGCGCGGCCTGCGCAAGGGCGCCAAGTACACCCTGGAATTCGCCCTGATGGCCGACGGCGTGGCGCCGAAGGACGTGTACAAGGTTCTCGGCACCAAGGAAGGCCAGGATCGCGCCTTCAAGAAACTCGACGAGCTGAAGCCGAGCATCCAGTGGTGGGAAGCCGGCGCCCAGCCGCCGCAGTATCTCGCTTCCGGCGACGTGGTCATGAGCTCGGCCTACAACGGCCGGATCGCCGCGGTGCAGAAGGAAAGCAACCTGAAGGTGGTGTGGAACGGCGGCATCTACGACTTTGACGCCTGGGCCATTCCGAAGGGCGCGAAGAACGCCGAGGAGGCGAAGAAGTTCATCGCCTACTCCGTGCAGCCTGAGCAGCAGAAAATCTACTCGGAAAACATCGCCTACGGTCCGGCCAACTCCAAGGCGGTCGCCCTGCTGTCCGACGAGGTCAAGAAGGACATGCCGACCACCCCGGAAAACATCGCCAACCAGGTGCAGATCGACGTAGCGTTCTGGGCCGACAACAGCGAGCAGCTGGAACAGCGCTTCAACGCCTGGGCCGCCAAGTAAGACGCCCCACCGGAGCGTCGGCCCGTCGCCGGCGCTCCCCGTTTTCCAAGATTTCCGGAGTTCGCTATGGCCATCGCAGTGCCCATCAAAGAAGGCTCGGGTCTCACCCTCAAGCAGCGCCTGGCGCGCGCCGAGCGGGTCAACCGCTTCAAGGCGCAGGCGTTGATCGCGCCGCTGGCGCTGTTCCTGCTGCTGGTGTTTCTCGTACCGATCGCCGCGCTGCTGTACAAGAGCGTCGGCAACCCCGAAGTGGTGGGCGGCCTGCCGCGTACCGTGGTCGCCGTGGCCGAGTGGGATGGCAAGAGCCTGCCGGGCGAACCGGTGTACAAGGCGCTGAGCGAAGACCTCGCCGAATCACGCAAGAACCAGACCCTGGGCGACCTGTCCAAGCGTCTCAACATGGAACTGGCCGGCTACCGCAGCCTGCTGGCGAAAACCGCCCGGGCCTTGCCATTCAAGACCGAGCCAGCCTCTTATAAGGAAGCGCTGCAGGAACTCGACGAGCGCTGGGGCGATCCCGCCTACTGGCAGGCGATCCGCCGCAATACCAGCAGCGTGACCCCGTTCTACCTGCTGGCGGCCCTGGACCACCGCATCGACGACCTCGGCGAGCTGGCCCCGGCCACCCCGGACCAATCGATCTACCTGGACATCTTCACCCGTACCCTGTGGATGGGCTTCGTCATCACCGCCATCTGCCTGGTGCTGGCCTACCCCTTGGCGTACCTGCTGGCCAACCTGCCGACCCGGCAGAGCAACCTGCTGATGATTCTCGTGCTGCTGCCGTTCTGGACCTCGATCCTGGTGCGGGTGGCGGCGTGGATCGTGCTGCTGCAATCCGGTGGCCTGATCAACAGCGCGCTGATGGCCATCGGCATCATCGACCAGCCGCTGGAACTGGTGTTCAACCGCACCGGGGTTTACATCTCCATGGTGCACATCCTGCTGCCGTTCATGATCCTGCCGATCTACAGCGTGATGAAGGGCATCTCGCCGACCTATATGCGCGCCGCGATTTCCCTCGGCTGCCATCCGTTCGCCAGCTTCTGGCGCGTGTACTTCCCGCAGACCTACGCCGGCGTGGGTGCCGGATGCCTGCTGGTGTTCATCATGGCCATCGGTTACTACATCACCCCGGCCCTGCTGGGCAGCCCGAACGACCAGATGGTCAGCTACTTCGTGGCCTTCTACACCAACACCAGCATCAACTGGGGCATGGCGACCGCGCTGGGCGGCCTGCTGCTGCTGGCCACCGTGCTGCTGTACCTGATCTATAGCTGGCTGGTGGGTTCCAGCCGCCTGCGCCTGAGCTGAGGAGCGAATCATGCTGAGTCCGTACATGTCGCCCGTCGAACGGGTGTGGTTCTACAGCTTGCGCATTCTTTGCGGGCTGATCCTGCTGTTCCTGGTGTTGCCGGTGCTGGTGATCATCCCGCTGTCGTTCAACAGCGGCAGCTTCCTGGTCTATCCGCTGCAGGGCTTCTCGTTGCAGTGGTACCACAACTTCTTCGCCTCCGATGAATGGATGCGCGCCCTGAAGAACAGCATCATCGTCGCCCCGGCGGCCACGGTGCTGGCCATGGTCTTCGGCACCCTGGCCTCGATCGGCCTGACCCGCGGGGACTTCCCCGGCAAGTCGCTGATCATGGCCCTGGTGATTTCGCCGATGGTGGTGCCGGTGGTGATCATCGGTGTCGCCAGCTACCTGTTCTTCGCCCCGCTGGGTCTGGGCAACAGCTTCCTCTCGCTGATCCTGGTGCATGCGGTGCTGGGCGTGCCGTTCGTCATCATCACCGTGTCGGCGACCCTGCAGGGCTTCAACCACAACCTGGTGCGTGCCGCGGCCAGCCTGGGCGCTTCGCCGATCACCACCTTCCGCCGGGTGACCCTGCCGCTGATCGCGCCGGGGGTGATCTCGGGGGCGCTGTTCGCCTTCGCCACCTCGTTCGACGAGGTGGTGGTGACCCTGTTCCTGGCCGGTCCCGAGCAGGCGACCCTGCCACGGCAGATGTTCAGCGGCATCCGCGAGAACCTGAGCCCGACCATCGCAGCCGCGGCCACGCTGCTGATCGCCTTCTCGGTGATCCTGCTGCTGACCCTGGAGTGGCTGCGCGGGCGCAGCGAGAAGCTGAGGACCCAGCAGCCTTCCTGAGCTTGACTGGCCCCTGTGGGAGCTGGCAAGCCAGCTCCCACAGGGTTCGCGCCGCTCTTGCGATCCCTGATGTACAATGCGCGCCACCGTGAATTTGCCCAAAGGTGCGCCATGCAGCCCTTCGCTATTGCCCCCTCGATCCTTTCCGCCGACTTCGCCCGCCTGGGTCCGGACGTCGATGCTGTCCTGGCCGCCGGCGCCGACATCGTCCACTTCGATGTGATGGACAACCACTACGTGCCCAACCTGACCATCGGCCCGATGGTCTGCTCGGCCCTGCGCAAGTACGGCGTCACCGCGCCGATCGACGTGCACCTGATGGTCAGCCCGGTCGACCGCATCATCGGCGACTTCATCGAGGCCGGCGCCACCTACATCACCTTCCACCCGGAAGCCTCGCAGCACATCGACCGCTCCCTGCAACTGATCCGCGACGGCGGCTGCAAGGCCGGCTTGGTGTTCAACCCGGCCACCAGCCTGGACGCGCTGAAGTACGTGATGGACAAGGTCGACATGGTCCTGCTGATGAGCGTCAACCCCGGCTTCGGCGGGCAGAAGTTCATCCCCGGCACCCTCGACAAGCTGCGCGAAGCCCGCGCCCTGATCGACGCCAGCGGCCGTGATATCCGCCTGGAAATCGACGGTGGCGTCAACGTCAACAACATCCGCGAGATCGCCGCGGCAGGCGCCGACACCTTCGTCGCCGGCTCGGCGATCTTCAACGCCCCGGACTACAAGGCCGTCATCGACCAGATGCGCGCCGAACTGGCCCTGGCCCGCCCATGAGTGGCTTCGAGCAGCTGTTCCCGCAGCGCCTGCCCCGGTTGGTGATGTTCGACCTGGACGGCACCCTGATCGATTCGGTCCCGGACCTGGCGGCGGCGGTGGATCGCATGCTGCTCGAAATGGATCGCCCACCCGCTGGTGTCGCCGCAGTGCGCCAGTGGGTCGGCAACGGGGCCCCGGTGCTGGTGCGCCGGGCCCTGGCCGGTGGCATCGAGCATTCGGCAGTGGACGACCGGGAAGCCGAGCACGGCCTGGACATTTTCATGCGCGCCTATGCCGAAAGCCACGACCTGACCGTGATCTACCCCGGCGTGCGCGACACCTTGCGCTGGCTGCAGGAGCAGGACGTGGAAATGGCCCTGATCACCAACAAGCCGGAGCGCTTCGTCGGTCCGCTGCTGGACCAGATGCAGATCGGCCCGTATTTCCGCTGGATCATCGGTGGCGACACCCTGCCGCAGAAAAAGCCCGACCCGGCCGCGCTGCTGCATGTGATGCAGATGGCTGGTGTGCAGCCGGACGAAGCGCTGTTCGTCGGCGACTCGCGCACCGACGTGCAGGCGGCGAAGGCCGCGGGTGTGAAGTGCGTCGGCCTGACCTACGGCTACAACCATGGCCGGCCGATCAGCGAGGAATCCCCGGCGCTGGTGATCGACGACCTGCGCGCCTTGCTCCCGGTTGCTTCGGTGCAGCCACTGAGCTAACGTTGAGCCCTTCCACCCCCACCCGGTAGAGATTCCATCGTGGTAGCACCTGGCAAACTCTGGATGAAAGTCATCAAGGCCCTGGCCCGTTGGCGTTGGCGCGCCTGACTTCCTCCCCGCCGGCTCCGATCCGGCACGTTTGCCATTTGTCTTTTCTTGCCCAACCACCACGAGGCAATCATGACCCGCGAAGAATTCCTGCGCCTGGCCGCTGAAGGCTACAACCGCATTCCCCTGGCCTGCGAAACCCTGGCCGACTTCGACACGCCGCTGTCGATCTACCTGAAACTGGCCGACCAGCCCAACTCCTACCTGCTCGAATCGGTGCAGGGCGGCGAGAAGTGGGGGCGTTACTCGATCATCGGCCTGCCATGCCGCACCGTGCTGCGGGTGCACGAGTACCAGGTGCGCGTCACCGTCGACGGCGTCGAGACCGAGCGCCATGACGTCGAGGATCCGCTGGCTTTCGTCGAGACCTTCAAGGACCGCTACAAGGTGCCGACCATCGCCGGTCTGCCGCGCTTCAACGGTGGCCTGGTGGGTTACTTCGGCTACGACTGCGTGCGTTATGTCGAGAAGCGCCTGGGCAAGTGCCCGAACCCGGATCCGCTGGGCGTGCCGGACATCCTGCTGATGGTCTCGGATGCCGTGGTGGTGTTCGACAACCTGGCCGGCAAGATGCACGCCATCGTCCTGGCCGATCCTTCGCAGGAGAACGCCTACGAACAAGGCCAGGCGCGCCTGCAGGAACTGCTGGAGCAACTGCGCCAGCCGATCACCCCGCGTCGCGGCCTCGACCTGAGTGGCCCGCAGGCTGCCGAGCCGGCCTTCCGCTCCAGTTTCACCCAGGCGGACTACGAGCGCGCGGTGGACACCATCAAGGAATACATCCTCGCCGGTGACTGCATGCAGGTGGTGCCGTCGCAGCGCATGTCCATCGACTTCGGCGCCGCGCCGATCGACCTGTACCGCGCACTGCGCTGCTTCAACCCGACGCCGTACATGTACTTCTTCAACTTCGGCGACTTCCACGTGGTGGGCAGCTCGCCGGAAGTGCTGGTGCGGGTCGAGGACAACCTGGTCACCGTAAGGCCGATCGCCGGTACCCGGCCGCGTGGTGCAACCGAGGAAGCCGACCGGGCCCTGGAAGAAGACCTGCTGTCCGACGAGAAAGAGATCGCCGAGCACCTGATGCTCATCGACCTGGGCCGCAACGACACCGGGCGCGTTTCGGAAGTCGGTTCGGTGAAGCTCACCGAGAAGATGGTCATCGAGCGTTATTCCAACGTGATGCACATCGTGTCCAACGTCACCGGCCAGCTGAAGAGCGGCCTGACCGCGATGGACGCGCTGCGTGCCATCCTGCCGGCGGGCACCCTGTCGGGCGCGCCGAAGATTCGCGCGATGGAGATCATCGACGAGTTGGAGCCGGTCAAGCGTGGGGTCTACGGTGGCGCGGTGGGTTACTTCGCCTGGAACGGCAACATGGACACCGCGATCGCCATTCGTACCGCGGTGATCAAGGATGGCGAGCTGCATGTGCAGGCGGGGGGCGGCATCGTCGCCGACTCGGTGCCGGCACTGGAGTGGGAAGAGACCATCAACAAGCGTCGGGCCATGTTCCGTGCGGTGGCGCTGGCTGAGCAGACCCCTCAGAAATAAGTGTTGGCCCTAATCGCTGGCAAGCCAGCTCCCACAGGTACTGCACAGTTCTTGAACCTTGTGCTGACCCTGTGGGAGCTGGCTTGCCAGCGATGAGGCCATCAGCAACAACATGGCCTCTTCAGCTTAGAACTCCAGGCTCAAGGCCAGATTGACTCCCTGCTGGGTCAGCTCGTCACTGGTGACCCGGTTGTAGCTCCCGCGCAATGCCAGTCCCGGCGCCAACTCATGGCTCACCCCCACACTCATCCGCGTCAGGCTGCTATGCGGCGTATATCCGGTCAGGGTGAACTCATTCCCCGGCAGGCTGTTGAGATGCAGGGTCAGGTCCTGCCGGTCATCCTCGAACTCGTGCTCCTTGGCCACCTCGCCGAACGCCAGCGTCGCCGGCGTCACCTGGAATTTCCCCTGCAGGCCCAGGCCCAACCGCCGCGAATCACGCGTCTGGTCATCGAAGGTCAGCGCGGTGGCGCGTGAGCCTTCCTCGCTGTAGCCATCCACCCTGATCCGTGCGTAATCGGCGCTGACGAATGGCGACAGATGCCACGGGCTGCCCGGTTGCGCCAGGTCGAATCCAACGCGCGCGGACACGGCGACCAGGTCGCCATCGGTGTCGCCTTTCTCGCTGCGGTCGTTCGGCCCGAGGGCGAAGGTGCGCTGCAGGTCGTCGTAGTCCAGCTTGCCGCCAGTCAGCGCGGCGTCGGCCCACCAGCGGCCGTGGTTGAACTGGGCGAAGACGGTGGCGAGGTAGCTGTTCAGGCGGTAGTCGGAGTCCTGCGGGCCGGCTTCCAGCTTCTGCCGGTAGAAGCCGCCGGCGATACCGACACGCCAGTTTTCGTCGAGCCGATAGCTGCCGCCCACCGTCAGGCTGTAGCCGTGGCCGTCGGCGCTAGCCGAGCCGCTCTGGCTGTCGAGATCCAGATTCTGGCCGCTGGCCGCGACAATCGCCTGCCATTGCCCGACGGCTTGCCAGTTGGCCTGCCACTGGTTGCGCAGTTCGCTTTGGTGGGCGTTCAGGGTGCCGTAGGCCATTTCCGGCAACAGGGTCAGTTCCCAAGGGGCGGAGAGGATGGAATAGCCGTAGTCGGCGATCATCCGCTGGCCGGCGATGGTCGGGTGCACCGAGTCGTTGAACAGCAGCTTGCTCGGGTCGGGGTTGCTGCCGTTGGCGCCATACACCGGGTTTTGGGTGCAGCCGTTGCCGCTGTAGCAGGTCTGCAGCAAAGTCTTCGCGTCAGCGGTGAGGCCGAACAGGGCCGGTGAGGCGACGGCTTCCTGGAAGAGCAGGGGAATGTTCAGCGGGATGATTTCGGCATCGATCTGCGCCAGTTGGCTGACCAAGACCTGATTGAAGTAGGCGCTCAGCAGAGAGCTTGCACTTTCCCCCGGTTTGCCGTTGAGCGCCGGGGTCAGGCCCAGGTCCGGCAGCAGCCAGACCATGATGTAGCGCGCGCCGGCCTGTTGCAGGGCCTGGGCGCTGGCGGCCAGCTGGGTGGCCGAGGTAGCGGCGGCGGCAGGCGAGGTCACCAGTCCCTGGAGAAAATCGTTGCCGCCCCCGGTGAGGTAGTACAGCGCGTTCGGATCGGCCAGGCGCCCGCCGGCCAGGTAGCCCGGGCGCTGGCGCAGCACGGTGCCGGCCCCGGGATTGCCGGGTGGGATCACCACCAGGGACTCGCCGGTGATGGATTCGAAGATCTGGTCGGTCCGGTAGCCCCCGGTCGCCCAGTTGTTGCCATCGGGGATTCCGAGCGCGGCATTCACCGCCGAGGTGGAGGCGTTCAACTGGTCCGAGGGGACGCCCAGGTAACCACCGAGAATCATCGAGGACACCGGGGCGAAGCTGCCATCCGCATTGCGGTTGGTGTAGCGCTGGCTTGAGCCGGGCCTGGTCGGGTCGGGGAACTGCCCGGCGTCAGCGAGGCTGTCGCCGAAGACGATCATGGTGGAGTAGGGCGAGGGAGCAGCCATGGCGCTGGAGCAGGCGACAGCCAGCAGGCACGCGGCCGATTGACGCAGATAACGGCGTTTTCTCATCGCAAGAGTCCTTCTTGTCGTTGTTTTTGGGCATTGCGCCGATTGAAGGTAGCAAATCCATCGCTTACTGACCTGCCCATATTGCAGTGATTGTTTCCGTAAGCTACTGTGCCGAAACGTATGAACGAGACCTACCCCGTGTTGATCGTCAGCAAACTCTTGATGCGCGTTATCAAGGCCCACGCCCGTTGGCGTTGGCGCGCCTGACTTTATCTCCTGCCGGTTTTCCGGCCCGTTGTTTTTTGCCTTTCTGAAACGTTTCCACATACCTCTGCAACAGTTCGAAACGACTGGCGGGGGTGGAACTGCATGTCAGCAGTCGGGAAGGCGCCATTCAAAGTCAGTATTCAAGAGGTTGAACCCAGATGTTACTGATGATCGACAACTACGACTCCTTCACCTACAACGTCGTCCAGTACTTCGGCGAGCTGGGGGCAGAGGTCAAGGTCATTCGCAACGACGAACTGACCATCGAACAGATCGAAGCCCTGCAACCGGAGCGCATCGTCGTCTCCCCCGGTCCGTGCACCCCGACCGAGGCCGGCGTGTCCATCGCCGCCATCCACCACTTCGCCGGCAAGCTGCCGATCCTCGGCGTGTGCCTGGGGCACCAGTCCATCGGCCAGGCCTTCGGCGGTGACGTCGTGCGTGCCCGCCAGGTGATGCACGGCAAGACCAGCCCGGTCGTCCACGAGGACAAGGGCGTGTTCGCCGGCCTCAACAACCCGCTGACCGTGACCCGCTACCACTCGCTGGTGGTCAAGCGCGAGACCCTGCCGGACTGCCTGGAAATGACCGCCTGGACCGCCTTCGAAGACGGTTCCGTCGACGAGATCATGGGCCTGCGCCACAAGACCCTGAACATCGAGGGCGTGCAGTTCCACCCCGAGTCGATCCTCACCGAGCAGGGCCACGCGCTGTTCGCCAACTTCCTCAAGCAGACCGGCGGCCGCCGTTAAGGACTGAGCATGGATATCAAGACTGCCCTGGGCCGGATCGTCGGCCACCTGGACCTGTCCACCGAGGAAATGCGCGACGTGATGCGCGAGATCATGACCGGCCAGTGCACGGAGGCGCAGATCGGCGCCTTCCTGATGGGCATGCGCATGAAGAGCGAGAGCATCGACGAGATCACCGGTGCGGTGTCCGTCATGCGTGAGCTGGCGGACAAGGTCGAACTGGAGACCCTCGACGGCGTGGTCGACATCGTCGGCACCGGCGGCGACGGCGCCAACATCTTCAACGTCTCCACCGGCTCGGCCTTCGTCGTCGCCGCCGCTGGCTGCACCGTGGCCAAGCATGGCAACCGCGCGGTGTCCGGCAAGAGCGGCAGCGCCGACCTGCTGGAAGCCGCAGGCATCTACCTGAACCTGACGCCAGTCCAGGTCGCTCGCTGCATCGACAGCGTGGGCATCGGCTTCATGTTCGCCCAGACCCACCATCGCGCCATGAAATACGCCGCCGGCCCGCGCCGCGACCTGGGTCTGCGAACCCTGTTCAACATGCTCGGCCCGCTTACGAATCCGGCTGGTGTAAAGCACCAGGTCGTCGGCGTGTTCACCCAGGCCCTGTGCCGTCCGCTGGCGGAAGTGTTGCAGCGCCTCGGCAGCAAGCACGTGCTGGTGGTGCATTCGAAGGATGGCCTGGACGAGTTCAGCCTCGCCGCGCCGACCTTCGTTGCGGAGCTGAAGAATGGCGAGATCACCGAGTACTGGGTCGAGCCGGAAGACCTCGGCATGAAGAGCCAGAGCCTGCACGGCCTGGCGGTCAGTGGCCCGGAAGAGTCGCTGGCGCTGATCCGCGATGCGATCGGCCGACGCAAGACCGAAAACGGCCAGAAGGCTGCCGAGATGATCGTCCTCAACGCGGGCGCCGCACTCTATGCGGCGGACCTGGCAATGACCCTCAAGCAAGGTGTCGAGCTGGCCCACGACGCGCTTCACACCGGCCTCGCCCGGGAAAAGATGGAAGAGCTGGGCGCCTTTACCGCGGTATTCAAACTGGAGAATGAAGGATGAGCGTACCGACGGTTCTGGAAAACATCCTTGCCCGCAAGATCGAGGAAGTCGCCGAGCGCAGCGCCCGGGTCAGCCTGGCTGAACTGGAGCGCCTGGCCGCAGCCGCCGACGCGCCGCGCGGTTTCGCCAACGCGCTGATCGAGCAGGCTAAACGCAAGCAGCCTGCCGTGATCGCCGAGATCAAGAAGGCCTCGCCGAGCAAGGGCGTGATCCGCGAGAACTTCGTGCCTGCGGAAATCGCCGTCAGCTACGAGAAGGGCGGGGCGACCTGCCTGTCGGTGCTGACCGATGTCGATTATTTCCAGGGCGCCGACGTCTATCTGCAGCAGGCCCGCGCCGCGGTGCAATTGCCGGTGATCCGCAAGGACTTCATGATCGATCCGTACCAGATCGTCGAAGCCCGTGCCCTGGGCGCCGACTGCGTGCTGCTGATCGTCTCCGCCCTGGACGACGTGAAGATGGCCGAGCTGGCCGCCACCGCCAAGAGCGTCGGCCTCGACGTGCTGGTGGAAGTGCATGACGGCGACGAGCTGGAGCGCGCGCTGAAGACCCTCGACACGCCGCTGGTTGGGGTCAACAACCGCAACCTGCACACCTTCGAGGTCAGCCTGGAAACCACCCTCGACCTGTTGCCGCGCATCCCTAGGGATCGCCTGGCCATCACCGAGAGCGGCATTCTCAACCGGGCCGATGTCGAGCTGATGGAAATCAACGAGGTCTATTCTTTCCTCGTTGGCGAAGCGTTCATGCGTGCCGAGGAGCCGGGTGTGGAGCTGCAGCGTCTGTTCTTCCCCGGGGGCGTGCCTGACTGATCGATTCGAAGCCGGCGTTTGCCGGCTTTTTTATTTCAGGCTGGACAATGATGTTGTCTGTTCTGGCCTCATCGCTGGCAAGCCAGCTCCCACAGGTACGGTGCATGCAGTCCCTGTGGGAGCTGGCTTGCCAGCGATGAGGCCATCAGCAACAGCCAAGGTTTAAAGGAAAGAACCCTATGAGCGAACAACCCGTAGCCGTCACCGTCGAAGCCGGCCTGCATGCCGAGCAGGATCTGCTGGCAGCCGTGTGCAAGGGCGAAAAGGACCATGGCCTGCTGTTCTGGCGCCCCACCGACCGCGCCCTGGTGATGCCGCGGCGCATGAGTCGGCTGGAAGGATTCGAGGCCGCGTGCGGCGAGCTGGCGATTTCCGGCTGGCCGGTCTTGCTGCGCGAGACCGGTGGCGAGCCGGTGCCGCAATCACCGGCAGTGATCAACATCGCCCTGGTCTATGTGGCACCGCGCAGCGAGGGCGACCATAACCGCATCGAGAACGCCTACGAGCGCCTGTGCCAGCCGCTGTGCGAGGTCTTGCAGGAATGGGGTGGGCTGGCGTCCGTGGGCGAGATCGAGGGCGCGTTCTGCGACGGCCGCTACAACGTCAATCTCAACGGCCGCAAGCTGGTCGGCACGGCCCAGCGCTGGCGCCAGGGCCGCGAGGGCAAGCGTCCGGTGGTGCTGGTGCACGGTGCACTGTTGCTGGATAACGAGCGCGAGTCGATGGTGGCGGCGGTCAACCGCTTCAACGAATGCTGCGAGCTGGAGCAGCGCTGCCTGGCCGACAGCCACATCGCCCTGCACGAAGTGGTACCCGAGGCGCCGCTGCTGGAGCGGCTGGCCCAGGCCTACGCCCGGACCCTCGCGGCCATCCCGCAGGATTAACGGGTGCCGTAGACCACCATGGTCTTGCCCTTCACGTCCACCAGGTTGCGTTCTTCGAGGTCCTTGAGAACGCGACCGACCATCTCCCGCGAACAGCCGACGATACGACCGATTTCCTGACGGGTGATCTTGATCTGCATGCCATCGGGGTGGGTCATGGCGTCCGGCTGCTTGCACAGCTCCAGCAGGCAGCGGGCGACCCGGCCGGTCACGTCGAAGAACGCCAGGTCGCCGACCTTGCGTGTGGTGTTGCGCAGGCGCTGGGCCATCTGGCTGCCCAGGGCGTAGAGAATGTCCTGGTCCTGGCGTGCCAGTTCACGGAATTTCTCGTAGCTGATTTCCGCTACTTCGCACTCGGTCTTGGCCCGTACCCAGGCACTGCGCTGCTGTTCCTTGCCCGCTGGTTCGAAGAGGCCGAGTTCGCCGAAGAAGTCGCCGCTGTTGAGGTAGGCGATGATCATTTCCCGGCCATCGTCGCCCTCGATCAGGATGGTCACCGAGCCCTTGACGATGAACGACAGGGTCTCGGCCGTGTCGCCGGCACTGAGGATGTTGCTTTTGGCCGGGAAGCGGCGGCGCTGGCAATGCGCGAGCAGCTTGTCGACGTTCTTGATCTTGGCTGAAAGTGTTGCGGCAACCATGGTTAAGCCCCGAAATACGCGGTCCGTGAGTATTTATAGTTTTGGGATGGGTGCAAAACGCCATCAATTTGGCGTCAGTTTATCAGACACAGTCCCTGTATCGGCATATTTACTCGAACGCTTAAGCCTTTTCGCTGGTGCCTGTAAGGACTAAGCTGGCAGCCATTTTTTTCGAGATGCGGAGAGCGGGTTATGAAGGCGCGTATCCAGTGGGCCGGTGAGGCCATGTTCCTGGGCGAATCGGGCAGTGGCCATGTCGTAGTGATGGATGGTCCGCCCGAGGCCGGCGGACGCAACCTGGGTGTTCGGCCGATGGAAATGCTGCTGCTGGGCCTGGGTGGCTGCAGCAACTTCGATGTGGTCAGCATCCTGAAGAAATCCCGCCAGGCCGTGGAGAGCTGCGAAGCCTTCCTCGAAGCCGAGCGTGCCGACGAGGATCCGAAGGTCTTCACCAGGATCCACCTGCGCTTCGTGGTCAAGGGCCGCGGGCTGAAGGAGGCCCAGGTCAAGCGGGCGGTGGAGCTGTCGGCAGAGAAATACTGCTCGGCGTCGATCATGCTCGGCCGCGCGGGTGTGGATATCACCCACAGCTACGAGATCGTCGAACTCGGCTGAGCCCTCAGCGCCGCAGGGCCGGCAGCCAGTCCATCAGGCTGGCCGGCAGTGCGGCGCGCAGTTTTTCGCTGAGGCGCTCACGGTGCTTCTGGTAGAGCAGGCCGAGGCCGATCACCGCCACGCCGATCAGGCTCAGCACCAGCGGGAACAGCAACGATTCGGCAAAGACCTCGTACGAGAGGTAGCCGAGGTAGGCGGCCACGCCCAGTGCGCCGAAGACCATGAACATCGGCCGGCGCAACAGCACCGCCACCAGCATCAGTCCCACGTTGATCAGGCAGTACAGCGCCTTGCCCACCTCGCTGTCGCTGTTCATCGAGGTCAGCCCGCCCCAGAACGCCAGCAGCCCGGCCAGGTAGCCCCAGAACGCATAGTCCTTGCGAGTGCGGCCGTCGATCAGCACGAACACCACCAGCACGCCGAGCCCGAACCATAGGGAGACGGTCCTGCGTTGCTCCCAGGTGAACATGTCGCCGTAAAACCATTCGCTCAGGTCCATGGACATGAACCACAGCGCCACGGCGATCGGCATGACGATGAACGGGAAGGGAATCAGCCGCAGCATCAGCAGGCCGGCGCACACCGTGGCCACCTCCATCAGCAGCCAGCCGCCCTGCACGTAGCGGTAGTAGTCGTGATACTCGCCCTGGACATCATCCAGCGGCCAGAAACCCGTCAGGCGCTCGATGGCGAACACCGCCAGCGGCACGATGCTGACCGCCACCGCGGCGAGCACGCCGCCGGGAATCGTCTGCCCACGGCGTTGCATGGCCAGGCCGGCGCCGGTCAACAGGGTGATGTAGAGAAGGGCGACGCCAAGCAGGGCGCCATCGCCGATGCGCATCCAGGCTTCGCTGAGCAGCCAGCCCATGGCGCCCATGATCAGCAGGGCGCCAAGGTAGAAGGCCACGTGGGCCAACTGGAAACCGGGCTGTTGCAGCGGTTGCTGGCGCAGGAAGCCCAGCAGCGCCTGCTCCTGCTCGCGACTCAGCAGGCCCGCATCAACAGCACGGGCCAGGTCCTTTGCCTCGAAGCGCTCGGCCATGGGCAGCTCAGATGCGGTAGGTACTTTTGGTCATGACCTTGGCCATCAGGCTCATGCCGAACTTGACCGGGGCCGGGAAGCGGAAGCCGCCGGCATCCAGCGCCATGTCGGCGTGGTGTTCCTCGTCGATGCGCATCTGTTCGAGGATCGCCCGGGACTTCTCGTCTTCCGGCGGGATCTGCTCCAGGTGCTCGTCGAGGTGCTTGCACACCTGGTGCTCGGTGGCGGCGACGAAGCCCAGGCTGACCTTGTCGCTGATCAGGCCGGCAACCGCGCCGATACCGAAGGACATGCCGTAGAACAGCGGGTTGAGCACGCTGGGGGAACTGCCCAGCTGGCGAATGCGTTGCTCGCACCAGACCAGGTGGTCGATTTCTTCGTCGGCGGCCTGCTCCATCGCCTTGCGCACTTCCGGCAGCTTGGCGGTCAGGGCCTGGCCCTGATAGAGCGCCTGGGCGCAGACTTCACCGGTGTGGTTGATGCGCATGAGGCCGGCGATATGGCGGGTCTGCTTGTCGTCGAGCTCGGCTTCGGGCTGGACGATCGCAGGAGACGGGCGGGTGGGTTGGCCGCTGAAGGGCAGCAAGGTGCGCATGGCGGTGTCGGCCTGCAGCAACAAGCGGTCGAGCGGCGAGTATTGACGTTCGGTAGCCATCGGGCACCTCCGCAAGAATGTGCCCGACAGTCTAACCCAATCCCCGTGACAGGGCTTGCGCTGGATCAGCCCGGCGGCCAGTGCATCTGACGCTGGCCAAGGACGTGCATGTGGATGTGATAGACGGTCTGGCCGCCCAGCTCGTTGCAGTTCATCACGACGCGGAAGCCGTCCTCGCAACCCAGTTCCTTGGCCAGGCGCTGGGCGGTGAACAGGATGTGCCCGGCCAGGCCCTTGTCTTCCTCGGTGAGGTCGTTGAGGGTGCGGATCGGCTTTTTCGGGATGACCAGGAAATGCACCGGTGCTTGCGGGGCGATATCGTGGAACGCCAGGACCTGGTCGTCCTCGTAGATGATCTTCGCCGGGATTTCCCGGTTGATGATCTTGGTGAAGATAGTATCCACAACGCTTCTCCATGGTGGTGGTCGGGCCCGAGTGTACTCAGCCGGCGCGCCGCCGCCCAGTGGCGATTCGCTTCAGCGCGGGCAGTAGGCCTTGTTGATCACGCCGGCCAGCTTGCGGCTGAGCCAGCGGCCCAGCAGGCGTGGGGCGCGGGCCAGCCAACGGTTGCGCCGGCCGGGGATGATGATCGCCTGGTTGCGGTCCAGCGCGCGCACCGTGTACAGCGCCACTTCTTCCGGGCTCAGGCAGCGCTTGCTGTTGTCCAGCCGCGGGATGCGCCGGTTCGGCGAGCGCACCGGGCCTGGGCAGAGCACCGAAACCTTGATGCCGGTCTGGCGCAGTTCTTCCCGCAGGCTTTCGGAAAAATGCAGCACGTAGGCCTTGCTCGCCGCGTAGCTGCTCATCCACGGCCCCGGGGCGAACGCGGCCAGCGAGGCGACGTTGAGGATCTGCCCGCCACCCTGCACGGCCATGGCATTGCCCAGTGCATGGCAGAGGCGGGTGAGGGCAAGGATGTTGACCTCGATCAGGTCCTGTTCGTCAGCCCATTCCTGGGCGAGGAAATGGCCGTAGGAGCGGATCCCGGCGCAGTTCACCAGCAGGTCGATCTGCCGCTCGCCTTCTTCCAGTTCCAGCAGGAAGCCGGACAGGCGCAGCGGCTCGCCGAGGTCGCAGGCGCGGAACAGCACTTCCACGCCGAAACGCTGGGTCAGCTCGATGGCCACCGGCTCCAGCATTTCGCGCTGGCGCGCCACCAGGATCAGGTTGCGCCCCCGCCGCGCCAATGCTTCGGCCAGTGCCAGGCCCAGACCGCTGGAGGCACCGGTGATCATGGCGTAACGGGTCATGCAGTTCTCCAGGGGCGGGGGCGTTCGAAAGGGCGAGTAGTCTACAGCGAGCGCGGGACAAAGGCTGCCCCGTCAGTGCGGCCAGTGCGTGCCCAGGCGGTTCGCCGTCTGCAGCGCCTGGCGATACTCGTGGTCGAGGCGGGCGATCAGTTGTTCCACCGGCACCTGCTCGTCGATATCGCCTACGCCCTGTCCGGCGGACCACACGGTCTTCCAGGCCTTGGCTTCCTCGTGGATCGGCTTGAGCTGGATCTCGCCGCCTTTCGCCAGGCTGGCCAGGTCATAGCCGGCCTTTTCCAGGCTCTGGCGCATGAAACTGGCGGGAACGCCGGACACCACCGGGGTGTGCACGATGTCGGCGGCCCTGGCCTCCAGCAGCATGGCCTTGTATTCCGCCGACGCCTGGCTTTCCTGACTGGCGATGAAGTGCGTGCCGAGGTAGGCCAGGTCGGCGCCCATCAGCTGCGCGGCGAGGATCTCGTGGCCACGGTTGAGGCAGCCGGCGAGGAGCAGGGTCTTGTCGAAGAACTGGCGGATCTCGCTGACCAGGGCGAACGGGCTCCAGGTCCCGGCATGCCCGCCAGCACCGGCGGCGACGGCGATCAGGCCGTCGACCCCGGCCTGGGCGGCCTTCTCCGCGTGGCGGCGGGTGGTGACATCGTGGAACACCAGGCCGCCGTAGCTGTGCACGGCGTCCACCACCTCCTTGACCGCGCCGAGGCTGGTGATCACCACTGGCACCTTGTGTTCGATGCACACCGCCAGGTCCGCCTGCAGCCGCGGATTGCTCTGGTGGACGATCAGGTTCACGGCATAGGGCGCGGGATTCTCCAGGTCGGCCAGGCCGGCGTCGATTTCCTCCAGCCACGCCTTGAAACCGGCGGTGTCACGCTGGTTCAGCGCGGGAAAACTGCCCATCACGCCGTTGCGGCAACAGGCCAGGACCAGTTGCGGGTTCGAGATCAGAAACATCGGTGCCGCCACCACGGGCAGGCGCAGGCGTTGTTCGAGCAGAGCGGGCAATGACATGGCAGGTTCTCGCGTTGGAGGTGGCTACTGTCAGAACGGCTTGACGACCACCAGAATTACGATGAGCAGCAGGAACAGCACGGGTACTTCGTTGAACCAGCGGAAGTAGGTGTGGCTGCGGTTGTTCTCGCCACGGGCGAAGCGCTTCACGTTGGCACCGCACATGTGATGGTAGCCGGTGAGCAGGATCACCAGGGTCAGCTTGGCGTGCAGCCAGCCCTGGCTCAGCCAGCCGGGGTTAAGGACCAGCATCCAGATGCCGAAGACGAACGCGGCGATCATCGCCGGGCCCATGATGAAGCGGTAGAGCTTGCGCTCCATGACCACGAAGCGGTCGCGGCTGGTCTGGTCTTCGCTCGCGGCGTGGTAGACGAACAGGCGTGGCAGGTAGAACAGGCCGGCAAACCAGCAGACGATGCTGACGATATGCAGGGCTTTGATCCAGAGGTAGAGCATGGTTTTTTCTTCCTTGGCGATTCACGGTCGTCAGATAGTAGTGGTTACGCGCCGCGCCCGTCATCTCAACGGTTGTGGGCGTCATCCCGGGCCCCTATCATCACTGGTTTTCCAATCGGTTCGTTGATAGGGGGCAGTACATGGTCAAGGTCGGTATCGTCGGCGGCACGGGTTACACCGGTGTCGAGTTGCTGCGTCTGCTGGCACAGCATCCTCAGGCGGAAGTCGCCGTCATCACCTCGCGCTCGGAAGCGGGCCTGGCGGTGGCCGACATGTACCCGAACCTGCGAGGCCATTACGACGGCCTGGCCTTCAGCGTGCCGGACACCAAGACCCTGGCCGCCTGCGACGTGGTGTTCTTCGCCACCCCGCACGGTGTCGCCCACGCCTTGGCCGGCGAGCTGCTGGCAGCCGGGACCAAGGTCATCGACCTGTCCGCCGACTTCCGCCTGCAGGACGCCGACGAGTGGGCCAAGTGGTACGGCCAGCCGCACGGCGCCCCTGAGCTGCTGAAGGACGCGGTCTACGGCCTGCCGGAAGTCAATCGCGAGCAGATCCGCCAGGCGCGCCTGATCGCCGTGCCGGGCTGCTACCCGACCGCCACCCAGCTGGGCTTCCTGCCGCTGCTGGAAGCGGGCATCGCCGATGCTTCGCGCCTGATCGCCGACTGCAAGTCGGGTGTCAGCGGCGCCGGTCGCGGTGCCAGTGTCGGTTCGCTGTTCTGTGAAGCGGGCGAGAGCATGAAGGCCTACGCGGTGAAAGGTCACCGCCACCTGCCGGAAATCCGCCAGGGCCTGCGTCGCGCTGCCGGTGGCGAAGTCGGCCTGACCTTCGTGCCGCACCTGACCCCGATGATCCGCGGCATCCATTCGACCCTGTACGCCACTGTCGCCGATACCTCGGTGGACCTGCAGGCGCTGTTCGAGAAGCGCTACGCCGACGAACCGTTCGTCGACGTCATGCCGGCCGGCAGCCATCCGGAAACCCGCAGCGTGAAGGGCGCCAACGTCTGCCGTATCGCCGTGCACCGTCCGCAGGGCGGCGACCTGGTGGTGGTGCTGTCGGTCATCGACAACCTGGTGAAGGGCGCTTCCGGCCAGGCCGTGCAGAACCTCAACATCCTCTTCGGCCTCGACGAACGCCTGGGCCTGTCCCACGCTGGCCTGCTGCCGTAACGGCTATCACATCGGGTTGCGAGCGGCGCTTATACCTTCCGCTCGTAGCCTGATACCGCTTCTATAGTTGACCGATTTTCTAGGGGAAGCGGATAATGCGCGCCATCACGCAATGGCGGCATAACGCCGGGAGATATTCAGCATGAGCGTCGAATCCTTCACCCCTTCGGCTTTGCAGTTCACGCACAACGCCGCGCACAAGGTGAAGACCCTGGTTGACGAAGAGGGCAATGATCGTCTGAAGTTGCGGGTTTTCGTGACAGGCGGTGGCTGCTCGGGCTTCCAGTACGGCTTTACCTTCGATGAAGATGTCGCTGAAGACGACACCATCGTCGAGCGCGAGGGCGTTGCCCTGGTGGTCGATCCGATGAGCTTCCAATACCTGGCCGGTGCCGAGGTGGACTACCAGGAAGGCCTGGAAGGTTCGCGTTTCGTCATCAAGAACCCGAACGCCACCACCACCTGTGGGTGTGGTTCCTCGTTCTCGATCTGATTCGCCGGGATCTTTTGCTGACGCCGCGCCCATGCGCGGCGTTTTGCTTTCTGCGGCTTACGCCGGATAGATGGCGCCGAGCACACGCAGGCCTCGGGCGCCGGTGACGCTGGGGCGGTTGCCGGCAATGCCTTCCAGGCAGCAATGGGCCAGCCAGGCGAAGGCCATGGCTTCGACCCAATCTGGATCGACGCCGAACTCCCCAGTGCTGCTGACCCTGGCGTTTGGCAGAAGGCCGGCCAGACGCGCCATCAGTGCGCCGTTATGGGCGCCACCACCACACACCAGCAGGACCTGGGTATCCTCCTGGGCCTTCTTCAGTGAATCGACGATGCTTAGTGCGGTCAGCTCCAGCAGGGTGGCCTGGACATCCTCGTCGGCACAGGCCGGCTGGGTGCTCAGGTGGTGCTGCAGCCATGGCAGGTTGAACAGCTCGCGCCCGGTGCTCTTGGGACCGGTGCCGGCGAAGAAGGGGTCGCTCAGCAGGTTGCCCAGCAAGCCCGGCAGGACCTTGCCGCTGGCGGCCCAGGCGCCGTTGGCGTCGTAGCCGAGACCGCGCTTCTCGTTGATCCAGGCATCCAGCAGCACGTTGCCCGGGCCGCAGTCGAAGCCGCTGACCGGCTTGTCCTGCTCGATCAGGCTGAGATTGCTGAAACCGCCGACGTTGAGTACCGCAAGGCGTTCGCCCTGGGTGTTGAACAGCGCGTCGTGGAAGGCCGGAACCAGCGGTGCGCCCTGGCCACCGGCAGCGACGTCGCGGCGACGGAAGTCACCGACCACGCTGATACCGGTGAGCTCGGCGAGCAGGGCGGGGTTGCCGATCTGCACGGTGAAGCCACGGGCGGGCTCGTGGCGGATGGTCTGGCCGTGGCTGCCGATGGCGCGGATGTCTTCAGGGCGCAGGTTCTGGGTGGCGAGAAGGTCGGCGATGCCCTGTGCCGCGAGGCGTACCCACTCGGCTTCCGCCAGGGCGGCGCGAGCGATCTCGTCGGGCCCGCTGGCGCACAGGCCAAGCATGGCCAGGCGCAGCGGTTCGGGCATGGGGATGTAGTGGCTGGCAAGTAGCGAGACCTGCGGTGCCTGCTCGATCAAGGCGATGTCCAGCCCATCGAGGCTGGTGCCGGACATCACTCCCAGATAAAGGGCCATGGGTCAGCGCTTGTTCATGGCCAGCATGGTGGCCTTTTCTTGGTCCATGCGTGCCATCAGTGGCTGACTGAGCTGCATGAAGCGCTGGCGTTCAGTCTTGGCGATCGGATCGGCCATCGGCAGCTTCTGGCCCAGCGGGTCGACGTGTACGCCGTTGACCTGGAACTCGTAGTGCAGGTGCGGTCCGGTGGACAGGCCGGTGGTGCCGATATAGCCGATCACCTGGCCCTGCTTGACGCTACCGCCGGTTTTCACGCCTTTGGCGAAGCCTTGCATGTGCCCGTAGAGCGTCTGGTAGGTGCTGCCGTGCTGGATGATCACGGTGTTGCCATAGCCGCCACGACGACCGGCCAGCAGGACCTTGCCGTCACCGGCGGCCTTGATCGGCGTACCGCGAGGCGCGGCGTAGTCGACGCCCTTGTGTGCGCGGATCTTGTTCAGGATGGGGTGCTTGCGGCCGGCAGAGAAGCGCGAGCTGATGCGGGCGAAGTCCACCGGGGTGCGGATGAACGCCTTGCGCATGCTGTTGCCGTCGGCGGTGTAGTAGCTGGTGGTGCCGGCCTTGTTGGTGTAGCGCACGGCGCTGTAGGTCTTGCCGCGGTTGGTGAAGCGCGCGGACAGGATGTTGCCGGTGCCAACCACCTTGCCATCGACCATCTTCTGCTCGTAGATCACGTCGAATTCGTCGCCCTGGCGGATGTCCTGGGCGAAGTCGATGTCGTAGCCGAAGATGTTGGCCATATCCATGGTCATGTTGTGCGACAGGCCGGCGCGTTGCGCCGAGGCCGACAGCGAGCTCTTGATAACGCCATGCACGTAGGCGGAGCGGGTGACCGGCTTGGTTACCTCGCGGTTGAAGGCATAACCGTTGGCACTCCTGGTCAAGCGAATGGTTTCGAGATCGCTTACCTTGCTGTGCAAGCTGGCCAGTTGGCCATCCTTGTCCAGTTCGATTTGCAGCACCTGACCATGCTTGAGCTGGCTGAACTGCTTCGCCTGCTTGTTGCTGGCCAGCACTTCATGCACGGCATTGGCGGGCAGGCCGACCTTGGCGAAGAGGGTCGACAGGGTGTCGCCGCGGGCCACGGTCACTTCACGATGGCCAGGCTCCTTTGCGGCGGTTTCCTCGACGGCTTCGTCCGCTTTCGGTGCGGGTTCGGCCTTGGCGGTTGCCTCGGCAGGCGCTTCGGCGTTGTCGATCTGGGCGAAGGGGGAGGCGTTGGTCTCTTCTGCGGCCAGGGGTTGTTCGGGCTGGGCCTTGAGCTGTTCGGCCGGAGCTTCCAGTTCGAGGTTCAGGGTGGTGCGCTTGGCCTCGACCTCGCTGGAAGGGAATACCAGCAAGGCGAGGCTGAGCAGGGCGGCGATGCCGCTCGCGGCCAGCAGGTGGCTCTTCGGATAAAGCGGAGGCGCTTTAGTCGGTTCGTTGGTCATGGATGAATTGACTTTGAAAAAGATGAAATGGAAAAGATGAATGACATGATGAAGATGAAATAACTGTATAAAATATAACCAAATCCCTTCCAAAGCAAGTCGCGCAGACGTCACCAAGTGCTACATGGGTCACATCCGGCCCCTGATCTTGTAATTGATGGCTGATCTTGTATGGTTGGGGCCCTTTAGAATCTGAGCCTGCGGGTCTGTTTATGAAGTCGGTTGAAGAGCAGCTAGCGCTGATCAAGCGTGGAGCGGAAGAGGTACTGGTCGAGTCCGAACTGGTCGAGAAACTCAAGCGTGGCCAGCCACTGCGCATCAAGGCGGGTTTCGACCCGACCGCGCCTGATCTGCATCTGGGTCACACGGTCCTGATCAACAAGCTGCGCCAGTTCCAGGACCTGGGTCACCAGGTCATCTTCCTGATCGGTGACTTCACCGGCATGATCGGTGATCCGAGCGGCAAGAGTGCCACCCGTCCGCCGCTGACCCGCGAGCAGGTGCTGGACAATGCCGAGACCTATAAGCAGCAGGTCTTCAAGATCCTCGATCCGGCCAAGACCGAGGTGGCGTTCAACTCCACCTGGATGGACAAGCTGACCCCGGCCGACTTCATTCGCCTGGCTTCGCAGTACACCGTGGCGCGCATGCTCGAGCGCGACGACTTCGACAAGCGCTATACCAGCAACCAGCCGATCGCCATCCACGAATTCCTCTACCCGCTGGTGCAGGGCTACGATTCGGTGGCGCTGAAGGCGGACGTCGAGCTGGGCGGTACCGATCAGAAGTTCAACCTGCTGATGGGGCGCGAGCTGCAGCGTGGTTATGGTCAGGAGGCTCAGAACATCGTGACCATGCCGCTGCTGGAAGGTCTCGACGGCGTGAAGAAGATGTCCAAGTCGCTGGGCAACTACGTCGGCATCCAGGAAGCACCGGGTGTGATGTACAGCAAGCTGGTGTCGATCCCGGATACCCTGATGTGGCGCTACTTCGAGCTGCTCAGCTTCCGCTCGATGGAAGAGATCGACGGCTTCCGTGCCGAAGTCGCGGCGGGCGCCAACCCGCGTGACATCAAGATCAAGCTGGCCGAAGAGATCGTCGCACGCTTCCACGGCGAAGAGGCGGCGGCCAATGCTCACCGTGCTGCGGGTAACCGCATGAAGGATGGTGAGCTGCCAGAAGACCTGCCGGAGGTTGAAGTGACCGCTGCGGAAGACATGCCTATCTCTGCCGTGCTGAACAAGGCCGGCCTGGTGAAGAACGCTGCAGCTGCCCGGGACCTGTTGGCGGCCGGTAGCGTGCGGATCGATGGGGAAGTGGTCGATCGCGCCTTTGTCTTTGCCCTGGGCAAGACCCATGTCTGTCAGGCAGGCAAGAAGGCCTTTGCACGGATCACCCTCAAGGCCGAGTAAGGATCGCTTCTATATATAGAAGGCAAGCGGGGGCGTCGGCACTGATTTGAATCAATTTCAAATTAATGCTTGACGCCCCATTTAATCTCTCTATAATTCGCCCCACTTCCGGCGCAGTCGGAACGGAAAACTCCTTGAGATTCAACGA
>JAIRVG010000068.1 GCA_031253995.1 Paucimonas sp. | reverse complement strand
ACGCGCTCACTGTGGGAGCTGGCTTGCCAGCGATGAGGCCCTCAGCAACTTCGGTGACGCGCGGATGGACGCGGTGCTCGGCTCGGTGGATGGCAGACCAGCATGAAGCTGGAAGGCCTAAACCGGCATCTGCGCTTGATCGAGAGCTACAAGAAGCTGCATGCGGCCAGGGCGGCCAAGGCCTGATTCTTTAGTGCTCTTCAGGGCCTCATCGCTGGCAAGCCAGCTCCCACAGGGTTTGTGTTGACCAGGACATCCATGGTCGACGCGCTCACCGCCTAATCAATGATTTATGTGTATGAGAGCACTCAATCCCCCACCAACCCCTCCACATGTCCGGCAAAGTCAGGCCCGCCGATCAGCGCCGTGTACCTCACCTGCACGATGATGTCGGTCAGGCTCTGCAGCACCTGCTGCTGGCGATCCGACTGGTGCCGGGGAAACTTCAGTTCCCAGTACGACAGCGCGCCGGTGCCTTCGAACGGCAGGTAGCGCTCGTCGTTGAAGTCGAGCTGGAACACGCCATGGTCGTCCAGCCCGCGGGACAGACAGATACTCTGGCTCGCCCGCGGGTTGTAGAGGATGTTCCGGGTGTCGGCGTCAGGCTGTTCGTACAGCGCGTTCATCGCCCGGACGTCGGCCTTGAGCACGGTGCGGCTGGCCACCTGGGTCAGCACCGCCTGGGCATCCTGGTAGGGCCCGAACAGCGCCGGCAACGACACAGAAACGCTGACCAGCTGGCGCAGGTAGTGCCCCGGGTAGTCGCCATCGAACAGCCGCGGAGTCAGCTCGAAATTGACCTTGCCCTCGGCCAGCAGCCCCGCCAAGGCGGTTTTCCAGTCCATGTCGGTGCCCTCGCGACTGTCGAACAGCTGCTTGAGCGAGACCGTGCGCACCAGCTCCTGGCGCCGTTCGAAGCGCTTCAGCCAGGCCGACTCCATGCGCAGCAACTGCAGACGCAGGGCGTCGCCGGCGGTCAGGCCGTAGTAGTTGTCGAACCACACGTTGGGCTGGATGAACCGGGTCTGGTAGTCGCCCATCTCGTACTGCCAGCAGGCCTCGCCGTTCAGGCACAGGGCGACCACCGCGTCGTAGGCCTGGAAGTAGAAGGTCGACAGCTGGCTGAGCAGCCACTGGTAGAGGTCGGCATTGGTATTGCGGGTCTTGAGGAAGCGGTAGTAGTCCTGGGACTGCTGCTCGGCCTTGGCGGCCTGGGCCAGTTGCACCTTGACCATCTCGATGGCAGCGCGCTGGGCCTCGATCTGCTCGTCGATGGCTTCCAGTTCGGCGGCGGCCTGGTCGCGTTGCAGCAGCCACTCCTGCTGGCGACGACGGTACTGCTCGGTGACCGCCAGGCGATCGCCGGCCAGGCGGGTGCTGTTGGAAACCATGGTCAGGATCTTGGCCGACGCTTCCACGGCGTCACCCAGGCGAATCGCGCCGCCACCGAAGGCGGTGACGATGAGCGAGCCCAGTTGCAGCGCCCCCGCCGCAGCCTCGGTGCCCTGCGCAGCAGTGCTGGTCACCGCCGACGACAGGTACAGGTCCATGGACTGGCGCTCGGCCGTGGAGATGTTTTCGTTGGCCAGGAACTCATAATGCGCGTGCCGCTGCGCCACCACCCGCCGCGTGCCTTGCAGCGCCAGCAGGCTGGCGTCGGCCTGCTCGCGAGCGACCTCCTGCAACTGGATGGCGAACTGCGACAGCTCCAGCACATGGGCCTGCTGCAATTCTTCCTGCAGGGCGCGGTCCTTCAGCTCGCGGTACTGGCGCACCTGCTCGCCGAAGCGGCTGAGGGTTTCCACCGCACCCTGCAGGCGCGGCAGCAGCGCCCGGAAGCGGAACGGCGGGATCGGCGCCAGGCTGCCGACACTGCGCTGCACAAGACCGCTGCCGCTGTTCTGCGCCCGCAGCAGGTCCCTGGGATCGGCCAGGGGCGCGTACAGCGGCAACAGCAGTGGCTTGCCGTCGATGGTGAGGTTGTCACGCAGGTAGCCGATGCGGCTGTGCAGGGTGTCCCACAGGTCGAGCAGCTCGGTGTTGACCGGCAGGCGGAAGCGCGGCGAGTCCAGCAGTTCCAGCCAGGGCGTGGCGCTGCTGGCCAGGTGCAGTGGCAGGCCCGCCGGCAGTTGCGCCTCGACCTCGGCGAACAGCGCGCTGTCCGGGGTGGCCGCCTCTTCCAGGCTGACCGGCTGCCAGCGCCCGATCATGCGGTTGTCCGGTTTCGGCCCGAGCAGGCTCAGGGCGCGCACGTAGATCAGCTTGGCCTCGTTCAGGGCGTCGCGGGTCAGGCGGCGATAGAGCAGGTCGCCGTAGGCCAGCAGGTTGCGCACGTAGAACATGAAGATCGCCTTGCAGTAGTGCTCCGGGCGGGAATAGCAAATGGCGTCCGGGTCGGCGATCCCGTCGATCTCGTAGTCGCCCATGCTGGGCTCCTGCAGCGGTCGCACCGACCAGTAGAACGGGCTCGGCGGCGAAGTCGGCTTGATCCGTGCCTGGGGATTGAAGATGCGGTGCAGCCAGCGCTCCGCAGCCAGGAAGTCGAATTCGTGGTGCAGGCGCCAGGCAACGGCGTGAGGGATATGGAAGAACAGCTCCCAGAAGTAGCGGCCGTTGGCGCCGTGGAAGTCCATCAGCGGCTTTTCCGTGCTGCCCGGCAACGGCGCTTCCTCGATGTGCTGGGTGTCCCAGCTGATCAGGGCGTCCACCGAGATCGTCGCCCGGACCACCAGCTCCTTGGCGAACAGGGTGTTCAGGCGGACGTAGCGCAAGCCTTTGAGGTCGAGGTTTTCCAGGTCCAGGTACTGGCCGCCGGCGTGGTCCACCAGGACCGGAGACGTGGGGACCGACAACGGGGTGGTGATTTCATAGTGATTGAAGGACTTCCATTCAGGCCAGCCAAGGGCAACCACGAACGGCTCGGTGCCGACGGTCTGGATCACGAGCTCTGTATTGCAGTTCCCGTTGATCTGCACATGCCTTTCCTTGGTCCAGGTCGCGTCTTTGGAGGGGTCGATATAGCCGCGCATCTCGAAATCGGACGAGTTGGGTTCGTAGTACCCATTGCGCAACGACGAATGCCCTTTGAGATACAACGCCCCCCCTGCTTCACCCAGTCCCAGTTCACACGCCATGCTCAGCGTATGGTTATGTGGACCGGGGACAGCATGCACGCCCCCTGGATCATTGCGTACCTTCACGACCCGAGGCACGTCGCCCGCCAGTGGGTGTTGCAGTGACTTCGGGGACGCCCGGAAGTACCAGACGCTTCGCAGCAGGCGATCGACCAGGTCCTCGTCCTCGCCTTGTTCTGGCACCTGCCTGCGGGCCAGCAGGTTGAAACGGGTATCCAGCAGCAGGGCTTCTACCACCGTATCCCCGGCCCTGGAGAACCCGATGATGATTTTCCTGTCGCCAGGGTCGGCATCGTTGACGAAGGCCACGAAGCGTTCCTGGCCATTTATCGGCAGGTTTTCCAGCGACAGGTCGTAGCTCATCGGCACCGACCAGACGCCCTCCAGCGAGCGATACGACAGGTTCACCGTGTAGTGGGCCACCTCTTCGTAAAGGCCAGGCACCTCGGCACGGGCCGCCGGCAGCGGTTTCTGCCTGATACGCCACTCGACCCAGACCACGTAGAGACGCCCGTCGATCAACAGCGGACGCAGCTGCAAGACCTCGTGCCCCTTGGGAATCTCCACCGGCATCCACTCGCTCCAGGCGGTGGGGCTGAGGTAGTCGTCGCCCTCGGCCCGTGTCTCGTCGGGCTGGCCGAAACGCACCGCAGCCTTGCGCCAGAACCAGGCCTGGGGCTCGACGTTCTGCCGGCCGATCAGGTAGTAGTCGGCATTGCGGAAGTCCAGGCCGTCGATATAGCCGCTGACCACCCGCAGGTTGCTGATCCGCTCGAACTTGTCGAGGTAGTGCTGCAACGCGCGCTGCACAGAGTCGTCGGAGATGCGGCTCTGGTCTGTGTCGTTGACGAACTCGCGGAAGGCCTGGGTCTGCTTCAGGCGCAGGCCCGGCTCGACGTAGTTCTCGGGGTAGTCCTGGAGCATCTGGTTGGCGCCCCAGATGGCGTACTCGCTTTTCGCCGCGCGCCATTGCTCCTGCTCGCGGCTGTCGGCCATGCCCAGGTAGCCGGGCTCCATGCCGTTGAAGATGGCGTGCAGGTACTGCTGCACGCTGGCCATGCCCATGGCGATGCGGCTGGTGTCGACCTGGCCGCTGACTTGGTTGTCGATCAGCAGGAATTCGTAGAGGTCCTGCTCGGTGACCAGGCCCTGGCCGGCGGGGATCGGGTGATCAGGGACGATGCGGCCCAGGTAGTAGGCGACCAGGGCGTCGCGGTGGTCTTCGGCGAGGGTGGCGAAGAGTGGGTTCATGATGCTTCTCCAGGGGCAAGGTCTTGGCCCTCGACGGGGAAACTTGTTTGCCCGACCAGGTAATAACGCGGCTTATTCGGGGTCGGTATACGGATCTGGACGATAGACGCCGAATTACCGTCAACTTTTGCGCTAAACGTGAAGCCCTCGCCCTTGAGAGACACCAGCCTGTTCCATGACGTCGTACCGACTGTGATCGAGAACGAGCAAGTGTCCTCGGCGAAGAGGCGTCCCTCGAGGCGGGTACCGGCCACGGTCACCTCAATAATGCCTCCGACAAGACGCAGATCCACCTCGAGGGCAATCAGCACACAAACCTGCAGGTCCAGCGTTCTGGAAAGCGGGCCGAGATCGACAGGAAGGCTATGCGTAACCCCTAGTACCGCCCTGCGGGCATCAACATCCAGCCAGGTCTGCCCATCGTCATCGGTCGGCCCCCCGCCCTGGTACTCCACGCCATTGACCAGCGTGTTCACGGCCAACAATGGCACTCCAACGATGGGCCCGTCCGGGTCGCTCAGCGTGAACTCGAACCGATAACTATCGCCATGGTCGGCGTAGAAAGCAGTGCCATCGACCACCAGGCTCGGATCGGCCACCGGTGCAATGCTCAGCGTGGCGTTACTGATGATTCGCTGCGCCTCGAAAACCGCCGACCCTGCAAAACATACGCGTTTCTTCAGATCGCCCAGCGCCTCGAAAGTACAACTCGATCCGATCTGGCCCGACTGACCGGCGAACGACGGCGCATGCAGCCAAAGTACGTCCCCGGCATCGGCGAACAGTTCCACATCCATCGGCTCTTGTGCCCCTTCGAGCGCTAGCCGCAGCGTTCGATGCCCATCGCGCAGGCTCGGCGCCACGTTGCCATTACGCCGGCGTAGCCGACCGGACAGCGCTGCAGAAGTGGGGCCACGGAAGAAATGCAGCTCGCTCTTCTCCAGGTCCAGCAGATAACGCAGCCCGACCCAGATGAGCAGCGTGGTCCCCAGGTTGGAGGTCACCCGCAGCCGCATATGGTTGTTGGACGGATCGCTATTGGGCAGGAATGCCGCGTTGGTACAGTCGATCTTGAGGGTGACCTTGCCCTCGGCATCGCAGTTGAGTATTTCGCCGAGCGGTGGGTCGAACACCACACCCAGGGCATCCGGGTCCGCAAAGTCGTCCAGCGTGATGGTCAGGCGCGCCTCATCATCGCCCAAATCGCCATCGCGCCTGGCAAAGATCAGCAGCTCGGAAGACATGCCCGGATCGACCGCGAAGATCACCCGTGCTGCATCCTCCAGGACGATACCGGGGTTGTTCGGCCCCACCTGGGCAATCAGATGGGTATGCGGCAACACTACCTGTACCTTGAAATCGAACGCCTCGTCCTCTCGCAGCGAACGCACGGTCACACTCCGCTCACCCAGTTGCTCCGAGGTGAAGTGGCGCTGATAGCGCGCCATGCCATCGGCACTGGTATAGGTGGTCGCCAGCAGCGCCTCTGCGTCCCACCAGGTCACCGGATAACCTGCTGCCGGCGGGTCCAGGCGTACCTGGAACTCGGCGGGCCGAGCCTGCTGCAGGATGTAGAACTGCTCCGCCGGCTCCATGTCCACCAACGAAGGCAGCAAGTGCACGGTGACTCGCTCGGAAGACAACGGCTGCAGGTCCTTGTTGTCGAACCTGGCATTGATGGTCAGCGTGACCTCGCCGGGCTCCGGGCTGAGGTAGGTAATGACGGCGACGCCGTCGTTGTCGGTGATGCTCCTGGCATTCTCTTCGACGAAACCACCGAGGTCCGCCGACCAGAGCACCGTGACGTTTCGTTGAGGACTGCCATCCAGGTTGACTACCCTGCAGGTCGCGGTAGCGGGTTGGGTAGCAGCCACCGGTCCGCTGAAGCGTACGTACTGGAAGTATTGCTGCTCAAGGAAGGTCACGGGGTCAAAGGCTTGTTCCTCGCCATTGACCGGCAATACTGCCGCCACCGTCGCCACACCGGAGGACAGGCTGCGCAACCGCGCGGTCGCGAAACCATCGGCATCGGTGCGGGTTTGCGGGCGTTCGAAGTTGCCCAGGTCGGTGCTCCATTGCACCACCTGGTCACGTCCGGGGTTTTCGTGCCGGTCCTTGACCTGAAGGCGGTATTCGATCACCTGCAGGTTGCCGGCCAGGGCCTCTTCCGGTTCGTGCAGCGGGTCGCTAATGGACAGGGACACCAGGTCGCAGTCGATGACGACCAGCGGCGCAAGGATCTGCCGGCCGAGGCCGAAGCGCGCGATCACCTGGGCGGTGCCCATGTCTTCGCCAGCCTCCAGGTCGATCCCGACCTGGCCGTTAGCGTCGGTGGTATCGGACGAGGGCGAACCCAGGCGAGACAGGCTGGTTTCCCAGGTCACGGTGATGTTTGCCAGCGGCTCGCCGAGGAAATTCTTGATGGTCAGCAGGCATCGGGCCTTCTCGTCGGTTCGCGCCACCAGGCGCTGGGTGTCCACGACGATCCATGAGGTTTCGCTTTGCCCCAGCTCTCCCCGGTCCGCCGTCACCTGCTGGTCGAGCAGCGCCGTCAGGCTGCTCAGCGCCCCCTCGGCAGCAGCTCGGTACTCTTCGCGGGAGCTGTTGCCGCGCAGGCGACCCAGGGTGATGGCGGCGCTGCTGCCCAGTTGCAAGGTCTGGCAAGCCAGGCGTACGCGCACCAAATGATCAAGCTGGCGGACCGTGCAGATCAGGCCATTGACGGTAATCTCCAGGGCTGTTTCCAGGATGTCGCGGATGCCGAAGCCGGTGAACTGCGCGATCTTGCCGGCGGCATCCTCGCGGATCAGGCGCAGGTCGTCATCGGAAAGGTCCGGCGGCAGGCTGTTGACCAGCTTCAGGTAGTCCAGCAGCCCCTGCTCGGCCTGGCGGGTGAATTCCAGCAGGTGGCGGTACTGCACCAGCACGTGCAGGTGAGCGAAGGTGATGTCCTTGGAGGCCACGCCTTCGGCAGGAACGTCTTCGAACCACGCGTGATGCTGCCACCAGTAGCGCAGGGCCAGCGGGCTGAGGCCCAGCTGTTCGACGATGCCCATGCGCTGGGTCAGTCGTGCCAGCAACGTCAGCACCTCGTCGCCTACCGGGATGGGCAACAGATCGCTGCCATCGAATAACCGCAACACTTCCTGAAGCAACTGGACACTGGTACCACCTGCCCAACCAAGCAGTTCCTGACTCAGTTCAGCACTGCCGCCGAACAGATTGGCCAGCGACTCCCAGACCAGGCTGCGCTGCGCCGAGCGCGCCTCCATCACGAGTTGGAAGACACGCACCAGCACATGGGGACCGTCCGGCAACTCCAGGTCAGAGACGACGCGCTCCAGGTGGGTATGCAAGGCCAGTTCGTAGGCCTCGTTGTCCGGATCCTGCTGGTGGTCGAGAATCAATCCCTGTGGCGAAACGAAGGGATCCAGCTGTTTCAACCAGTCGATAGGCCTGGGCAGGTCGACCCCGGCGATCATCGGCAGGCCGGCATCGCGAAAACTCGACTCGGTCAGGATCGCGGGCGCCATGCGCCCGCCGATCTCGCGCAACAGGTCCAGCTCGCGGTCACTGGCTGCCGCCACCGGCGCCAGGGGCATCAGGTGCTGGTACAGCCAGGCGACTTCAAGATCGTTCTCACGCAACCACTGCACCGTATCGGCCAGGGCCTGGACCACACCGAGGGTATCGGCCAGTTCGGTGTGCTGGTAGGGCGTCAGGGTGGTCGTCACCAATCGCGCGACGTATTGATGACCACGCTCGCCCATCAATTGCAGCAGCGCCAGCACTTCGACGCTGCTCAGGCCCAGCCAGGCAGGCAAACGGGCCAGGCGGTAGAACGCCGAGACCACCGCGGGCGACCAGTACAACCTTTCTCCCGTGTCCGCGCCCCCCGGCTGCGGCGCACCTGCCTGGGCGATATACCGCGCCAGGTACAGATAGGTTTCGAAACTGAGCCCCAGCGCGCCGCACAGATGATGGATCTTGTGGTACTCGGCATCATTGGCGGGGACGATAGTGAACGGACTGTCATCCAGCACCAACGGCTCGCTGAACAACGCCGGGTCGTTGAACACCCGGTCGAACTGCGTCAGCGCATCGCCCCGGGCATACAGCCCGACGCCATGCAGCAGGGCAGCGAAGTCCTCGGCGCGGACCTTGTAGTCGCGGCGCAGGCGCTGGAACAGGCCGAGGGCGCGCAGGGTGTTCTCGCTGATCTCGCGGCCGTGCCCCGCTTCGCCGTGCTCGGCCTGCAGGGCCGCATCCACCAGGGCGTCGACCTCGCCGAACGGCAGGTCGAGCCACTGCGCCAGGCGGACCATGCGCTGCACGCGGTCGAAGTGATCGGCGACCGCGTCGCTCAGCTTGTGATCGGCGCCGTCGCTGACGATGCCGAGGGTCGGCTCCTCGCCGGCATTGATATACACCGAGCCGAAGCGCGCCGGTGTCGGCGCCGCCAGTCCCGGCACGTTGGGCGAGGCGACCGGGGCATGCCGCTCGATGGACAGCAGCGACTCGACGCCATCCTGGTTCAGCCCGGTGCGCAGGCAGAACGCGCTCAGGGGCAGCAGCGCGTCGGCATTCTCCACCCCGTAATGGCGCTGGTAGAAACCGCTCTGCAAGGCATGCAGCGACTCGCGCAGGCCACTGCGCGGATTGACCCTGACCTGCACCGAACGGGCGCTGGTCCGCCGTGCCCCACGGGGGAAGTACGCCGCCTCCAGCAGCAGCGCGCGCTGTTCCGGGCCGATGGCCATGTCCAGCTGCAGGGCTTCGTCGGAGCGCAACGAGTGCAGGCCGCCGCGGCAGAAATACGGGAAGTCCGGGTCCAGTTGGCGAACCAGGTCGCCCAGGCTGTAGTCCTTGCGCCGCAGGATGGCGTTGATCTGCGACATGTAGCGCTCGAACGGCAGGCGCATGGGGTAGCGCGCCTCCAGCAGTGCATCGTCCACCGTGAGGGTGGTCTGGTTATGGTCGTCGAGGTGCTTGCGCGCGGCGCTTTCGAGGATTTCGTTGACGATGCCGATGGTCGGCTCGACCCGTTCCAGGCTCTGGTTGTCGAGGACCAGGCTGGCCAGGTCGGGCCGCCGCGCGGCGAGAAACACCGGGGTGTCTTCCTCGGTGTTGGCCTGCGGCTCGATCACCGTGGTCGCCCACTGGAACAGCGCGGTCAGGTAGGCCGCCGGCGAGGTGGTGGCCTCGATCGCGCCCGGCAGGCAGTTGTCGCCCCAGTTGGGGCTGAACTGGTTTTCGAAGGTCGGCCCGTCTACCAGGGCGCGCAGGCCGGTGCGCCATGGCGCGCTGGAGGGAGCGCCGGAAGAGACGAGGCGTTGTTCACGGTAGTGCCGCGCCGCCAGTACCGCCAACGCGGTAGCCCGCTGGTGCAGGCTGCGCGCAGCCTCGCCATCGAGTCCCGGTACTCGCGTGAGCAAGGCTTCGACGCCGCCGCGAGCGATTTCGAATGCCGAGCCCAGGCCGGCCTCCAGCAGTTGCTCGGACAGGCCAGGCTGGGTGGCGATGCGTGCGAGGGGATGCTTGCGTCGGGCCATGCGCGGAATCTCCATCGAAGGCGGCGCTCGCGGCTGCCGGTTCGATGAAGCTAACCAGCTGCGTGCAATCGCGCTACTGACAGAAATATCAGGTACCCCGGTTCATGCGGTGCGGCAACGGGCTTCAAAGCGGCCGGCGAGCGCGCTACCCTGCTGCGCTTCGTACCCCATCCGAGGAAAGCTCATGGCAACCGCCCTGCTGGTCATCGATGTACAGGATTCGCTCTGCGCCGGAGCATTCGCCGCCCACGACATCGACCGGGTCCTGGCGACCATCAACGCCAGCATCGTCCGGGCCCGCGCCGCCGGGGTGCCGGTGCTGTTCGTACAGCATGAGCAGGACAATGACCCACTGTTCCGTTTCGGCAGCCCTGGCTGGCAACTGGCGAGCGGCCTGCTGGCCGAGCCGGAGGACGAACGGGTGCGCAAGACCACCCCGGACGCGTTCAACGACACCCCGTTGCACGCCCTGCTCCAGGCCCGCGGCATCGACCGCCTGCTGGTCTGCGGCCTGCAAAGCGAGTTCTGCGTCGACACCAGCGTGCGCCGCGCGCTGAGCCTGGGCTATACCGTGGAGTTGCTGGCCGATGCCCATTCCACCCTGGACAACGGGGTGCTGACGGCGGCGCAGATCAGTGCGCATCACAATGAGATCTTTGCCAACATGACCAGCTTCGGGCCGCGGATTCATGTGCGGGTGGCGGATGAGGTGGTGTTCCACTGAGCTTGTGAGAATCCTGCCGCACAGCGCGGACCTGTGGGAGCGGGTTCACCCGCGATTGCGATGGTGAATTCACTACCGCAATCGCGGGTAAACCCGCTCCCACAGGTCCGCGTCGTGCATTCGGGCTGCATTGTCTATTTCTGCACCACCACCCGATTGCGCCCACCCTGCTTCGCCGCATACATCAACTCATCGGCCCGCTTCAGCACCTGCGCCGGATCACCACCACCGGGCCCATGGGCCACCCCCAGCGATACCGTGACATGCCCCACCGGCTCGACCCGCGTCGCTTCGACCTGCAGGCGCAAACGCTCGGCGATCTCGCCGGCGGCGGCCAGACTGGTGTCCGGCAACAGCAGGAGAAACTCTTCGCCACCCAGCCGAAACGCCAGGTCGCCTTCGCGCGAACACTCGCGCAACACTCCCGCCAGCCGCGCCAGCACTTCGTCCCCCACATCATGGCCATGCCTGTCGTTGATCGACTTGAAATGATCGATATCCAGGGCGATCGCGACGAACCCCTGGGCCCTGCCCTCGATCACTTCCAGCGCCTCCCCCAGCGCCCGGCGATTGAACAGCCCAGTCAGCGGATCGGTCTGCGCCTGCAGGTTGAGGCGGCCCATGCGCTCCTGCATGGCATTGATCCCGCGCAGCAGCGCGCGCTTGATGTGGTCGGCCTCGAAGTACCAGGCACGCACGCCGCGGATGCGTTCCGGCGAGCTGGTGGGGTTCATCGCGTTGGCATTGTCGGCCAGCTGGCGCAGCGGCCGGGTGATCAGCAGCGTCATCCACCAGATTCCGGCCAGCCCGAGCAGCCCCACGGGCGCGGTGCCCCAGAGCATCTTCCACATCAGGCCGTCCAGCGGCGCCACGGTGTCGCGGTACGGCTTCTGCGAGACCACGCCCCAATGGGTCAGGGGAATGCTGGCGTAGCCGGCGAGCATGTCCACCCCCTGGGAGTTGGTCACCGGCATGGCACCGCTCTCCCCGGCCAGCAGCGCGTCCACCGCCAGGTTGGCCCCGATCACGCTGCCGACCCGGTCGAACTGCGGGTGATAAAGCAGGCGCCGGTTGTTGTCGACCACGTAGCTGAGGGTGCCGTCGCGGTAGAAATGGTTGCTGATCAGGGTGTGCAGGATGCCCTTCTCGCGCAGGTACACGGCGCCGCCGACGAACCCGAGGTAGCGCTGCTCGGCGTCGAACACCGGATGGGAGACGAACACCACCAGGTTGCCGGTGCTGGAGGTGTAGGCGTCGCTGATCAGCGGCACCCGGCTGTTGAGCGCGTGCTCGGCGCCGCTGGAGGTCAGCGCCTGGCCGTCGTGCAGCAAGGACGGCGGCCAGGCCGCAAGTACATGACCGCTGGCGTCGACGATGGTGATGGCGTTGAAGCCCTGGTCCTGTTCCTGGATGCGCCGTGCCTCGGCGTGCAGCAGGCGCGGGTTGTCGAAGTCGCGGCTCATCTGGCCGACGCTGTAGGCCAGTTGCTGCTGCGACGAGAGCAGGAAGGCCTCGATGCTCGATGCCACCTTGGCGGCATAGGCGCGGTTGGTTTCCAGGGCGTTGTCCACCAGCACCTGGTGTTGCACCTTGCGCGCCGCGTAGAAGCTGTTGGCCAGGGTGACCCCGGCGGTGACCAGGGCGAACAGCAGGATGATCTTGCGCAGGTCGATGTGCTTGAAGGTCATTGGGCCCTTTCCCGATTCGGAGGTCCTCAGAACGATAGACAATTGTTGTAGGCGGTTTCCGCGAGACGGGCTACGACAGCCGAAGTCGCAAGAAGTTGCCGTCAAGCTGTGTCAGCTATTGGCGATTGTTTGGGCAGGAAAGCAGCCAATAGCTGCTTAGGACTTCAGCGTTGTGTCAGACAATTCAATAACATGGGCGTCGCATCGGATCGCACTGTCATTTTCCTGTCAGGCAAGGCGTCATTGAAATCATATCGCCATCAACCATCCTTGATCCGCGACCGCACCCAGGGACCGGGAGCCGGGATGCGCCTTCGGGGCGTGGTCGCCTTGCCAACCCACGACTCAAGGAGAGTCTTAATGACCAATGCCATTATCGACGTGTTGCTGCTTGTCGACGCCGATAACCTCATCAGCACCGGGAACGTCGAGAACTCCGTGTCCCTGGTGGTCCCGCGCAACCTGATAGACCCCAATGCAAGCAACAACGAACTGGACGGCGGCAGTGAGCTGTGGTTCGACGTGAAGAACGGCGACATCGTGCGCTGGCGCGCCACCACTCTCTCGCGCAACTTCGACACCACCGCGCTGATCAGCAACATCATCCGGGGCGACAACAGGAACGGCAAATACGGTGGGGTGCTCTCGCCTCCCAGCTTCCTGACCTTCACCGACGTGCCGGTGGCCTACCTCAAGGACCAGACCCCAAGCTTCGGCTCCACCGCCACTACCGTATCCGTGTGGCAGGCCACCGCCTCGGCGCCGGGCAAGCTGTTCTACAAGATCGAGTTCTACCTGCTCGACCGGGAATCGAAGGTCGTCGGCGGGCCTTACAGCTGGGACCCCTACATCACCATCAACAACTGACTTCTGCTGAAACGGCTCACCCCACGGCACGCGCCGGGGTGAGCCCTTGGACCAAGGTCGTCCCCCTTGACCGAAACATTTTGTTCAAACCCACGGGCCAATTGATTATGCTGGCGGGCTTATGCCATGGCGCATGGCCACATCGACAAGTACCCGCCCATGAAAGTATTCATCGTCCTGCTGTTCGCCGCTTCCATCGCCTACGTGCATTTCCGTGGTCGCGTGCGACACAAGATCACCCGCCAGCTGGGTGACCACTCCAGCTTCCTGGCGCCGGTCAACGCCTTCCTGTATCTGTTCTCCAGGCTGCCGGCCAAGCCGTACCTGCCCACCGAGGCCTTCCCCGAGCTCAAGCCGCTGCAGGACAACTGGCAGGAAATCCGCGAGGAAGCCCTGCAACTGCTGCATGTCGGCGAGATCAAGAGTTCGCAGAACTACGACGACGTCGGCTTCAACTCGTTCTTCAAGAGTGGCTGGAAGCGCTTCTACCTGAAGTGGTACGGCGAGAGCCACCCGTCGGCGATGAAGCTGTGCCCGCGCACTACCGAGTTGCTGCAAAGCATCGGCACGGTCAAGGCGGCGATGTTCGCCACCCTGCCGCCGGGCTCGAAGCTGGTGCGCCACCGCGACCCCTATGCCGGCTCGTACCGCTACCACCTGGGCCTGGACACGCCGAACGACGAGGCCTGCTACATCTGCGTGGATGGCGAGAACTATCACTGGCGCGATGGCGAGGCGGTGATGTTCGACGAGACCTACATCCACTACGCGGCCAACCAGACCGAGCACAACCGGGTGATCCTGTTCTGCGACGTCGAGCGGCCGTTGAAGTACCGCTGGGCCACGGCGTTCAATCGCTGGTTCAGCACCAACGTGATGGCCGCCGCGGCGGCGCCGAACGATGCCGGGGACAAGACCGGAGGGATCAACCGGCTGTTTACCCGCATCTACAAGATCCGCGAGCGCGGCAAGGCGCTGAAGAAGCGCAACCGGGCGCGCTACTACGCCGAGAAATGGGCGGTGGTGGCGGTGATTGCGTTGGTGTTCATCTATATCTGACGCGAAATCTGCAGCGACCTGTGGGAGCGGGTTCACCGGATCCCACAGGGTCCACCATCATTTGAAGATGGTCAGCAGGATCCGCACATCCTCCTCCCCCACATTGCGGAACCAGTGCTCGCAATCCCCCTTCACCGTCGCCGTATCCCCTTCATTCAGCACCACCACCTGGTCCCCGGCATGCACCTCCAGGGTCCCCTCGATGATGTGGAAGATCTCCCGCGACCCGCTCTTGTGCGGCGAAAACCTCGCCGATGACGCCCCCGGCGGCACGGTATAGGACAACAGCTCCAGGTCCGGCCCCGGCCGCGCCAGGGCCAGCCTGACGATCCCGGTTTCCTCGTCGACGAAGCGCAGGTTCTCCCCCGCCCGGGTCACTTCGGTGGGTTCCTGCTCGATCAGCTCCGACAGCTCGCAGCCCAACCCACGGGCAATCGCCAGGGCATTGCGCAGGCTCGGGCTCAGCATGCCCCGCTCCAGGCGCGACAACGCCGCCGCCGACACCCCGCTGTTCTCCGCCAACTGATCCAGGGTCACCCCCAGTTGCAGGCGCCGCTGGCGCACCGCCACGCCGAACAGGTCCTGTTCCGTTTGCTCGTCTTTGTCTTTCATCCTGCCCCTTGCATCTTGTTATTTGCATATCCGCAAATATAATTGCGAAAAAGCAAACGTCGAGTCTGTGAAATGAATGCCTTTCTTGCAGCGTCCCCGGTGTTTTCCTCGATCCTGGCCCTCGGCCTGGGTGTCCGTTCCTTGCACGCGGCGCTGCTGGGTGTGTTGGCTGCCGTGATGGCGGCCATTATTGCCTTTCCGCTGGGCTCAGCGGAAATCGGCGTGGCCCTGCTCAAGTGGCTGCCGCTGGTGCTGGAGGTGGTGCTGATCGTCGGCGGCGGCCTGCTGATGTCGGAGGTGTTGCGCCATGCCGGTGCCCAGGCGGCCCTGGCCAACTGGATCAAAGGGCGTACCGGTACGGGTGTCGCTTCCGTACTGCTCGTGGTACATGGCATTACACCCTTTGCCGAATCGGTGACCGGCTTCGGCATCGGCGTCACCATCGGCATCCCGCTCCTGGTGTTCATGGGCCTGGCCCCACGCCACGCCGCGTTGATCGGTCTGCTCGGACTGTGCGCCGTGCCTTGGGGCTCGATGGGCCCCGGAACGATGATCGCCGCCAGCCTCGCCGGCCTGCGTTTCGATGAACTGGGGGTGGCCTCGGCGATGCTGAGCATCCTGCCGTTCGCCATCAATGGCGCGGTGGCGGCATGGCTGGTCAGTACACCTGGGCAGCGACCACAGGCGCTGGTGCTGGCGCTGGGTTCGGCGCTGCTGCTGACGGTTGCCGTCGGCCTGTCGAACCTGGCGTTCGGTACGGCACCGGCGGGCGCCCTGGGCAGCGTGGCGATCATCTGTCTGCACCTGCTGCGCGGGACCGGGCGCGGCGAGGCGCTGCTGCCGATCGGGCGTCGTGCATTGAAAGCCTATGGCGTGTTGCTGGGTGGCGTGCTGCTGGCGGGCAGCCTGGTGCGTTTCGGCGGACTCTCCGAAAACTGGCATTACCTCGCCTCGCCCGCGTTGTGGCTGTTCGTCGCCGCGCTGTGGTTCTGCGCCGGACGGCCGCCGGCCGAGCCGATGGCGCGGGCCTGGCAGTCCTGGCTGCAAGTGGCGCCGGTGACCGCACTGTTCATCGTCATGGGCATCGTCATGGCGGTCAGCGGTACTGCCGCCTACCTGGCGCGGTTGCTGGCGGACATGGGCAGCGGCTACCTGGCGATCGGGCCGTTCGTGGGGGCGCTGGGCGGGTTCGTCACCGGGTCGAGCAGCGGCTCCAACGCGATGTTCGCCGCGACCCAGGCCGAGATCGCCCGTTCGCTCGGGGCCAACCTGCTGCTGTTCATGGCCACCCACAATGTCGCCGCCGCGATCTCCATCCTCGCCTCGCCGGGCAAGATCGAAATGGCCCTGCAACTGGCGGGTGACGCAGGCACGCAACGGCGCTGGGTGCAGCGCCTGGCCATCATCGTGGTAGTGTGCAGCGCCAGCTTGATGGCGCTGGTCAATGTGCTGGCGGGTCAATGGTTCTAAAGCACTAGCGGCTCAGGTCCAACGACCATTGGCGAGGTGCCGGCCAAGCGACTAGCTTCACTGTTCGATTTATCGCAACCCAACAAGGTGAACACGATGAGCATGATGGACTGGGATGGTTACCGTAAGCAGCTGATGGCCGGGATCGGCGACCTCAAGCATCTCTCCCCCGACACCGTCGCCGGCTACATGACCGCCAGCGGCGCGGGAGCCAAGACCAACCACCTGGACGCCAAGACCCGCGAGCTGATTTCCCTGGCGGTGGCAGTGACCACCCGTTGCGATGGCTGCATTGCCGTGCACTCGAAGGAAGCGGTGAAACATGGCGCGACCCGTGAAGAGATCGCCGAAGCGCTGGGGGTGGCGGTGGCAATGAATGCCGGGGCGGCGCTGGTGTACTCGGCACGGGCGCTGGATGCGGTGGGCAAGGCGACCGAGTAAGGCTCCAGGGCCCTATCGCTGGCAAGCCAGCTCCCACAGTGTCCGCGGCGAGCACAAATACTGTGGCTGGCCCATAACCCTGTGGGAGCCTGCTCTCATAGAACACCACATAACTCATTGATTTAGCAGGGACGGCGTGGGAGCGGATTCATCCGCGATTGGGCGCGAAGCGGCCATGAAACCTGTATCCGCAGTGTGTGAGAAGAGCCCGGGACTCAGGTTTTACGACGGCTTCGCCGCCGATCGCGGATGAATCCGCTCCCACGCCGACCGCGGCGAGCACAGATACTGTGGCTGGCCCATAACCCTGTGGGAGCTGGCTTGCCAGCGATGAGGCCGGCACAGACCACGCAAATCCCCTAGAATGCCGGCTGCCCTCCCCCAGCCAAGGCCCCCGCATGCTGCAGATCCGCCCGATGACCGCCGCCGACTTCGACCGCTTCTGGCCCACCTTCCAGGCCATCGTCGCGGCCCGGGAAACCTACGCCTACGACCCGGCCATGACCCAGGAACAGGCCCGCCATCTCTGGCTCGATATCCCGGTGCACACGATGGTCGCAGAAGAAAACGGCGAGATCCTCGGCGCCTACTACCTCAAGGCTAACGCCGCCGGTCCCGGCAGCCATGTCGGCAACTGCGGCTACATGGTCAGCGAGGCCGCCCGCGGTCGCGGCATCGCCCGCGCCATGTGCGAACACTCCCAGCAACTGGCCCGCGCCTCGGGCTTCCTCGCCCTGCAATTCAATTCCGTTGTGGCGACCAACGAAGTCGCCGTCGCGCTCTGGACCAAGCTCGGCTTCGAAACCGTCGGCCGCCTGCCCAAGGCCTACCGCCACGGCCGCCTCGGCCTGGTGGACTGCCTGGTGATGTACAAGTGGCTGGGCGAGCCGGAACAGCCAAAGCTCATTGGCCGCAAGAATATCGAGGCCGTGGTCTCGCGGCGTCGCGGTCGCTGATGGAGCACCGTCATCTGCGTGACGCCTTCGCCGGCCTGCCACTGTTCTTCGCCGTTGCCGAAGAACGCAGCTTCACCAAGGCCGCCGCGCGCCTGGGCTTGTCGCAGACTGCTGTCAGCCATGGCATCCGCAACCTGGAGGCGCGCCTGGGCGTACGCCTGCTGTCGCGCAACTCGCGCAGCGTGGTGCCCACCGAGGCCGGCGAGCGCCTGTTGCAGCAGGTCGCGCCGCAGATGGCGCAGATCGATGCCGAGCTGCTGGCCCTGGACGAACTGCGCGACTGCCCGACCGGCACCATCCGCATCACCGCCTCGGACCACGCCGTGCAGACGGTGCTGATGGGCAAGCTCAAGCGCTTCCTGCCGCAATACCCCGGGATCAAGGTGGAGATCTCCACCGACAACGCCCTGGTGGACATTGCCGCCGAACGCTTCGATGCCGGCGTGCGCCTGGGTGAGTCCCTGGCCCAGGACATGATCGCCGTGCGCATCGCCCCGGACCTGCGTTTCGCCCTGGTCGCGACCAAGGCCTATCTCGCCCACCACCCGGCGCCCGAGCATCCGCAGGAGCTGACCCGGCACAACTGCATCAATATCCGCCTGTCCACCCATGGCAATCTCTGGGCCTGGGAGTTCGAACGCGACGGCCAGGAACTGGCAGTGCGGGTCGATGGCCAGCTCACCTTCAACCGTGCCACCGACTGCCTCGAAGCGGCGGTCGCCGGCCTCGGCCTGGCCTACGTACCGGAAGAGATGGCCGCGCCCTGGCTGCGCTCCGGTCACCTGGTGCGCCTGCTTGAAGACTGGTGCCCTGCCTGGCCCGGCCTGCATCTCTACTACCCAAGCCGGCGCCAGCCCTCCGGGGCCATGAGCCTGCTGATCGCCGCGCTGCGCCTGGAGAGCGACTGATGGCCCGGGAACCCTATGGTGAGCTGCTCGCCCTGCTGGCCGTGGCCCGCGAACGCAACTTCACCCGCGCAGCGGCGCAACTGGGGATGTCCCAGTCGATGCTCAGCTACACCATCCGCGAAATGGAAAAGCGCCTGGACATCCGCCTGCTCACCCGCACCACCCGCAGCGTGTCCCTGACCGAAGCCGGCGAGCGCCTGCTGGAAGCGGTGGGCCCGCGCCTGGCGAACATCGCCGAAGAGCTGCGCGCGGTCAGCGAGCTGGGCGACAGCCCCGGCGGCACCCTGCGCTTCACCGCCAGCGACCATGCCATCGACACCCTGCTCTGGCCGAAACTGGCGCCACTGCTGCAACGCTACCCGCGCCTGCAGGTGGAGATGCACTCGGACTACGCCTTCACCGATATCGTCCAGGGCCGCTATGACTTCGGCGTAAGGCTGGGGGACGGCCTGGCGAAGGATATCCAGGCGGTGCGTATCGGCCCGGACTTCCGCCTGGCCATCGTAGCTGCACCGCACTACCTCGCCGAACGCGGCGTGGCGCTGAGCCCGGAAGAGCTGATGAACCACGACTGCATCAACCTGCGCCTGCCGACCATGGGCAACCTGTACGCCTGGGAGCTGAAACGGGGCGAGCGGGAAATGAACGTGCGGGTCAACGGACGACTGGTGTTCAACGGTATCTACCAGGTGATGAATGCGGCGCTGGACGGCCACGGGCTGGCCTATGTGCCCGAAGGCATGGCCCGCCCGCACCTCGACAGCGGGCGCCTGCTGCCGGTGCTGGAAGAATGGTGGCGGGAGTTTCCGGGGTTTCATCTGTACTACTCCAACCAGCGGGAAGTGTCGCGGGCGATGCGGTTGGTCATCGATGAGCTGCGTCTGACCTGAATCCTGAGGACGCGCAACTCCAACGGCCGATTTATCAATCCCACCACTACCACCTAGCAAACTCCCCCATCCATCCCCTTCCAGTCCCTGTGCTAGCGTTTCCCGACGGGCTCGCGCAACCGAAGCGCACTGCTGCCTATAAAAAGCCCGATCAGACAACCGACCGAAAAGACTGGTGACCCCATGGACCTGCGCATCAATCAACAGACCTACCAGGTCGACGCCGACGCGGACACGCCCCTGCTCTGGGTACTGCGCGACGATCTCGGCCTGACCGGGACCAAGTATGGCTGCGGCCTGGCCCAGTGCGGCGCCTGCTCGGTGCTGGTCGACGGCAATGTGGTGCGATCCTGCGTGACGCCGGTGTCCGGCGTGGTGGGCCGCGAGATCACCACCATCGAAGCGGTCGAGACCGATGAAGTCGGCAAGCGCGTGGTCGCGGCCTGGGTCAAGCACCAGGTCGCCCAGTGCGGCTACTGCCAGTCCGGCCAGGTGATGGCCGCCACCGCCCTGCTCAAGCACAACGCCAGCCCCGACGACGGCCAGATCGACGCGGCCATGGTCAACCTGTGCCGCTGCGGTACCTACAACGCCATTCGCAGCGCCGTGCACGATGTTGCCAACAACGAGGGGGCTGCCTGATGAGCACTGAACAGTTGCCCCTGGGCGAACCGGTCAACCTGTCACGCCGGCGCTTCCTTCTCGCCAGCGCCGGTGCCGCAGTCGGTGCCCTGGTCCTCGGCTGCGGCCTGCCGCTGGGCTTCAGCCGCGCCGAAGCCGCCAGCGGTGCCGCGGCACCCGGCATCAAGGTCCCGGCCCTGCTGGAAATCCGCCCCGACGGTCGCGTGCGCCTGCTCTGCTCGTTCATGGAAGGCGGCCAGGGCATCTACACCGCCATGGCGCAGATCGTCGGCGAAGAACTGGACCTCGACCCCGCACACTTCATCGTCGAAGCCGCGCCGGCCGGCCCACCCTTCGTGGTGATGGACAACGGCATGCGCATCACCGGCGGCAGCATGTCGGTGCGCACCAGCTACCCGACCATGCGCAAGCTCGGTGCCCTGGCCCGGGCCATGTTGCTGCAGGCAGCCAGCGAACAACTCAAGGTGCCGGTCGGCGAACTGAGCACCGAACCCGGCCGGGTGCTGCATGCGGCGTCCGGTCGATCCCTCGGCTACGGCGAACTGGCCCAGCGGGCCATGGACCTGCCGGTGCCGGACGCCGACAGCGTGCCGCTGCGCGACCCGAGCCAGTTCCGCTGGATCGGCAAGCCGGTGCAGCGCGTCGATGCCTACGACAAATCCACCGGCAAGGCCGTGTACAGCATCGATATCAAGGTCGACGGCATGCTTCACGCCGCCGTGCAGCACGCGCCGCGCCTGGGCATGACCGTGGGCAGCGTGCGCAACGAAGCGCAGGTCAAGGCCATGAAGGGCGTGCATTCCGTGCATCGCCTGCCCGGTGCCATGGCCGTGGTCGCCGAACGCTGGTGGCACGCCAAGCGCGCCGCCGAGGCGCTGCAAGTGGACTGGCAGGAAGCTGCCGCCGATTCGAAACTGCGGGCCATGCCGGCGGACTTTTCCAGTGATGCTTATCGCGAGCATCTGGCGGCGCAAACCGGCCCCGGCCGTGAAGCGGAGAGGGAAGGCGATTTCGCCAGCGCCTGGAACAGCGCCACCACCAAGGTCGAAGCCACCTACCACAACCAGTACCTCAACCACGCCCAGCTCGAACCGCCGTCAGCCACCGCCCGTTTCAATCCGGACGGCACGCTGGAGGTCTGGCTGCCGAACCAGGCACCGGACATGTTCCGCGCCGATATCGCCAAGCGCACCGGTCTCGATCCCGAAAAGATCAGCCTGCACTCGCCGCTGCTCGGCGGTTTCTTCGGTCGGCACTTCCTCTACGACAGCGCCAATCCCTATCCCCAGGCCATCGAGCTGGCCAAGGCCACCGGGCGCCCGATCAAGCTGATCTGGAGCCGCGAGGAAGAGTTCGTTCGCGACGTTCTGCGGCCCATGGCGGTAGTCAAGTTCCGCGCCGCGCTGGACCAGGACGGCCTGCCCGTAGCCCTGGAAGCGGTCAGCGCCACCGAAGGCCCGACCGAAGCCATCGCCGGCAAGCAAGGAGAGAAGATCGACAACACCGCCGTCGAGGGCCTGGCCGGCAAGGCCTACGCCATCGCCAACCGGCGCATCGCCCAGAACTACGTGAAAGGCCCGGCGATGCTCGGTTACTGGCGCTCGGTGGGCAACTCGCTGAACGACTTCTTCTACGAAGCCTTCCTCGACGAACTGGCCGACCAGGGCAAGCACGACCCCTTCGAGCTGCGCCTGAAACTGCTGCGCGACAACCCGCGCCTGACCACCCTGCTCAATGCGGTGGCTGAACTGTCCGGCGGCTGGAAACGCGGGCCCTACATTGCCGAGGACGGCACTCGTCGCGCCCGGGGGGTGGCCATGGCCTCTCCCTTCGGCTCGGAAGCAGCGGTGATCGCCGAGGTGTCCATCGAGCACGGCCAGGTCAAGGTCCACGACATCTGGCAGGCCATCGACCCCGGCAGCATCGTCAACCCGGCGATCATCGACGCCCAGGTCAATGGCGCGGTGGCCCTGGGGCTGTCCCAGGCGCTGGTGGAGGAAGCCGTGTACATCGACGGCAAGCCACGGGCGCGCAACTACGACCTGTACCCGATCCTGCCGGCGTCACGCATGGCCCGGGTGCACGTCAAGATCATCGAGAGCGGCGCCAGAATGGGCGGCATCGGCGAACCACCGCTGCCGGCCACGGCGCCGGCGGTGGCCAATGCCGTGGCCCACCTTACCGGCCAGCGCATCCGCAGCATGCCCCTGTCGCGCTACAGCTTCAGCTAAGGAAGGTCCTCGATGACTGCAAGACGACTGACCACGCTGGCCGTGCTCTGCCTGCTGTTCGCCGCTGTCCTGGCCTGGTACGTGACCCGCACGCCCGCCTCACCCTTCGCCGCAGAGACGGGCGAGGCGGACGGGCAACTGGTGCAGCGCGGCGAATATGTCGCCCGCCTCGCCGACTGCGTGGCCTGCCACAGCCTGCCGGAAGGCCAGCCGTTCGCCGGCGGGCTGAAGATGGACACGCCTTTGGGCGGCATCTTCGCCACCAACATCACCCCGGACCGCGAGCACGGCATCGGCAACTACAGCCTGGCCGACTTCGATCGCGCCGTGCGCCATGGCGTGCGCGCGGACGGCGCCCGGCTGTACCCGGCCATGCCCTACCCGTCCTATGCCAAGCTCAGCGACGACGATGTGCGGGCGTTGTACGCCTTCTTCAGCAAGGGCGTGAAGCCGGCGGCGCAGCCCAACGAGCCCGGGGAGATTCCCTGGCCGCTGAACCTGCGCTGGCCCATCGCGATGTGGAACGCCTTGTTCAGCACGTCCTCGCCCTATGTCGCGCAGGCCGGAAAGGACCCGCTATGGAATCGCGGCGCCTACATCGTCGAGGGGCCGGGGCACTGCGGCAGCTGCCACACGCCGCGCGGGCTGGCGTTCAACGAGAAGGCCCTGGACGCGAGCAAGCCGGCGTACCTGTCCGGCGCCCTGCTGGATGGCTGGTACGCCCCGAGCCTGCGCGCCGACCCGAACACCGGGCTGGGACGCTGGAGCGAAGGCGAGATCGCGCAGTTCCTCAAGACCGGGCGCAACGTGCATGCGGTGGTGTTCGGCTCGATGACCGAGGCATTCAACAATTCCACGCAGTTCATGACCGACGAGGACCTGGCGGCGATTGCCCGCTACCTGAAATCGCTGCCCGGAGATCCACAGCGGGACGGGCCGCCATGGCAGTACCAGGAGGCCAGGGCCGATGCGCCGGGAGCCCATGCCTATGCGGTGCGCTGTGCGACCTGTCATGGAACGGATGGACGCGGTCAGGGCGAGTGGATGCCGCCACTGGCGGGGGCGTCATCGTCCATGGCCAGGGAGAACGCGTCGAGCATCAACATCACCCTGAACGGTTCGCAACGGGTGGTCGCGGCCGGGGTGCCGGATGCCTACCGGATGCCGGCGTTTCGCGCGCAGATGAGCGACCGGGAGATTGCCGAGGTGCTGAGCTTCGTGCGGACCCAATGGGGCAATCGGGGCGGCACGGTGGAGGTCGAGGCGGTGAAGGAATTGCGCAAGAAAACGGATCCGGCGAGCCCGAATCCGATCGTGTTGCGGATGCGCTGAGGGAAATGGCACTGCCAAGCCCTATCAGCAGTCCAAACAACAGTTCCATTTGACAGAGGCACACCATGGAAAGCATCGACCTCCTGGTCCTGCGCACCCTCCACGACTGGCTCACCCACGGCCACCGCGCCCTGCTTGCCACCGTGGTGCGCACCTGGGGCTCATCCCCTCGCCCGGTGGGCTCGATGATGGCCCTGCGCGACGATGGCCGGGTGGTGGGCAGCGTGTCCGGCGGCTGCATCGAGGACGACCTGATCCACTGCTACACCACGGCCTACCAAGGCCCCGGCCTGCCCAGCGACACCCCGCGCCTGGTGCGCTACGGCATCGATGCCGCCGAGGCCCACCGCTTCGGCCTGCCCTGCGGCGGTACGCTGGAGCTGGTGCTCGAATTCGCCCCGGCGGCGGACAGCCTCGGCGAGTTGCTGCATCACCTGGAGAACGGCCACCTGGTGCGCCGCCACCTGGATCTCGCCAGCGGCCGGGTCAGCCTGGAAACCACAGATTCGCCGGAGCGCTTCAGCTTCCACCCGACCAGCTTGGTCAACACCCTGGGCCCCGGCTACCGCATGCTCCTGATCGGAGCCGGCGCGCTGGCCGAGTACCTTGCCACCATGGCCACGTTCAACGGTTTCAAGGTCAGCGTCTGCGACCCGAGGCCGGAGTACATGGAGGCCTGGAAGGTCGATGGCGTGGAGCACCTGGTCGGCATGCCCGACGACGTGGTTCGCGCCTTCGCCCCGGATGTGCGCACTTGCATCATCGCCGTCAGCCATGATCCCAGGCTGGACGACCTGGCCCTGCTCGAAGCGCTGCACAGCCCGGCGTTCTACATCGGCGCCATCGGCTCGCGACGCAACAGCCAGAGCCGACGGGACCGCTTGATCGAGCATTTTGGCGAGACGCCAGCGTCGCTCAAGCGCCTGCATGGGCCGATCGGGATCTATATCGGCAGCAAGACGCCGGCGGAGATTGCGGTGAGTGTGATGGCCGAGATTCTGGCGGAGAAGAACGAGGTGGCGCTGCCGCGGGCATTGTCGGTGGTGGCGGCGAAGCAGCAGTTGGACGGTGTGGCGCAAGTCGGATGAGGCTGGTCAGACGCGGACCTTGTGGGAGACCGCAAGTGCGCCGCGCTCGTGGGAGCGGATTCATCCGCGATCGGCGGCGAAGCCGTCGTAAACCCTGAATCCCGAGTTCTCCTGACACACCGCGGACTCAGGTTTTATGGCCGCTTCGCGGCCAATCGCGGATGAATCCGCTCCCACGCCGTCCCCATTAAATCAATGAGTCATGTGTTGTTCTCCGAGAGCTCGCACCTATCGATCCCATCAATACCCACCATCGTTGCCATCAAGTTCCCCAAGCCAGGCGGTGCGAAGAAGATAGCGCCATTCCCCACCTCGCCAAGGAACCCATCATGAAAACCGGCATGCTCGCCGCCCTGCTCGCACTGTTGGCCTCCCTCACCGGCTGTGCCGCCACTGGCACCCCGGCGCAACCCGACGGCCACTTCTACACCGCCACCGAGCTTTCCCACGTGACCCTGGATCGCGGCCAGCAAGTAGCAGTGCTGCTCGGCCGCAATGCCGCCGCGACCCTCGACTACCTGCAACGCCATCGGGACCAGGCCACCAGCAACGTACCCCGCACCACCCCGGTCGCGACCCTCGGCGGCACCCAGGCCTACAACTGGCTGGCCAACTCGCTGTCGCAGCAGTTTGCCGAAGTCACCTTCTACGACGACCTCGACACCCTGCTCGCCGACCGCCCCGACGTCATCGTCCTGCTCGATGCCCAGAGCCAACTGGCCAATGCCGGCAACGAAGCGATCCAGGCCCGGGTGGTGGCGCGATTCTTCGACAACCAGCTGACCTACATCGGCCAGGCGCAAGGCAGCGCACACAAGGACGTCAAGCCGGCGGACCTGATGCGCCAACTCGACGAGGAACCGGCGGTACAGGCCGATGCCCTCCGCCAGTTCGACAAGTCCTTGAAAAACCTGCTGCGGGGCTAGGCTGCCTCGCAAGGCTCAGGCAATATCCTGTTACAGGAACATTTCACCGCTGGGAGCCGCCATGTTCACCTTCCCTCGCCTCGCCCTGCTGCTTCTGGTCGTCGGCATGCTGCTGGGCGAAATCGTCCTGGCCAGTATCGGCCTGGTGGGCGTCTGCACCGCGGCCGTGCTCGCCGACATGAGCCAGGACCCGCCAGCGCCGGAGCCGACCACGGCAGATTTCATCGCCTGACCGGCATCAGCCCAGCAGCTTCTCCACCGTCAGCGGGAAGTCCCGCAGCCGTCGCCCGGTGGCGTGCCGCACCGCATTGGCCACTGCCGCCGCGACGCCGACCACGCCGATCTCGCCAACGCCTTTCGAGCCCAGCTCGTTGACGATGTCGTCCGGCTCGTCGACGAAGATCACCTCGATCTCGCCAATGTCGGCATTCACCGGAATGTGGTACTCGGCCAGGTTGTGGTTCATGTTGCGCCCCAGCGCATGATCGACCTGGGTTTCCTCGTGCAGCGCCATCCCCAGCCCCCACACCACCCCGCCGAGAATCTGGCTGCGCGCGGTCTTCGGGTTGATCACCCGGCCTGCCGCCACCGCACTGACCACCCGACTGACCCGCAAGGTGCCCAGCGCCTCGTCGATCCGCACTTCGACGAACACCGCCGAATGGGTCGCGCAGGCAAAGCCCTGGCGGCTGGCCGAGGGTTCGGCATCGACCCGTGCTTCCAGCTCGTCCAGCGGATAGACGCTGGCCCCGACATGTACCTGCCCGGCGCGGATCTCGAAGTCCTCGGCCTCGTTATCGACCAGTTCCGGATAGCGCGCCTTCATCTGCGCCACCAGCTTGCCGCGCAATGCCTGGCAGGCCTGACGCACCGCCGAACCCACCGACGAGACGGTGAACGAGCCACCCTGCAATGGCGCCGTCGGCAGGCTGCTGTCACCCAGCTGGAACGTCACCTCGCGCAGGTCCATGCCGGCGGCGTCGGCGGCAATCTGCGTCATCACCGTGTAGGTGCCGGTGCCGATATCGGTGGTCGCGCTGCTCACCCACAGATGGCCGTCGGCATCCAGCCGCGCCCGGGCGCTGGCCTTCATCTGCAGCGCCTCCCAGACACCGCCGGCCATGCCCCAGCCGATCAGTTCACCGTGGTCGAGCATGCTGCGCGGCTGCGGATCGCGCTGGTGCCAGCCGAAGCGCAGCGCGCCCTGGGCGTAGCAGTCCAGCAGGGCCTTGCTCGAATAGGGCTTGCCCTCGTTGCCATTGCTGTCGGCGAAGTTGATCCGGCGCAGGTCCAGCGGGTCCATGCCGAGGTTTTCCGCCAGCTCGTCCATGGCGCACTCCAGCGCGATCACCCCGGACGCCGCGCCGGGCGCGCGCATGTCCAGCGGCGTGTACACATCCAGCGGCACCAGGCGATAGGCCGTGGCGACGTTGTCGCAGCGATAGAGCATGCCGGCCCATTCCACCAGGTGCTCGGTGAAATCCTCGAAGCGCGAGGTTTGCGCGGTCACCTCGTGGTGGATCGCCTGCAGCCGGCCCTGTTGGTCAGCTCCCAGGCGCAGTCGCTGCACGGTGCGCGGCCGGTAGCCGAAGGTGAACATCTGCTGCCGGGTCAGGGTCACCCGCACCGAACGCCGCAGTTGCAGCGCCGCCATCACCGCCAGGGTCAACTGGTACTGCGGACGCAACCCGGAACCGAAGGCGCCACCGACATAGGCCGCGCATACCCGCACACGGTCCTTGGGCAGGCCGAAGACCTTGTGCAGGTAGTCCTGGCTGTTCTGCGTGCCCTGGGTCTTGTCATGGACATGCAGGCTGCCATCGGCCTGATAGAACACGGTCGAGGCATGGGGCTCCATAGGGTTGTGGTGTTCGTTGGGGGTGCTGTAGGTGGCATCGACCTGGAACGACGCGGCCGCGAAGGCGGCGTCGAAGTCGCCCCGTGGCTTGGGCAGCTCCGCCGGGGCGTCGTGGGCCTGGTCGAGAGCAGCCAGCAGGTCGGTCTGGTGCGGCGCCGTCTCGATCTCGATCCGTAGCAGCGAGCCGGCATGGCGGGCCAGCTCAAGGCTGGTGGCGATCACCAGTGCCAGGGGCTGCCCGCTGTACAGTACGCGGTCGTTGAACAGCGGGCGGAAGGGTTGGCCGTGCGCCGCGTCGGCGTCCTCGTAGGATTCGTCGTCACCGGCCATGGGCGGCCGGTTGAGGTGGTGCAGCACCGCGACCACGCCGGGAACGGCCAGCGCCGCGTCGCAATCGATATGGCGGATACGGCCGCGGGCCACATGGCTGTTGACCACGCTGCCGTAGAGCAGGCCTTCATCGGGAAACTCACCGGCATAACGGGCACTGCCGGTGACCTTGGCCGGACCGTCGACGCGGTCGAGGGCCTGGCCGCTGAGGGGTTTGTTCATGGCTGGTCCTCCCCGTGCTGCGCCTGACAGAGCACGCGAATGATGGCGTTCTTCGCCAGGGTCAGCTTGAAGCCGTTGTGCGCCAGCGGACGGGCTTCGCGCAGCAAGGCATCGGCGAATACCGCCCAGGTTTCGCGCGTGGCCGGACGGCCGTGCATCGAGCGTTCCAGCGCCGGGTCGCGCCATGGCTTGTGGGCCACGCCGCCGAGCGCCACGCGCATGTCGACCACGTTCTGCTGCTCATCCATTTCCAGCGCCGCCGCCACCGAAACCAGGGCAAAGGCATAGGACGCCCGGTCGCGGATCTTCAGGTAGCGGCAACTACCGGCAAAGCGTGGCGGCGGCAGTTCGATGGCGACGATCAGTTCATCCTCGCCCAGGCAGTTGTCGCGCTGTGGCGTCGTGCCCGGCAGGCGGTGGAAATCGGCGAAAGGAATATGGCGCTCGCCCTGTTTGCCGCGCACCTGCACCCTGGCCTCCAGCGCCGCCAATGCCACGCACAGGTCCGAGGGATGCACCGCCACGCAATGCTCACTGGCGCCAAGGATGGCGTGCTGCCGATTGAGCCCGTCCCGCGCCGGACAGCCGCTGCCCGGCTGGCGTTTGTTGCACGGCACGGCGGCGTCGTAGAAGTAATGACAGCGAGTGCGCTGCAACAGGTTGCCGCCGGTGCTGGCCATGTTGCGCAGCTGTGGCGAGGCCCCGGCGAGGATGGCCTGGGCCAGCAGCGGGTAGCGGCTTTCGATTTCGGGGTGCCAGGCCAGATCGGCGTTGCTCACAAGGGCGCCGATCGACAGACCGCCGTCGGATGTGCGGGTGACGTCGCGCAGAGGCAGCGCGGTGATGTCGATGAGTTGCGCCGGGTGCTCGACGTTTTCCTTCATCAGGTCCAGCAGGTTGGTGCCTCCGGCGATGAAGCGCGCATGGGGTCCGACCTGCTGCAAGGCGCGTTCGATGGTCGTGGGCTTGCTGTAGGCGAAGGGCGTCATCGTTGTGCTCCTCGCAGCTGCGGCAAGGCGTCTTCAACCGCCGCGACGATATTGCCGTAGGCCCCGCAGCGACACAGGTTGCCGCTCATGCCCTCCTGGATCTCGGCGCGCGAATGCGCCCTGCCCTCCTGCGCCAGGCCGAGGGCCGAGCAGATCTGGCCGGGGGTGCAGTAGCCGCACTGGAAGGCGTCATGGGTGATGAAGGCTTGTTGCAGCGGGTGCAGGTGGTCGCCGTCGGCGAGGCCTTCGATGGTGGTGAGGGCATCGCCGTCGCACATGATCGCCAGGGTCAGGCAGGCGTTCACCCGGCGGCCGTTGCGCAGCACGGTGCAGGCGCCGCACTGGCCGTGGTCGCAGCCCTTCTTGGTGCCGGTCAGGTCGAGCTGGTCGCGCAGCAGGTCGAGCAGGGTCAGCCAGGGCGGCACTTTCAGCAGGTGGCGCTCGCCGTTGATCTGCAGCTCGATCGCATAGGCGACCGTCGCGGAAGGTACATCGCTCATGACAAAGGCCTCACGGGGTTATGCTTGTGGTTTTCAGGTGCGACCGAGGGGCGAAGACATGCGTTCAAAGGAAATGACCAAGGGCTGCGTGGCGCTGGTGCTCGCGGCCGGGCGTGGACGCAGGTTTGGCAGTGACAAGCGGCTGGCGATGTTGCCATCCGGGGAGCGGATGCTGGCTCAGACACTGGAGCGGGCGTTGGCGGCGTTTTCGGATGTCTGGGTGGTGTTGCGGGTTGAGGATGATCCGCTGGCGCTGGGGGTGGATCCGCGGGTGACGGTGGTCAGGGCTGAGCGGGCGGATGAGGGGATGGGGTGCAGTTTGGCGGCGGGAGTAGCTGCGCTGGAGGGGACGGGGTTTGAGGCGGTGGCGGTGATGTTGGGGGATATGCCCTGGGTTGAGGTGGGGACGCTGGAGAGGTTGAGAGATTTGGCGCAGGCGGGAAGGATCGTGGTGCCGGAGTTCGAGGGGAACAGGGGGCATCCGGTCGTTTTTGGAAAGGAATTCTGGAAGGAGCTGGAAGGGCTGCAGGGCGATCAGGGAGGAAGACGGTCAATCGAAGCAAACCGGCATGCTTGTGTAGTGCTCCAGGCCAGCGACGCGGGGGTGTCTTTGGATATGGATGCTCCGGCGGGTGCGAATGGGTAAATCATGGCCGTGCTGCACCTAAGCGTGCTGCACCTGAATGAGGAGCGCGGCTTGCGCGAAACCAGCACCTGCGTCTGCACTTGCATGCAGCTACAAAGCTCATGGATTTCCGAGTTTCATGTAGGCAATTTCCCAAGCATAATCCTGCCCCGCATTTGTCGTTGCGCTCTTGGAAATCAGTGCCTACTCTCCGCCGGTCGCTGCACATCAGCGATCAGGTTTGGTCACCTGAGCCCAAGACGCACTAGCGTCGTATCCGATCTTGCTGCCACTTCGCTGGCGGCGTGTCGAGTTATGGCGGCTGTGCGCAGGGCGCCCTCGGGCGCGCCGGTTTCCTTGGGCCCCGGTTGACCAACCTGCGTACAGTCGCCACCCATCGTTTGGTCACTTTGTGCGGCGGCTTTGACTGGCCCAAGGAGATGACGATGAAAAAAGCCGTACCCGATCCACCCATCCCTACCCCCCTCACCACCGCCCACACCCACTTCGCGGATTGCAACGGCATTCACCCGCCGCTCTTCGCCGTGTGTGAAGGCGCCTCACTGGAAGATGCCCTCGTGCATCTGTCGACGTCACTGAAGTCCGCCTATGAAACCAACTTCCAGGTCTGCGAGTCGGCGGACATGCGGATGCGCGGCCTCGCCTGGGCGACCCAGCACTCGCTGGAAATCGGCCTGGCGCTGCTGGACTCGTTGTTGAAGGGATGCTTGAAGAAAGACGCAGAGGTTGCCGGAGTGGCAATGGACTGATTCGCCAGGGCCGCAGATGCGGCCCGCTTGCTTTGATCCTGCGTTGACGGCTAGCTCAAATCGAGCTGCGCTGCCGTGACGGCCACATGGCCTGCCAGACTGGTAACAAAACTCTTGAAACTGGTCAGGTCCGAAAGGGACACGTACTCCCCCCTCGCCACAGCCTGACGTGGGGTAGCGATCAGAGCGGCAGCGGTATAGAGCTGCTCCTGCATGAGCCGCTGGCAGAGGATGTCGTACCGCTTCAAGTAGGATGCTCCGTTGAACTCCTTGAACGCCGGGAAATGAGGTGATCTGTCACGAACGGGTGCCCGCGAGCCCTCGACATCTTCGACAACCATCAGCCAGCCAATGAAAGGCCGGGGCTGCCTGCCAAACGCGCCTTCGCGAAGAGCGGTCTGCAGGCAGTGCGCCGTTCCGATAGCTTCCTCGGCACGGTTATTGAAGTTGTTGCCGAAAGACGGCCCCACTTGGCTCTTGAGCTCGATGGCGGCAATCAACTGCCCCTTGTGCATGACAAGGATGTCCCACGACTTGGTCGGCCTGAAATAGCCAGGAAGCGTCAGTGCAGCCTTGTCGTAAAGGATTTGAGCCTGTGACAGCCCATTCCTCCGGACAATCTCCGCAATGAGGCTCGCAAAGCGGTCCATGTTCTTGCCGCCAGTAACACCGGCGCGCTCGCCTTGATCCGCTTTGCCAGATTCGAGTTGCTTCCTCTTGGCATCATCTCGGCTCAGCCAAAAGGCGGACACTGCTTCTCGTGTTTCTGCTGCATAGTTGGCGAGGTCCAGCGGCACAATCAGTCTCCATTTCCACCAAGGGCGGCACACTCTGCGGGAGTGAGTCCATAAAGTTTGAATACAGCGAAGTTGCAGGCATTGATATCGTGCCTTTCAGCAGCTTCGGAAAGCTCTTTCTTCAAGTCTGCAGAAACGTCTTTCCAGAGCGGAACCCTGATACGACGCAGGTACTGCGCCTGGAAGCGCAGATACCCGCCGCGCATCCTGGTCGAGTAGACCGATACGAAGAGCCGCGCGATGCCGGAAAGCAGCACAGCCTGGAGCGCCCTCAGGTCCCACTCATCAGAGACGATGAAGTACAGGTTATGGTGAGGGTACAAGGTCCCGTCGTCGTATACGACGTGGGCGTCACCCTTGATATCTGGGATCAGGAGCTTCGGTTTTTTCGCAAGCGAAGGCGTAATGCGGTCGATGGTGCGATACCAGGAAGACGGCTGCTTCTTGGCAACGTGTCGATTGGCGATAGTCTGTTTGTGGGACTCAAGATAACGCCGCAATAGCGGGTAAACCGCGAGATCGACCAGGCCCCCTTCATCCTTGAACGGATTGATCACCCCGTAGCCTTGCCATTCAAGACGCCCATTGACGATATCCCGGGTCATGGCGAGCGGCAGCTTGCGATCGCGCTCTACCTCCAGCGTGTCGAACGGTGCGATATAGACTTTGTCCGCGCCCGTCGCCACGCCGATCCCGACCTTGCATCCCGCATCCTCCAGAAGCGGGAATGCCCCCTCAAGACGACGTACCAGGTCCATCTGGTCCGAGGACTCCAGAATCCAGGGCTCATCGCCTGACGTGACGCAGGCCAGCTCGCGAATGGCATCTTCGCCCTTTGGCAGGACCGCTGCGGTGATGAGGCCTGCAAGCCACTTCAGGTGTGCACTCTCAAGCGTAGGGCTGTGCGTGATGCGCGTGGGGCCAGGCTTCTGTCGCGAAATAACCGTGATGGCCGGATAGGCAACGACATCGCTGTGAAAAGCCTGGGTGGCCGTCATGTCGATGTAGACCTTGAGGTGGAAGCCCGTGGCGACCATACGGCGCAGCGGCCCGCCGTAGCGGTTTTTCATCCAGCGGTCGGCACAGATGAAGCCCAGGTTGCCGCCCTTGGCGAGGTGGCTCAGCGAGCGCTCGATGAAAGGAATATAGAGGTCCGCCCGGTCATAGATCGTCTTGTAACGGGCCCGGTATTCGCTCATCAACACGTCGGGGATCAGTTCCTGACGGACATAGGGCGGATTGCCTACGACAAAGTCGAACTGGCCGGGAATGTCCGCCAGCAGGAAATCGCCCTGGATCAGCCAGCAATCAGCGAGCGCCTGCGCATCGGTGCTGGAGAGGCCTGACTCTTGTAGTGTCGCGATCACCAGCGTCTTGGCCTGGTGGAAGGTCTCATGATGAAGTTCGACTGCGCGAATGCAGTTGCTCAGCGCACTGAAGGCGTCCTTGTCGCCATCGGCGGATCGCCAGGCCTTCAGCAGACGCTCGATGGCCGGAACAAGGAAATCGCCACTCCCGAAGGAAGGCTCAAGCAGGCGCAGGTTGTGCAGCGGGACATCACTGGCATAGCCACTCAGATCCAGAATGAAGTCGACAACCTCTCTGCGCGTAAAAACCGCTCCACGCGCCTCCACGCCGCTCGTGGTCGCCAGCTCGTGCACGGCAGCTGCGACCGGACAAAGCTGGGGAAGTGAGAGCTGATGGAATTCAAGAGAGGTTGTCATAGGTGGACCTGGATTGAGTCTGCCTGTCCTGCCGAGGACCGAGCATGCGAACGTTGAGGGCTTTGCTGCGTTTCCTGGCTTGCGCCAGATCGAACCTTAGCTGGCGCTGAAGCCAGATTTCGGCTCCGCCACCGAAAACCAGATCGAGGCGGATGGCCATTTCCGCCGAGATGCCAGATCGACCTGCCAGCAGATTGGAGAGCGCCTGTCGGCTGACACCCAGGACCTCGGCCCCGGCTGTAACGGACAGCCCGCTGCGCTCAAGGCACTCCTGCCGGATCAGTGCACCGGGATGAAGCTCTTCGACCGACATTGCATTTTCTCCCGCGCTCTCATCTGGCAGGCCTCATCTGGCTGGCCTCGTCTTGCATCGCTGGCATGGTCAAGTGTCAAGTGACACTTGTCAATCAATCATCCGAACCACGGCCCCCCCGGGACAGGAGAGCTCAAAATAGGCAAAAAAGCGCTGCATATACGAACAAAAAACCAGCAAAGTCCGAGTTTGTTGTAGGAAAATTCCCAAGAGCGCTCTAGCACCGATTGAGTCGTTGCACTCTTGGATATCAGTGCCTACTCTCCGCCGACCACAGTACATCAGCGAGCATATCTGCCCACCCGAACCCAGGGCCTGCACGCGTTCATGCCGAACAATGAGGAGACGAGTCGTGAGCACTATAAAAACAAACTTTCCACTCGACACGCCTATTGCAAGCCAGAACAAATTCAAGGAAGTCAGAGTCACCCGCAAAACAAGCAGAACGCCCCTCAAAGCACTGGAGCAGGAATGCGAGGAAATCCAGCTCCTCCAGCTCTATGAAGCGGAGATCAAGGAAAAAGACGAACATATCCGCCTTCTCGAGCAGGAAGTCGAACGCATCAGCTCAACCATGAAACAGTTGGAGCACAAGCACTCGCCCCAGGCTGGGTTGACCTTGAACACCGGAGAGGAGGACGACTACTTCAAGGACGAGATACTGTCCACCGTCATTGCAGCGCTGCAAGACCACTTGAAACGACGCACCAGAACAAACTCCCGAAAAGAACACATCATTTCATCGATCATTGAAAACAACCCCTGTTCCAATATCCGCGAAACACACAGCCAGAAAATAAAGGAGCATTTGCGCGGCTACAGGGAGATGAACAGGCAGATCAGAAAAACCCTTGAAGAAGTTGGCTTCAGCCTGAACAGTGAAGGAAGGCATTGGAAAATCACCTACCAGAATGACGAGCGATATACCTATACCCTGCCAAAGACAGGGAGCGATTACCGTGGTGGTCTCAATGCAGCAGCGGATATCAGCAACATAATATTCTAGGGAACAAAGCCGAGAGTTCGACGCGGTCAGTGTGGGAGCGCGCCGACCTCAAGCCGTCAGACATGCCCCGGATTCACCGGCTTGGTCGAAGGCACCGCATACTGCGCCTTCAGATGCCCTTCCTGATCCAGCAACCACGCGTCCAGCACCTGCCTTACCACCGGCCCCGCCACCTTGCCGCCGGCCTCGCCGTTCTCGATCATCACTGCCACCGCAATCCGCGGGCTCTCCGCCGGCGCGAAGCCGACAAACAGCGCGTTGTCCCGGTTCCGCTCCGCCGTGCGATTGCGGTTGTAGCGCTCACCCTGGCGAATCGCGACCACCTGCGCCGTCCCGCTCTTCCCGGCAATCCGGTACTGCGCCCCCACCGCCGAGGCCCGGGCAATACCGCGGGGATCGTGCAACACCGCCTGCATCCCGCGATTGACCTGCTCCCAGGCCCCAGGGTCACGCAGCTTGATATCCGGCAACGGATGCTCATCCACCGGCGCCTCGTCGCCCACCAGCATCGCCAGGTGCGGCCGGTGCCAAACGCCCTTGCTGGCAATCAGCGACGTGGCCTCGGCCAGCTGCAACGGCGTGACCTGCATGTAGCCCTGGCCAATCCCCAGAATCAGCGTCTCCCCCGGGAACCACGGCTGGCGCCGCGTCGCCCGCTTCCACTGCTCGGACGGCATCAATCCCGGCGCTTCGTCGCTCATGTCCAGCGAGACCTTCTGCCCCAGACCGAAACGGCTCAGGTAGTCGTGCATGCGCTCGATGCCGAGGCGGTGGGCGACTTCGTAGAAGTACACGTCGTTGGAACGCATCAGCCCAGCGTACAGGTCCACCCAGCCATCGCCGCTGCGGTTCCAGTTGCGGTACTTGTGGTCGTAGTTGGGCAGTTGGTAGTAACCCGGGTCGAAGATCCGCGTCCCGGCATTGATCACGTCGGCGTCCAGGCCGGCGATGGCCACCTCGGGCTTGATGGTCGAGCCCGGTGCATACAGCCCGCGCAGCACACGGTTGAACAGCGGCCGGTCGATGGAATCGCGCAACGCCGCGTATTCCTTGTAGCTGATACCGGTGACGAACAGGTTCGGGTCGTAGCCCGGCTCGCTGACCATCGCCAGCACCTCGCCGGTGCGCGGGTCGAGGGCGACGATGGCGCCGCGACGGCCGTCCAGCGCCTTTTCCGCAGCGCGCTGGAGGTTGATGTCCAGGCTCAGGGTGATGTCCTTGCCGGCCACCGGGTCGGTGTGGCGCAGCACGCGCATCACCCGGCCCTGGGCGTTGGTCTCGACTTCCTCGAAACCAACGTGGCCATGCAACTGCGCCTCGTAGAAATGCTCCACGCCGGTCTTGCCCACCGACTGGGTGCCGCGGTATTCGGTCTGGTCGAGGGTCTTGGTCTCTTTCTCGTTGATCCGCCCGACATAGCCCAGGGAATGGGCGAACAGCTCGCCGTAAGGGTATTCGCGGACGAACTGCGCCTCGACATCCAGCCCCGGCAGCAGGTACTGGTTCACCGCGATCTCGGCGATCTGCTCCTCACTCAGGGCGTACATGAGGGTCACCGGCTCGAACGGATGTCTCGAGCGCTTGAGGTCCTTGTCGAAATCGTGGCGCTGCTCGGGGGACAGGTGCAGGACGCTGCACAAGGTGTCGAGCACCTGCGCGGTATTGCCGGCGCGCTCGCGGGTCAGGGTCAGGTTGAAGCTGGGGCGGTTGTCGGCCAGGACCACGCCGTTGCGGTCACGGATCTGCCCGCGCTCGGGAGGAATGGGCAGCACGTGGACGCGGTTGTTCTCGGAGACGGTCGAGTTGTAGTCGTACTCGACCACCTGGAGGAAATACAGGCGCGCCACCAGCGCACAGGCTGCCAGCAGGACCAGCGCCCCACAGGCCAGCAGCCGGCGGTTGACCAGTTGGCCTTCCTTTTCGTGGTCCTTGAGGGGGATCGGGTTGGGCATGCTTGACGCCTCGCGGGCAAAGCCGGGCATGGTAGTCAAGGTTGCAGATGGCCTCAACCCGGGCTGCCGAGCGGGCGGCATGAGGCCTTCATCTCCGCCGACCCTACGCAACAAGCCAGACGCAACCAGCCAACCTCGTATAGCACTCGTCGAAAGAGTGATGGCACAATGCCTCAATCCATCAGATCCGTCGTCCAAGGAGGTTCGGCAATGCGTTTTACCCTGCCCTTCATGTTTGCGTTCATGGCAACCGCCGCCCAGGCAGACCCCACCGTTTTCGGCCTCACGCTGGGCAAGACCACGCAGCAGCAGTTCCTTGCCCAATACCCTGCCAAGGAGGTCGGCGAGAGCCTTTACAGCGGGGGTCCGATCTATAACGTCGATCCTGCGAACATCGATTTCGACGGGTTGCAGAAGCTAAGCGTGATCTTCGACGACAAAGGCACGCTGGTTTATGTCTCCGCTCAGTTTCCCAAAGGAAAGTTCGACTACCTCAACCAGGCACTCAGCAAGAAGTACAAGCAGGTGAGCAAGCAGATTCCGCTCGTCGGCAACAAGAACGCGACCTACAAGGATGGCAATTCGAAGATTTTCCTGGAGGCACCGCACATGTCCTTCGAGACGGACATGACCTACCTGACCAACGCATTCGACAAGGCATACACTGACGCACGACGCGCGAGTGACAAGCAGAAGAAGAGCAAGGAGGAGTCCCAGCTCTGAACCGTTTTTCATCCCTCTATCCCAACCCGGACCGCCGAGCGGACGGACAAGGATTGCTTCGCCGCCGCGCAGAAATCCTTGTTCGCCACGCCGCTGCGCCAGGCCGATAATGCCGGCGTCCCTGCGCAGGAAATCGCCATGTCCACCCTCAACGAACACCTCAACGCCGACCTCGACCAACCCGCAATCATGCATGGCGCCACCCTGCCCTGGCTGGCCAGCCCGTTGGCTGGGGTCGAACGGCGACCGCTGTATCGCCTGGGTGGCGAACAGGCGCGGGCGACGTCGCTGGTGCGTTATGCGCCGGGGAGCCACTTCAGCCCCCACCGGCATGGGCTCGGGGAAGAATTCGTGGTGCTGGAGGGCGTATTCGAGGATGAGCACGGCCGCTATCCGGCCGGGAGTTATGTGCGCAATCCACCGGGGAGCGAGCATGCGCCGGGGTCCGTGGAGGGGTGCATGATCTTCGTGCGGTTGCGGCAGTTTCATCCGCAAGATGAGCAGCAGGTGGTCAGGGAAATGCCGGCTCATGGGGATGCGTTGCTGTTCGAGAATGCGTTCGAGCGGGTCTGGGTCAGGGATTTTCCTCCGGGTGCGGACGTGGTGATCGCAAATGCGCGGGGATTGGAGATTCTGGTCCTGGCGGGCGAGCTGGAAGTGGCCGACGTCCGCGTGGAGAGGCTGGGCTGGATGCGCTTGCCCCGGGAGCGTGACCTGCTCGGCAGGGCCGGACCTCAAGGGATTCGGATCTGGATCAAGGAGGCGGCATTCGATCCTGGCACTGCCTGAATGAGTTTGCAGGGCCCCTGTGGGAGCCCCGGAAATTTGTACATGAAACTTGTACAACCCAAATTCTTGTAGAACTTTTCCTACAAACCTTCGGTCGGACCTCACAGGCTATGAAACCTGGAAAGCTCGATGACCGATACGACCCTGCGCATTGCTGCGATCGGCCCCGGCCACTCAACCCTCCCTTCCACTTTTCACCGTTTCGACCAGCTCGACGCCCTGCTCGCCCAAGCGCCGTTCGATGTGCTGGTGCTGGTCGGCAGCCCGGAGCAGAACGCCGACCACGCACGACGACTGCGCCGCCATCCGGCCTACGCCCTGCGCCTGGTCTACTGCGCCAGCGACCATCCGCTGCATGAGGCCCTGACCGACGGCGCCCTGCCCGCCGATCCCGGGCAAGCGTTCGAGCAATGGCGCGAACGCATGGCCCTGTTCAACCGCGGCCGCGCACCGGAAGGGCCGGAAGCGCATGTGCTCGCCTACCTGTGGCTGCGTGCCCCCGGCAGGCTCAAGGCCCTGCGCAGCCCGCAGTCCCCGGCGCTCTACCACTACCCGCTGATCGATGCCTTCGGCGACGACCATCTCAACGGCCATGCCCTGGTGCAGAGCCTGGTGCAGCGCAACCTGCTGGACAACAGCGCGCTGGTAGACCGCATCCGCCTGTGCCGCAACTGCGGCAGCGGGCACCTGAACTACGTGGATGTGTGCGTGGAATGCAGCTCGCTGGAGATCGTCCGCGAACCCTCCCTGCACTGCTTCACCTGCGGCCATGTGGGCGCCCAGGCCGAGTACCTCAAGGACGGCGTGCTGGTCTGCCCCAACTGCCTGACCCGCCTGCGCCATATCGGCACCGACTACGACCGGCCGCTGGAAAACTACAAGTGCAAGGCGTGCACGGCGTTCTTCGTCGATGCGGATATCCAGGCCCGCTGCCTGGACTGCGGCGAGCAGCACAAGCCCGACGAACTGCTGGTGCGGCAGGTCCACGACCACCATCTCTCCGAAACCGGCCTGCTCACCGCGCGGCAAGGCCTGGAGCGGGACTTCGACCAGTATTTCGGCGGCCTGTCGCTGGTCGGGGTGAATGCCTTCAAGACCCTGCTGGACTGGCAGCTGGAACTGATCGCGCGCCACAGCGCACCGACGTTCGCCCTGCTCGGCGTGCGCTTCAGGAACCTCGGCACCGCCCTGGACCGCCTCGGTCCACAACGCGGGCATGCGCTGCTGGACACCCTGATCGAACGCATCCAGGTGGCCATCCGCGACACCGACCGCTGCACCCGCACCAGTGAGGAACAACTCTGGCTGTTGCTGATGTGCACCGACCAGGTCGGCCTGCAGCGGGTCACCGAACGCCTCAACCGGATCAGCGAGCTGTTCGTCGGCCAGGACCTGCAAGACATCGTGCTCACCACCAGCGGCTGCGTGGCCCCGCCCGACCTGGTCGAGAAGGAAGACGCCGAGCTGCTGATGGCGCGCCTGGCGGGGGCACTCTGATGGACGCCCTGCTCGCCCACTTCGACGCCTGGCTCGCCGAGATCCAGGGACCGGACGGCCACTGGCGCCTGTTCCTCATGGTCTTTCCCTACTTCCTGCTGCTGGAGGTGCCGCTCAACCTGCTGGTACTGCTCGGCACCCTGCGCTGGTTCGTCCGCGAACACACGGCGGTGCCGCGCCATGAAGCCTGGTACCCGCGGGTGTCGTGCATCATCACCTGCTACAGCGAGGGCAAGGACGTCGAACTGACCCTGCGCAGCCTCGCCGAGCAGACCTACCCCGGGATGATCGAGATCATTCCGATCGTCGACGGTGCCAGCGCCAACCAGGCCACCACCGAGGCGGTGCGACGCTTCAAGGCCGGGCACCGCCTGCCCGGCAACCGCCTGCTGCGGCCCCTCGCCAAGTGGCAGCGCGGTGGGCGGGTGTCGTCGCTGAACAGCGGGCTGGCCTTCAGCAGCGGCGAGATCCTGATCAACGTCGATGGCGACACTTCCTTCGACAACGACATGGTCGTGCGCATGGTCCGCCATTTCCGCGACCCGAGCGTGCCGGCCGTGGCCGGCAGCCTGCGGGTGCGCAATGCGCGGCAGTCGTGGGTGGCGCGGGTGCAGGCGCTGGAGTACCTGCTGTCGATCCAGATGTGCAAGATCGGCCTGGCCGAGTGGAACCTGGTCAACAACGTGTCCGGGGCCTTCGGCGCGTTCCGCCGCAGTTTCCTCGAACAGATCGGCGGCTGGGACACCCATACCGCCGAAGACCTCGACCTGACCCTGCGCATCAAGAGCTACTTCCGCCGCTACCGCCTGCGCATCCCCTTCGAGCCCCGCGCCATCGGCCATACCGACGCCCCGGCGACCCTGCGCGGCTTCCTCGACCAGCGCCTGCGCTGGGACGGCGACCTGCTGTTCGTCTACCTGCGCAAGCACCGCCATGCTTTCAACCCGGGGCTGCTGGGCTGGCCGAACTTCCTCATGCTGCTGGTCAGCGGGCTGTTCTTCCAGTTGGTGCTGCCGTTCATCATCCTCGGCTACAGCCTGGTGGCGCTGTTCATCCTGCCGCCGATGGCCTTCCTGTTCTATTCGCTGCTGATCTACACCCTGTACCTGGCCCTCAGCGGCCTGCTGTACCTGGGACTGATGCTGATGGTCAGCGAGCGTCCGCGGGAGGACCTCAGGCTGGCCTGGGTCCTGCCCTTCTACCCCTTGGCGATGTATGCCCTGCGCTGCTGGAGCGTGGTCGCCATTCTCAATGAAACCCTGCGGCGCGGGCACGAGGAATCGAGCATGGCGCCCTGGTGGGTACTCAAGCGGGCCAATCGGTTCTAAGGCAGCAGATCATGAAGAAAACAGCATACCGCCTGCTGGCGGCGGCCTTCTGCGCCCCGCTGCTGGCCAATGCCACGCCCCTGACCCTCGACCAGGCCCTGCAGATGGCCGGCGATGGCCACGGCAGCGCGGCCAGCAACGCCCGGCTGCAGGCCCGCTACGCGGCGAAGGACCAGCGCGACAGCGAAAGCGGCTGGGAGGTGTTCGGCGCGGCCAATGTCGGGCGCTACCACGAGCTGGTCACCGAGGATGTGCGCGACGACTACTACGGTCGCAACGCCGCCATCGGCGTGCGCTATCCGCTGCTTGGCAGCCTGGCGCGGCGCATGGACGCGGTGCGGGCCAGCGAGCGGGATATCCGCGTCAGCGAGATCGAGGTCGGCTACCAGCGCGCCCGCCATCGCCTGGCGGTACGCAGCGCCTATGCCGACTGGTGGCGCGCGACCCAGGAACAGCGGTTGTGCGAGGATGCGCAAGCCGCGGCGCGTACTGCCGACGCGCACATCAGCGAACGCCTGGACGGCAAGTGGATCCTGCCCTCCGATGCCCGCCTGATGCGCAGCGAATGGACCGCCGTGACCCGCCGCTGCGACCTGCAGCCGGACCTGCTGGCGGATGTCCGGGAGAGCCTGCGCAGCCTTGGTGTCAAGGTCGATGCCGCGAGCACTCCAGTGGCCACTCCGTTGGCGGGCCATCCGCGCCCGCTGGAGGCCTGGCGCGCGCTGCTGGACAGCAACCCGCGCATGGCCCGCCGTGACGCCGAGCTGGCCTTGGCCGAACAGGGGCGCAAGCGTCCGTGGTACAGCGCCATCGAGTCCTCGTTCAACGTCACCCAGACCGTCGAGCAGCGCAGCGGCGCCGGCGAGAACGGCAGCGGCCTGAGCGCCGGAGTGACCTTCAGCGCGCCGCTGGACCTGCTCGACTACGGCTCGGCACGCAACCGCGAAGGCGAGGCGCGTTACCAGGAAGCCGTGCGCGCCCGCGAGCAGGAACAGGGCAGCCTGCTGCGGGAACTGGGCAAGGTGCTGGAGCAGCAACGGCGCAACGCCAACGAATATGTGTGGCGCAGTGAGCGTCGCGAGGCGGTGGACCGCATCGTCGCCGAGCGCCGCCAGCGCACCGGGCTGGATGCCGGCGAAGCGAGCCTGCGCCTGATGCAGGCCGAGGTCGATCACTACAACGCCGGCTTCGCGCAGGTTTCCGCGTGGCACGCGGCCTGGTTGCAGGACGCGGCGCTGCGTCTGTTCGGCGATGACAGCGCAGACTTCGAAGCACTGCTGGGCAGCGAGTGGCTGCGCTGGCAGACCCAGGAGACGGGCGCGCCGGAGCAGGCGACGAACTGGCGCCAGGGCGTCTACATCTGGGACAGCCAGGCGCTGCTCGATGCCCGTCGGCGCGGAGCCGAACTGCGGGCGCTGGGTGAAGCGGGAATCGGCGTGCTGAATGTCGGCCTCGATGCGCGCCAGGTCGGCGACCTTGCCCGTACCCGGTCTGCCTTGGGCGAGTTGCTGCGTGAGGCCCATGCCCAGGGGCTGCAGGTCAACCTGCTGCTGGGCGATCCGGCCTGGATCAAGCCGCGCCAGCGCGGACAGCTCACCGGGCTGATCCATGAGTTCGCCGCCCTGCCCTTCGATGGCCTGCACCTGGACCTGGAAGTCGAGCAACTGGGCTGGCCGGTGCCGGACCAGCGCCTGCGCGACTGGCTCGACACCTTGCGTGCGGCCAGGAGCGCCAGTCCGTGGCCGCTGCACCTGTCCAGCCATCCGCGCTGGTTCCGCGAGGAAGCCCGACGCACGCCCTGCGTGCCTTGCGAGCTGGAACACCTGGGCGTCAGCGATATCAGCCTGATGATCTACACCCGCAACGCCGAGACCGCCACCGCCCGCGCCAAGGACATCGCCCGGCGCTGGCCGGCCCTGCACCTGCGCCTGGCGCAGAGCGTGGAAGCCGACCAACCCGCCGACCTGAGCTGGGCCGACGCCGCGCCCGGCGAGTTGCGGACACAGACCACCCAGTGGCAACGCGCGCTGCTGCCTGCGGGCATCAGCGGTATCGACTGGCAATCCTGGACCGACTACCCGAGAAGCCGATGAAGATCCGATTCAGCAGTCCCAAGGAACACCATCCCACCCAGGACAACGGCATGCAGGTGCTCTATGCGCCGGGCAAGCGCCTGGCATTCAAGCTGCGTTGGTACCTGATCCTCTTCCTGATCCTGCTTCCGGCACTGTGGCTGGCGGGCCGCTACGGCCTGGCGCTGATGCGTGTCGAGGCCCCGGCGCTGGTGCGCTTGCCAACCCTGGAAGTACGGGCGATGCAGCCGGGGGAGATTCGCGCGCTGCATGTGCAGGCGGGTGATCACGTCACGGCCGGCATGCCCCTGGCAGACCTGGACAATCCGGAGTGGCGCCTGCGCCTGAGCCTGTTGCAGGCCGGCACTGCCCCCGCCGTGCCGGCCTCGGTGAGCGAGCGCAACCGGGCGGCGTTGCAGAGCCTGGTGGACCGGGCGGCGCGGCAGGTTGGCGAGGTGGGGCAACTGCTGCGCCAGGGGGCGGCGACCAGGGGCGAACTGGTGGAAGCGCAGAATGCCCTGGACAACCGCAAGGCCGAGTTGCTGGCCTTCGAGCGCAGCCTGAGCGGTGGCGCGGACAACAGCTATGCCCAGCAACAGCAGCGCGAGGGCCAGTGGCTCAAGGAGCAGTTGGCACGGATGGACGTGCAGGCCAGCGAGGCCGGGCGGGTGGCGGAAGTGGTCGCGGCTCCGGGGGAAAATGTCGGGCCGGGGACGCTGCTGATGCGCCTGGAGCGCGAGGGGCCTGCGCAGTTGTGGGTGTACCTGGATCCGAAGGATGTGGAGCATTCGACGCCGGGGTCGCAGCTGGACGTACGCCTGCCCAATGGTGAGTGGGTGGGGGCCGAGGTGATCAGTCCGGCGGAGAGTGCCAACCCGCTGCCGAGCGACCTGCGCAAGCCGTTCAGCAGCCCGACCCGGGGGCTGATGGTGCCGGCGCGGTTCAACGCGCCGCTGGCCAGTGAATGGCGGATCGATTCGTTGCCGGTGCGGGTGCGGTTTCCGCATCAGCACTTCAAGGTGTTTGGGTGGGTAATCTGAATATTCGGCGTAGGAGTCCACTCAGCCCGCCGGGCTGCGCTGTCGCGCAGAGAACTAGACCGCAAGTGCGCAGCAGTCGGCGTGGGAGCGGATTCATCCGCGATCGGCGGCGCAGCCGTCGTAAAACCTGAGTCCCCAGCTCTCCTGACACACCGCGAACTCAGGTTTTATGGCCGCTTCGCGCCCAATCGCGGATGAATCCGCTTGTATGGTGAGAAACTTGAAGGGAGGAGGAGGGACATAATCCGCTTCTGACTGTCGCGAGCAGTACAGACCGTGGGAGAAATCACCCCTCCTCCTTTCAACACCCTAAGCGCCG
>JAIRVG010000100.1 GCA_031253995.1 Paucimonas sp. | reverse complement strand
TTAGGTTTTACGACGGCTTCGCCGCCGATCGCGGATGAATCCGCTCCCACGCCGACCGCGGCGCTCTCGCGGTCTAGTTCTCTGCGCGACAGAGCAGCCCAGCGGGCTGGGGGGACTCCCACAGGTACCCTGCCGCTCTTGAGGGCAGTGGTGAACCTGTGGGAGCTGGCTTGCCAGCGATAGGGCCCGCAAGATCGATGAAGATCCAGGACTTAACTCCCGGTTAATCCAGGCTTCGGACAATGCACGGGCAACTGAATATCGTTATCCACGCAAAGGTTTTCCAAAATGTCCGTTCTCAAAGCAGCAACCCTGTCCGTCCTCTTCGCCCTGCCAGTCCTGGCTCACGCCGAAGGCGGCAGCGATCGCGTCAACGAATGGCACGCACAATTCCGGCAGGCACAAAAAGAGGCACCGCAACAGGCGGTAGCCGACAAGAAAGCCGAGCCGCAGCAGGGCGCCGACAAGCGCGACTCCTGATACCCGACGGGGCCTGCAATGCAGGCCCCGCTTCATTTACAGCTCGTAACGCACGCTCAAGGTAATGGTCCGCGGATCGTTCACCGAGTAATACGCCGTACTGCTCGCCGCCGAATACGCAATGCTCTGCGGATACGCCCGGTTCAGCAGGTTCTTCACCGCCAGCGTCGTGGTCCAGTGCCCATCTCCGCTGCTGTAGCTGGTGTTGGCATTCCAGAAACTCTGCTGCGGCACCTCGTAGATATCCCCGTTCACCGCATTGGCATAGGACCTGGTCTGGAACTGCCAGTCGGTCCCCGCCACCAGTGCCCCCGGCACATCCACCGGCACCGTCCAGTTCAGGCCCAGCGCCAGGTTCCAGCGCGGGGCGAAGACCATCCTGTTGCCATCGGCATCCACCCCCGGCCCGGCCGCGTTCTTGAAGTCGTCGTACTGCGCTTCGAGGTAGCCGAGGTTGGCGCTCAGGGTCAGGTCGCGACTCAATAGCGCCGTGTTCTCCAGCTCCACCCCGTAGCTGTGGGCGCTACCCACGTTGGTGCGCAGGTTGGCGCTGATCGCCGGGTCCCAGGCGTTGGTCTGCAGGTCCTTGTAGTCGTTGTAGAACACCGCGATGTTGCTGCGCAGACGCCCGCCCAGGTAGTCGCCCTTGAGCCCGGTTTCATAAGTGATCACGTTCTCCGGATCGAAGCCCTGCAAGGCGGCGAGGCGGGTTGGCGCGCGGTTGTCGAAGCCGCCGGCCTTGAAGCCCTTGGCCACGTAGCCGTACTGCACCAGCGCGTCGCTCCAGGCATATTCCAGGCCCAGCTTGGGGCTGAACGAGGCCCAGCTTTCGCTGGTCTCGGTGCTGAAGTTGAGGCCGGTGATGTCCCGCGCCGTGGTGATCGCGTAGTTCTGGTAGTCGAAGTTCTTGTGCTCGGCGGTGTAGCGCAGGCCGGCGGTCAACGACAGGCGTGGGGTCAGCTTGTAGGTGCCCTGGCCATACAAGGCGTAGCTCTCGGTATCGGTGGTGCTGTACTGGCCGCTGGCATTGACCCGGTCCGCCGCCACCGAGTAAGTGAGGCTGTCGCGCTCGGCGCGGAAGCGCTCCTTGTACAGGTAGGCGCCAAGGGTGAAGTTGAAGCGCTCGTAGTCGCCGTTGAGCTGGAACTCCTGGGTGGCGTAGCGCTGCTTGTAGCGGATCAGGTTGTTCTGGGTCGGCGCGGCGTTGCCGGCGTTGGCCTCGCCGGAGTTGTCGTAGTCCACCGGCTGGTCGAAGGCCGACCAGGCGGTGACCGACTTGAAGCTGAGTTCATCGTCGAAGTGGTAGATCGAGCGCAGCACCGCGCTGCCCTGGTCGAGACGGTTCTTCGGGTCGAGGCTGCTGTAGGTCTTGAACTTGTCGAAATGGCCGTTGGCCGGATCGAAGGGGCTGTAGCTGGTGGTATCGCCGCGGTCGAAGGTACCGGCCAGGGTCAGCTGGGTGTCCCAGGACGAGTCCACCGGGGCCAGGCGCAGCTTGCCGCGGTAGGACTGGATATCGACGTTGTTGACGTCCTTGTGGCGGGTGCGGTTGTACACCGTGCCGTCGCGGCTCAGGCGCAGGGCCGAGAAACTGGCGAACAGGGTGTCGTCCACCAGTGGCCCGCTGACCAGCAGGCGGCCGGTGCGGGCATCGTAGTTGCCGGCGCCGAGTTCGACGAAGGCGCGGGTCTTCTGGTCCGGGTCGCGGGTGATCACGCGGATCGCCCCGGCGGCGCTGTTGCGCCCGTACAGGGTGCCTTGCGGGCCGCGCAGGACTTCGACGCGCTCGACATCGTTGAAGTCGAGCATCGAGGAGATGGCCCGGGGAATATACAGGTCGTCGGCGTAGACCGCGACGGCGGCTTCCTGGATCGGGTCGGTCTCGCCGATGCCGCGGATGCCGTAGGTCTGCGCGCTGTAGGAGATCGACTGGCGGGTGAGGGTGAGGTTGGGCACGCGGCCGGAGAGGTCGCGGATATTGTTGATCTGCTGGTCGCGCAGGGTGTTCTCGTCGAAGGCGCTGATGGCCAGCGGGGCCTTCTGCAGGTCTTCCTGGCGGTGCTCGGCGGTGACGGTGACGCTGGGCAGGCGGTCTTCCCTGGCGGGTTCGGCGGCGAGGGTGGTCAGGGGCAGGAGCAACAGGGGAACGGTGTGGCGCAAGGCGGGTTTGGGCATGGCGGGTTTCCTTGGTGTCTTGGGTCCTCCCTGTGTGGGGTCGGTCAGCAGGTGATCGTCAGGATGACGCGGACCTCATGGGAGCGGGTCCGCGGCCAATCAATGCTTGTAGTCATCTCCTTCACGGTCGAGTTGCCGGATCAACGCATCCCAATGCCGCTGGATGCCCGGGCTGTCGCCGGAGATGAACGCCGCCGTCTGCTGCTTCACCTTCTCGATCGCCGCCTCCGGCGCGAACAGCAGGTCCCCGTTGCCCCCGGCCTGCGCCGCGATCTGGATATTGCAGGCACGTTCCAGCCCGTGCAGTTCACGGAAGGCATGCTCGACACTGCTGCCGCCGGTCAGCAGCCCATGGTTGCGCAGGATCAGGATATTGCTGTCCCCCAGATGCGCCACCAGTCGCTGCTGTTCATCCAGGTCCAGCGCCACCCCTTCATAGGTGTGGTACGCCACCCGGCTGTAGTAGGCCAGTGCATGCTGCGACAACGGCAGCAATCCGTCGCGCTGCGTCGATACCGCCGCGCCATCGCGGGTATGGGTATGCAGCACCGCCTTGAGGTCCGGGCGGGCGCGGTGGATGGCGCTGTGGATCACATAGCCGGCCTGGTTGATGCCCAGCCCCAGCGGGTCGTCGATGATGGTGCCGTCGACATCCACCTTGACCAGGTTGGACGCGGTGATTTCATCGAACAGCAAGCCGAAGGCATTGATCAGGAAATGCTCCTCCGGCCCCGGCACCCGCGCCGAGAAGTGCGTGTAGATATGGTCGGTCCAGCGAAACAGCGCGGCCAGGCGGTAGGCGGCGGCGAGCTTGACCCGCACCTCCCACTCTTCGGCGCTGACCCGCTGGCGCACGCTGGACAGGTCGGAGGTAACGGACAGAACGGATACGGCAGTCATTGCGGTGCTCCTCGGGATTCGGTGAACAGTTCAGTAGCCGCGCTGGTGATCCACCAGGTTGCGCAGTGGCTGGTCCTGGCGATAGCGCTGGAAATTGTCGAGGAAGTCCTCGGCGAAGCCGCGCAGACCCTCGGTTGACAGGGCGCAGGTGTGCGGCGAGATGAACACCCGCGGATCGCTGTACAGCGGATGCCCGGCGGGCAGCGGCTCCGGTTCGGTGACATCCAGGGTGGCGCGGCCGATCAGGCCGGCGTCCAGGGCCTCCAGCAGTGCCTGCTGGTCGAGCAGGCCGCCACGGGCGATGTTGATCAGGTGCAGGCCCGGCTTGGCGCTGGCCAGCACCTCGCGGCCGACCAGGCCACGGGTCTGTGCGGTGAGCGGTGCGGCCAGGACCAGGTGATCGGACTCGGCGAACAGCTGGTGGATATCCGCCACGGCTTCCACCGGCACCCCGGCCTCCAGTGGCTGGCCGGGGCGACCGAGGGCGATCACCCGCAGGCCCAGCGCCGTGGCCTTGGCCGCGAGGCTCCTGCCGATGCTGCCCAGGCCAAGGATGCCGAGGGTCTTGCCGCGCACCGGTTGCAGCGAACTGAAGGTCCAGTCGTCATCCTTGACCCAGATATCCGGCAGGCGCTTGGCCGCGGAGAAGATCGCCGCCAGGGCGAACTCGGCGACCTGCTCGGCGTTGCTGCCCTTGCCGCTGGTGACCGGCGTGCCCTGGAACAGCCAGTCCGGATAGAAATCGATGCCCGACGACACCAGTTGCACCCAGCGCAGCGACCACGGCCAGCCGCGCGGCGCCTCGTCGACCCGGCGCCCGCGCACGTTGACCGGCCGCAGGATCAGCACGTCGGCACGTTCGGCGTTGAACTGGTCCGGCGAAAGGTCGATCACCCGGTGCCCGCCGAGGCGCTGGCGCAGCAATTCGTTGATCTGGGGATCGAGCTGGCTGGCGATCACGCTGAGGCTGCTCATTGGGCGACTCCTGTATCGAGGGCGGCACGACCGGTGCCGTGGAACACCACGTCGTCCTGCGGGGTATGGATGCGGCTGCACAGCACGTCGCGGTAGTGCCGCTCCAGCGGGTTGTGCCGCGACAGGCCGGGATTGCCGGTGGCTTCGATGGCCAGCTCCACGGCCTGGATGGCGTTTTGCGTCACCAGTTGCTTGAGCTGGCCGGCGTTGCTCGCCGGCACCAGGCCGGCGGCGGCGGAGTCCAGCAGGTTGCGGTTGGCGAAGAGCAGGGTGTCGATGCGTCCGACCCGCTCCTGGAAGCGCGGCAGGCTGGCCAGCGGCTGGCCGAGGTTGGACGGCACCCGTTCGCGCAGGAAGGTCACCAGCCAGTCGCGGGCGGCCTGGGCCACGGCGTCGTAGATGCTCGACAGCAGCACCGCCATCCATACCAGGCTTTCGCCGTCCAGCTCCGGGCGCGGCGCGCTGGCCGGGCTGACTGCTACGGCGTGGTCCAGCGGCAGCAGCACGTTGTCGAACTCGACCCGGTGGCTGCAGGTGGCGCGCATGCCCAGGTGGTCCCATTCATCGATGATGCGGATGCCGGGGCTGTCCTTGTGTACCAGGAAGCCGCCCACCAGCGGGTCGGCATCGTCGCTGCGGGCCCACACCAGGTACCACTCCAGGCCATGGCTGCCGGTGGAGTAGAGCTTGGTCCCGGACAGCCGCCAGCCCTCGGCGGTACGCCGGGCGAGGGTAGCGGGCAGGCCGCCGCGGGCCGGGGTGCCGAGTTCCGGTTCGACGCGGAAGGCGTTGATCAGCGCACCATGTTCCACCGCCTCGCGAGCCAGGCGTTCGCGCAGGTGCGCCGGCCAGCGCAGGTCGTCCTGCAGGCGGAAATGCTGGAGGTACTGCATCACCAGGATCAGCGCGGTGGACGGCTCGCCCTTGGCTACCGCGCTGATGACCTTGAGCGCGGTGGGCAGGTCGGCACCGCCGCCTCCCAGGTGCTTCGGCACGGTCAGCGCCTGCAGGCCATGGCGCTGCAGCAGTGCGAAGTTGGCGGCGGGAAAGGCCCCGCTGCGGTCGAAGCCGGCGGCGCTGGCCGCCAGTTCACGGGTAATCCCGGCAAGGACCGAATCCAGGGCGGCAGAAGGGCTGTCCGGCACGGGCGGCCGGTGCAAGGGGACAGCGGCGGAAGACTGGCTCATCGGGCACTCATCGCATAAGACGCTGGGGACGCCCGCTTCGGAGCGCCATTCACCCGTCCTGGCTGGCGAATCCCTGCCGGCGGGGCTTATGACCGTATGCGTGGTAATCGTCGCTGTAAAATTCTTTTTGGTTCTATGCTAATGGCGGGAATGAAAAATTGTTCGCATATTAGGTTATGACCAAAATGCATTTCACTGATTATTCGCCAGTCGTTACAGTCGCCTCACATTCGCTTCGTCGCGGATGGAACCCGGAACCTGACAACAGGCTGCGTCCAGCCTTGAGGAGCGTCGCGAATGATCCCCTTCACCCGAATCCTGGCCCTCGGTGCCGCCTTGCTGCTGGCGAGCCCGGCCTTCGCTGCCGAGCGTGTCGAACTGCGCCTCGGCGACCAGAAGGGCAACATGCGCGCCCAGCTGGAAGCGGCCGATGCGCTGCGTGACCTGCCCTATGACATCCGCTGGGCCGAGTTTCCCGCCGCCGCACCGCTGGCCGAGGCGCTGAATGCCGGTGCCATCGATGCCGGGATCATCGGCGATGCGCCGCTGCTGTTCGCCCTGGCCTCGGGGGCGCAGGTCAAGGCGATTGCCGTGGACAAGTCCGACGCCTACGGCACTGCCGTGCTGGTCCAGCCGTCGTCATCGCTGAAGAGCGCGGTGGACCTGAAGGGCAAGCGCATCGCCACCGGCCGCGGTTCCATCGGGCATTTCGTCGCGCTCAAGGCCCTGGCCAGTGCCGGCCTGAGCGAGAAGGACGTCGAGTTCCGCTTCCTCGGGCCGGTGGATGCCAAGGTCGCCCTGGCCAATGGTTCGGTAGACGCCTGGGCCACCTGGGAACCCTACACCGCGCTGGCCGAACTGAGCGGGCAGGGGCGGGTGCTGGTCAATGGCCGCGGGCTGTCCAGCGGCAACAGCTTCCTCGCCGCCACCGACAAGGCCCTGGCCGACCCGGCCCGGCGTGCGGCCTTGCAGGATTACCTGGAGCGCCTGGCCAAGGCTCAGGACTGGGCCAATCGCAATCTCGACAGTTATTCGAAGACCCTGGCGCAGATCATCGGTTTCCCGGTGGAAGCGGCGCGCCTGCAGTTCGAACGCCGGCAACTGCGCTGGCAGGCGGTGGATGCGCAGACCATCGCCGAGCAGCAGGAGACTGCCGATTTCTACCAGGCCCACGGCCTGATCGCCGGGCGCCTCGATGTGGCGCCGACCTTCGCCAGCGGTTTCGTCCTGCCGGGCGCCGCGCAACTGACCAAGACCCCCTGATCCGGAGTGTTTCCCATGATTCCTTTCAAGCGTTTGCAGAAACTGGCCATCGCCGTGGTGATCGGCGCCAGTCTCGTCGGCACCGCCAGCGCCGAAACCCTGCGCATCGGCTACCAGAAGTCCTCGACCCTGCTGACCCTGCTCAAGGCCCAGGGCAACCTGGAGAAAGACCTCAAGGCCAAGGGTATCGACGTCACCTGGCATGAGTTCGCCAGCGGCCTGCCGCTGCTCGAAGCCCTCAACCTGGGCAATGTCGACGTGTCTGCCGATGTCGCCGATACCGTGCCGGTGTTCGCCCAGGCGGCCGGGGCGAAGCTGACCTACTTCGCCCGGGAGACGCCATCGCCCCTGGCCCAGGCCATCCTGGTGCCGGCCGACTCGCCGCTGAACAGCCTCGCCGACCTCAAGGGCAAGAAGATCGCGGTGACCAAGGCCGCCGGCAGCCATTACCTGCTGATCCAGGCGCTGGCCAAGGCCGGATTGAACTTCAACGACATCCAGCCGGCCTACCTGATTCCGGCGGATGGCCGCGCCGCCTTCGAGAACCGCAAGGTGGACGCCTGGGTGACCTGGGACCCGTTCGTGGCCAGTGCCCAGCGTCAGCAGCATGCCAAGGTGCTGAGCGACGGCCAGGGCCTGTCCAACTACCAGCGCTACTACCTGGCGTCCAGCGACTACGCCAAGGCGCATCCGGACGTGCTCAACACCCTGTTCACCGCGCTGAGTGGTGCGGGCAAGTGGATCAAGGCGCATCCGGGGGATGCGGCCAAGGTGCTCGGGCCGCTTTGGGGTAACCTTGACGTGGCGACGGTCGAGCAAGCCAACGGCCGACGCAGTTATGATGTGCAGCCGGTGGGGCGCGACAACCTCGCCGAGCAGCAGCAGATCGCCGATGTGTTCTTCGCCCAGGGCCTGCTGCCGCGCAAGATCGACGCCAGCGCCGTGGAGCTGTTCCAGCCCGCCGTGCGCTGAAGCTGTAACCGAATACGGGCCGCTGATGCCTTTCGGGGTGCCAGCGGCCCTCGTCGTTTCGACCAAGGAGTGATTCATGGAAAAGCGTCAACTGGGCAACAGCGGCATCGCCGTCAGCGCCATCGCCCTCGGCACCATGACCTGGGGTGAGCAGAACAGCGAGGCCGAGGCCTTCGAACAGATCCAGGTGGCCCGTGAGGCCGGGGTCAACTTCATCGACACCGCGGAGATGTACCCGGTACCGCCGATCGCCAAGACCTATGGCGAGACCGAGCGCATCATCGGCAACTACTTCGCCCGCCACGGCGGTCGCCAGGACTGGGTGCTGGCGAGCAAGGTCGCCGGCCCGCACCGCATCGACCATATCCGTGGCGGCAATGCGCGGCTGGACCGGGCCAATATCACCGCGGCCCTGGAAGACAGCCTCAAGCGCCTGCAGACCGACTACCTCGACCTGTACCAGTTGCACTGGCCGGATCGCCAGACCAACTTCTTCGGCCAGCTGGGCTATGTGCATGACGCCGCCGATGAAGCCATCGCCATCGAGGACACCCTCGAAGTGCTGGACGACCTGGTCAAGGCCGGCAAGATCCGTCATATCGGCCTGTCCAACGAAACCCCGTGGGGCGTGGCGCGCTTCCTGCACCTGGCCGAGACTCGTGGCTGGCCGCGGGCGGTGTCGATCCAGAACCCTTACAGCCTGCTGAACCGCAGCTACGAGGTGGGGCTGGCGGAGATTTCCATTCGCGAGAACGTGGGCTTGCTGGCGTATTCGCCGCTGGCCTTTGGCGTGCTGTCGGGCAAGTACCTCGACGGTGCGCGTCCGGCGAAGTCGCGGCTGGCGCTGTTCGATCGCTTCCAGCGCTACAACAACCCGCAGGTGGAGCGGGCGACCGAGGCCTATGTGGCGCTGGCGCAAGAGCATGGCGTGGATCCTGCGCAACTGGCGCTGGCCTATGTCACCAGCCGGCCGTTCCTGACCAGCAACATCATTGGCGCCACCACCCTGGAGCAGTTGCAGAGCAACCTGGCCAGTGTGGAGGTGAAGCTGACCGAGGAACTGCTGCAGGGGATCGAGGCGATCCATGTGCAGCAGCCGAATCCGGCGCCTTGATCGTTCATTGACGGACATGGACCCTGTGGGAGTCCACCCAGCCCGGTGGGCTCCCACAGGGCTGCGGCTCACCTCACCACTGGTAACTGACCTCGGCCACCACGCTGCGGCCTTCGCCGAGGTTGCAGGCCAGGGCAAAGAAGCAGGAGGCGACGTAGTACTTGTCCGTCAGGTTGTGCACGTTGACGCTGGCCTTGACCCCCTGCAGCGCCGGATCGACCTTGCCCAGGTCATAGCGCACCGCTGCGTCATACAAGGTGTACGACGGCACCTTGAAGGTATTCAGCGCATCACCGTAGGTATAACCGGTGTAGCGCGCACCGACGCCGATGCTCAGCCCCTGCAACGGATCGAACGGGAAGCTGTAGTCGGCCCAGACCGACGCCAGTTTCGCCGGCACCTTGAACGGTTGCTTGCCCTGGTTGCCGTCGTTGCTCCTGGTCACTTCCACATCACTGTACGAGAACGAGCCGGTGAGCTTCAGGTCCTCGGCCACGGTGGTGATCGCTTCCAGTTCCACGCCCTTTGAACGGATCTCGCCGGTCTGGATGCTGTATTGCTCGTTGAGCGGATCGTTGGTGACCGCGTTTTCCTTGCGCAGGTCGTACAGCGACAGGGTGACCTGTGTTTCGCTGCCCGGCGGCTGGTAGCGCAGGCCGATTTCGTATTGCTTGCCGCGCTCCGGTTCGAATGGCTTGCTGCCACGCTCCGGCGAGCCGCTCCCGGTCACCGGGTTGAACGACTCGGCGTAGCTCACATAGGGCGCGAAACCGCTGTCGAACAGGTAGACCAGGCCGGCGCGACCGGTGAAGTCATCCCAGTCCTGGTCCGCCGTCTCGTTGCCGGTCCAGCGGTCGGTGGTGCGGCTGCGGGCGTAGTCCTGGCGGCCGCCCAGTGTCATCACCCAGCGCTCGTACTTGAGCTGGTCCTGGAAGTAGTAGCCCAGCTGGGTGGTGCGCTGGCGGTTGTTGACCCAGGAGCTGTACACCGAGGTATCCACCGCCGCGCCATACGCTGGATCGAACACGTTGATGGGCGTCGCCGCGCCCCATTTCTCGTTGCGCACCGAGCGGCTCCAGCTGTAGTCGACGCCCATCAGCGCCGTGTGCTGCACCGGGCCGGTGGCGAAGCGCGCCTGCAACTGGTTGTCCAGCGCCAGGTGCTCGCCGTAGGCATGGCGGATCTGATAGTTGCGGTTGATCGAGGCGTTGGGCACGCCGTCACTGCCGGTTACCAGGCCACTGACCCGGGCCAGGTAGTTTTCCTGGTTGTCGTAGTCGCTGAAGCGCAGGTTCTGGCGGAAGGTCCAGGTGTCGTCGAAGGCATGGCTGAACTCGTAGCCCACCGAGGTGCTTTCCACTTCCTCGAAATCGAAGCCAGGCTCGCCGATGAAACGCTCCATCGGCACCTTGCCGTAGGGGCTGCTGCCGTTCACCGCGGCCCAGGGAATGTTGCTCGGGGCCAGCGCCTTGTTCTTCTGGTAGGAGGCCAGCAGCGTCAGGCTGGTGTACTCGTCGGGGCGCCAGGTCAGGCTCGGCGCGACATACACGCGATCGTCGTCGGTGTGGTCGTAGACCCCGTCCGCCTCGCGGCCGAGGGCGACGAAACGGTAGCTCAGGCTGTCGTTGAGCGGGCCGCTGGTGTCCAGGGTCAGTTGTCGGCGGTGGTTGCTGCCGAAGGAAAGGCCGACCTCGCCGCGGTCGTAGTCGGTGGGGCGCTTGGAGATGGTGTTGACCATGCCGCCCGGGTCGTTCTGGCCGTAGAGGATCGAGGTCGGTCCCTTGAGTACTTCGACCCGTTCCAGGCCGTAGGGCTCTTCGCCGAACATGCCGAAGAAGCCCAACGGTCGCAGGCGCAGGCCATCGCGGTAGGTGAAGGAAATCGCGTAGCCGCGCAGGAAGATGTTGTCGGCCGCGTTGTTGGCTCCGCCGCCGTCGGTGCGTACCCCCGAGGTGTAGCGCAGGGCTTCGTCGATGCGCTGCGCGCCAATGTCGTTCATGCGTTCGCGGGTCACTACCGAGATCGCCTGGGGGTTCTCCAGCATCGGCGTGTCGGTCTTGGTTGCGGTGGTGGTGCGCCGGGCGACGTAGCCGGCGACGGGGCCCAGCGGATTGTCCTGGCTCTCCCGGGCCATGACGCTGGTGGCGTCCAGTTCCAGCGCGGCCGATCCATCCGGCTGCGGCACCAGGCGATAGCCGCCGCCGGCCAGGGCCACCGCCTGCAGGCCGCTGCCGGCGAGCAACTGCGCCAGCGCCTGTTCGGCACTGAAGCGGCCTTGCAGGGCATGGCTCTGCTTGCCGGCGAGGTCGGCGGGGTTGAAGGCGATGTTCAGGCCGGTCTCGCGGCTCAGGCGGGTGAGGGCCTGGTCGAGGGTGCTGACGGGGATGCTGAACTGTTGTTCGGCTGTCTGCGCCATGGCCGCGCCGGGCAGGCTGGCGGCGATGCCGAGGGACAGGAAGGCGCTGCACAGCAAGGCGCGCATCGGGGTGGGCGGCGAGGGGATACGGCTGTTCAAGGATGGTTCTCGTTGGCAGTGTTGGAGGGGTTCTGATCTGTATGCCGGGCCAGATCGAAAACCCCTTCACCTCGCGGAAGATTTTTTTGCGGGCCGCTACGCCGGGACCAGGCGCAGCCAGTAGCGGGTCAGGCGCTGTACGCGCAAGCCGTGGGACCGGGCGATGAAGGCGAGGGTGGCGTCCGGGTCGTCGAGCTGGAAATTGCCGCTGACCGGCAGCCGGGCGATCGCCGGGTCGCAGCCCAGGTAGCCATGGCGGTAGCGTTCCAGCTCCGCCAGCACCGTCTGCAGCGGCTGGTTGCGCGCCGTCAGCAGGCCGTCGCGCCAGGCCGCGGTCTCGCTGGCCGGGATCTCCAGGCGACGGGCCTGGTGCGGGGTCAGCCACCAGCTTTCGCCGGCACTGGCGATGGCGTCCGCGCCGCCGCCCGCAGGATGCAGGCGTACCGCACCTTCCAGCAGGCCGAGGCGTGCGCCCTGGTCTTCCAGGCGCACGCTGAAGCGCGTGCCCAGTGCTTCGAACAGGCCGAACGGCGTGGCCACGCGCAATGGTCGCTTGTGGCCGGCCAGGGTATCGGCGCCGCTGAGCAGGTGGATCTCGCCGCGCAGCAGCTCGATCAGGCGCTGGTTGGCGTCGTAGTGCAGGGCGATGGCGCTGTCGGTGTTGAGGTCGACCAGGCTGTCGTCGTCCAGGCGCCACTGCCGACGTTCGCCGACCCGGGTGCTGTAGTCGGCGCTCAGGCGTTGCCACGGGGTAACCTTGCCGGCGCTCCAGGTGCCGGCGCTGACGAACGCGAACAGGCCGAGCAACTTGAGCATCGTGCGCCGTTGCAGGCGCGCTTCCGGGAGTTTCTGCAGTGTTTGTCGCGCCAGTTGCGGCGGCATCCCGGCGAAGCGTGCGGTGAGGCTCTGGATGCGCTGCCAGGCGTGGGCATGGTCTTCATGGCCGGCCAGCCAGCGTTCGAAATCGGCCTGGGTCGCCGCATCGGCGCTGTTGTAGGCCAGCTTCACCTGCCAGTCGATGGCTTGCTCGATGGCCCGTTCCGGTAGTGGTGGCGCTGCATGCTCACTCATCACGGCTGCTCGAAGACCAGCGCATAGCAGTGCCGCAGGGCCTTGGCGATATGTCGTTCGACGGTGGATAGCGAGACGCCCAGGTGCTCGGCGATGCGCGGGCAGCTCATGCCGTCCAGCTGGGCGAGGAGGAAGGCTTCGCGGACCTGCGGCTTGAGGTCGTCGAGCAGGCGGTCGATGGCGATCAGCGACTCGATCACCAGCAGCGTGGTTTCCGGCGAGGGCGCTTCCCCGGGTGGCTGGTGCGCCAGGGTTTCCAGCCAGGCCTGCTCGATATCACGGCGTCGCCACAGGTCGATCACCAGGCCGCGGGCCACGGTGCGCAGATAGGCGCGGGGTTCCTGCATCAGGGTGGACTGGCGGCGGCGCAGCAGGCGCACGAAGGTGTCCTGGGCCAGGTCGGCGGCATCGGCGCGGTCGTTCAGGCGATTGCGCAACCAGCCCTGCAGCCAGCCGTGGTGGTCGAGGTAGAGGCGTTCGATATCGTGAGGGCTGGACTCGCCGGGCATGCAAGCGCCTCCTTTCGCAAGTGATAAGTTGAATCATTATCACTTATGACAAAAGGTTTCGGTAGAGGGCGCTAGTCGATGCAGGTGAGATGGGCAGGGACCGCGTTGCGGTCCTTCGCGGGCAAGCCACGCTCCCACAAGGAGGTGGCTTGCTTGCGAACGGGCGCGCAGCGGCCGCAATTCATGCATCAAGCCATCTCGGCCTTCGCCACCGCTGCAACCCGCGGCTGGCACAGTGGTGCGACCCGCGACCCTTCGTAGCGGCTCTCGCGAAACAGCTTCCAGCGCCCGAACAACCCATACACATGCACCACGCGGCCCTGTTCGTGATAGCCCATGCGCAGGTGCAGCTTCAGCGCCGGCACGTTGTGTGTCTCCACCACGTCCACCACCCGGGTGCAGCCATAGTCGGTCATGGTGTTCCACAGGTTGACCTGGGCATCCACCGACAACCGGCTGCCGAAGTAGGCCGGGATCATCTCGCCACCGAATTCGAAGAAATCCCCGGCCGCCACCGCAAAGGTGCAGCCGTAGTAATGCCGGTCGTGATAGTCCCGGGTACTGGCCCAGATGAACGCTATCGCATCACCGGCCTCGTCCAGGTACATGTGCCCGACATGCCCCTCGCGGGCCAGCTCGCGCATGGTCTCGACCCGGTCGCCGAAATGCCGGGCGAAGGCGCTGGCATTGGCCTCGGTGATCGTCACCAGGCGCACCGGCGGATGGTCCCTGAGCGTGTGCGGCCCCACCGGCGTGACCAGGTCACGCTCCATCCACAGCAGCTCCCAGTGGAAAAACACATGACGCTGCCACAGGGTGGCGAAGGTGCGGCGCATTCCCTTGCGACGGATTCGGGCGATCAGGGTGGACAGTGCGCGCATAGGGCCTCCGGGGCAGGTTGCGTCAAGAAAATGAACTTTTTTTCATGTATAGCGCAGCAATTTGCCATCCCGTCAAAATGCCACCACCTTAGTTGTTTCAAGATATTTGTAACTTGTTTCGCCCGCTCTGGCACGGGCTTGGAGCACGTGATGCAGTTGATCGGAAGTTCAAGTCAGGTTTTTGACGGGATTCTGGCGCCTGATTTTCCGTGCTCATGCAAATGTGCTCGGCAAGCGTTTGCGACAAGGGATTGCCTCACGTAGACTCGGCCGCACCCATTCCTACAACAACCGCATGGCACATCCGAACCCCGGGTTCATGGATGCCTTTGTCACGTCCGCGATTTGTCCGCATCCAGGAGCCTTGTCCACCGCATGAATAGCCCCGCCGAACCCCGCAACGGAAGCTGGCTCAGTGTTTTCGCCCTGGCGCTGGGCGCCTTCATCTTCAACACCACCGAATTCGTCCCGGTGGCGCTGCTCAGCGATATCGGGCGCAGCTTCGACATGCCCAGCTCGCAGGTCGGGCTGATGCTCACGGTGTATGCCTGGGTGGTGTCGCTGACCTCGCTGCCGATGATGCTGCTGACCCGCAATATCGAGCGCCGTCGCCTGCTGGGCGGCCTGTTCGTGCTGTTCACCCTCAGTCATGTGCTTTCCGGGCTGGCCAACAGCTTCGGCATGCTGCTGCTCAGTCGCGTGGGGATTGCCCTGTCCCATGCGGTGTTCTGGTCGATCACCGCCTCGCTGGCGGTCCGCGTGGCGCCGCCGGGCCAGCAGGCCAAGGCCCTCGGCCTGCTGGCCACCGGGACCACGCTGGCGATGGTGCTGGGCATTCCACTGGGGCGGGTGGTAGGGGAAGCGCTAGGCTGGCGTACTACCTTCTTCGGCATTGCCGTGGTCGCGGTGGCGACCCTGCTCTGGCTGCTGCGCTCGCTGCCGCTGCTGCCGAGCCAGAACTCGGGCTCGCTGCGCAGCCTGCCGATCCTGCTCAAGCGGCCGGCGCTGATGTCGGTGTACGCCCTGGTGGTGCTGGTGATCACCGCGCAGTTCACCGGCTACAGCTACATCGAGCCGTTCACCCAGGAAGTGGCGGCCATGAGCAGCGAAATGACCACCATCCTCCTGCTGGTCTTCGGCGGCGCGGGGATCTTCGGGTCGATTCTCTTCAGTCACTTCAGCGAACGTTTCCCCCAGGGCTTCCTGACCGCCTCGATTGCCGCTTTGGCGGTGTGCCTGCTGGCGCTGCTGCCGCTGGCCGGGGTGCCCTGGCTGCTCTGCGCCATGAGCGCGCTGTGGGGCATGGCCATCATGTGCTTCAGCCTGGCCTTGCAGTCGAAAGTGCTGCAATTGGCATCGGATGCCACCGACGTCGCCATGGCCATGTTTTCCGGCCTGTTCAACGTCGGTATCGGCGGTGGGGCGCTTCTGGGCAGCATCGTGGTCAGCCAGGTCGGCCTGGGCCACATCGGCAGCGTTGGCGGCGTGCTGGCGGTGGCCGGCCTGTTGTTGTGCCTGTATGCGTCCTGGCGCTACTTCGGCGTTCAGCAGGGTCTGAGCGAACGTTCGGTGAAGTAACGCTCCAGCGCCGCGGTGGAGGAGGAGGGCTCGGCCAGCGCCACGTAGCCGTCCGGGCGGATCAGGTAGAAGGCGTTGCGCGCCAGCCCGGCGGCTTCATGGGCCGGGCTCCAGGCGAATTCCTGCAACGGGATCTTCCGCGCAGCGCACCAGCCGGTAAGGTCCTTGCCGGCCAGGCCGTACACATGCACTTGCCAGCAAGGGTTTGCCAGTTCGGCGAAATTGTCCGCCGCTTCATCGTGGGCCCAGGGCAGGCGATCGCCGCCATGCACGTGGCCCGCCGTGCCGAAGCTCAGCGGCATCAGCCGGTAGTTGAGGCCGATCTGCGAAATCGTGCGGAACATGAACGAACGCACCGAGCCCAGCGCCACCAGCCGTGACAGCAGCACCGGTGCCAGTCGCGTGCGCAGCAGGTTGGCGATACGCCCGTTGGCGCTGACGAAGTTGAACACCTGGTCGGTGGTCGATACCAGCCGCTCGGCGAAGGCCTTGCGCTCGATCTCGTAGCTGGCCAGCAACTCGTCGTTGGCCTTGCCGTGCAGCACGCTGGCCAGTTTCCACGCCAGGTTGATGGCATCGCCGATGCCGGTGTTCATGCCCTGGCCGCCGGCCGGGCTGTGCACATGGGCCGCGTCCCCCAGCAGGAACACGCGCTGGCGGCGGAAATGCTCGGCCACGCGGTGATGCACGCGGTAGGTGGAGAACCAGTTGACCTGTTCCACCTGCACCTTCATGTGCTCGATGGCACGGCTGCTGACATCCTCGAAACGCAGGTTCTCCGGGTGTTCCGCACGCTCGTCGCGCACCGTGCCGATCAGCCGCGCGCGGCCCTGGCCGGCCAGCGGGAAGACGGCGAGGAAGTCCGCGTCGTCGAGGTCCACATGCAGCTCGCCATCCAGCGCGGGCCCCGAGGCCTGCACGTCGGCGACATAGAACACCTGCTGGTAGGTACCGCCGGGAAAGCCGATGTCGAGGGACTTGCGCACCGCCGAGCGGGCGCCGTCGCAGCCGGCGAGATAGGCGGTGAGGCAGTCTTCCTCGCTGCCATCGGCCCGGCGCAGGCGGGCGTGGGTCTGTTGTGCGTCCTGATGGAGTTCCAGCAGTTCGGTGTTCCATTCGACGCTGACGCCGAAGCCCTGCAGCCGCTCGATCAGCAGCTTCTCGTGTTCGTCCTGCGGGAAGATTTCCAGGAAGGGGTAGGGCGTCAGGCCGGCGCCGATGTTCTGCAGGTTCAGCTTGGCTGCCGGCTGGCCGCGGACCCAGAGATTGGCCGCCGGCACCTGATGGCCGCGTTCGACCACCGCGTCGGCCAGGTCCAGTTGCCGATACAGCTCAAGGGTCCGAGCCTGGACCGCCAGGGCCCGGGAGGTGGTGCCGGGCCCTGCGGCCTTGTCGACGATCCGCAGGCGCACGCCCAGCTTGCTCAACCACAGTGCCAGGACCAGGCCCGTTGGGCCGGCGCCGACGATCAGGACTTCGGTGTCATTCATGCCACGCTCTCCCGGTGATGGTCAGGAGAGTGTAGAGGGGGGCGTCAGTCTTCGCCGAAGCTGTCCAGCAGGAACGCCTGCACGGTGGCGAGGATTTCCCGCGACAGCTCGTCATCGCCCGTGGCCCGCGCCAGGCCGAGGGCGCCGACCATGGCGCTGAAGGCAACGATGGCCTCCTTGCGCTTCTCGCCCTCGCTACCGCCGAGCAGCGCGGCGATGCCCTTGAAGTTGCCGCGCAGCTTGCGCGTGTACAGCTCGCGGGCCTCGCCCTCGACCCGGCCGATATCGCTGACCAGCGCACCCACCGCGCAGCCCGTGCCGACGCCGTCGCGGTGCTCGGGGCTGAGGTAGTCGCCGACCATGGCCTGGAAGCTGTGTCGGGCCAGTTTCTCCGGGTTTTCCGAGCGCTTGAACGCCGCGTCCAGCGCCTCGGCCACCAGTTGGTCGCGGGAGTCGAAATGCTTGTAGAAGCCGCCGTGGGTCAGGCCGGCTTCCTTCATCAGGTTGGCAATGCTCAGGCCGTCGAGGCCCAGCTCGCAGAAGCGCTCCGCCGCCAGATTGACGATGCGCTCGTGGGTGTTCTGCTTGCTGGCTTGGGAATGGCCCATGGTTGCTGTCCTCGTGGCGTGGTCCGGGCGCGGATGATAGCACCCGGTCCCCGGACGCGGTTCAGCTCACCAGGTCTCGCCGTAGGGGCGCACTTCGCTGAGGAAGCTCCAGGCGCTACGGGGTTGCTGGATCAGGTGGGCGACCTCGGCGGCGATGTCTGCCGGCTGGATGAAGAACTCGTCTGGCTTGGTCGGGTGCATCTTGCGCGTCCATTCCACGTCGATCACCGCATCGATCACCAGGTAGGCCACGTGCACGCCTTTCGGTCCCAGCTCGCGGGCGATGGACTCGCTGAGGATGCGCTGCGCCGCCTTGGTTGGCGCGAAGCCGGCGAAATGGCCCTTGCCGCGCAGGGCCGAGGTGTTGCCGGTGACGATGATCGCGCCCTGGCCCTTGTCGACCATGGCCGGCGAGAGCTTGCGGGCCAGATGGAGCAGGGCCATGACATTGGTGTGGAAGTTGGTTTCCAGGGCCTGCGGGTCGATTTCCTGGAAGTTGCCGAAGGTGGCGCCTACGGCGTTGTGCACCAGCACGTCGGCGTGGCCGAGTTGGGCGTGGATATCGTCGAGGGTCTGTTCCAGGCGTTCGCTGTTGGTGACGTCCACCGGGAAGGCGTGGGTGTCCGGCAGCTCGCTGGCCAGTTCTGCCAGGCGCCCGGCGTTGCGCGCGAGCATCGCCACGCGGTAGCCGTCGGCGACCAGGCGGCGAACGATGGAAGCGCCGGTTCCGGGGCCTACGCCGGTCACGATGGCCAGTTTCTTGGTGGTCATGATCAAACTCCTTTTGCCTGGTTGAGGGCGGCGCGGACGAAGTCGAGGCGGTCGTTGCCGAAGAACATTTCGTCGTTGCAGAAGAAGGTGGGCACGCCGAAGACGCCTTTTTCGACGGCCTGGGCGTTGTTGGCGGCCAGTTGGGCGCGGATGGCCGGGGTGTCGGCGAGGTGCCAGAGGTCGGTGTCGATGTTCAGGGTTTGCAGGAAGTCTTTGCGGGCTTCGCTGTTGGTGAGGTCGATGGTGCTGGCCCAGACCGCGGCGAACAGGGCGGGGTGGAAGGTTTCGAATACGCCGGTTTGCTGTGCGGCGATGGCGGCGCGGATCAGCATGGCGCTGTCGAGATGGCCTGCGCGAATTGCCTGGAACAGGGCGCCATTGGGGGCGAACGGCACCTGGTACAGCGCGGCCCAGCGGGTGGCGTCGATGCCGGAGTACTTGAGCTTGGGCGGGCAGGCTGGGGAGGGTTGGTTACCGACTTGCTTCATCACCGCGAGGATGTCGATGGGCAGGTAGTCGACGGGGTGGTCCAGGCCGGGGAGGCGGGTGTTGGCGAGGTAGGCGTAGGGGCTGAGGTAGTCGAAGACGGATTGGAGGTGCATGGATCGCGGTCCTGTGTGGGTGGGCGATGGGCTGGATGTTATTCGTCATCCAAATTGGATGTCAATCGTCATCCTCATGGTCGAGCCACCGAACTTCCGGCCAATGCGTATCCTTGTGTGCGGGTTCACCCGCGATCATCTTGACGGTCGACGACTCAGCGCTTGTAGCGTAACGCGTCAACCACAACGCCAAACGCTGATGAATGTTCACGGCGATTGGGATAGTAGAGATGGTAGCCGGCAAAGGGTTGGCACCAATCTTCCAACACCCGCACAAGGCTGCCGTCGGCCAGCGCCTTCTCCACCATGTCCTCCGGCAGGAAACCCAGGCCACATCCCGCCATGGCCGCGCGCAGGATCGGCAGGCTGCTGTTGAACGTCCATTGCCCTTCGACACGGGCCTTCAGTTCGTGACCATCCTTTTCAAAATCCCATTGCATCAGGCTGCCATGGGTGGGAAGGCGCAGATTGATGCAGTTTTGCCCGGCCAGATCACCGGGCTCCTTCGGCACCGGCCGCTGTCTGAAATACTCGGGTGAGCCCACGACCGCTATGCGCAAGGGTGGCCCGATAGGAACGGCGATCATGTCCTTGGCCACCTGATCTCCCAGGCGTACACCGGCGTCATAGCGTTGCGCGACGATGTCGGAGAGGGCGTAGTCGACGGTGATTTCGACCTTGATGTCCGGATAGTCGGGAAGCACCTTCAACAGCTTGGGCCACAGGATATTGTTGGCGGCATGTTCGGATGCCTGAATCCGCACATTGCCTGCCGGGGTGTCACGAAACTCGCTGACTGCGGCCAGTTCGAGCTCGATCTCATCGAACCGCGGCGCCATCGACTGATACAGCCGCTGACCGGCCTCGGTCGGCGAAACGCTGCGTGTGGTACGTGTCAGCAGGCGCACGCCCAGTCGGCTTTCCAGCGCACGCATGGTGTGGCTCAGCGCCGACTGCGAGACGCCAAGCTGGGCGGCCGCGCGGGTGAAACTGCCTTCGCGGGTGATGACCACGAAGGCTTGCAGGTCGTTGAGATTGGCGCGGGACATTGATGATAGCCTCTCATGATGGGCGCGGGATTAATCCATGAAAGCAGGTTGCACACGGATGCGCGACACCCAGGAGAGTCGACTACAAGGTGCGGCCGTAAAACGCGGCCAGCTTGCCAATTGCGGCATCGACATAACGCGGCACCCAATAGGTTTCGATGTGCGTCGCGCCGTCGAGGATAAACACTTCCTTGTCGGTGGTGCCGGTGGCTTTGGGGAAGGCGTCCTGCGTCATGTACAGGCTGTCGGCTTTGCTGCCGGCGATCATCAGCAACGGTTGGTTGATCAGCTCGATATGGTCAGTGGCGTCGAAACGCATCAAGTCGACCAGGCTGCTGGTGGTGTACTTGAAGGTCGAGTTCGGGTGCGCGTGGGTCTTCCAGTAGTACTCATAGCCTTGGCGATACAGCTCGAAGGGCAGTTTGGCAATCTGCTCGTCGGTGAGGTTGGCATCGCCCGAATACAGCACCGCGCCGCCGGCCGCTTCTTGCGCCCGAGCTGCTGACGCCTGTTGCAGGCGTTGCTGAATGCTGTCCATTTGCGAGTCGTTGTAGCCGTTGCGACGTACCCTTCCTGAGTTGAACATGCTCACCGTTGCCAGCGATTTGAAGCGTTTGTCGGTTTGCGCTGCCGCCAACGAATAACCACCGCCACCACAGATGCCGAGCAGGCCCAGGCGCTTGTCATCGACGCCGGCAAACTGGCTGATGAAGTCGGCCATGCCGTGAATGTCTTCGATGCGATACGCCGGCTTATCGATGCTGCGTGGCTGACCACCGCTGCCCCCCTGATACGCCGCATCGGCCGTGATGGTGATGTAGCCCTGTTCGGCCAGGCGTTGGGCATACAGGCCGGCGACCTGTTCTTTCACACCGCCATTGGGATGTGCAACGACCACGCTCGGGTAGGTCTTCTTCGCGTCATAGTTGGCCGGGGTGTATACGTTGGCGACGATATCCAGGCCGTTGAGCTTGTAGCTGACCGGATGGATGTTGACCTTGCCCGGTTCGTTCTTGCTGATCGCGCCGTCGTAGGCGAGGGTGAACGGGTTCTTCTTGTAATCGGCGGCCAAGGCTTCGCCCGCCGAGAGGCCGACCAATGCCGACATGAACGTGGCTTTGAGAGTGTTTTTCACGTGAAGCTCCTGAGCAATCAAAAGGGCGGCAGTTGCAAAAGTGTCTGGGTCAGTCCAGCTGGTTTTCCTTGAGGAATTGCGCCACCAGGTCAGCGATCTGCACGTTGTTCAGATCCGACATGGGGAAGTGGGTATTGCCGTGAATGCCGATCTCCGGCAGGTGGATCAGTCGCACATCACCGCCGTGGCGATTGACCGCGTCACGCCAGAGCCGGGCCATTTTCAAGGTGGCTCGCGCAGGCCGCCAACAGGCTCAACAGCGTGATGCCCAGCAGGTACTTTGCAGATTTCATGTCATTTCCCCGAAGCCGCGAGGGCTTGGGTCAACGCGTTGTTGGCGCGTTCAGCTGTCTGTGCATCGCCGTGTTTTTTCAGCAGTTCCGCGACCTCGTGCAACTGTGCCGTGCTCAGACCGACGCGCAGGCTCGCCGCCATGTGCGAGCGCAATTGCGGCTCGACCCCTGGCGTTGCCGCCAGCGCCCCGACGGTCGCCAGTTCGCGGCTTTGCCAGTCGAGGTTGTCGCGCTCGAAGATATCGCCGAACAGGTGGGTTTGCAGGAACCGGTTGATCACCGGAGCGAACTCGAACACCGGGCCTTTGACCGGTGCGCCGGAGATCCTGGTTTGATTCGCGGTGCCGGCGGCCAGCAGCTCATCCCCGACCGGAATTGCCCGGCTCGGCTCACGCCCCGGCGCGTCTTCGATACCGCGCTGTTTGCGCGCCTGCACCACCGTCATCAGCTCGCTCAAGGCGTTGAGGCTGCGCGGGAAGCCCACGTAGGCGTACAACTGCACCAAAATTTCCCGGGTTTCGCTGATGGTCAGGCCAGCATCGAGCCCTTGATTGAGCGCGGTGTTGAGGTTGGGCATGTCGCTGGTCGCCATGAACGCGGCGATCAGGGGAATCGTTTGTTGCTGGCGCGACAAGGTGGTTGCGCTGGCGGGCGTGCTGGTCATGGTCTGCGATGCCTCGGCTGCTTGAGTGGTAACGCTGAACATCACCCCGATGCCCAGACAAAGCGCCATGAGTGCGGGGAGGGCAGTGCTGTTGCGTGCGTCAGTGGTCATCGTGAAAGGCTCCATGCGGGTCACTGCGGTGTCGCTGGATCGTACGGAGGATGGTTGTGTCGATTAACCCCGGAATTGCGCATGGACCTCTGAGCAGAATTCATGAATCGACATGACCAGAACCGCTGCAATTCGGGAACGACCCCGCTGATGCGGGGACTGGACGGCGTATGACGGTTTGCGACCAAGGTGCCGGGCCAGCGGCTTCGACACATTCCGTAACTTCATTGACCGCGCGCCGGCGGCTCGCCCTTGAACAGGCCATCAATCCGTACCGTGCCGGTAAAGTTTTGCGCCGCGCCCTTGACCGAGGGCTGCGAGCCGTTCGGCGTAACGCGGATTTCGCTGGCGGCCTGGGATTCTGCCGCCATGAATGACAAGGCCACGAGTGGCGCGATCAATCGGTTCATCGGGTCAACTCCGGTCAGATGTGAGTGACGTGAGGGGGCGATCGCTCAGCCAGCCGTTCACGCGTTCCATGGTCTTGCGCTCCTGCTTGCTCTCCATCACGAAACCTTCCAGAACCCTGGCCTTCGGTGCGTGCCCGACCAGTACGCTGCGGCTGTTGCCCAAGCCATATCCGCCATGGGTATTGAAGGGGATGAGGGTCTTGCCGGTCAGGTCGTGGGCGCTGAGAAAGGCGCGCACGATGGGCGGGGCGGTTTCACCCCAGATCGGAAAGCCGAGATAGATCGTGTCGTAGTCGTCGAGGGCGTGAACCTTGTCTTGCAGCTCGGGTTCGAAGCCGCTGTCACGTTCCAGGCGCGCCTGCGCCACGGTTTGCAGATAGTCCTCGGGGTAGGCGTGGGCCGGGCGAATCTCGAAGAGATCGGCACCCAGCCCACGCTGGATCAGCCCTGCAACGACGCGGGTATTGCCCGAGCGCGAGAAGTACGCGACCAGAATCCGTGAGCCTGAGCGCGGTATTTCACCGGCGCCTCGCGTGTCGGCGAGCGACAGCAGCGGGGCGCTGGCCAGCGCGGCGATCACCGTGCGGCGCAGCGGATCATGATCGTCGTTCATCTGCCGACTCGCGCCTTGAGGGCCTCGGGATAGCGGTCGCCTTCAATGCGGATCTGCGCCAGTGCGGCATCGATCACCTTGAGTTCGGCGGCGTCGAGCGTGATATCCGCGCCGCCGAGGTTTTCTTCCAGGCGAGGCAGTTTGGTCGTCCCCGGAATCGGCACGATCCACGGTGCCTGTGCGAGCAGCCATGCCAGAGCGATCTGCGCGGGTGTGGCCTGTTTCTGCGCGGCGATCTGACGGATCAATACCACCAGGTCCTGATTGGCTTGCAGGGCCGCCTGGCTGAAACGCGGGACGATGCTGCGGAAATCGTCGCTGCCGTAAGTGGTCTGCGCCGACACCGTGCCGGTGAGAAAGCCTTTGCCCAATGGGCTGAATGGCACCAGGCCGATGCCCAGCTCCCAGAGCGTCGGCAGGATTTCCCGCTCAGGCTCGCGCCACCACAATGAGTATTCGCTTTGCAGCGCTGCGACCGGCTGCACCGCGTGTGCACGGCGAATGGTCTGCGCACCTGCTTCCGACAGGCCGAAGTGCTTGACCTTGCCTTCGCCGATCAAGTCCTTCACCACGCCGGCGACGTCCTCGATCGGCACGGCCGGATCGACACGGTGCTGGTAAAGCAGATCGATGTAATCGGTCCTCAGCCGACGCAAAGAGCCCTCGACCGCGCCCCGGATGTGCTCGGGGCGGCTGTTGAGAATCTGCTGTTTATTGTCGTCGCCGAAGGTGAAGCCGAACTTGGTGGCGATGACCACTTGATCGCGCACCGGTGCCAGGGCTTCGCCCACCACCTGTTCGTTCAGGTAGGGGCCATAAACCTCGGCGGTGTCGAAGAACGTGACGCCCCGGTCAAACGCCGATCGGATCAGCGTAATGGCCTGTTGTGTGTCAGTCGCCGGGCCGTAGCCATGGCTCAAGCCCATGCAACCCAAGCCCAGGGCGGACACTTCGAGTGAACTGTTGCCGAGTGTGCGCTTGTGCATCTGGATCTCCCGATATTTGGTGTTGGGAGAACAGTAAGCGAGCTATCGAGTGGGGACTAGACGGGTAAGTTGGCAAGGGTTCATGAGATTTGTTCATTAATCATGGAGGGTGGGAGGTGAATGCTCCATTGGGTCGATTTCTGGCTGAGTAGGTAATGCTGCCTTTCGTGTACACGAAGATCGTTTTATGGCTGACAGAGCCTCCTGTAGCAGGTCGCTTGTCAGCGATGAGCATGGATATCTACTCAGGTAATTGGATGGACTCGCCCCCGCCGAGGCGTCTGTGCGCCACGGTGGCATCCTATGGATGTCAGCGACAGCGAGGGCGAGACCATGAGCAAGAGTACTTCGAAAAAGAACTCCCTGCCTGCAGGTGATCTTTCGGCCTGCACCACCGTAGCCGTGGACCTGGCGAAGAGCGTGTTTCAGGTCGCAGGCGAAGATCAGCTGGGGCAGGTGATCTACGAGAAGCGCATCAGATCACGTGATGCGTTCATCACCTTCTTGCAGCAATTACCGCGGGGTATTCCGGTTCTGATGGAAACCGGCCCAGGTGCTCAAGCCTGGGGCCGAATGCTGCTCAAGCAGGGTAATCAACCTCGAATCCTGCCAGCCCGGCATGTGGTCAACCACCGCAGTGGCCCCAAAAACGATCGCAATGATGTGTTCGCAATTCTTCGTGCCGGTCGAGATCAGCATATTCACGCCGTACCGGTGAAAACCGAGGCTTCGCAAGAAATGCAGGCGCTGCATCGAGTGCGCCAGCGCTACGTGAAAGATCACACCGCCATGAGTAATCAGATGCGCGGTCTGCTGTTGGAATATGGTGTTTCCATCCCACAGGGCAAGGCCGCTCTTGAGCGAGAGGTCAACCGGTTGCTTGAGAGTCCCAGCCCACTGATTCCAGAGCTACTGCATGAGCTGATTTCCGAGTTGCTGGAAGAGTGGAAGACACTGAATGAGCGGATAGAAGTGATAACCGGGCGTGTAAAAAAGGCCGCTCAGGAAAACGAAACAACACAACGTTTGATGACAGTGCGCGGTATCGGCCCAATTCTCTCCTCGGCCGTTGTGGCCAAGCAAACCGAGCCAGAGCGCTTCGCAAATGCCCGGGATTTTGCGGCCTACTTCGGCACGGTGCCCGAGCAGCACAGCAGCGGAAATACGGTGCGGTTGGTTTCACTCGCAGCCACCAACGCCATGGCCAGATGCGCCAGGGCATCTTCCATGCTGATGCCAGCGCAGACGCTGAACAGGTGGGGATGGGTGTTATTGCAGGAGCCGAAATGGGTGTGGGCGGTGACGGGGCGTCGGGGAAGGGCAGGTGTAGCGGGAACAATCTTTTTCATTGCAATAGGTCCTCGTTAGATGACCTTGGTACTTCCAGGCGACCAAACCTGATCGCTGACTCGACAGCGATCTGCGGAGACTAGGTTCTGTCTGAAAACAGGTGTCGCAGACACCGCATGACACAAGCCAGCGAGACCATCGCACCATAACTTTTTGCGAGCTTGTCGAAGCGAGTCACGATTCGGCGGTTCTCCTTCAGCCAGCCGAACATACGCTCGATCACATTCCGTTGACGGTATTTAGGGCGATCAAACAGACGGGGTAACCCAGGCTTGGGTTTGCGCTTCATCGCACGCAGAGGAATGACCGGCTGCATGCGATACCGGTCACAGTAGCGGCGTAGTGCATCAGCATCGTAGCCCTTGTCGGCCAGAAGCCAGCGGCAGCGCTTGCGAGGCCGGCCGCGCTTGCTGGTCGGGATACAGACATCGTCCAGCAATGGCTCTGCGTAGCTGATATCGCTGGCTTGACCGCCAGAAAGCAGGAAGCGCAAAGGCACGCCGTTGGCGTCGCAGAGCATATGAATCTTGGTGGTGAGACCACCCCGACTGCGGCCTAAAGCGTGATCTGCGGGTTCATCAAGCCCCCTTTTTTACCTGCACCTGATGAGGCGCGGGTGGCACGAACAGCAGTTGAATCGATCATCCAGGTCTGCAGGTCGATGAGCCCTTGATCATTGAGCTTCAGATGCAATCGCTTGAGCATCTGCTCGAAGGTTCCCCGGTTTCGCCAAAGCCGGAAGCGGTGATAAACCGTTCGCCAAGGCCCAAAGCACTCGGGCATGTCACGCCAGGGAGCACCGGAGCGCAGCAACCACAGCACGCCATCGAGCATCAGGCGATCACTTGATCGCGGCCTGCCTCTGGTTGGGGTTGAGGTGAACAGATCTGCGACCAGATTCCATGCTTCATCCGAAAGTTCGTAGCGCTTAGCCATCACAGGATTCCTTTCCATAGATGGCTGAAAACCTTACAAAAGTCTCAGCGTTCGCGGCACTGAAGTTCGGTTTCTCTCAATTTCAGACAGAACCTAGAAAGGGTCTAGAGTATTTGGGGTGACTCATGCTTAAGCAGCCATCGGAGTGGCGTTGAAGCCGACGTCGACCGCCTGGGTCAGTGCGTTGTGGGCCAAGGTAGTGAGGTTGCGAGAAGGCTCATCGCTATCTAGGTATTGGTGGAGAGTTTGCTTAAGGTAATGATCCCAGCGATTATCCCAATGAGTAGGCTCGTTACACCAAGACTTGAGAGCTGCTATGGCGATGTCATCGGCTTGTCCCCGGATCAATTGCATAAGGCGGGTTAGATGCTGTCCCTCTGGAAATTGTCTGACCAGTTCGCGCCAGTGTTCAGAGTTTACGTTCTCCGGAGTGAGGGCCAAGCGCACCGGCAGCGAACCAACAAAGCGCCCAATGCGGCCCTGCATTTCTTCGCGGTATTCCGGTACTGCCAACCCTTTCACTACTTGGGCATATGCATCTGCAGGATCGGTTAGCGCCATATCTACCAACTGAAGAGCATCCTCTCGGCTTTGCTCACCGATTTGAAACAACAAGTCCGCCCGAGCCACCCGGCTTATTTTCTCCAGTCGTGGGAACTCCGAAAGCTCTGCCGATATAGAGTGCTCCGTGATTTCCGCGTCTAAAACGACGCTTTGCTTTATCGCTTCACGCCTCCGGGACTGACGTAGGTATGTTCGTTTCTCTTCCTGTCCAGCTGTTCCCTGAGCGATGAGACGTTTAATGGTTATTCTATGAACTTGGTTGCACCGATCCAGCAACTTAGTTGCATCCACTTCCCGGCCTTCGGCTATGTAAAGAGAACAGAGGGTATACGATGCTACTTCGGACTGCTCTATAATTTCACGCAAAACTTCTACAGCTTCATCTACGTGGTTTTGTAACCACAGTACCCGTGCCAGCTCAGTGCGCGTGGGTTCGTCATTCGGGTCGAGTGTTAAAGCTTGGCGCAGCAGCGCTTCCGCTTCGACTAAACTATCACGATCAACACATTTACTGGCTAGCTCAAGATAGATCACTACATTAGATGGAATGCGGCGCATGGCCTCCCACAGCACGGCTTCTGCAAGATCGGAGCGACCTAAGAGGTCAAGAGCTGTAGCACGTATACTCCATGCGTAGCCATTAGCGGGTGCCCACAGTAAAGCGCGCCGGGTCAATGTAAGTGCCAGTCCTGGAGCCTCGTTCACAATAATTCGAGCGATGTTGGTACAACTGGTGACCAGGAAATAATTCTCGCCTGTGGTGTCAGCGTAGGACTCCAACTGGCTGAGTAAATCTTTCATTTTTTGCCATAGCAGCGGAGTCAGCCCCTGCTCGCGGAGATTCTGCTGCATATCAAGGATGATGCTCGAAATATTCTTTGGCAGCTGTGGTGTACGGAGCGGCCGGGTAACCTCACGTTTCAATTGTAGTGCAGGATCAGATTCTTTTAGCCAGGCTGTAAAAGGGTGTGCAGCCATGCGTTCATCATTAAGAATCGCGAGCCATTGCCCATGCCAAAAGCTAGGTTGGCGTGGAAAAGCAGCTTTGAGTGCCCGCCACTCGCGCACCACTTCATTCTTGAAGTGATCGCTATGTGGCAATCGGTACGCCCAACGGGCTAGGCCTACAATTAGGTCATGACTAGGGCCGCCAGCTTTTCCAGTCGGGATAGAGGCAAGCCCCAGCAAGGCAGCATCAAGACGATGTCGCAGCCTAGGCTGAGCCGCCTCCTCACAGATACGTAACCAAAGAAAACGGTATTCATTAGCCTCTTGCAGATGGGCTCCGGCGATGAGCACGGTATAACTCAGATCGAAGGTTGCATCTACGCTAAAGTTTTCAGACCAACGCAGCAGATCGAAGAGTTCGGCACGTATCCAAGTACAGCTTTGGGGAAGTGTGCACCTTCCAGCTGAACTGAGGCGCCAAACTGTTCGGAAAGCCTCGCCAGTTTCGCGAATAAAACGCTCCATGCCCCCGGGTCTGCTGAGCACTTCATCAGCGGCATCTCGTCTCGTCTGCAACCATTGCAGTAAAGCTCGGTCGAGAAGATTCCATTCTGGTGCGTCAGTCGCCTTATCGCCCATTAGCGCCATCAACGCCTCACTCGGAGTGGCGCGTTGCAGTTCGGGAAGGTAGGCCGCACCGCGCAGCAACGTATCGACCGCTCGATTAGGCTCGGTAGTCAGTCGATCAAGCCAAGGGTGAGGTGCGGGAGGGATGTTTGTGTTGAGGCTCATAGAACTCCAAAATCATCCCGGCCGCTGAGAATTTGCAACAAGGCCAGGTGGTCGCCGCGCAGCGTTGATAGTCTTGTAGGCGAAGTATCTGCTCGAGCAGTAATGGAGCCTACTTTCCAGATGTGACTAGGAGCATAGTCTATCCGCATATGCAAAACCTCGGAAGCGAGTCTGTCGTCATCGATGAGTCCTGCGAGGTTCAGGGTTCGACCGTAGTCTTGCTCACATGGTGAGGGGTGGAAAACCTCATAAGGCTCGGAATCGAGAACTGTGGGAACTGTCAGTGGATGGTCTGCATGAAGCGCATGAGCCCGCTCAGTAACCTCCCGCACTCGGTAGCACATTAGCACCACTGGGTGGGGGCCGTAGGCGTTGGTCGGAGGTAGATGCGCTAAGCCAAGACGATCGCGTAAGCGCAAGGCCCAATCAGACGCTTCTATATCATCTTCCAGTTCTTGGGCAAATGCCGCGAAACGTGGTCGCACTGCATAGGGATTTCGGTTTAATGAGCCGCATACTTTTTGGAGTAGCGCCTTTGCATCTCCCGCAGTGACGAGGGGGTCGTGCTTCCCCTTATAGATAGCTAAGGTTTCTTCAAGGTCGGCCAGAGATGTGTTGATCTCACTTAGCGCGTAGTCCAATGATTCGACGCGAATCAGTATCTGCTCTCCCCCAAGAGCTGAGGATACCGCAGCTTTTAGGGCTGCATCGGCGTTCATGGCCTGGAAAGTCTCTGGCAGAGACGTATGTACCGAGGTCGCCAAATAATCCGCATGGCTTTCAAACCAGCAATCATGAGTCGCTGCTGCTGGGCCATGATTGGCCTCGTACTGTGCATGCCTTGCGGGGCTTACGCGCTCTTCAAAGCGAAAATTTTCTGCTCGTGCCCGTAACACGACATCGGTTGACCCCAGCAAGTCGCTAAGTAGGAGTCTGAGAGACTGGTGCGATGGATTCACCGATCGATCCGAAATCTAGAATGGGGGTGGGATGATGCCATATGGATATCATTCCAGGCTACTTTTACTGGCTAGTGTGGTGTTTCGCAAGTAACACTCATATTTTTCGGCCGAGCGCCTCGGCTGCACGGCCGACGCTCGCCAAGATGTCATCGGCCTTTCGGTGCCAGCGAAAGAGTCGAGGGTTGGCGTTGTGAGTGGACAGATAGTACTCAATAGACTCCTCCAGATCCTTCACGCTGGTATGTGCCTGGCGCTTGATCCACTTCTCGCTCAGCGTCGAGAAAAAGCGCTCCACTAGATTCAACCAGGATGCCGAAGTAGGCGTGAAATGCACCTGGTAGCGCGGATGCGCTGCCATCCACGCTTTCACTTTGTCGGTCTTGTGTGTCGCGTAGTTGTCCATTACCAGATGAACTGACATGTCCTCTGGTACGTTCGCGTCCACCTCTTTGAGGTACGCGAGAAATTCGCTGCTTCGATGGCGGCGCTTCAATCTGCCGATGACCTCACCCGTAGCGATATCCAGCACCGCGAACAACGATGTGGTTCCGTGGCGCTTGTAGTCGTGGGTGCGAGTGACGGGTTTTCCGGGGGCAAGAGGTAAGCCTGGCTGGGTACGGTTCAGCGCCTGAATCTGGCTTTTCTCGTCGATACAGAGCACCAGGGCCTTGTCGGGCGGGTTGAGATAGAGCCCAACAATGTCGTGGACCTTGTCGACAAACAGCGGATCGGTCGAAAGCTTGAAAGTCTTTTCCAGGTGAGGCTTGAGGCCGAAGGCATGCCATATCCGCATGACGCTGGCTGGAGAAATCCCGGTTGCCTGACTCATCGAGCGAGTGCTCCAGTGACTGGCATCTTCGGGTTTGGATTGCAATGCCTGATTGACCACGGCCTGTACTTGTTCATCGGTAATGCTGCGAGGCCGGCCTGAACGATGTTCGTCATTTAAGCCATCGAGCCGCAGCCGGCTGAATCGCACTCGCCAACGCGAGACCGTGTGTACGCCGATGCCGAGCCTGTGGGCGATCGAGGTACCTGACTCTCCACCTGCGCACGCCAAGATGATTTCGGCCCGAATGCGGGATTCAGCAGGGCCTTTACGCTGTCGGGAGCGACGAAGCAGTTCGATATGTTCTTCGTCGCTCAGCTCAATCGGGGCAGCAGGTCGGCCGGTTTTCATAACGTTGCTCCAAGGCATTTCTGATGCTGAAAGCCTAGACCAAAATATGAGTGTTACTTGCGAAACATCACACTAGGAACCGCGAAATCCAATAGTCACCGAAAGACGTATCAGGTAGAGCCTGGCGGCACGGACCGAGGTTTTGTACCTTACCCGGGGAGATCTCGGCTGAAACTAGCCGAGAAGTCAGCAGAGGCCATAGTAGCGGAGATGGACGGTAATGCGTCCGGAGCCAAGGGCCGAAGGATGGGCGATACGCCCCCGTTACCTCGGCCCAATCAAGGTGTTCGTTATGTCAGGGCGTTCGGTGCTCTGGCAGTAGCGGACTCATCGGAGTACCTGACCCTGCGATTGGCGGTGAGGCGGTCATAAACCTGTATCGCAGGTGTGTCAGGCAGACTCGGGACTCAGGTTTTACGACGATTGCGCCGCCGATCGCGGATGAATCCCACACAGGATTTTTGCGTCGGGCTTGCTGGCTCGGTTTGCTGGGCGATAGTGGGGCCCGCTAGGGGGGGGGCTCTGTCGAGCCAAATCGCTGGCAAGCCAGCTCCCACAGGGTCCTGCGCCAGCCGCAGGATTGCGGCTTAGCCTGGGAACAAGAAGGGGCTTACACCACTCCGCCCAAACCCCTCCCGCTCCACCTCCGCATCCAACCCCAACGTAGCCAGATCATCCGCCAGCACCTCCAACTCCCGATCATGCTCCGGATAAAACACCTTCAAATAACTCTCACACTCCCCACAACTCTCCGCCTTCACCACCGCCCGTTCCGAATCCAGCGACCAATAATCCAGTGCCCCCGTCCCCTCACAGTTGCTGCACTTCACCCGCACCATATGCCAGCGACTCTCGCACAACCCACAGTGCAGATACCGCAACCCCGCCTGCGCCCCGGTCTGGATACTGCTGGCCACCGGCACCCCCGCACACACCGGACAATGCTGCCGCCCTTCGCCATGCGCCTTGCCCGCCGCCGGCAGATGCGCCGCCAACTGCCGGAAGTACAACGACAACGCCGCCCAGACAAACAGCGCCTCTCCACTGTTCACCTGGTGATAATCCCCCCGCAACAGCGAGTCGGCATACGCCTCCAGCCGCCAGTCTTCCTCCGCCAGCAGATCCTCCAGCACCGCATGCTCGATAGTCTCCCCAAGCCCCCGCAACAACGCGCGCCAATGGGGATGTCGCACATGCCGCTGACAATCCAGCGGCGCGCCCTCAGCATCGAGCAGTGCCGGCAAACCAGCCAATAAGGCAGGCGGCAACGGCATCCGCTCCAGCAGGTACTGCTGCGTCTCCACCAACCCGGCAACGAAGTCCAGATACCCCGCCATCGGATGCCCAACCGCCAGCACCCGCAACCTTGCCGCCCGCCTCAGGTAATCCCCTCCACGAAACGGCAACAGCACCGGAATGATCTCTCCAACAGCAGCCTGCCCACCCTCCAGTGGCGTCATACGGATACTGTTCATTTCCCTTTCCCGCCCTGCTTGGCGCTGATCTGCCGATACCACCGGTCATGGTGCGTCTTCGCCCAGCGATGGGACACATACCCCGTGACCATCCCGCGAATCGAGCCTTTCACCCAGAACGCCAGGTACGCATGCCCGATCACCAGCAGGATCAGCCCGATCCCGGCCAGCGCATGCACCAGCAATCCGATGCGGATCACCGGAATGGAAAACAGCGGCGCAAACCAGGGCCGCCAGATCACCACGCCACTCACCAGCAGCAAACTGATCAACCCCATGATTCCCCAGAACAGCAGCTTCTGCCCGGGGTTGTACTTGCCGATCTGCAGCGCCGGCTCATGCTTGCCTGCGAGCACCTGGGGCAGGTTCCTGAACCACAACCGGTCCTCCGGCTCCGGCAAGTTGTAGCGCACGAAGCGGATGAACAGGAACACCAGCAACAGGAACACCACCACGCCAAAGAACGGGTGAAGAATCCGCGCCATCTGCGGCGTGCCGAACACGGCGTTAAGCCCGTTGAGCGCCGGGAAGAACCACGACAGCCCGGACAGCGCCACCGTGAAGAAACAGATCACCATCAGCCAGTGGCTCGCCCGCTCGATGAAGCGCGTGCGCAGGATCATCTTGTCCTTGTTCATGCGTGAGTCTCCTCGTCATGGGTCTCATCGACTTCATTCGGTCCGACGCCGACGTAGTGGAACACCGTGCCCGCCAGGGTGGCGAAGAAGGCCACCGCCGCCGCCGGCTTGAGCCAGCCTTTCCAGCCCTGCACCGCACTGCTGATGCGCGGATCGGTGGGCAGCTTGTGGTAGAGGTGCGGCTTGTCGGCATGCTGCAGCACGTACATCACATGGGTGCCGCCCACGCCCTGCGGGTCATACAGGCCGGCACCGGCGAAGCCGCGGCCCTGGAGTTCGCGCACGCGTTCGGCGGCCACCTGCTGCATATCGGCCTTGCCCCCGAAGTTGATCGCGCCGGTGGGGCAGGTCTTGACGCAGGCCGGTTCCTGGCCGACCGATACCCGATCCACGCAAAGAGTACATTTGTACGCCTTGTTGTCTTTCTGGCTGATCCGCGGCACATCGAACGGGCAACCGGCGATGCAGTAGCCGCAGCCGATGCAGTGCTCGGACTGGAAATCGACGATGCCGTTGGCGTACTGGATGATCGCCCCCGGCTGCGGGCAGGCCTTGAGGCAGCCGGGGTCGGCGCAGTGCATGCAGCCGTCCTTGCGAATCAGCCATTCGAGGCGGCCGCTCTCGTTTTCCACTTCGTCGAAGCGCATCAGCGTCCAGGTTTCCGCTGAGAGGTCGGCGGGGTTGTCGTAGACGCCGACGTTGTGGCCGACCTCGTCGCGCAGGTCGTTCCATTCGTTGCACGCCACCTGGCAGGCCTTGCAGCCGATGCAGATGCTCACGTCGATCAGCTTGGCCACCTCGGCCTGGTGACTGCGCGCCTGGGGCGGCGGGGTCAGGGTGCTGGTGGCGGAGCGTTTGATGATGTCCTGGGACTGGTATGACATAGCTGCGCCCTCAGACCTTTTCCACGTTGACGAGAAACGCCTTGTATTCCGGCGTATGGGTATTGGAGTCGCCGACCCCCGGGGTCAGGGTGTTGGCCAGGAAGCCCTTGCGCGTGGCGCCTTCGTAGCCCCAGTGGCAGGGGATGCCGATGGTGTCGACCTGCTGGCCGTCGATGGTCAGGCGCTGGATGCGCTTGGTCACCACGGCCTTGGCCTTGATATAGCCGCGCTTGGTGCTGACCTTGACGCTGTCGCCGTGAACGATGCCCTTGTCCGCCGCGAGCTTTTCGCCGATCTCGATGAACTGCTCCGGCTGGATGATCGCGTTGAGTCGCGAGTGCTTGGTCCAGTGGCGGAACAGTTCGGTGATGGAGTAGGTGGTGGCGACGTAGGGGAACTCGTCGCGCTTGCCCATGCGCGAACGGTCATGTTCGTAGATCCGGGCAGTGGGGCTGTAGGTCACTGCCGGGTGCAGCGGGTTGCTGGCCAGCGGGCTTTCGGTGGGTTCGTAGTGCTCGGGGAACGGGCCGTCGTTCATCGCGCCGCCGGAGAACAGGCGGCCGACGCCTTCCGGCAGCATGATGAACGGGCAGGTGGCCGTGCCGGGGGCGATGGTCGGGGCGAAGTCGGGGACGTCGACGCCGCTCCAGCGCGCGCCGTCCCAGGCGATCAGCTGGCGTTTCGGGTCCCAGGGCTTGCCGGCCGGGTCCGCGGAGGCGCGGTTGTAGAGGACGCGGCGGTTCTGCGGCCAGGCCCAGGCCCAACCGGGGGTATTGCCCAGGCCGACGTCGCTGTTGTCGCGGCGGGCCATCTGGTTGCCTTGCTCGGTCCAGGAGCCGGCGAAGATCCAGTTGAAGCACACGGTGCTGCCGTCATCGCGCAGCTGGCCGAAGTCGTTGAGCAACTGGCCCTTGCGCAGGATCAGGTTGCCCTGGTCGTCGTGCAGGTCGGCGAGGGCGCGGCCGTTGGATTCCTTGGCCACTTCCTCGGGCTTGGGGTCCAGCGGGTCGGCGTAGTCCCAGGCCATGTTGAGGATCGGCGCGGGGTTGGCGCCGCCTTCCTTTTCGTAGAGCTCGCGCAACTTCATGAACAGGTGGCCGAGGATCTTGCCGTCGTGCCAGGCCTCGCCGGGCGGCGCGGCGCCGGCCCAGTGCCATTGCAGCCAGCGCGAGGAGTTGACGATGGAGCCGTCTTCCTCGGCGAAGCAGGAGGAGGGCAGGCGGAATACTTCGGTCTGGATCGCCGCGGTGTCGACGTCGTGCTGTTCGCCGTGGTTCTTCCAGAAGCTGGAGGTCTCGGTGGCCAGCGGGTCGATGATCACCAGGAACTTGAGCCTGGCCAGGGCTTCCTGGGCCTTGTTCTTGTCCGGGAAGGCGGCCACCGGGTTGAAGCCCTGGGCGATGTAGCCGTTGACCTTGCCTTCGTACATGCGGTTGGTGAAGTTGATGACGTCGTAGCTGTCATCCCACTTCGGCAGCCAGTCGAAGCCCCAGTCGTTGTCCTTGGTGGCTTTGTCGCCCCAGAAGCTCTTCATCATGCTGACGAAGAATTTCGGCGTGTTCTTGTAGTAGTTGACCTGCTCCGGCAGCAGCGCGGCGGGGGTGGTCTGCTTGAGGTAGGTGGCCAGGTCGACCTGGGCGTCGGAGGGCAGGTTCATGTAGCCCGGCAGGCGCAGGGAGAGCAGGCCGAGGTCGGTGTAGCCCTGGATGTTGGAGTGGCCGCGCAGGGCGTTGACGCCGCCGCCGGCCATGCCGATGTTGCCCAGCAGCAGCTGGATCATCCCCGAGCCGCGGATCATCTGCGCGCCGTTGGTGTGGTGGGTCCAGCCGAGGGCGTAGAGGAAGGTGGCGGTCTTGTCCGGGGCGCTGGTCTCGCCGAGGATCGCGCAGATCTGCAGGAAGTCTTCCTGCGAGGTGCCGCAGACGTTGCTGACCATCTCCGGGGTGTAGCGCGAGACGTGGGCCTTGAGCAGGTTCCACACGCAGCGCGGGTGGCTCAGGCTCAGGTCGCGCCTGGCGTGGCCGTTCTCGTCCAGCTCGTAGTTCCACGAGCTGCGGTCGTAGCTGCGCTTGCTGGCGTCGTAGCCGCTGAACAGGCCTTCGTCGAAGTGGTAGTCCTCGCGCACGATCAGGCTGGCGTTGGTGTAGGCGCGCACGTATTCGTGCTGGATCTTGTCGTGGCTGATCAGCCAGTTGACCATGCCCATCAGGAAGGTCACGTCGGAGCCGGCGCGGATCGGCGCGTAGATATCCGCCACGGCGGCGCTGCGGTTGAAGCGCGGGTCGACCACGATCACTTTCGCGCCGTTGCGGATCTTCGCCTCGATCACCCACTTGAAGCCCACCGGGTGCGCCTCGGCGGGGTTGCCGCCCATGATCAGCACCACGTTGGCGTTCTTGATGTCGACCCAGTTGTTGGTCATCGCGCCGCGACCGAAGGTCGGCGCCAGGGCCGAGACGGTGGGGGCGTGGCAGACCCGGGCCTGGCTGTCGGTGCCGAGGATGCCCAGGGCGCGGGTGAAGCGCTGGTCCAGCGAGCCGGTCTCGCTGCTGGCCGCCGAGGAACAGAGCATGCCGGTGCTGAGCCAGCGGTTGACCGTGGTGCCCTTGGCGTTCTTCTCGATGAAGTTGGCGTCGCGGTCGTCCTTCATCAGGCGGGCGATGCGTTCGATGGCGTAGTCCCAGCTGACCCGCTGCCACTTGTCCGAGCCTGGGGCGCGGTATTCGGGGAACAGCAGGCGCTGCTCGCTGTGGATGTAGTCGACCAGGCCTGCGCCTTTCGGGCACAGCGAGCCGCGGCTGACCGGATGGTCCGGGTCGCCCTCGATATGGAAGATCCGCGCCTTGGCGTTCTTCGCGCCGTCGCCGAGGCTGTACATCAGCAGGCCGCAGCCCACCGAGCAGTAGGTGCAGTTGTTGCGGGTCTCCTTGGCTCGCAGCAGCTTGTACTGGCGCGACTGGGTCGCCTGGGCCATGCCCGGGGCGAAGCCCAGGGTGGCGCAGGTCGCGGTGGCGGCGCCCACGGTGCACAGTTTGAAGAACTGTCGTCTACCCAGTCCCATGATCATCTCCTTGTTGCGACCGAGCCTGTGGGAGCGGCGCGCACGCGGGCGCCCGCCGGTGAAAGCGTCAGGATCGGTCAGTGGTGTTCAGGCCAAAGCATGCAGGGGAATACGCGGTAGCCCGCTCTGTCGGGGGCTTGGGGGCGTAATCGGGCGCAGTGTATTCCCCTGCTTTTTGTGTGACTAATCGACCTTCTTGATGGAGTGATCGATGCCGTCTATTGGCGCACGAAAAACAGGGTTTTCGGCATCCGGCCCGGCGGTGCTACAGTCGCTCCTTTTTTGCGCTCGACGAGGTGGAACATGCGTACAGGACTGGCGATCATCGCCGCGATGCTGCTGGCGGGCTGTGCCTCGTCGGTGATCAACGAAGCGCGGTCTGGCCAACCGGACAGGATTTTCAATTCGACCAAAGAACCCCTGAAGGTTGCCGAGTGCGCGCAGTTCAGCTGGCAGGACGAGGCCGTCTTCGGGGTCGATGCCAGTGGTTACCTGGAGCGGGAGAAGGACCTGATCGTGGTGTCCACCCGTGGCGCCGAGTTCTTCGCCGATATCGCCGCGGGCGGCGAGGGCACCGTGGTCAAGTACTACGCCAAGACCAAGGGGCCCCTGGCCCAGCGCCGTATGGCGGCCCTGGCTACCTGTCTGTAAACACCGGCTTATACTGAAGACGCCGCCGGCGCATCAGGCGCTGGCGCCACCGCCCCGCTCGGGGCGCGTTGATCTCCTGTTCGTTGGAGGTGTCTGATGCGCCAATATCAACGACTTTTCATGATCGCCTCGCCCAGCCTGCGCCACACCCCGGCGCTGGAGCGGGCCGTGGCGATCGCCAGGGCCACCGATGCCGCCCTGCACCTTGCCGTGTTCATCGAGGAAGGCGACCTGCTCGGGCGCATGGCCTCGGGCACGGCCTTGCGCCAGTCGATGGAAGAGGATGCCTGGGGCTGGCTGCGCGACGAAGCCACGCAGTTGCGTCATGACGGGCTGGAAGTGACCTGCGAGGTGCAGGTCAGCCGCCAGGTGATGAAGGACATGGTCGAGCATGTCGAAGAGATGGAACCGGACCTGGTGATCAAGGATGTCCATCACGAATCGGCCTTGCGCCGGGTATTCCTGACCCCGCCGGACTGGCAGTTGCTGCGAGACTGCCCGGTGCCGCTGCACCTGGTCAGCGAGGTGCGCTGCCCGCTGCCGCGGGTGATCATCGCCGCGGTGGACACCCTGCACCCGGACAGCCAGCACACGCAGATCAATGAGCGGTTGATCCGGGAAGCCAATGCCATGGCGGTGCAGTGCGATGCTGATGTGCATCTGTTGCATGCCTGGGATGTGGCGCAGACCCGGGTCGCCGATTTCGGCGCCGGGGCGGTGACCATGCCGGGGTTCAACAGTGAAGTGCGGCGCTCGGCGCAGCTGGCGTTCGAGCATCTGGCGGAGAGTCACGGGGTGTCGGAGAGTCGCCGGCATTTCGTCACCGGGCCGGCCAGTCATGCGATTGCCGAATATGCGGCGCATCATCGGGCGGATGTGATCGTGATGGGCAGCAGCCAGCGCAAGGGGGCAATGGGGTTGCTGGGGAGTACGACGGAGCATGTGTTGCAGCATCTGCCGTGCAATGTGCTGGCGGTGCGGGGGCAGTGATCCGGATCTGCAAATGAGATCCGGAGGCTGGCAGTGAACCCTGTGGGATCGGGTTCACCCGTGATTGCGGCGGTGGATTCACTACTGTAATCGCGGGTAAACCCGCTCCCACAGGGATCTGTGTTGGCAGGGGGATTACCACCTCACCCTGACCCCCAGATTGCCAATCAACCCATTCAGGTCGTTGTCATCCACATCACTGCTGTAGTCGGCACTGACGAACAGCGCTACCTTCGGCGTAACCCTGGCCACCAGCCCCAACCCCAGTTCCACCGTGGCCGAATTGCGCCCGCTGCTGATCTTGTCGACCTTGTCCAGGGTCACCGTGTCGGCGTTGGAGAAGTCATACCAGACGTTGGTCCGCACGAACGGCTCGATCGGCATCCCGCTGACCACATAGTGCCCGGACAGCTTCGCCCCGACCCGGCCACTCCAGCTCGGCTGGCCGTCATACGCCTGCAGCGCCTCGGCCTGGGCCTGGTTGGCGGCGAAGTATTGCTGGTTGACCAACTGCGCCTGCGGCTCGATCACCCAGTTCTTGCCCAGGCCAATGGGGAAACCACCCTCCACCGAGAAGGTCAGCGCATGCCCGTCGCCATCGATGCGCTCGCCACTGGCATTGCGTCCGCTGGCGTCGAAACGGGTGCCCATGGCGACCGCATCCACATGCCAGCCCTGTTCATGCCGCATGCTCCAGTACATGCCGACGCTTTCCCCCTGCAACTGCACGCTGCTGCCCTTGTCGCCCACCTGCGGACGCCGGCCGTCGAAGCCGCTGTGCAGGTTGCTGTGGCCGACGAAGATCCCCGCCCGATGGGTATTGCCACCCGCGGTCTCGCGCACGAACAGGTCGGGACTCATGCGCAGATCATTGCCTGGCATCTCCAGTAGCGTCTCGGCCGGCGCCGGGCGAGCTGCGGTGGGGAAGAACTGCGCCCACTGGCTTTGCAGCATCTCGGGCTGGGCCAGGAGATCACGCTGCGCTCGGCCCTCGGTGAAGGCGCCGAGGGTCTCGCGACCAAGGCCGGCGATGCTGACCGGTTGCAGGGTCAGCGTCGGCACGGCGAGCGCCGGGAAGGGGTCTTGTTCATCAAGTTCGAACGCTTGCGATTCCAACGGGGTTGCCAGGAGCAGCGACGTGGAAACCGCGAAGAAAAACGATTCAAAGCCCGAGGGGTTCGACGGTTTTTGCATGGCGGATCTCCTTACAGTAACAGCCAGGGGTTCTGGCCTGATGTCACGGCTCAAGGAGGGGCGACCCAAACCAGCAAGCGAACCCCGTCCCGCGCGAAAAGGCGCGAGCTAGACGCTCGGAATGAGTGCAGGACGGGTGCCGCTAAGGTGAAGTCAAGGAGATCGGCGGGGGGGCGTCAAGATTGCGTGAAAAACCTGTGAGCGTTTCGCTGCGAGGATCAAGTCGTTGAAATTGAATGCGAATTGAACGGCCATAGAGAGGCCGGCGATTTAACCCGCCGGCGCTATTCCGAATCATTTTAGAGGTGCACTTCAACGGCCAGTGGCAAATGATCCGAAAGGTGCGTCCAAGGCTTGTTGCCGAGGATGCGCGGCGCATGGCTGCGGGCATTGCGCAGGTACACCCGGTCCAGCCGCAGCAGTGGCAGGCGCGCCGGGTAGGTGCGGGCGAGCAGGCCATGGTGCTGCTCGAAAGCCTCGTGCACGTCGGGGTGCTGGTTGAGCAGGCGGTTGCCGCGCAGCTTCCAGTCGTTGAAGTCGCCGGCGATGATCACCGGTGCGCCCGGCGCCAGGCTGTCCAGCAGGCGCTTGAGCAGGCCGAGTTGCTGCTGGCGATGGCTTTCCAGCAGCGAAAGGTGCACGCAGATGGCATGCACCTCGGACTGGCCCGGCACTTCCAGCACGCAATGCAGCAGGCCGCGCCGCTCGGGGCCGGTGATCGACACGTCGAGGTTGCGGTACTGCGCGATGGGGAAGCGCGAGAGCAGGGCATTGCCGTGGTCGCCGTCGGGGTACACGGCGTTGCGCCCGTAGGCGAAGTCGGTCCACATGCTGTCGGCGAGAAATTCGTATTGCGACACCTGCGGCCAGTCCTGGTGACGGGCCGCATGGCGTTCGTGGCTGCCGAGGACTTCCTGGAGGAACACCAGGTCGGCCCCGGTGCTGCGCACGGCTTCACGCAGCTCCGGCAGGATGAAACGACGGTTCAGCGCGGTAAAGCCCTTGTGGGTGTTGATGGTCAGCACCTTGAGGGCCTTGATCGCTTGCACGGGCGCCTCAGGGTGCCGGGGTGTCACGTTCACATGGCCTCCTCGTCGCGTTGTAGTTCCAGCAGCAACAGGCTGCGTCCGGTCACTTCGTAGGCACTGCCGAACTCATGCTTGCGCGGCTTGCGCCGTTGCGGCTGGTCGGTGTCGATCAGGCAGTTCCAGTACTCGCCCTCGGGCACTTCCGGCAGGGTGAAGGGCACCGTGTCGTGATGGGCGTTGACCACCAGCAGCAAGGTGGCGTCGGCCCCCGGCTTGATGATGCCGCTGACCTGCGCGCGGCCATCCATCAGCATGCCCAGGCAACGGCCGTGGCTGTCTTCCCACTGTTCCACGGTCATCTCGTTGCCATCCGGCGCCAGCCAGGTGACGTCCTTGACGCCGATCGCCTCATTGTAGTCGCCGACCAGGAAGCGGGCCCGGCGCAGGATCGGGTAGCTGCGGCGCAAGCGGGTCAGGCGCTTGACGAAGGCCAGCAGCTCCTTGCCGTCCTCGTCCAGGTCCCAGTTGATCCAGCCGATCTCGCTGTCCTGGCAGTAGGCGTTGTTGTTGCCGTGCTGGGTGCGGCTGAATTCGTCGCCGGCGACGATCATCGGCGTGCCCTGGGCCAGCAGCAGGGTGGCGAACAGGTTGCGCATCTGGCGCAGGCGCAGCGCATTGATTTCCGGGTCGTCGGTCGGGCCTTCGACGCCGTGGTTCCACGACAGGTTGTTGTTGCTGCCGTCCTGGTTGTTCTCGTCGTTGTCCTCGTTGTGCTTGTCGTTGTACGAGACCAGGTCGCGCAGGGTGAAGCCGTCGTGGGCGGTGATGAAGTTGACCGAGGCATAGGGCCGCCGGCCACGGCGGTTGAACAGCTCGCCGGAGGCGGTCATGCGTGCGGCGAAGTCGGCCAGCTGGCCTTCGTCGCCTTTCCAGAAGGCCCGCACCGTGTCGCGGAAACGGTCGTTCCATTCGGCCCAGCCGGGGGCGAAGTTGCCCACCTGGTAGCCGCCGGGGCCACAGTCCCAGGGCTCGGCGATCAGCTTGACCTGGCGCAGCAGCGGGTCCTGGCGGCAGGCGACGAGGAAGCTGTGGCGCTCGTCGAAGCCTTCGTGATAACGGCCGAGGATGGTCGCCAGGTCGAAGCGGAAGCCGTCCACGTGCATCTCGCCGGCCCAGTAGCGCAGCGAGTCGGTGACCAGCTGCAGCACGCAGGGGTGGCTGAGATCGAGGGTGTTGCCGGTGCCGGAATCGTTGATGTAGAAGCGCTTGTCGTCGGGCATCAGGCGGTAGTAGGAGGCGTTGTCGATGCCGCGCATGGACAGGGTCGGGCCCAGTTCGTTGCCTTCGGCGGTGTGGTTGTAGACCACGTCGAGGATCAGCTCCAGGCCAGCATCGTGCAGGTGCGCGACCATCTCCTTGAACTCGGCGATCTTGCCCTTGGCCAGGTAGCGCGGATGGGGCGCGAAGAAGGCGATGCTGTTGTAGCCCCAATAGTTGTTCAGGCCCTTTTGCAGCAGATGCTGGTCGTTGACGAAGGCGTGGATCGGCAGCAGCTCGATGGCGGTGACGCCGAGGTCCTTGATATGCCCGATCAGCTCGTCGTTCATCAGCCCGGCGAAGGTGCCGCGGGCGGCGTCCGGCACGGCCGGGTGGCGCATGCTGATACCGCGCACATGGGCCTCGTAGACGATGGTCTTCTCCCAGGGCGTGGCCACGCGCTGGTCGCGGCCCCAGGTGTAGGCCGGGTCGATCACCTTGCACTTGGGCACGAAGGGCGCGCTGTCCCGTTCGTCGAAGCTGAGGTCGCCGTCGGGGTGGCCGATGGTGTAGCCAAACAGGGCTTCGGACCATTTCAGCGTGCCCACCAGCTGCTTGGCGTAGGGATCGATCAGCAGCTTGTTGGGATTGAAGCGATGGCCGTTGTGCGGTTCGTATGGGCCGTGCACACGGTAGCCGTAGATAAGCCCGGGGTGGGCGTCAGGCAGGTAGCCATGGAAGATCTCGTCGGTGTATTCGGGCAGCTCGATGCGCTCGATCTCGGTCTCGCCACTGACGTCGAACAGGCACAGCTCGACCTTGGTGGCGTTGGCCGAGAAGATCGCGAAGTTCACGCCCAGGCCATCCCAGGTGGCGCCCAGCGGGAAGGGCAGGCCTTCACGGATGCGCGACGGTTCACGGTGTACGGGTTCGACTTTTTCTTTGCTACGGCTCATGGGTCACCTGGAAAACACGGGATTTCGGGAACAGTTGCCCGGCGCGGCAGCCCGAAGGCCGCCACGGCGGGTAGAACGATCGGGAGCGCCGGGGGCGTCAGAGCGCGGCGGGTTTCTTCGGCGCGCGGGGTTTTTTTGTTGCTGCCGCCGGCTTGGCCGCTGGCGTTTTACTGCCCAGGGCCGGCGCCGGCTCGGCCTTTGGCTTGGCCGAGGCGGTGCGCGGCTTGCGCGGGGTGCTGGCCTTGGGTGCCAGGGCCTCGGCCTCGGCGAGCTTGCGCGCCATGTCCCAGTGGCGGTCTTCCTGGCCTTCCGGTTTGCCTTCCGATTCCCAGATCTGATACGCGAATTCGCGAATGCGTTTTTCCTCGACACTCATGGGTACGCTCCTGATGACTCGTTGTGATCGATGAAGAGATTCACCGGAAACTGATCCAGCACGGTGTTCAGCCACAACTCTCTGTCTTTTGTGACTGCGCGCTGGTCGAAAAGTCCCGTGCAGTTTCCGGGCGAAGCGGCGAACGGCAGCAGCACCCGCGTATCGCCCCAGTTCTGTGCCGGGATCAGCGGTTGCGCCGTGTTGCCGAGCAGGGGGCAGGCAAGGCGGGGAAGGATGACCACGGCGCGTTGGTCATCGTTGATACGGGCGAAGGCCAGCACCCGGTCGGCGTGTTGGCCTTCGACCTGCAGCGGCAGGTAGTCGCCGCGCAGGAACAGCTCGGGGAAGCGCTGGCGGCGTTCCAGCACCTGGGCGATCAGCGCCTGTTTGACCCGGCCATCGCGCCAGCCGGCAAGCAACGCGGCGGCGGGCTGGCCGTCGTCCAGGGCCTGGCGCCGGGCGGCGAAATCCACCGGGCGGCGGTTGTCCGGGTCGACCAGGCTGAAGTCCCAGAACTCGGCGCCCTGGTACAGGTCCGGCACGCCTGGCGCGGTCATGCGCAACAGAGTCTGGGCCAGGCTGTTCAGGGCGCCAGGGCAGGCCAGGGCATTGGCCGCCGAGGCGATGGAGTGGCGCAGTTGCTGGCATTGCCCGTCCAGCAGGATGGCGTCGAGGAAGGCCGCGCAGGCCTCTTCATAGGCGCTATTGGCCGCGCTCCAGCTGCTGCGCAGCTTGGCTTCGCGCAGCGCCTTGACCTGCCATTGGCGCAGGCGTTCGGCATAGGCGCGTAGGGCCAGCGGATCGTCCGCGCCGAGGTCCAGCGGCCAGCTGCCGAGCAGGGTCTGGTAGAGCATCAGTTCGTCGCCGGCCGAGGGCGCCGGTCCGTCGGCCAGTGCCTGACGCAGTGGCTCGGCCAGTTCGCGCCAGTGTTCGACGCGGCTGGCGTACCAGTCGGCGCGCTCGCTGATGACGGCCAGGCGCGCCCGCATGTCCTCGCCACGCTTGTGGTCGTGGGTGGCGGTGGCCAGCAGGTTGTCCGGGAAGTCGCGCAGGCGTTGCTGACAGCTGTCGTGGAAGGCCTGCAGCGGGACGCTGAAGCGCTCGGCATCGAAGCCGACATCGTTGCGCGAGAGCAGCACCGCCGAGCGATAGAACGCCGTGTCCTCCACGGCCTTGGCCGCAGTGGGCGAGGTCAGTTGCTGGAAGCGCACGCAGGCATGGCGCAGCTGCTTGCGCGGGCGACCCGGGGGCAGGCGCCGCCACGACTCGCCGCCGAGCCAGCGTTGCAGGTAGTCGAGAACCCCGGCGTCGGCGTCGCCGAGGCTGCTCCGGGCCTGTTCCAGGGCCTGCTGGAAGAATGCCTCGTCCTGTTCCGGGCGGCCGCAGGCGTTGATATAGGTGCGGTACACCGGGTAATGCTCGACCAGTGCCTGGAGCGCTCGGCGAAGGGCGCCCAAGGTCAGGTCGCGACTCATCACGTCGTTGCGGGCCACCTGCAGCAGGGCCTGGGCCACCGACTCGAAATCCCCGGCCAGGGTGCCTTGCAGTACCAGCTGGCGGGCCTGGCGCACCTCGTCGGCGAAGGCCGGGCGCTCGCTCAGGTCGTGCCACAGCGCGGCCAGTTCCGCTTCGCCGGCAGGGTCGTGTTGCAGCAGCGAAACCTGGTTCATGAACTCGTAGCCGGTGGTGCCGTCCACCTGCCAGTCGCGGTGCAGGGTTTCGTCGGCGCCGAGGATCTTCTCGACATAGATCGGCAGGTGTTCCAGCGCCGCACTCAGCGGCCGTTGCGCCAGCAGGGCGGTGGTGCGTCTGCGCAGCTTGCGGCAGTAACCACGCGGGTCGGCGAGGCCGTCAATATGGTCGATGCGCAGGCCGTCCACCAGGCCACGGCCGATCAGTTCGAAAACCTTGCCGTGAGTGGCCTCGAACACCGCCGGCTTCTCCACCCGCAGGCCGCCCAGCTCGTTGACGTCGAAGAAGCGCCGCCAGTTGATGTCATCCGCTGCGGTACGCCAGCTGGCCAGGCGGTAGTGCTGGCGTTCCAGCAGGGTGTGCAGGCGCTCGAAGCCATCGGGATGGCGCGAATTGAAGCCTTCCAGCAAGCGCTCCACATCCACGGCGTGCTGGGCATGCCGGGCGAAACTGGCGAGCAGCTTGTGCAGCGGCTCGGCTTCGTCGGCTGAGCCGACCGCGGCAAAGCGCCCGGCCAGCTCGCGCAGGTCGGCGAGCTGGCTGCCGGCGAGGATCAGCGCGTAATCGGGCGGGCTGACGGGGAAGCGGTGTTCGTAGTGATGGACGACGAAGCGGCCGCTTTCGGCCTCGAAGCGCAGGGGGGCCTCGCCGGCCTGCAGCACCTTGCCGTAGTCGTCGCCAAGGAACGGCAGCAACAGCTGGCCTCGCAGCAACGGATCGGGCGAGTGCCACTGGATATCGAAGAACTCGGCGTACTGGCTGTTGCGTCCCCAGGCCAGCAGGTCCTGCCACCAGCGGTTGTGCTCGCCGCCCACGGCCATGTGGTTGGAGACGATATCCAGCAGCAGGCCCATGCCGTGCTGGCGCAGTGCGGCGACCAAGCGTTCCAGTGCCGCCTCGCCGCCCAGCTCCGGGTTGACACGGGTCGGGTCGACCACGTCGTAGCCATGCATCGAGCCTGGCCGTGCCTCCAGCAGCGGCGAGGCGTAGACATGGCTGATGCCGAGGCGGGCGAAGTAGGGCACCAGCGGTACGGCGTCGTCCAGGGTGAAGCCGGCGTGGAATTGCAGGCGCAGGGTCGCGGTCATCGGCTTCATCGGTCGCGCTCCCAGGCCTGTTCACGGGCTTGCGCCAGCAGTTCCAGGCGCCGTGCGGCATCGACATCGTCGAGCAGCTCGCCGGCCGGCGCGGCGAAGCGCCGGCGCCAGTTGGGGTGGCCGTCGATGGTGCCGGGCAGGTTGGGTTGTTCGTCCACCCCCAGCAGGTCTTCCAGCGGCAGCAGCACCAGCGGCGCGCGAGTATGGCCGAGCAGGCGCACGCTGGCGTCGATCACCCCGTCGTTGTCGGGCAGGTCGTGGTGGTAGTTGCTTTCCAGCAGGTGGCGTAGTCCCTTGATTTCGGCCTGGCGGGTTTCACGCCAGTCGCGCTCGGTGATGGCGTCGATCAGTTGCAGGCGCTGGTTCCATTCGATGTCCCGCGCAATCAGCCAGCCGGCCAGCGGCGGCAGGTCGTGGGTGCTGGTGGTGGCCAGGGCGCTGTCCGGCCAGTCGAGGACCGGCTTGAACTGCCCTGGCGGATCCTGCTCGAACAGCAGCACGCGCATGCCGAGGATGCCCCGCGCCGCGAGCTTGTCGCGCAGGCCCTCGGGCACGGTGCCGAGGTCTTCGCCGAGGATGATCGCGCGGTTGCGCACCGACTCCAGGGCCAGCAGGCGCAGCAGGTCGTCCAGCGGGTAATGCAGGTAGGCACCGTCCGGCGCGGCGGCCCCGGCGGGGATCAGCCACAGCCGGTACAGGCCCATGACATGGTCGATACGCAGGCCGCCGGCATGGGCCAGGTTGGCCCGCAGCATCTCGATGAAGGCGCGGAAGCCGTTGCGCTTCAGGCCCTGGGGGGAGAAGGCGCTGATGCCCCAGTTCTGCCCGGCGCGGTTGAGGATGTCCGGTGGCGCGCCGACATGCACGTCGGCCAGGAGCTCGTCCTGACGGCTCCAGGCCTGGCTGCCAGCGCCGTCGGCCCCGACGGCGAGGTCGGCGATCAGGCCCACCGCCATGCCCTGGCTGCGGGCGGCCTGCTGCACCCGTTCCAGGCCGCGGGCCACCAGCCACTGGCAGAAGGCGTAGTACTCGATGGCTGCCGGGTAGTTGTCGGTGAACTGTGCCACTTCGCTGCTGCGCGGGTCGCGCCAGCCATCGTGCCAGCGTCGCCAGTCGGCGCTGTTGCCGCGGCTGGTGGCGGCATCGAGCAGCGCCTCGTAGCGGCAGTGGTCCTCCAGGGCCTGGCCGCCGGCCTTGCGGAAACTGAGGAAGTCTTCCCGCTGCGGATGTTCGCCGCGAGTGAAGTCCCGGTACAGCGCGCGCAGCAGTTTCTGCTTGCTCGCAGCAGCCGCGGACCAGTCGATCAGCGGTAGCTGCTCCAACTCGTCGAAGGGCAGGTCCAGAGCTTCCTTGGCTACCCGCACGGCACGCTCGCCAAGGAGGATTTCCGGGCTGGCGTACAGGGCGTTGAAAAACAGCCGGCTGGACGGCGAATAGGGACTGAAGGTGTGGCTGTCATTGGCGAACATGGCGTGCATCGGGCTGATCGCCAGGGCGTCGGCGCCCCGTTCGGCGGCGCTGCGGACCAGGGTTTCCAGGGCCAGGCAGTCGCCGAAGCCTCCATCGCCGGGGCGGCGCAGGCTGTAGAGCTGGGCGGCGATGCCCCAGCTGCGCGGGGTCGCCTGTTTTTTCGCGTCGGCCAGGGTGTAGCAGCGCAGTGGGGCGACCGCGACGCTGAAGCTCTGTTGGTTGATGCTCAACTGGTGATAGCCGATGGGCAGGTCGGCCGGCAGCACGCCGGAGCGGTCCAGGCGCAGGGCCTGCTCGCTGCCGTCTTCGAGGCGGACGTGGCACAGGCTGCCGCCGTCGAACCAGCGCGACAGGTCCAGGCCGGCATCGATATCCACGGTCAGCAGGGGCGGCAGGTGCTGCGCGTCCTCTTCTTCTTCCAGGCGTTCGAGGCTGCGTTCGATGTCTTCGACGTTGTCGGCAGGGTGGCCAAGGGCGCCGAGCACCCGGCGCAGGTTTGGCTCGCTGACCTGTTGCGCACGCCCGTTGGCGTCGATCCAGTCCACTGCGACGCCAGCGCGTCGGGCCAGATAATGCAGATGCAGGTCACTCATGGGCAGGCTCCGCTGCGGAGGTTGGATTCAGGCTGACCCGGGCGCTGTATGGGGGCAGGGTGCCGGGTTGTTGCACTGCTTCGGTGCAGTTGAACAGAGGTTGATGGGAGGCCGGCAGGTGCGACTGCACCGGGTCCGGCCCGAGGTTGAGGTCGATGCGCAGCTCGCTGCCATCGCCCAGGCGCCAGCGCGCGCTGACCGCCTTGTCGCCGATGACCTCGGCACCCAGGGCACGGGTGCCGTCCAGGTGCGGGACGATATGCTGGCGACGCAGCGCCAGCAGGTGGCGGTGGAAGTCTTCCCAGTTGCCGCTGTGGGCGTTGCGCCGGGGGCGCGAGTCGAGGAAGGTCTGCAGCGCGTTGGGATCGGGAATCCGCGCGCGCTGCTGCGGGTCGGCAAAGGCGGTGAAGCCCTTGAACTCGGCGCGGCGGCCTTCGCGCACGGCGTCGGCCAGTTCGTCGTGATGGTCGGTGAAGAACAGGAACGGCTGCTCGCTGGCCCACTCGTCACCCATGAACAGCAGCGGGATCATCGGCGACAGCAGCAACAGCGTGGTGGCTGCGCGCAGCGCCTGGGGCGGGCACAGGGCCGACAGGCGTTCGCCCAGGGCGCGGTTGCCGGTCTGGTCGTGGTTCTGCAGGAACAGCACGAAGGCGCTCGGCGGCAGGTGTGCGCTGGGTTCGCCCCGGGGCGTGCCGTGGTGGCAGGTCTGGCCCTGGTAGACGAAGCCTTCGCCCAGGCAGCGGGCCAGGCGCGCCGTGGGGGCCTGGAAGTCGGCGTAGTAGCCTTCCTTTTCGTCGGTGAGCATCACGTGCAAGGTGTTGTGGCCGTCGTCGTTCCACTGGCCGTCGAAGGCGCTTTCCAGCAATTGCGCCTGGTTCGCCTCGTTTTCCAGCACCAGCCAGCAATGGCGGTGGTCGCCGCAGTGCTGGCGCACGGCGCTGGACAGGGCACGGAGGAAGTCCGGGTCATCGATGGCGTGCACCGCGTCGAGGCGCAGGCCGTCGAAGCGGTAGTCGCTGAGCCACATCAGGGCGTTCTCGATGAAGAAGTCCCGCACTTCGGCACGGCGGAAATCGATGGCCGCGCCCCACGGGGTCTGCCGGTCATTGCGGAAGAAGCGCTCGGCATAGCGGTGCAGGTAGTTGCCGTCGGGACCGAAGTGGTTGTAGACCACGTCCAGCATGACCATCAGGCCCAGGCCATGGGCCTGGTCGATCAGCGCCATCAGTTCTTCCGGCGTGCCGTAGCTGTTCTGCGGGGCGAACGGCAGCACGCCGTCGTAGCCCCAGTTGCGCTCCCCGGGAAACTGGTTGATGGGCATCAGCTCGATGGCGGTGATACCCAGCTCGGCCAGGCGCGGCAGTTCGCGCATGACCCCGGCATAACCGCCGAGCAGGCCGACATGCAGCTCCTGGATCACCGCCTCGCGCCAGGGCCGGCCGCGCCAGTGCGCGTTACGCCAGTGATAACGCTGCGGCGCCACGACCTGGCTCGGGCCGTGCACGCCTTGGGGCTGGTAGCGCGAGGCCGGGTCGGGCACCGACAGCTCGCCATCGATGCGATAGCGGTACAGCGCGCCGAGGGGGCAGCGGCGATTCAGGCGAAACCAGCCATCGGCCTCGGGGGCCATGGTGAAGGTCGCGCCGTCCAGTTCGAGTTCGACGCTGCGGGCATCCGGTGCCCACAGCGAGAAGCGGGTGCGCTGGCCATCCTCCACCAGCGCCCCGTGGCTGAAACGCAGGGGCAGTGCCGCCATGGCTCACCCCCGCTGGCACGTGGCGCGTTCGACCAGTTCCTCGTACAGCCGGGCGTAGGGTTCCACCGCCTGGCACCAGTTGAAGGGTTGGGTCATGGCCAGGCAGCGCATGGCGTTGAGCAGGTCCTTCTTGCCGTAGACATAGAAGGCCCGTTGCAGCGCCTCGCGGTAGCTTTCCACGGTGGATTCATCGAAGAGGAAGCCGGTGACGCCGTTCTCGATGGTGTCGGCCAGGCCGCCGGTGTTACGCGCCACCGGCAAGGAGCCGAAGCGCTGCGCGTACATCTGGCTGAGGCCGCAGGGCTCGTAGCGCGAGGGCATGAGCAGGAAGTCGCTGCCGGCGAACATGCGCCGGGCGTCGGTCTCGTTGAAGCCGATGCGCACCCCGACACGGCCCGGATGACGCAGGGCCAGGTCGCGCATGGCCTGTTCTTCCTCCGGTTCGCCGCGGCCGATCACGCAGATCTGCCCGCCTTGCTGGACGATGTATTCGGCAACGCCCAGGGTCAGGTCCAGGCCCTTCTGGTAGACCAGGCGCGAGACCACGGCGAACAGCGGGCCGGTGGACGGCTCAAGGCCGAACAGCTGGCGCACCTCGGTGGCGTTGGCGGCCTTGCCGTCCCAGTCGTTGAGGCCGAAACGGTGTTGCAGATGGCTGTCGGTGGCCGAGTTCCAGCTCTCGTCGATGCCATTTGGAATACCGCTCAACAGGCCTTGCTGCGCCTTGCTGTCGAGGAAGCCGTCCAGGCCACAGCCGAACGCCGGGGTGGTGATCTCGCGGGCGTAGGTGGCGCTGACCGTGGTGATGTGGCTGGAGTAGGCCAGGCCGGCCTTGAGGAACGACAGCTTGCCGTAGAACTCCATGCCTTCCTGCTGCTGGGCGTGGTCGGGGATCGCCAGTTCCGGGCAGCAGGCGCGGCTGACCACGCCCTGGTAGGCGAGGTTGTGGATGGTGAAAAGGGTCGGCGTGCTCAGGCCGCGCCAGTGCATGTAGGCCGGGGCCAGGCCTGCGGGCCAGTCGTGGGCGTGGATCAGGTCCGGGGTCCAGTGGACCATGCCTTCGCCGGCGGCGATTTCCGCGGCGGCCAGGCCCAGGCGGGCGAAGCGGATATGGTTGTCCGGCCAGTCGCGGCCGTTGTTGGCGCCGTAGGGGGTGCCCTCGCGCTGGTACAGCTCGGGGCAGATCAGCACGTAGATGACCAGGCCGTCGGGCAGGTCCATGCGGCCGATCTGGCAGGGTGGCAGGGCGGCGTGGCCACCGAGTTCGCCGACCACGTGGATCGGGTTGTCGCTGTCCATCACCTGGGGGTAGCCGGGGATCAGCACGCGCACGTCGTGCAGGTGGCGCAGGGCGCGGGGCAGGGCGGCGGAGACGTCGCCCAGGCCGCCGGTCTTGACCAGGTCGGCGATTTCCGAGGTGACGAACAGGACTTTGCGTTTGTGCCGGTTCTGCCTGTTGTCGCCGACGAAGCCGAGACCGGTGCCCACGATGTCACTGCCCACGGGGGCGCTGTTGTCTGGATTGAAATGCTCGATATGCGGTTCGACAGCGGCACTGATCATTTACTTCTCTCCGTCCCTTGTTTTTTTGGGCGATGCGCCCGAATGCGATGCCTGTTCGGTTTCTCTCTTCTGTTCGGTGGTGCGTCCCGGTCACTCGTGCAAGCGCTGCGCCAGCCGGCGCTCCTGCCGCTGACGAGGTGACGAAGTGTAGGGATGGGCGGGTCGCGTCCGGGAATGCCGGAAACGTTGACCTACTTGAATTCCTGACTGGCCGGGTTCACGGAAGGTTCAATGTTTTTCGCCGAATGCTTCCGGGCGGAACCAGGCAGGATTCTGGAGTGTAGGAGAGGAGGGAATAAAAGGGTGACCCGTTGGTCACATTTCAATCTGAAGACAGCGCGGTGCTGGTGCTGGGTATCGTGTGTTGATCCAGCACCAGCCCAAACAGCTATCCCAGAATCGTGCGCATCTTCTCGCGCAACTGATCGATACTGAACGGCTTGCTGATCATGTGCATGCCCTCGGGTACCTCGATGCTCTGCCCATAGCCACTGGCAAACAGGATCGGCAGCAGCGGCCGCATCTCCCGGGTCTGCCGGGCCAGTTCCTTGCCGTCGATCCCCGGCAGGCCGACATCGGTCAGCATCAGGGCGAAATGCTCACCTGGATCGCCCAGCAATTGCAGCGCCTGCTCGGCGTCCTCGGCCTCCCTGACCTCGTATCCCAGTTCTTCGAGGACGTCGACCATCAGCATGCGCACGATGTTGTCGTCCTCGACGACCAGAAGCGGGGAAGTGGCGGGCATGGGTGACTCCTGCGGCAATGATTGGTACTAGCTCTGTAAACAGCACGGCGCCGGAAGTTCCCCGGCATCCCTGCGTGCAGCATAGCGGGTCGCGATAATGCACGGAACGAATGCGCACGTCATGCCTCAAATACTGGCTTTGTGCCCTGCCGGAAGCCGCGAAGACGGATAGACTGTGAGCACTGCGCCGTTCCACCTGGCCTCCAGAGCGCCATTTCGGAACCACGAACCCAGAAAAACAACTGCCACTCTGCCGCACGGACCAACAGATGAATCAGTCAAATTCAGTCGATCAGCAGCGCTTCCAGAAGCTGCTGGTACGCAACGTCAGCCTGCCCCTGGGCGTGGGGCTGCTGAGCGCCGTGGTGTTCATCGCGGTGATCGCGTACCTGTTATCGGTGATCCAGTGGGTCGGGCATACCGACCGGGTGATCAACAACGCCAACGAGTCGCTCAAGCTTTCCATCGACAAGGAAACCGGCATGCGCGGCTACCTGCTCACCGGCGAGGAACACTTCCTCGACCCCTACGAGCTGGCCCGGCCGCGAATCAGGGCGCAGATGGAAACGCTGCGCGAGCTGGTGGCCGACAACCCGGTCCAGATCGACCGGCTCAAGCGCCTCGACGCCCTGCAGGAGGAGTGGAACGACTTCGCCAAGGACATGATCGAACTGCGCCGCAGCGGCGGCGACTACCGCTCGGATATCGAGGCCGGTCGCGGCAAGCGGGTGACCGACCAGATCCGCAAGGAATACGAGGACTTCGTCTACCTGGAGCAACAGCTGCGGGAAAAACGCAACGAACAGGTGAGCACCACCACCTGGGTGTCGATCTCCCTGTACCTGCTGTTCGTCATCGTCGTCAGCGGCCTGCTGGCCTGGGTCGGCCGGCGTGACCTGCTCAACCTGTCGGGCAGCTACCAGGCCAATCTCGACGCCCAGCAGCGCGCCAGCGAGGTGCTGCAACAGCAGACCTGGATCCGCACCGGGCAGAGCCAGCTGGCCGAGCGGGTGCTGGGCCAGCAGACCCTGCCGACCCTGGGCCACAACATTCTGCAGTTCTTCTCCAACTACCTGGGCAGCGTGGTCGCCGCCCTGTACGTGCGCGACGAGCAGGACAACCTGCACCGGGTGGCCAGCTACGGTTTCTCCCGCGAACAGGATGGCCGCGACCAGGTGATCGCGCCCAATGAAGGCATGGTGGGCCAGGCCCTGGTGCAGAATCGCCTGCTGACCCTGGACGACGTGCCGGAGGACTACTTCAAGGTCAGCTCCGGCCTGGGCGAAGGCCTGCCGCGCAGCGTGATGCTGATGCCGGCCACCAACGACGGGCAGATCAACGGGGTGATCGAGCTGGGCTTCCTGCGCCCGCTGAGCCCGCGTGACGGCGAACTGCTGGAGCGGGTCGCCGGCAACCTCGGCACCTCCATCGAGAGCGCGCGCTACCGCCAGCGCCTGCAGGAAGTGCTGGCCCAGACCCAGCAGCTCAACGAGGAACTGCAGGTCCAGCAGGAAGAGCTGAAGACCGCCAACGAGGAACTGGAAGAACAGTCGCGGGTACTCAAGGAGTCCCAGGCGCACCTGGAAACCCAGCGCGCGGAACTGGAGCAGACCAACGAACAGCTGGCCGAGCGCACCGAGGCCCTGTCCTCGCAGCGCGACGCCCTGGACGTGAAGAACACCGAGCTCAACGAAGCCCAGGTGCAATTGCAGGAGCGCGCCGAGGAACTGCAGCGTTCCAGCAAGTACAAGTCGGAATTCCTCGCCAACATGTCCCACGAGCTGCGCACGCCGCTGAACAGCTCGCTGATCCTGGCCAAGCTGCTGGCGGAGAACCCCCAGGAGAACCTCAGCGACGAGCAGGTGAAGTTCGCCGAGTCGATCTATTCGGCGGGCAACGACCTGCTCAACCTGATCAACGACATCCTCGACATCGCCAAGGTCGAGGCCGGCAAGCTCGATGTACGCGCCGAGACCACCCAGGTGGCGCGCCTGGCCGACGGCCTGCGGGCGATGTTCGAGCCGCTGGCGGCGCACAAGGGCCTGGACTTCGAGGTGATCGTCGAGCCGCATGCGCCGGCGACCCTGTACACCGACCGCCAGCGCCTGGAACAGATCCTCAAGAACCTGCTGTCCAACGCGGTGAAGTTCACCGAGAAAGGCCAGGTCAGCCTGACCGTCGACCACCAGCCCGGCGTCGGCCTGGTGTTCCATGTGCAGGACAGCGGCATCGGCATTGCCGCCGACCAGCAGCAGACCATCTTCGAGGCTTTCCACCAGGCCGACGGCACCACCAATCGCCGTTATGGCGGCACCGGCCTGGGCCTGTCGATCTCCCGCGACCTGGCGCGCCTGCTGGGCGGGCAGATCCAGGTGCAGAGCACGCCAGGCGAGGGCAGCGTGTTCAGCCTGACCCTGCCGGAGACCTACGAGCCCATCGTCGACCAGCCGCCGCAGGCGCCGCTCAACCGGCCGCAGCCGTTGCCGCTGCCACGCATCGCCCCGCGCCCGGCTCCGGTCGAGGACGCGCCGCTGCCGCTGCCAACGCGGCGCCCGGCCTTCGAAGACGACCGGCACAAGGCACCGTTCACCAACCGTTGCATCCTGGTGATCGAGGACGAACCGAACTTCGCCCGCATCCTCTTCGACCTGGCCCACGAGCTGGGCTACAACTGCCTGGTGGCCCACGCCGCCGACGACGGTTTCGAGCTGGCCGAGCGCTTCGTCCCCGACGCCATCCTGCTGGACATGCGCCTGCCCGACCATTCCGGGCTGACCGTGCTGCAGCGCCTCAAGGAACAGACCGCCACCCGGCATATCCCGGTGCACGTGATCTCGGTCGAGGACCGCATCGAAACCGCCCTGCACATGGGCGCGGTGGGCTACGTGGTCAAGCCCACCAGCCGCGACGAGCTGAAATCGGTATTCGCCCGCCTGGAGGAGAAGCTGACGCAGAAGCTCAAGCACATCCTCCTGGTGGAGGACGACGACCTGCAGCGCGAGAGCATCGCCCGCCTGATCGGCGACGATGACGTGCAGATCACCGCCGTGGGTACCGCCCAGGAGGCCCTGGAGCTGCTCAAGGCCCACGTCTACGACTGCATGGTGATCGACTTCAAGCTGCCGGACATGCCCGGCAACGAGCTGCTCAAGCGCATGACCGTGGACGAGATCCAGTCCTTCCCGCCGGTGATCGTCTACACCGGGCGCAACCTGAGCCGCGACGAAGAAGCCGAGCTGCTCAAGTATTCGCGCTCGATCATCATCAAGGGCGCGCGCTCGCCGGAGCGCCTGCTGGACGAAGTGACATTGTTCCTGCACAAAGTCGAATCGACGCTGTCCCATGAAAGGCAGCGCATGCTCAGGACCGCCCGCAGCCGCGACAAGGTCTTCGAGGGGCGCAAGATCCTCCTGGTGGACGACGATGTGCGCAACATCTTCGCCCTGACCAGCGCCCTGGAACACAAGGGCGCCCTGGTGGAGATCGCGCGCAACGGCCGCGAATCCATCGAGCGCCTGGAACAGGGCGGCGATATCGACCTGGTGCTGATGGACGTGATGATGCCGGAGATGGATGGCTTCGAGGCGACCCGCCTGATCCGCAAGGATCCGCGCTGGCGCAAGCTGCCGATCATCGCCGTCACCGCCAAGGCGATGAAGGACGATCAGGAGCGCTGCCTGCAGGCCGGGGCCAATGACTACCTGGCCAAGCCGATCGACCTCGACCGGCTGTTTTCCCTGATCCGTGTGTGGCTGCCGCAACTGGAGCGAATTTGACTAGCGAGCGTAATACCGACATCGAGATCCGTCTGCTGATCGAGGCCATCTACCTCAAGTACAGCTACGATTTCCGCGACTACTCCGGCGCTTCCATCAAGCGCCGGATCCTGCATGCCGTGCGCCAGTTCGAGTGCGCGACCATCACCGCCCTGCAGGAACGGGTGCTGCACGACCCGGGCATGTTCAGCCAGTTGCTGCAGTACCTGACCATCCCGGTCAGCGAGATGTTTCGCGACCCCAGCCACTTCCTCGCGCTGCGCCGCGAGGTGGTGCCGCACCTGAAGACCTGGCCGTCGATCAAGATCTGGATCGCCGGCTGCAGCACCGGCGAAGAGGTGTATTCCATGGCCATCCTGCTGCGCGAGGAAGGCCTGCTGGAGCGCACCATCATCTATGCCACCGACATCAACCCCAACTCGCTGGAGAAGGCCAAGCAGGGCATCTACACGATGCAGGCGATGCGCGACTACGAGCGCAACTACATCGCCGCCGGCGGTACCCGCGACTTCAGCGACTACTACACCTGCGCCTACGGCAACGCCATCATCGACGGCAGCCTGCGGGACAACGTGACCTTCGCCGACCACAGCCTGGCCACCGACAGCGTGTTCTCCGAGGTACAGCTGGTGTCGTGCCGCAATGTGCTGATCTATTTCAACAAGGACCTGCAGGATCGCTCCTTCGGGCTGTTTCACGAGTCGCTGTGCCATCGCGGCTTCCTCGTGCTGGGCAGCAAGGAAACCCTGGACTTCTCCGCCTATGCCAACCGCTTCGAGGCGCTGGTCAAGCCGGAACGGATCTACCGCAAGCTATGAAGCGCATCGAAGCGATAGTCATGGGCGCCTCGGCCGGCGGGGTCAGCGCGCTGCTCTCGGTGATGGGCTGCCTGCCCAGGGATTTCGCCATCCCGCTGATCTGCGTGCTGCACCTGCCGGACGACCACGACAGCCAGCTGGCCGAGGTCCTGGCCCGGCGGTTGCGCCGTGCGGTGCGCGAGGCGCGGGACAAGGAAAGCATCGAGCCCGGCATGATCTATGTCGCCGGGCCCGGCTATCACCTGTCGGTGGAGCGTGATCGCAGCCTGTCCCTGAGCCAGGAGGAGCGGGTGCACTTCTCCCGGCCGGCGATCGACATCCTCTTCGAGTCCGCCGCCGACGCCTATGGTCCGGCCCTGGCCGGGGTGCTGCTGACCGGGGCCAACGAAGATGGCGCCGCCGGCCTGGCACGAATCAGCCAGTCGGGTGGTCTGAGCATCGTCCAGGACCCGGCCCAGGCCCAGGTCTCGGCCATGCCCGCCGCGGCGCTGGCCCTGCATCGCCCCGACCATGTACTCCCTTTGAATGGCATCGGGCATCTGCTCGCCAAGCTGGAATCACACGAATGTTGAGCCACATCCAAGCCAAACTGCTGATCGTCGACGATCTCCCGGAGAACCTGTTGGCGCTCGAAGCGCTGATCAAGGGGGACGACCGCGCGGTGTACCAGGCGGGCTCCGCCGACCAGGCCCTGTCGCTGCTGCTGGAGCACGAATTCGCCTTGGCCATCCTCGACGTGCAGATGCCCGGCATGAACGGTTTCGAACTGGCCGAGCTGATGCGCGGCACGGAGAAGACCAAGCACATCCCCATCGTCTTCGTCAGCGCCGCGGCGCGGGAGATGAACTATGCCTTCAAGGGCTACGAAAGCGGTGCGGTGGACTTCCTGCACAAGCCGCTGGACACCGTCGCGGTGAAAAGCAAGGTCACGGTGTTCGTCGAGCTGTACCGCCAGCGCAAGGCCCTGGACCGCCAGTTGCAGGCGCTGGAGCGCAGCCAGCAAGAACAGCAGCAGTTGCTGGAGCAGCTGCAGGTGGCCCGCGCCGACCTGGAACGGGCGGTGCGCATGCGGGACGACTTCATGTCCATCGTCTCCCACGAGGTGCGCACGCCGCTCAACGGCCTGATCCTGGAAACCCAGCTGCGCAAGCTGCACCTGGCCAAGGACAACGCCGACGCCTTCACCCTGGACAAGATGCGCGCGATGGTCGAGCGCGACGAGCGCCAGATCAACAGCCTGATCCGCCTGATCGAGGACATGCTCGACGTTTCGCGGATCCGTACCGGCAAGCTGTCCATCAGCCCGTCGCGCTTCGACCTGGGGCAGTTGGTCAGTGGCCTGGTGGAGAACTTCGCCTCCCAGGCGGCGGCGGCCGGGTCGGTCATCGACCTGGAATGCAGCGCCGGGGTGGAAGGCTTCTGGGATGAGTTCCGGATCGAGCAGGTGATCGCCAACCTGCTGAGCAACGCGTTGCGCTACGGACGCAAGCGCCCCGTGCACGTGCGGGTGCTGGAGGACGCCGGCATGGCCTGCATCGAGGTGCGTGACGAAGGTATCGGCATCAGCCCGGAGAACCAGCAGCGGATCTTCCAGCAGTTCGAACGGGTAACGTCGAACCACAGCGTCGCTGGCCTGGGTCTTGGCCTGTACATTTCCGAGCAGATCGTCCTGGCCCATGGCGGGCGCATCGGCGTGAGCAGCGCCGAAGGCGAGGGCGCCACGTTCCGCGTTCTGCTGCCGCTGGTATGCGAAATGCATGAAGAACATGAAAGTGGTCGCCCGCAGGCAACCTCTGTGTAAGCACGGGGTCGTATGGTCATTACCCCCGAACGAATTCGAATCAAGGCGTTGGCATGAGCGTAGATGCACAAGATGTGGTACTGGTCGTCGAGGACGAGCCGGTGATCCGTATGGTCCTCAATGATTACCTGTCGGGCGAGGGGTACCGGGTGCTGCTCGCCGAGGACGGCGCGCAGGCTTTCGAGATCCTCGCCAGCAAGCCGCACCTGGACCTGATGGTCACCGACTTCCGCCTGCCCGGTGGCATTTCCGGGGTCGATATCGCCGAGCCGGCAGTCAAGCTGCGACCGGACCTGAAGGTGATCTTCATCAGCGGTTACCCGGCGGAGATCCGCGAATCCGGCAGTCCCATCGCCTTCCGCGCGCCGATCCTGGCCAAGCCGTTCGACCTCGACAGCCTGCGGGAGCAGATCCAGGCCCTGCTGCGCTGACAATTCCTATATGAAGACGTAATTATTCCCATATCCCGGTATTTCGCCGGGTGATCCCATCGGTTCCTTGTTCTTCCCACACAAGGAACCGTCATGAATCCGACGCCTACCCTCCATCTCGGTCTGTTCTTCGACGGCACCGGCCTCAATCTGTACAACCGCGAACCGGGCGCCAGCGGCAAGAGCAACGTGGCGCGCCTGTTCGAGCTGTACCCGCCAGGCCGGGCGTTGTACATCGAAGGGGTCGGCACCGCCCGCGACGCGGCGGATGACCTGCTGGCCCAGGCCACCGGACGCGGTGCCAGCGGCGTGGCGGCACGGGTGGCGCAGGTGCCCGGGTTGCTGCGCGAGGTCCTTGCCGAGCATCCTGCGGACATCCCCATCGAGCTCGACCTGTTCGGCTTCAGCCGCGGCGCGGCGGCGGTGCGTCATCTGCTCAACGACCTGGAGCCGCTGCGGGCGGCCTGTGGCAGCCGTTCGCTGCGGGTCAATTTCGTCGGCCTGTTCGATACCGTGGGCAGCATCATCGCGCCGCTCAAGGGCAACTTCAGCGCAGCCAATGCCGACTTCGACGGCTTGCGCCTGCACCTGAGCGCTGACATGGCACGGCATATCGTGCACCTGGTGGCGGCGGACGAGCGTCGGCTGAATTTTCCCCTGGTCGCCGGCATGGCCGACCGGGTCGTGCCGGGGGACCACAGCGATATCGGCGGCGGCTACCGGGCCGAGGAAGACGAATCGCTGGTGCTGGCGCGACCCTTCAGCAGCACCGAGCTGGCGACCCGGGCGCTGGACGGAACGCAGGCCTGGCAGCTGGCCAGTGACTGCCTGGAACGGCGGCGCGAGGAATGGCAGGCGCTGGGGCTGGAAGTGCGACTCGTGAGTGACAGCATCGACCTGCCGTTCGTACCCCAGCGCGATATCCAGCGGGAAAAGCGCGTGCGGGTGAGCATTCACGGTCAGCGCCGGGTGCGGGGCGAGCTGTCGCGGGTCTATCTGCGCCTGATGCATGGGCTGGCGCTCAAGGCCGGCGTGCCTTTCGACGTGGTGCCCGACGTTCTGCCAGACGAGTTGCAGGGGATTGCCGCCAGGCTGATGGCCGGCGTCCCTGCACTGGACCCGGCCGAGATGGCCCTGCTACGGCGGCGCTACATTCATCTATCAGCGAACTGGAATGCCTCGTTGCAATCCGACAGCCCGTTGCTCGATGCGCTGTTCATCAACCGGCCCACTGCCGATGGCCGGCGGGTCATCCACTCCAACCCGCAGCCCTGAACCTGCATGGGGCAATCTCGCTAACCGATACTGACGATCACCGGCTGCGGTGCATTGTTGGCCTGCATGGTCTGGACGAACTCAAGGATCGCCTGCCAGCTGTTGCAGGCAGCATCGAACCACACCTGGGCGACGATCGCCTGCTGGGCATCGGCGGCCTGGGCGACATCGCCGGCGGCATTGCCCAGCTCGCCGGAGAGCACGCCCCAACTGACGTCGAGCGCGCCGAGCGCGGTGGTCATGGCGGTGACATCGCCGATCACCAGCGACAGGCTCATGCTCAGGCCACCCAGGGTGGCGACTTGCTGTTGATCGCTGTCGAGGTCCTGCTGGTCGCTGGCGATGGTGCCCTGGTACTGGCTGATGGTGTTCTGCAACGAGGAAATCTGTGCCTGCGCCTCGGCGATGCTGGCCACGCCGATGCCGGCCAGGACCAGGGACAGGCCGCCGGTCAACGGCGTCAGCAGCACGCCGAAAATGGTTTCCACCACGCCGCTGGTCTTTTGCGCCTGGGCCTGGGCGATGGCCTGGCGGTCGGTCTGCACCTGTTGCTGCAAGGCCGCGATCTGCGTGTTGATGCTGTTGATCTGCGCCTGGATATCGGCTTCCTGGGCCTGGATCTGCGCAACGCTCTGGTTCATCGCCGCATAGGGCACGGCCAGTTGGCTGTTGAAGGTGCCGAGCTTGTCGGTGTAGGCGTCGATCGAGTCGATCATGCCTTGCACCGGCGCTTCCAGGGCATTCAGCTGCGCCACGATACTGGCCTGGAGGCTGCTGTCGAATTGGGTCTGCAACTGGGCGAAGGCCTGGTCCAGCCCTGGCTGCGCCGCCAGGAATGCCTGGGCGCACGCGGCGGTCTGGGCCAGGATCTGGTTCTGGAAATACAGGTAGCCGTTTTGCCGCCAGCCAACGACAAGGTTTTCCGCCTGCCCCAGTTCCTGGTCGAGCACCGGGTACCAGGGCGAGTCCGAGGGGGCGATAGACGCCTCGATCAAGGCCTGGCACGACGAATCGAGCAGCAGCATGGTGCCGATCGAATCGCTGAGTTGCTGGGTGGTCTGCTGGGCATTGAAGCTCATGGCGGCGTTCCTGTCGTTGGTGGAGGCGATGGGCCGGATTACATCGGCAGGGTCTGCGAATCGATCGGCACCTGGGCATTGACCAGGTTGTTGGCGGTGACGATGGCTTGCTGCCATTCGGTCACTGCAGCCTGGGTGAAGACCCCTTCGGTGATGGTCGACAGTTGCTGGTCGGCGTCCTGCAACTGCTGGACGACCCCTTGCAGTTCACCCTGGAAGGTTCCCCACTGGGTCATCAGCTTGGACAGCGCCCCGGTGGCCAGTTCGAGGCTTGCCACGGCACCGTCGGAGGCCATTTGCAGCCCCTGCAGGGCCACCAGTTGGCGCTGGTCGTCGTCCAGTTCCTGGGTGTCGGCGGCGATCTGGTTGAACTGGTCGTTGATCTTGCTCTGCATCACTCCCCAGGTGACGCTGCCGCCGACGATCCCGGCGGCACCGATGGCACCGCCAACCAGCAGGCTCGCGCCCCCGGTTTCCGGCGCCAGGGCAATGCCGACCACCAGGGCGAAGATCCCCACGCCGATCCCGGCCGCCGAATAGGCGATGGCCTGGTTCTCCTGCTGGATCTCCGCGTTCAGGGCGGTGATGGCTTCGTTCATCTGGTTGATGTCGTTGTTCAGCTGGTTTTCCGCGGTCTGGATATTGGTGGCGCCGTTGACCAGGTTGTTGTGCGCGGCCTGCATCTGGTCGCCCCAGGTGGTCAGCGCCTGGGTGGTCTGGGTCATTTCATCGATGACCTGCTGGATCGGTGGCAGCAGGGTCTGCTCGATGATGGTCTGCACCTCGATCACGTAGGGGTTGTCGGCACCCGAGGCGGTGGGGTTCTGCTGGACGATCTGGAGGATGGCGTTGGTTGCCGCGGTGAAGTCGGAACCGAAGTTGATCACCTGCAGGGGGATGGTCTTGGTGACGTCCGGGCCCAGGCTGTCGATCCATTGCTGGGAGAGGGTCTGCGCTACCTGCAGTTCCTGGTTGAGCTCATCGAACCAGCTCGGCTGCGGGCTGGGCGATGTGAACACCGTGTTGACCACGGCATGGCAGGCGAAGGTGATCAGTTGCGCGGCGTTGTAGGAGACGCCGGTATTGCCGATCAGCGTGTCGGGGGCCTGGGTCAGGTCGTTGGGGTTGGTCAGGGCTACATTCATCATGAATATCCTCGGGTGGAGGGCGGTTGGGAGGTCCTTCAGTTCCGCAGAAAGTCCGGAAAGGTTGGCCGAATGGTGGCCGCGGCAATGTCGATCGTCACAGGCTCGCCGACGCCGATGTCGGTCTTTGACAATTGCGTGACGAAGGTATTGATCGAGGTCCAGGCCGCCAGGGCCTGGGGCAGGGTCAACAGGTCCAGGTACTGGTCGGGCTGGGCGCCGGCCTGCAGGGCGTCGATGGCGTCCTGGGTCTTGGCTTGCTGGGTGACCCAGAGGTCCACCAGCGCCGGCAAGGCATCGCGCAGCACCAGGAACTGCCCTTCGAGGCGATACAGGGTCTGCAGGGTCGACTTGGTCAGGGCCACGCCCAGTGCGTCTTCGGAAAGCTGCTCCTTGGTGGCATTGATCTGGTTCATGTCGGCGATCAGCTGGTTGTCGTCGGCGATCAGGCTGTAGAAGCTCTGGCCGATGCTGATCACCGCCATGGCCACGCCAGCGACCGGCAGGCTGGCTTCCAGGCCCGCCGAGCCGACTTCGTAGAGCAAGGACACGGAGGACTGGGCGATGGCCTTGTCGGAGGCGATGCCGTCGCTGGTCAGCTTCGTGCCCAGGGCCTGCACCGACTCCACCAGTTCGCCCAGTTGCTCGGTCAGTTGCAGCATCTGCTTTTCTTCATCCGCCAGGGCGTCCCAGCCCTGGGCGATGGACGCGTTCATCGCCGGCAACACCACGCTGAACGCGGTCATGCACTGCTTGAGCAACTTGTCGGCGCCCTGGGTGGCGGCCAGGCTCTGGTTCACCTGGGGCAGCAGGCTTTCGCTCAGCAGCTTGATCCAGAAGGCGGCGTCGTTGTTGTTGCTGGGCGAGAGTGTGGCGACCCCGCTGAACATCGCGTAGTAGTCCTGGAACGCCAGGATCACCGGGGCCCAGACCGACGCCCGCTGCAGTTGCCAGGCATCCGCCGCGGCGTCCAGTTGCTGCACCTCGGCTGCCACCGCCGGCAGCCAGCTCGGCTCGTCGGGGAGGGTGGCGATGCTGATGCTTTCGCAGCTCAGGGCAAAGCCATCCATGCCGACGATGTTCGAGTAGGCGTCGGTGAGTTTGTCCTGGGTATCGTTGACATCGGGAGCGAGCATGATGATGCCTCCGTGCGGATCAACTGGTGACGTTGAGGAAGGGATCGAAAGTCATGGCGTCGCCATCGAACGACAGGGTGCAGCTGTACTGGTATTGCCCCGTGGCACCCTGGGACTCGACCCGCGCCGACCACACGGTTTCTCCGGTGACCAGGGTCGATTGCTGCGGCACGCAGACCTTGTCGCTGACCATCTGCCCGGTGAAGCCGCTGATCACCACGTTGTCGCCGGGATTGATCGGGCTGACCGACCAGATCACGATCTGCCCGTCGGTGCAGCTGGTGACCAGCTCTTCCTGGCCCTCGGCCGAGGAGCCGAATTCCTTGTTGGTGTCCACCAGGTAGACGTTCGTGCCGAGGTTGCCGCTGGCGAGCGCGCCCTCGACGTCCACTACCACCAGTACGTAGATTTCATTTGCCATTGCGATGCTTCCTGCGTGAGTACAGCGGAGGGCCGTCAGACCACCTTGAGCGTGCTGGGAAAACTGAGCGTGGTGCCGCTCATGACGAGGCTGACGGTGTAGGGATAACTGGCGTAGGCGCCTTGGGTCTCGACCATGCCGTTCCAGACGGTGTTGCCGAGAAAGGGATCCTGGGTGGGGACGCAGATGTGGTTGTCGACCATGGTTCCGGAGAAGCCGGCGATGGCCACGTTATCGGCCGGGTCTACCGGGGTCACCGACCAGGTCAGGGCCTGGCCGTCCTGGCACACGGTGTTGAGCGTGCTCTGGCCTTCCTGCCAGGAACCCAGGTATTTGTTGGTGTCCACGAGATAGACGCTGCCCTGGAGCGAGCCGGCGGCGAGCGCGCCCTCCACGTCCACGACGATCAGGATATCGATGCGGTTCAAGTCCATTCTCCGGATTGAAGTGCCACCGGCGGGGGCGGTGGAAAAGTCAATCAGCCATCATTGGCAACTGGGGTTTTCAAGGTTTAGACGAGGACTTGGGGATGGGCAATGGAGGTGGGAAATTTTCCTACGAGCGGTAGGGGAAAGGGGCTGAATGGGCGGGCGATGGGCGAGGCGGTCCCTGGCTTGCCAATAACTCATGGATTTAGCAGGGACGGCGTTCCGGTGAATCCGCCTACGCCGACCGCGGCGCACTTGTGGGCTAGTTCTATGCGCGACAGCGTGGGGGGACTCTCATGGCATCGTCCTTGACTCCAGATCCATATCGACGGGCCATTTCACCTTCGGCGCCAGGAGTAGGGCGATGTTGAGCCACGACACATCGTTGTGGTCTTTCGGCGGCCCCGGAGGTGGTAGTGCGTCGGGGCCTTGTTGCATATAGGTGCAGATATAGGCCCAGGCATGGGCGTCGGCGCCCATGGTGGTCAGGGGGAAACGGTCGATGACTTCGTTGGTGCCCGGTTTGACGATGGAGAGCACCACGCCGCCTTTGATGACCACCCCATTTCCCGTTGCGCCGCGCTTCAACCAACGCTCGGCCCGGACTTGTGACCAGTCGTAGGCCACCGGCTCCACTCGCCAGCGCTCAACGAGATTCCACCAACTGCACTTAAAATTGTAGGCGTAGAGACGTTGACGAGCGCGATTAAAACGAAGTGGCTGATCCCGGGGAGGTGATACATCAAATCTCCAACAGATCGGGATCGCCAACATGATCATGGACGCCATGAAAATGAATACTCCCCACTCTTCAATTCCCGAAGTTTTTTCAATTGATAAAAAGAACCAAAAATACTCGACGAGATAGATGCACATAACCGGTATCGCCCAGAACACCAATCCTCTTGAAAGCGCTGAAGCTCGTGGTAACTCCAGATACACATCATCCTGATGATTAGGCGTATCAAATCCCAATCCAGGAATCACTATCGGTAGCTCGTCAGAACCAGGAAGATCTTCCTGCCATCCAGAGCAGGGGGGAGTGAGTTCAGGGCTGCTTACATGACCTCCCCTCATAGCGCAGTCCTCGATTCCTGATCCATATCTGCAGGCCATTTCACCTTCGGAGCCAGAAGCAAGGCGATGTTGAAGCACGACACATCGTTGTGATCTTTCGGCGGGCCGGGAGGTGGTAGTGCATCCGGGCCTTGCTGCATGTAGGTGCAGATATAGGCCCAGGCATGGGCGTCGGCGCCCATGGTGGTGAGGGGGAAACGGTCGATGACTTCGTTGGTGCCCGGTTTGACGATGGAGAGCATCACGCCGCCTTTGATGACCACTCCATTTCCCGTTGCGCCGCGCTTCAACCAACGCTCGGCCCGGACTTGTGACCAGTTGTAGGCCACTGGCTCCACCCGCCAGCGTTCGAAGGGGTTCCACCAGCGGTAGTTGAAGTTGTAGGCGTAGAGGCGTTGGCGAGCGCGGTTGAAGCGCAAGGGTTGATCTCGGGGAGGGGCCAATTCAAATTTCATGCAGAGAAGAAGTGACCAAACTCCAACGAGAATACCTAAGAGGAATATGGTCCAATCTTCGGTTTTCAGCACACGCGCAGTTGTTAAATGGCCCCATAAGAAATCGAACGTCAGGGTCCCCTGAAATGGCACGAACCAGATCAACCACCCTCTTAAAAGTGCCGATGCACGTTGGAGCTCCAAATAGATTTCATCTTGATGGTTTGGTGTATCAAACCCCAAATCAGGAGCCACTACCGGTAGCTCGTCAGAACCAGGAAGATCTTCCTGCCATCCAGAACAGGGGGGAGTGAGCTTGGGACTACTCAAAATAAGCTCTCCCATAATTGACCTTCAATTTTGTCTTCCTTGACGATCAGCCGAGCTACTCCGGACTCATCACTCTTGTCCGGCCAATACGACACCTCAAGTTCCAAGGCGCGAAAATCAAGACGTCCAGAGAAAGCAATGGACCCCTTGATCTCAAGCGTCTCTGACTCGGCATCGTGCTGAATCACTGGGGCTGTCGTTGCAGGTACGTAACCCGGTTGTTTAGTTGATGTCGGAGCTGGGAATGGGGCATTCGTGTCATCGGTACGCCCACTAGCGATGATCTGCCCTGGCACCTCTCGTTGCCGGTACGCCCACAATGCCCATTCATAGCACGAGGCTTCAGCCTTATAGCCGGGCAGGACGATTTTGTAGTCCATAGACCCGCCTGGGCCTAACACCTCTTTACCTCGCATTTGAAGCCGATAGGCTACATCCAACTGTGCGATCAAACCCAGTAGAGCCGCATTTAAAGCGCCAATCGCCGTATCCATTTCATGCGACTCCACCCAGCGTCGATGCTCTTCAGGCAGCCCCCATAGCGAATGTCGTGCCCACAACTCCAGTGGTTGAGACTCTTTTCCTCTTGCCCAAACTGCAACCCCTAATGCTACGAAGCTCAAAAGGACCGCAATTGCGAGCGGGCCCAGGAGGAAGCCCGTCGCACCAATTGAACCTATTACTCCTGACAGCGCAGAACCAGCTGACGCGATGGCCGCGAACTTATAAGTATTACTTGCCGCTTCATCACCTACCTTTCCCGAACGTCCCGCGGCAAGCGCATACTGCAATCCCTCCATCACACTAGCCACCGACACAATCGCCCCACCGTACTGCAGAATCCGCGCCCCCAACCCAACCGGCACCACCCTCCCTGCAGTACGAACCGACACCTCCCAATCCGGCCGCAACATCTGAATAGCCCCACCCGCAATCTCGACACCCGCCCCCATCACCCCGACCGACGCCGACATCACCGCAGCCACCGCCTCGTCATGTTCATCGCCGATGGCCTTGAGCATGTTCTGGTAGCTCCTGCGCAACGCATCCTGCTGGAAATACAGGCTGCCCACGGCCATCCCCACATTGGCCGCACCGGTACCGTTGAAGCTCAGGGCATTGCGCATGTTGCGCATCGAGTCCCTGGCCAGCAGGCGGGTGACTTCGGCATTGAGGCTGAGGTGGTGGGCGAAGTCCTTCATGCCGGCCTTCAGGGCAAAACCGTCGATG
>JAIRVG010000063.1 GCA_031253995.1 Paucimonas sp. | reverse complement strand
ACCAGGCTTTCGAAGTTGCCGCCGGCTACGTTGGTGATGGTGGTGCTGACCGCCGGGGCGCCGTTGTAGACGTCGTTCGGCGCGGCGACCTGCACGGTGCCGCTGGAGCCACCGACCGGGATGGTGATGGTCTGACCGTTGGACAGGGTCACGACCACCGGCGCGCCAGTCACCGGCGAGGTGACGCTGGCGGTGTAGGTGATCAGGCCATTTTCGCCAACGCTCGGGCTGGCACCGAGGCTGACGGTGGTGGTGTCGGTAGTGTCGGTAACGGTAGTCACCGCCGGGGCCGGGTTGGCCACCAGGCTCTCGAAATTGCCCCCCGCGACGCCAGTGATGGTGGTGCTGATCGGCGCAGCGCCGTTGTAGACATCGTTCGGCGCGGTGACGTTGACCGTGCCGCTGGTGCCGCCGACCGGGATGGTGATGGTCTGGCCATTGGACAGGGTGACGACCACCGGGGTGCCGGTAACTGGCGACGCAACGCTGGCGGTGTAGGTGATCACGCCGTTTTCAGCGACGCTCGGACTGGCGCCGAGGCTGACGGTGGTGGTGTCTACCGAGTCGGTGACGGTAGTGACCGCCGGGGTCGGGCTGCCCACCAGGTTCTCGAAGTTGCCACCGGCCACACTGGTGATCGTGGTGCTGACCGCCGGAGCGCCGTTATAGACATCGTTCGGTACGGTGACATTGACCGAGCCAGTAGTGCCGCCGACCGGAATGGTGATGGTCTGGCCGTTGGACAGGGTGACGACCACAGGTGTGCCGGTGACTGGCGACGCGACGCTGGCGGTATAGGTGATCACACCATTCTCGGCGACGCTGGCGCTGGCGCCGAGGTTCACGGTGGTGGTGTCGACGGTATCGGTGACAGTGGTCACGACCGGGGTAGGATCGGTGACCAGCCTCTCGAACTCGTCTCCGCCGGCGAAGCCCGTGATCGTGACGGCAATCGGCCCGGAGTTGTAGACATCGTTCGGTACTGCGACGTCTATCGAGCCGCTGAACAAGCCCGGTCCGATAGTCACGGCGTGGCCGTTGGAAAGGGTGACGACCACCGGAGTGCCGAGAACCTGATGGTCCACGGTGACGGTGTAGGTTATGACGCCGTTTTCGCTAGCGCTTGGTGTGGCGCTGAGGGTGATGGTCGTGGTGTCGTCGACATCGGTGATGGTGGAGTAGACAGGGGTGGTGTTAGCCACCAGGTTTTCGAAGTCGCCACCGCTTACGGCCGAGATCCTGGCACCGAAGATGGAGCCGCCTGTGTAAACGTCATTCGGCACCGTGACCTGGACACTACCGGAAGTGCTACCGACAGGGATCACGATGACACGTCCGGTGTTCAGGATGACGACAAGGTCCGTCTGGGTTACAGGTGACGTAACGCTGGCGGTCAAGGTGAGTACGCCACCTTCGGGGGCGGTGGGATCGACGCTCAGACTGACTGTCGTGGTATCGATGGAGTCGGCGACGTTGACAACGACTGGTGCGCTCGCCGGGACGAGGCTTTCAAAGTTGCCGCCTGTCACGCTGACGATCGACGTGCTGATGCTGCCACTGTTGTAGACGCTGCTCGGTACGGTGAAGTCCACGGAACCGGTAGAGCTGCCCACCGCAATGGTGATGCTCTGGCCATTGGAGAGGGCGACTACCACCGGGCTGCCGGTCACTGGTGAAGTGACCAGGGCGGTATAGGTGATTACGCCGCCTTCGGCGACGGTATTGCTGTTGGTATAGAACTGGACAAAGGTAGTGTCGACGATGTCCGTAATGGTCGTGACGGCTGGCGTCTGGTCGATCTGTACGCCAGCAGGGAATACGTTACTGCTTACGCTGTTGATGGAAACGCTGGTCGAGGTGGTGCCGTTGTATACGTCGTTCGGTGCGGTGATCTGCACGGTCCCGCTGGTGTTGCCGGGAACGATGGTGATAGCCATCCCGTTGGACAAGAACACAGAGAACGGGGACGTACCAGGCACTGGCGATGTAAGCGTGGCGGTATAGACGATCACGCCTGTCTCGGTAGTGCTTGGCGTGGCGGTCAAGGAGACAACGGGTCCGGCCGCGGCTGCTGCAGTGGTTTGCGCATTGGTGGTGTCTGGCGCCCCGGTGAACTGATCGTCCGCCTCGGCGGCGAAGCTCAGGCCCGCCGTCTCATAGCCGATCGTCGGGTCCACCACCGCAGCCGTCGCATCCAGCATCACCACGCTGTGTCCGCCACCCGGCGCACCGCTACCCTCCGACTGCGCACCCGCAGCGGTCGCTTCGAGGTCTTGGGTCGGGTCGGCACCGGCCGCAATGGCCTGCTGCAGCTCTTCAACGGAAGGTGCGGCCTGAGCAGTGGCTTCTTCCAGGTCGGTCGTCGAGGTCGGCGCGTCGGCGCTCCACTGGCTTTCGCGGCCCAGGTCGAGCGTGCGGCCATCGGAAAGCTCCAGGGTCACGGCGCCGGAGAGCCCCGTCAAAACCTGGTCGCCAGCAAACAGGCGATCACCTTCGATAAGAACTCGCTGGACACCCTCTGGGGAAACGGCGATGACTTGGCCAACAACACGTTTGACGATGGCGACAACACTGCTCATGACACTCTCCGAACTAACCGTTCTATGTGGCTTCCATACGCGATTGGGCTGATGTGTGCCGCTATCTGCCTGGAAAGTTGCGCAAGGCGACTTAAAAATGTGATTTATGTCAAATTTATGGCTTGGGTCTGTTTTTAATTCTTTTTCGTCAAACTATTGACCCTGCGGGCGCCATCCTAAACAATCGGCTTACTAATGTCACATTGATATTTCAATAGGTGAAGTCCCTACGTTCTGTGATGGGGTTCTCACTAAGAAATTTCCGACACGCGGTTTCCCTTTATAGCCATTTTCTGGCGGGATGCCATGTTTTGCTCTGATGTGGGACAAGCTGTCCCTAGGGAAGAAAAACGAAATGCGTCTGTCCGTTTTCACTGCTGTCCCCTTCGCTCTGTTCGCCACCCTCAGCAATGCACAAACCCTGCCGCAAGCCATGCAGCAAGCGCTTGAAGCCCACCCGGAAGTGCAGGCGGGGATCAACGGTCGCCTGGCCGCCGACAAGCAGGTGCGGGTCGCCGAGGGCGGCTACCTGCCCAAGGTCGATGTCCTGGCCGGTTATGGCCGGGAGGGCACCGACAGCCCGAGCACCCGCGGCACCGGTGGCAACCACTGGGAAACCCTGAACCGCGGAGAATCCAGCCTGCGCCTGCGGCAGATGGTATTCGACGGTTTTGCGACGTCGAGCGAGGTCGGGCGTCAACAAGCCACCGCCAATGCCCGGGCGTATGCGTTGTTGGACACCTCCGAGCGCACTGCGTTGCAGACCGCCCGCGTCTACATCGACGTACTGACCCGCCGCGAGATGGTGCGCCTGGCCGAGGCCAACCTGCGCAGCCACGAACGTATCTACGACCAGATCCAGTTGCGCACCTCCCGCGGTGTGGGCCGCCTGGCCGACATGGACCAGGCCGAAGCACGGCTGGCCGGCGCGAAAAACAACCTGCTGACGGAACAAACCAACCTCGCCGACGCACAAACCAGTTACCTGAGCGTGGTTGGCCAGTTGCCCGACGAGCTGACCCCGCCGGCGCCCTTCATCGACCTGCTGCCCGCGACGCTGAATGAAGCCCGCCAGCAGATGGTCGAGAGCAACCCGGCACTGCGCTCGGCTGAATCGGACATCGCCGCCGCCGACAAGCAGTACGACGCGGCCAAATCGCGCTTCTATCCGCGCTTCGATGCCGAGCTGGAGCGCGCGGCGAACAACGACGTGGACGGCCTCAACGGGCACAACAACGAGTGGCAGGCCATGGTGCGCATGAGCTTCAACCTGTTCGACGGCGGCAGCGACAAGGCCGACCTGGAATCCAAGGCCTTCATGGCCGGCCAGGCGCTGGATATTCGCAACAATGCCTTGCGTCAGCTCAATGAGGAGTTAGGCTTGGCGTGGAATGCTATGCAGAACGCCGATGCCCAGGTGCCGATCGCCCAGCAATATGTCGATCACAGCAGCAAGGTACGCTCGGCCTACCAGAGCCAGTTCAGCCTCGGCGAGCGCACCTTGCTCGACCTGCTCGACAGCGAGAACGAACTGTTCACCGCACAACGGCGATTGGCCGAAGTGAAAAGCGTTCAACTGTTTACTCAGTACCGGATCAAGGCGACCATTGGTCAGCTGCTCAAGAGCCAGGGAGTCGTGGCGCCAATGGCAACGGTCGTGCAGAACGATCTCAAGCCCAAGGTGAACCTGCCCGGGCTGAATTGAGATCTCCCTTCACCCGCCAGCAAGAGAAGTTCGCGTGGAATCAGAAGTCAGTCGAACCCAGCTCACCCATGATCCGCGAAGCCAGCACGACGATCCGTTGCTGGACAGCCTGCTGTCGCTTTGCGTCCTGCACCAGAAACCGGCCAGCCGCGCCATGCTCACCACCGGCCTGCCGCTGCCATCGCAGCGGCTGAGCCCCGAGCTGCTGCCGCGGGCTGCGGCGCGGGCCGGGCTGCAGGGACGCCTGCTGCAGCGCAAGCTGGAACAGATCCCGAGCATCGCCATGCCGGCCATGCTCCTGCTCAAGGACGGTCGCAGCACCATCCTGCTGGGCTGGGAAAACGAGAACACCGCGCGCCTGCTGCTGAGCGAGAGTGACGGCGGCGAGGTCCACGTCACCCGCGAGGCGCTGCAGGGCGACTACGCCGGCCGCGTCTTCTTCGCCCAGCCGCAGCACAAGTTCGACGTCAACCACGGCAACCTCATCCCCCGGGCCCGCTCCTGGTTCCGCGACACCCTCAAGCGCTCGAAGTGGCTGTACGCCGACGCGATCGCCGCCAGCCTGATCATCAACCTGATCGCCATGGGCGCGCCGCTGTTCGTGATGAACGTCTACGACCGTGTCGTGCCCAACCAGGCCACCTCGACCCTGTGGGTGCTGGCCATCGGCATCACCGGCGCCTACCTCTTCGACCTGATCCTCAAGGGCCTGCGCAGCCTCTGCCTTGACCTTGCCGGGAAAAAGACCGACCTGATCATTTCCGCGACGCTGTTCGAGCGCATCGTCGGCATGTCGATGAAATACCGCCCGGCGCGGGTCGGCAGCTTTGCCCAGAACATCCACGAGTTCCAGGGCCTGCGCGACTTCCTCGCCTCGCTGACCCTGGCCAGCCTGATCGACCTGCCGTTCACCCTGTTGATCCTGCTGGTGATCGGCATCATCGGCGGGCATCTGGTGTGGATTCCCATCGTGGCCTTCCCGCTGGCCCTGGGCATCGGCTACGCCTTGCAGAAGCCGCTGACGGCGACCCTGGAACGGACCATGGCCCTGGCCTCCGAGCGTCAGTCGAGCCTGATCGAGACCCTCGCCGGCCTCGACGCGGTCAAGGTCAACAACGCCGAAAGCGAACGCCAGTACATGTGGGAGCAGACCATCGGCACCCTCAGCCGCCTGGAACTGCGGGTGAAAGTGCTGTCCGGCCTGGCGATGAACATCACCCTGCTGATCCAGCAGATGGCTGGTGTCGCCCTGATCTGCTTCGGCGTCTACCAGATCATGGCCGGCAACCTCAGCATGGGCGGCCTGATCGCCTGCTACATGCTCAGCGGCCGCGCCCTCAGCCCGCTTGGCCAGCTCGCCGGGCTGCTGACCCGGTACCAGCAGGCCAAGGTGACCATGGTCTCCACCGACCAGATGATGGAACTGCCGCAGGAGCGCAACTTCGAGGAACGCCCGCTGAGCCGCCAGGTGCTGCAGGGTGCCATCGAGTTCCGCGGCGTCGACTTCACCTACCCCAACCAGCAGAACCTGGCGCTCAAGGGCATCAACCTGAGCATCCGTCCGGGCGAGAAGGTCGGCATCATCGGCCGCAGTGGCTCGGGCAAGAGCTCGCTGGCCAAGCTGGTGGTCGGCCTGTACGAGGCCGATGCCGGTTCGCTGCTGGTGGATGGCGTGGATATCCGCCAGATCGATGTCAGCGAGTTGCGCCACAACATTGGCTACGTTGCCCAGGATATCCAGCTGCTCGCCGGCACCCTGCGCGACAACCTGGTCAGCGGCGCGCGCTACGTCGAAGACGAGATGGTCCTGCAGGCCGCCGAGCTGGCCGGCGTCCACGAGTTCGCCCGGCTGCACCCCAAGGGCTATGAGTTGCAGGTCGGCGAACGCGGTCAGAACCTCTCCGGCGGCCAGCGCCAGAACGTCGCCCTGGCCCGGGCGCTGTTGCTCAACCCGCAGATCCTGCTGCTCGACGAACCCACGGCAGCCATGGACAACACCGGTGAAGAACGGCTCAAGCAGCGCCTGCAGGCGGTGATCGAGCACAAGACCATCGTTTTGGTGACCCACCGGGCGTCGTTGCTGACGCTGGTGGACCGGTTGATCGTCGTCGACCGTGGACAGATCGTAGCGGATGGCCCGAAAGCCGCCGTCATGGATGCGCTGAAGAAGGGGCAGATCAGTGTTGCTTAAGACAGGCGTGGGACGTGTCCTGCGGAATTACTTCAAGGGGTCGCAGTCGTTTGGCGGCGAGCCGCTGCCCGAGGTCAACAAGGCGCTGGTGGAGGATGCCCCGCGCATCATCCGCCTGACCATCTGGGGCATCATCGCGTTCTTCGTGTTTCTCGTGCTCTGGGCCAACTTCGCCGTGCTCGACGAAGTCACCCGCGGCGACGGCAAGGCCATCCCGTCGTCGAAATTGCAGAAGATCCAGAACCTGGAAGGCGGCATCATCGCCCAGATCTACGCCCGCGAGGGCGAGATCGTCGAGGCCGGTGCACCGCTGCTGCGCCTGGATGACACCCGCTTCGTCTCCAACGTCGGCGAGACCGAGGCCGATCGCATCGGCCTGGCCCTGCGTGTCGAGCGTCTCAGCGCCGAGGTCGAGGACCGACCGCTGAACATCGATGCCGAGCTGCGCAAGGCGGCGCCGAGCCAGGCGGCCAGCGAGGAATCGCTGTTCCAGAGCCGGCACCAGCAATTGCAGGACGAGATTGGCGGGCTGCAGGAGCAGTTGGTGCAGCGGCAGCAGGAGTTGCGCGAGTTCTCTTCCAAGCAGGCCCAGTACCGCAACAGCCTGCAGCTGCTGCGCCAGGAAATCGCCATGTCCGAGCCGCTGGTGGCCCAGGGTGCGATTTCCCAGGTGGAAGTCCTGCGCCTCAAGCGTGCCGAAGTGGAAAACCGCGGCCAGCTGGATGCCACGTCCCTGGCGATCCCGCGGGCGGAATCGGCGGTCAAGGAAGTCGAGCGCAAGATCGACGAAACCCGCGGCAAGTTCCGCAGCGACGCGCTGACCCAGCTCAACGAGGCGCGTACCGACCTGAACAAGGCCCAGGCGACCGGCAAGGCCCTGGAAGACCGGGTCAGCCGGACCCTGGTCACCTCGCCGGTACGAGGCATCGTCAAGCAGGTGCTGGTCAATACCATTGGCGGGGTGATCCAGCCGGGCAGCGACCTGGTGGAGATCGTCCCGCTGGATGACACCCTGCTGATCGAAGCGCGCATCCGTCCCCAGGACATCGCCTTCCTGCACCCGGGCCAGGAAGCCATGGTCAAGTTCAGCGCCTATGACTTCACCATCTATGGCGGTCTCAAGGCCAAGCTGGAGCAGATTGGCGCGGACACCATCACCGACGAGGAAGGCAAGAACACCTTCTACCTGATCAAGCTGCGCACTGACCGCAGCCACCTGGGGACTGACGAGAAACCGTTGCTGATCATCCCGGGGATGGTGGCGACGGTGGACATCATCACCGGCAAGAAGAGCGTGCTGAGCTACCTGCTCAAGCCGATCATCCGTGCCAGGGCCGAGGCCTTGCACGAACGTTGAGGGCCTCATCGCTGGCAAGCCAGCTCCCACAGGGACGGGTGCGCCGCTGGACCTGTGGGAGCTGGCTTGCCAGCGATAGGGCCCTCACAGGCACTACAAAACCTCCCGGCATGAAAAAGCCCGCCGCCACATCACTGTGGCGGCGGGCTTTTTACATCCGCACCGGAGGTCGAGGTCAGAGGAAGGTGACCTGGCCGCCTTCCAGCGATTTCACCCGGGCCAGCGATTCGACGCGGTAGCCCTGCGCATCCAGCTCGGCACGGCCGCCCTGGAACGACTTCTCGATGACGATACCCAGGCCGGCAACGGTGGCGCCAGCCTGCTTGATGATCGAGATCAGCGCCTGGGACGCCTTGCCGTTGGCCAGGAAGTCGTCGATCACCAGCACGCGGTCGCTGCTGTTCAGGTGACGCGGCGAGATGGCCACGGTGTTCTCGGTCTGCTTGGTGAAGGAATACACCGACGCGGTCAGCAGGTTTTCCGTCAGGGTCAGGGACTGGTGCTTGCGCGCGAAGATCACCGGCACGCCGAGCTTCAGGCCAGTCATCACCGCCGGGGCGATGCCCGAGGCTTCGATGGTGACGATCTTGGTCACGCCGGAATCGGCGAACAGGCGGGCGAACTCGTCGCCGATCAGCGCCATCAGCGCAGGATCGATCTGGTGGTTGAGAAACGCATCGACTTTCAGGACCTGGTCGGAAAGCACGATGCCTTCTTCGCGAATCTTCTGCTGCAGTGCTTCCACGGGTGTTTCCTCGGATGTAAGCAAAAGGCCCCGGCATGGGCCAGGGCGATTGAAGGGTTGATTATCTACCGTTTGAGCATGGCGCGGATATCCGCCAGCGCCGTATTGCCCCGTGCCGCCTTGACTTCTACCGGTGCGTCGTCCAGTCCTTCCCAGGCCAGGTCATCCTCCGGCAGCTCATCCAGGAAGCGGCTCGGCGAACAATCGATGATCTCGCCGTACTGCTTGCGCTTGGCAGCGAAGGTGAAGGCCAGGGTCTGGCGGGCCCGGGTAATGCCGACATACGCCAGGCGGCGTTCTTCCTCGATGGTGTCGGCTTCGATACTGGAGCGGTGCGGGAGGATTTCCTCCTCCATGCCCATGATGAACACGTAGGGGAATTCCAGGCCCTTGGACGCATGCAGGGTCATCATCTGCACGCCCTCGGCGCCTTCTTCCTCTTCCTGCTGGCGCTCCAGCATATCGCGCAGCACCAGCTTGCCGATGGCGTCCTCGATGGTCATGTCGCCGTCCTCGTCCTTCTCCAGCGTGCTTTTCAGCGCGTCGATGAGGAACCAGACGTTGCCCATGCGGAAGTCCGCGGCCTTGTCGCTGGAACTGTTGCTGCGAATCCAGTTTTCGTAATCGATGTCCATCACCATGCTGCGCAGCGCGGCGATCGGATCTTCCAGGGCCACCTGCTCGCGGACCTTGTCCATCCAGCGCTTGAAGCGCTCCAGGCGGTCGGTGAAGCGCGCGTCGAGGTGCTCGCGCAGGCCCAGCTCCTCGCTGGCGGCGTACATCGAGATCTTGCGCTCGGTGGCGTAGTTGCCGAGCTTTTCCAGGGTGGTCGAGCCGATTTCCCGGCGCGGCACGTTGATCACCCGCAGGTAGGCGTTGTCGTCGTCCGGGTTCACCAGCAGGCGGAAGTAGGCCATCAGGTCCTTCACTTCCTGGCGCCCGAAGAAGCTGTTGCCGCCGGACAGGCGGTACGGCACCTGGTGGTGCTGCAGCTTCAGCTCGATCAGCTTGGCCTGGTAGTTGCCGCGATAGAGGATGGCGAAATCGCTGTACGGGCGGTCGGTGCGCAGGTGCAGGCTGAGGATCTCCATGGCCACCCGCTCGGCCTCGGCTTCCTCGTTCTTGCAGCGGATCACGCGGATCTCGTCGCCGTGGCCCATCTCGCTCCACAGCTGCTTCTCGAAGGCGTGCGGGTTGTTCGAGATCAGCACGTTGGCGCAGCGCAGGATGCGGCTGGTGGAGCGGTAGTTCTGCTCCAGCATCACCACCTTCAGGGACGGGTAGTCATCCTTGAGCAGCATCAGGTTTTCCGGCCGCGCGCCGCGCCAGGCGTAGATCGACTGGTCGTCGTCGCCCACCACGGTGAACTGGTTGCGCGTGCCGATCAGCATCTTCACCAGCAGGTACTGGCTGGCGTTGGTGTCCTGGTATTCGTCCACCAGCAGGTAGCGCACGCGGTTCTGCCACTTTTCCAGGATGTCGGTGTGTTCCTCGAACAGCTTCACCGGCAGCAGGATCAGGTCGTCGAAGTCCACCGCGTTGAACGCCTTGAGCGTGCGCTGGTAGTGCATGTAGACGATGGCGGCGGTCTGCTCCTTGGGATTGCGCGCCTTTTCCAGGGCCTCGGGGGGCAGGATCAGGTCGTTCTTCCAGGCGCCGATCATGTTCTTGATCTCGTCGACGCCGTCGTCCCCGGAATACTCCTTCTGCATGATGTCGGTCATCAGGGCCTTCACGTCGGTTTCGTCGAAGATCGAGAAACCGGGCTTGTAGCCCAGGCGCACGTGTTCCTTGCGGATGATGTTCAGACCGAGGTTGTGGAAGGTCGAGACCGTCAGGCCGCGGCCCTCGCCCTTGCGCAGCAGGGTGCCGACCCGCTCCTTCATCTCCCGCGCGGCCTTGTTGGTGAAGGTCATGGCCACGATGTACTGGGCGCGGATCCCGCAGTTCTGGATCAGGTGGGCGATCTTGCGGGTGATCACGCTGGTCTTGCCGGAGCCTGCGCCGGCAAGTACCAGGAGCGGGCCGCCGACGTAGTTCACGGCTTCTTGCTGCCGGGGATTGAGTCGGGACATGACGTAAACCGGGGGTGGCTGAAAAATAGCCGCGCAGTTTAACAGGGCTTCGCCTTCATGGCGCGACCGTCTGACAGTGTGACGCAGCACAATATCTAAATTTGCCGGCTCTGCTACTTTCCATCAGGATGCGCCTCCGAATGGATGGATTTTTCCTGAAACACATAGGGTTGTTTCAAGTGAAAATCATTTACATTAGTGCCGTTGTAACAAACGATTTATCCCGCGCCCTGTCTGCGCTCGCGCGCTGGTAACTAAGGAGAGAGCTTGTCTACGCCTGCCGAACCGTTGCGTTTGCTTCTGCTGGCTGAGGAACCCGAGTGGGCGATGGCTCTCGGCGAGTCTCTGTTGCCGCTGGCGGGCACTGCGGTATTGCTGACGGCGCCGAGCTGGGAGTCGGTGGACAGCCTGTTCGCCCGCGACCGCAACGCCGTGGTGTTGACCACCCCGGGTCGCCAGCCGGCGCCGGGGCGCTGCGACCTGCCGATGGTGCTGCTGCTGGATGCCGAGCCGGCCAAGGCGCCGCCCGGGGTCAGCGACTGGCTGGTGCGCGGTCAGCTGGGCAGCGACACCCTGCGTCGCTGCCTGCGCCATGTGCGCGAGCGCGGGGTGCTGGAGTCCACCCTGCAGCGTCTGGCCGAGGAAGACCCGCTCACCGGCATCGCCAACCGCCAGGGCTTCCAGACCCTGCTGACGGCGCGCCTGGCCGAGAACGACGGCCGCGGCGTCGCCCTTGGCCATCTCGACCTCGACAACTTCCGCCACGCCAACGACGCCCTTGGCCACCAGGGCGGCGACCGCCTGATCCTGCAGGTGGTAGGCCGCCTGAAGAGCCAGCTGGAAGCCGGCGACCGCGTGGCACGCCTGGGCAGCGACGAATTTGCCCTGCTCATCGACACCCGCCGCGAACCGCAGCGTGCCGAGCGCATGGCCGAACGGATAGTCGAGGCCCTGGCCGAACCCTACTGGATCGACGGCGAAAGCCTGCTGATCGGCTGCAGCCTCGGCGTGGCCCATGCCCGCGCCCAGGCGGGTGCCGACCCGCTGATGTGGCACGCGCACATCGCCATGCAGCAGGCCAAGGGCACCCACGGCTGCACGTACCACGTGTTCGACGAGCGCATCAACCGCAACGCCCGCAGCCTCGCCGACCTTGAAAGCGAGCTGCGCCGCGCCCTGCGCCGTGACGAACTGGAACTGCACTACCAGCCGCGCCTGGACCTGGCCGAGGGCCGTATCGTCGGCCTGGAGGCCCTGGTGCGCTGGCGCCATGCCGAACGCGGCCTGCTGCCACCGAGTGAGTTCGTGCCGCTGGCCGAGCAGAGCGGGCTGATCGTGCCGCTGGGCTACTGGGTGATTTCCCGGGCGCTGCGGGACATGCAGGTCCTGCGCGAGCGAGGCCTGGCACCGTTGCACATGGCGGTGAACCTGTCGTTCCGCCAGTTCCAGGACAGCCAGTTGCTGGCGACCCTGAGCCGGCTGATCGTGCAACATGGCGTGGACGCGCGCTGGCTGGAGTTCGAACTGACGGAAACCGCGGTGATGCGCCGCAACGACCTGGTCAAGCAGACCATGGACGCCCTCGGGCGGCTGGGTGTGCGCTTCTCGCTGGATGACTTCGGTACCGGCTTCTCGTCCTTCGTCCACCTCAACAGCCTGCCGATTGCCTTGCTCAAGGTGGATCGCAGTTTCGTCGGGGGGATGGAGCAGCGGGAGGAGAACCGCAAGCTGGTGCACGCCATGATCAACCTGGCGCACAACCTTCATCTGGATGTGGTGGCGGAGGGGGTGGAGACCGAGGAGCAGATGGACCTGCTGCGCAGCTTCGGCTGTGACCAGGTGCAGGGCTTCCTGATCAGCAAGCCGCTGGCGATCGAGCCGCTGGTGGAATACCTGCTGCTGAATGCGGTACAGAAACCGGTAGCGCTATAGGAAACGACGCGGACCTTGTGGGAGCGGGTTTACCCGCGATTGCGGTAGTGAATTCACCATCGCAATCGCGGGTAAACCCGCTCCCACAGGTCCGCGTCGCTTATACAGACCGTGTCACGGTCGAAGGCACGGCCACCCCACCGATCATCCGCCTCATCCGCCACTCGAACGCCAGCGTCAGGCTGATCGCCGCAAACGCCAACCCCAGCGCCAGCCCCCACCACACGCCCACCGCGCCCATCTCCAGCGGAAACGCCATGATCCACGCCGCCGGCGCCCCAATCACCCAATAGCAGAACAGCCCCACCAGGAACGTCGTCCTGGCGTCCTTGAGCCCGCGAATCGAGCCCATCGCCACGGTCTGGATGCCGTCGAACAGCTCGAACCACGCCGCGACCATCAACAGGCTCACCGCCAGGTGCACCACCCCGGCGAAGGCCGGATCCTCCAGGTCGAGGAACAGCCCCACCAACGGCTCCGGCATCAACCAGAAGAGTACCGAGAACCCCAGCATCACCGCCGCGCCGAAGCCGATCCCCAGCCGCCCCGCACTGCGTGCCGCCAGCAGACGGTCGGCGCCATAGTGCAGGCCGACGCGCATGGTCACCGCATAGGACAGGCCCGCCGGGATCATGAACGCCGTCGACACGATCTGCAGGGCGATCTGGTGCGCGCCCAGCTCGGTACTGCCCATGGTGCCCATGCACAGCGCGGCGAAGGCGAACAGGCCGACTTCCACCGTGTAGGTGCCGCCAATCGGCAGCCCCAGCCGCCACAGCTCGCGCAGCGCCGGCAACGACGGCCGCGACAGGTTGCGCCGGATCGGGTAGGGCGCATAGGCCGGATGCCGGCGGATATACAGGGCCAGGGCAATGGCCATGGCATTGGCCACCAGCGCCGTGACCAGGCCGATACCCACCAGCCCCAGCTTCGGCAGGCCGAACATGCCCTCGATCAACGCGTAGTTGAGCAGGAAGTTGGCCACGGTCCCCACCAGGCTGATGACCATCACCGGCGCCGAACGCCCCAGCGCACTGGTGAAGCCGCGCAGGGCCATGAAGGTCAGGTAGCCGGGCAGGGCGAAGGGCAGCAACAGCAGGAAGTGGCTGGCATTCTCGACGTTGCCGGGCTGCTGGCCGAGCAGCAACAGCACCGGTCCCAGGTTCCACAGCACCAGCGCCGCGACCACCGCCATCACCCAGGCCAGCCACAGCCCGGCCTGGGTCAGGCGGGTGGCGCCTTCGGCATCGCCGGCGCCATGGCGAATGGCGACCAGGGTGCCCACCGCGGCGATCACGCCCAGGCAGAAGATCGACACGAACGAATAGCTCGCCGCACCCAGCCCGCCGCCGGCGAGAGCCTCGGGGCTGATCCTGGCCATCATGAAGGTGTCGGTGAGCAGCATCAGCATGTGCGCCAACTGCGAAGCCACCAGCGGCCCCGCCAGCCGCAGCAGTGCCTTGAGTTCATGGGTTGGCGCCGCCTGCATGATCGGTGTCCTTTTGCGAAAGAGAATGACAAGCCGCCAATTCTCGACCTTTGCGTCAACTCGCACAAAAGGATAAAAACGATCAGTGGCATGAGTAAAACTCATGCGAAGATGCGCGCTCACGGAGGTTCGCCATGTCCCATCGTCTTCCCCCGCTGTACGCCCTGCGCGCCTTCGAGGCGGCGGCGCGGCACAGTTCGTTCACCCGCGCGGCGGATGAGCTGAACATCACCCAGAGCGCGGTGAGCCGGCATATCCGCACCCTCGAAGAACACTTCGCCTGCCGCCTGTTCATGCGCAATGGCCGCAGCCTGCAACTCACCGAAGCGGCGCGCCTGCTGCTGCCCGGCGTGCGCGAAGGCTTCGCCGCGCTGGAACGGGCCTGCAGCACCTTGCGCAGCGAGGAAGGCATCCTGCGCATGAAAGCCCCCTCGACCCTGACCATGCGCTGGCTGCTGGCGCGGCTCAGCCGCTTCCGTCACCTGCAGCCGGGCAACGAGGTGCAACTGACCAGCGCCTGGATGGACGTCGACCATGTCGACTTCAACCAGGAGCCCTTCGATTGCGCGGTGTTGCTGGGCGACGGGCATTTCCCGCCGGACTGGGAGGTGAGCCGGCTGTTTTCCGAACTGCTGGTTCCGGTGGGCGCTCCCGGCCTGCTCAACGACGGGCCCTGGACCGTGGAGCGCTTGGCCACCTGCGAACTGCTGCACCCCACCCCGGACAAGCGCGACTGGCGCACCTGGCTGGCGCGCATGGGCCTGACCGAACAGGTGTCGCTCAAGGGCGGCCAGGTGTTCGACACCCTGGAGCTGGGCATGATCGCTGCGGCGCGGGGCTATGGTGTGTCCATGGGCGATCTGCTGATGGTCGCCGAGGACGTCGCCCAGGGCCGTCTCAGCCTGCCGTGGCCGGCGGCAGTAGCCAGCGGCCTGGACTACTATCTGGTCTGGCCGCGCACCCGGCCTGGCGGCGAGCGCCTGCGCCGGCTCAGCGATTTCCTGCAGGGCGAGGCGCGGGCCATGCAGTTGCCAGCGGTGGCGATGTTGCAGGCAAATGACCCAAACAACAGCGAATGACCGTTTGCGCTAAATATCCGTGCTCATCACTCAAGTAATGCGTCGGTGCGCCGAAGTAGGAGGCGAGGGCCCGGAACGAGGCCCATGACCATGCCCATCGTGCACCGCGATCAGGATGATCCCGGCCTCTCTCGCCAGGAGTTTTCATGTCTCAACCTCGCGCCCGGATTGCCTCCCAGCTTGGCCTTGCGCTGGCCGCCGTGCTTGCCGTCGTGATCAGCGGCAGCACCCTGTTTGCCCTGCGCTCCCTCGACCACGCCAACCTTGTCACCCGCCAGGAACACCTCACCAGCGAGGCACGCCTGCTGGCCGACCAGCTCGGCACCTTCCACGACTCCCTGCGCGAGAGCACCCAGCGCCTCGCCGGGCTGTTCGAAAAGCGCTTCAAGGACCTCAGCGTGCAGGCCGGTACCTCGATTCCGGTAGCCGGCGTGGCCACGCCCGGGCTGTTCCTCGATGGCCAGGCGCTGAACAACGATTTCAGCGAAGTCGACGAATTCCACCAGATGACCGCCGGTGTCGCGACGATCTTCGTGCGCAGCGGCGATGACTTCGTCCGCATCAGCACCTCGCTGACCAAGCAGGACGGCAGCCGCGCCATCGGCACCCTGCTCGACCGCAAGAGCCCGGCCTATGGGCGGATCATGTCCGGTCAGCCCTATGTCGGCCGGGCGCTGCTGTTCGAGCGCTTCTACATGACCCAGTACACCCCGGTGCGTGACAGCGCCGGGCGGGTGATCGCCATCCTCTTTGTCGGCTTCGACTACACCGACGCACAGAAGACCCAGTTCGACAACCTCAAGCGCTTCCGCATCGGCCAGACCGGCTCGCTGGCCCTGCTCGACGAGCAACAGCACTGGCTGGTACCCCCTGCCGGCGTGACCGGCGGCGAACAGGCCGTGGCGGATCTGCTGGGCAAGCCCGGTGAGGGCCGCTTCTGGAACGATGGCGGCGAGCAGCTCTACAGCGTTGCCGTGCCCTTTGCCGGCGGGCCCTGGACCGTGGTGGCGAGCATGCCGGAGGCGGAGATTCGCGCGGTGACCTGGAGCGTCGGCACCCGCCTGGCCATCGGCAGCCTGCTGGCCATGCTGCTGGCGGTGGGCGCCACGCTGTGGCTGCTGCGCCGCAAGCTGCGGCCGCTGAGCGACCTGGTGCACCAGGCCGAAGCCCTGGGCGCCGGCGACCTGGACGTGCGCCTGAAGGTCACCAGCCACGACGAGATCGGCCAGCTCGCTGCCAGCTTCAACCATATGGGCGAGGCACTGGCGAGCATGGTGGTGCGCATTCGCGAGGCCTCGCAGCAGGTGGGCAACCGTGCCCATGCCCTGGCCGACCTGTCGACTGGCGCCTGCGATGGCATGGAACAGCAGTCCGGCGAGATCACCAGCATGGCGGGCGCGGTGGAAGAGTTCAGCGCCACATCCATGGGCATCGCCGACAGCATGGGCAACACCGAGCGCATGGCCCGCGACAATGCCCAGCAGACCCGCATTGGCCGGGCCTCGATGGAGCAGGCGTCGGACTCGCTGCAGCAGATCGCCGAGGCCCTGGGCGATACCGCCAAGGTGATCGACATCCTCGGTGCGCGCTCGCAGGACATCGGCGGCATCGTCGGCGTGATCACCGCGATTGCCGAGCAGACCAACCTGCTGGCGCTCAACGCTGCCATCGAGGCGGCGCGGGCGGGTGAGCAGGGGCGTGGTTTCGCGGTGGTGGCTGATGAGGTTCGTCACCTGGCCGCGCGTACTCGCGAGGCCACGGATGAAATCTCCGGGATGATCGACAGCGTGCAGCAGCAGACCGGGCATGCCATCAGCACCATGGAGCAGGGCAACCGCCTGATGCGCGAAGGCCTGGAGCGCAATGCCCGGGTGGCCGAGGCGCTGGCGCGGATCGACGAGCAGAGCCGCAGTGCCGGTGAACAGTTCGCGGCGATCAATACCGCGACCCAGGAGCAGAGCGCTACGGCGACGGTGCTGAGCAACAACCTGCAGAGCATTGCCCTGGCCAACAGTGATCAGCGGGAAGTGGCCAACAACCTGGCCTCGACGGCGCGGGAACTGGAGGGGTTGGCGGAGCAGTTGCGCCAGGAAGTGGACCGGTTCCGCGTTCGCCACTGATCCACGCAACACCGCAAACCTTGTGGGAGCGGGTAAACCCGCTCCCACAAGGTAACGCGTCGTGCTTTAGAGGGTGGGAAGACCAAGGGCCTCGGCACAGGCCGCCAGCGAACGCCGCTCACTCTCGGCATACAACGCCAACTCATCCTGCACCCGCTGCCCCAACGCCTCCTCGAACGCCTCCCGATTGGCGTTGCTCCCATACTCCGCCTGCCCGTCGTCCCCCAGGTTGGACTGGAAGATCCCCGCCGCACTCACCGGCAGGAAATCCTCGTACACCAGCGCTTCGAAATGCAAATGCCCCGCCTCGATCAGCGCTTCCAGGCCGGCCGGATGCTCCTTGGCCGCCAGCCCCTTCTCCGTCGGGAAGTAGCGGAAGTAGGCCAGCTCCTGCTCGCGCATCTGCCCCAGGTCATCCGGGAATGCCCGGAATGTCTCGGCCAGCAGGCTCATGTAGCGATCGGCATTGCTCTCCGCCGGCGCGCCGCCCAACGCCTCGCGAGTGGCATCGAGCAACTGGTCATAGAGCCGGCGCCCCTTCGGCGTCAGCGCCGCACCGCGCTGTTCGATCTCTCCAAAGCGCGCCGTGTGACTGCCCTCGGCATCACGGAAGGCGATGGACTCCTGCAGCGCCTTGAAGCTGGTCTGGCGCAGCAAGATCGGATGACGCCGGGTCGGCGGCCCCTCGATCACCGCCTTCGGCGGAATCCCGTGGGCCGGCATGCCCAGCTGGATCGCATCGATATCCAGGGTGCGCGGGGTCAGGTGGTTGATATGCGGGCCCTTGAACGCCACCACATCGGCGATCAAACGGTGCTGGTCGTGCAACTGCCGGTACTCCCCGGCGGCCACCGTGGCCTCGTGGTGCCAGCGGAAAGTGTGCAGGGCTTCATCGACGAACTCGCCGGCATCCGCCTCGTTCAGGCCGCCATCGCGCTCGCCCTGGGCGATCAGCTCCAGCACCCGGGGGGTGAAAATCTGGCGCTTGTCCAGGATCGAGCGGGCCAGCTCCCGCAGCGCCGGATCATCGATCAGCTCCAGGCGCAGCAACGAGGTGAAGACCCGGAACGGGCTGGCATGCAGCGACTGCTCGTGCACCGCGCGAAACGCCGTGGAGTGCACCGGCACGCCCGCCGAACTCAGGTCGTAGTAGCCCACCGGCTGCATGCCCATCACTGCGAACAGCCGGCCGATGGTCGCCAGCTCCGCCGCCGTACCCACGCGGATGGCGCCGTGGCGCTCCTGGTCGAGGCGTTCGATCTCGCCGGTCCAGCGCAGGGCCTCGGCGACCTCCGGGCGCTGTTCCATCACCTGCCGGTTGACCTCGCTCACCAACGCCAGCAGCGTCCCGTAGAGCGGGACCTCCTGCTTGTACATGAGCGACATGGCCGCGGAGAACCGCGCGCGAATCTGGTCCGGGCTGACGAAATCTTGAGCGGGCATCGCAAGCTTCCTGGTGAGTGATGGGGCACAGCTACATGAAAACGAGGAATGCTGATCCACTTCAAGCGAAAAAAAGTCGAGCAGTCATTCCGGAAATTCAGGACTTGTCGGCGGCGACCTGCTCGGCGATCCAGTCCACCAGGCAGCGCACCTTGGGCACTTCGGCGGCGTGCTCGGAGAAGGCCAGGAAGTGCGCGCCGTTGCTGCGCATGCGATGGGGCCACGCCACCACCAGCTTGCCCTCGGCCAGGTCGGCTTCGGCCAGGTAGCTCGGCACCAGGGCCACGCCACAGCCGGCCTGGGCGGCGCTCAGGCACATATGGAAGGTATCGAAGCGCGGGCCATGGTAGCTGTTGGGCGAATGCAGGCCCTGTTCGAGGAACCATTCGTGCCAGGCTTCCGGGCGCGTGGTGCTTTGCAGCAGCACCAGGCCGGACAGTTCGCTGGCATCGTTCAGCACGCCGCCGGGCAGCAGTTCCGGCGCGCACACTGGCACCACCTCTTCGCCGAACAGCTCGATGCAGGTCGCCCCCGGCCAGGTGCCCTGGCCATAGAAGAACACCACGTCGGCCTTGGCCTGGAGCAGGGAGAACGGCTCCATCTCGTTGCGGATATCCAGGTGGATGTTCGGATGGCGCTTGCCGAAGCCCTTCAGGTGCGGGATCAGCCAGCGCACGCCGAAGCTCGGCTGGGTGGCGACCTTGAGCACCTCGGTCTGCTCGCCGTAGGACATGATGTAGCGGCTGGACATGTCGACCTGGGTCAGGATCTTGTTCACTTCGGCCAGGTACAGCGCGCCGGCCGGGGTCAGTTGCAGGCGGCGGCGGATACGCAGGAACAGGTGGTGCCGAAGCATGTCCTCCAGCTGCGCCACCTGCTTGCTCACCGCGCTCTGGGTCAGGTGCAGTTCCTCGGCGGCGCGGGTGAAGCTCAGGTGCCGGGCGGCGGCTTCGAAGCATTGCAGGGCGGCCATCGACGGGACCAGGCGTTTGGACATGGTTCATTACCTGAGGGAATGATGTGCGGAATAAAGGTCGTTTGTTGAGGCTTGGTGATCGGATTAATACTGATCCCCGACAATGATTACAACCTCCCACCGCCTTGCAGGAGAACAACATGGTTGATGGATTGCTTGCCCGCCTGGGTGTCCCGGCCAGTGCCCACACCAACGGCAACCATGCCGTTCACACCCCGATCGACGGCAGCGTGATCGCCTCGGTGCACCTGGAGCCGGCGGCTGCGGTCGGGGCGAAGATCGCCCAGGCGCAGCAGGCGTTCGAAGCCTGGCGCAACGTGCCGGCGCCGCGCCGTGGTGAGCTGGTTCGCCTGTTCGGCGAAGTGCTGCGCGAGTACAAGGCGGAACTGGGCGAACTGGTTTCGGTGGAAGCCGGCAAGATCACCCAGGAAGGCCTGGGTGAAGTGCAGGAAATGATCGATATCTGCGACTTCGCCGTCGGCCTGTCGCGCCAGCTCTACGGCTTGACCATCGCTTCCGAGCGTCCCGGCCACCACATGCGTGAAAGCTGGCATCCGCTGGGCGTGGTCGGCGTGATCAGCGCCTTCAACTTCCCGGTCGCGGTGTGGGCGTGGAACACCACCCTGGCGCTGGTTTGCGGCAATGCCGTGGTGTGGAAACCGTCCGAGAAGACGCCTTTGACCGCCCTGGCCTGCCAGGCGCTGTTCGAAAAAGCCCTGGCGAAATTCGGCGATGCGCCTGCCGGCCTGAGCCAGGTGATCATCGGCGACCGTGATGCCGGCCAGGCGCTGGTGGATGATCCTCGCGTGCCGCTGGTCAGCGCCACCGGCAGCACCCGCATGGGCCGTGAAGTCGGGCCGCGGGTGGCCGCGCGCTTCGGCCGCAGCATCCTCGAACTGGGCGGCAACAACGCCATGATCCTCGCCCCCAGCGCCGACCTCGACCTGGCCGTGCGCGCCGTGCTGTTCAGCGCCGTCGGTACGGCCGGGCAGCGTTGCACCACTCTGCGTCGGGTGATCGTGCACCGTTCGGTCAAGGACGAAGTGGTGGCGCGAGTCAAATCCGCCTACGGCAAGGTGCGTATCGGTGATCCGCGGGAAGGCAACCTGGTCGGTCCGCTGATCGACAAGGCGTCGTTCCTGTCCATGCAAGATGCGCTGGCCCGCGCCCGAGACGAGGGTGGCCAGGTGTTCGGTGGCGAGCGCCAGCTGGCGGACCAGTACCCGGATGCCTACTACGTCGCGCCGGCCATCGTGGAAATGCCTGGCCAGACCGAAGTGGTGCGCCACGAGACCTTCGCGCCGATCCTCTATGTGATGGCCTACGATGATTTCGAGGAAGCGCTGCGCCTGAACAACGAGGTGCCGCAGGGGCTGTCGTCGTGCATCTTCACCACCGACCTGCGCGAGGCCGAGCGTTTCCAGAGTGCGGCGGGGAGTGACTGCGGGATTGCCAACGTCAACATCGGCACCAGCGGCGCGGAGATCGGCGGTGCGTTCGGCGGCGAGAAGGAGACCGGGGGCGGGCGTGAGTCCGGGTCGGACAGCTGGAAGGCCTACATGCGCCGGCAGACCAATACCGTGAACTATTCCCGCGAATTGCCGCTGGCCCAGGGCATCGTCTTCGACTGAAACACGACGCGGCCCCTGTGAGAGCGGGTAAACCCGCTCTCACAAGGCCCCTGCAAAACCCATGATTCATGTGTCGCTTGCCGAGATAAAAAAACCAAACTCTGCTCCGGGGACCCACCCATGTCCGACCTGCGTCAACAATGCTTGTGGGAATATGTCACTCCACCCCCGGCCCCCGCTTCGATCCTGAACAGCGACGCCGTGGCCGATGTCTGCGTCATCGGCGGCGGCATCACCGGCCTCTCCGCCGCCCTGCACCTGCTGGAACAGGGCAAGTCCGTGGTCCTGCTGGAAGCCCGCGACATCGGCCACGGCGGCTCCGGGCGCAACGTCGGCCTGGTCAATGCCGGCACCTGGATCCGTCCCGACGATGTCGAGGCCACCCTCGGCCAGCAACAGGGCAGCCGCCTGAACAAGGTGCTGGGCGAAGCCCCGGCGGAAGTCTTCGCCCTGATCCAGCGCCTCGGTATCGACTGCCAGGCGCGCAACGAAGGCACCCTGCACATGGCGCACAACGCCACCGGCGTCGCCGACCTGCAGGCCCGCCACGAACAATGGACCCGCCGCGGCGCCGACGTCGAACTGCTCACCGGCGCCCGCTGCGAGGAATACTGCGGCACCACGCAGATCGCCGCCGCGCTGCTCGACCACCGCGCCGGCACCATCAACCCCATGGCCTACACCCGCGGCCTAGCCGAAGCGGTGGAACGCCTGGGCGGACGGATTTATCCACAGTCCCCGGTGCAGGGCCTGCAGCGCGTCGGCAACAAGGGCTGGCAGGTCAAGACCGCCAAGGGCTCGGTGCAGGCCGAGAAGGTGGTGATCTCTACCGGTGCCTACACCGAAGGCGACTGGACCGACCTGCAGCGCCACTTCTTCCGCGGCTACTACTACCAGGTCGCCTCGGCGTCGCTGCATGGTGCCGCTGCCGACAACGTGCTCAAGCACGGCCAGGGCTCGTGGGACACCCGTACCGTGCTCAGCAGCATCCGCCGCGACGACCAGGGCCGCCTGCTGCTGGGCAGCCTTGGCCGGGTCGACAACAAGCCATCCTGGTTCATCCGCCGCTGGGCCGACCGCATCCAGAGCCACTATTTCCCGCAACTGGGCAAGGTGGAGTGGGAGATGCACTGGACCGGCTGCATCGACTTCACCCCGGACCACCTCATGCGCCTGTTCGAGCCGGCGCCGGGGATCGTCGCGGTCACCGGCTACAACGGTCGCGGCAACACCACCGGCACGGTGATCGGCAAGGCGTTCGCCCAGTTCCTGATGCAGGATGACCCGACCACGCTGCCGATCCCGTTCTCGCCGATGAAACCGGTGGCGGTGCCGGCGCTGCGGACCGGTTTCTATGAGACCGGGTTCTCGCTGTATCACGCCGGGCAGTGCCTGCGGGTGGTGCTCTAGGGCTTGCGCTGCAGCCAGTGCAGGAAACCACCTTTCTTGACCTCGGCCGGTCGCTGTAGCAGCAGCGACTGGCTGTTGTCCTGACGCAGGCGCTGCAGCTTGCTCAGCGCCGCCTTCACTTCATCCCGCTGTTCCAGGCAGTTGCGTACCTCGGCCTTGTCGATGCGATAGAGCAGGCAACTGGTCAGGCTGCGGAACTCGGCGATGGACGCCTCGTTGTCCAGCAGGCCTTCCACACCCAGCACTTCACCCGGCCCCATGCGCCCGGCTTCCAGCAGTCGCTCGCCATCGCGCACCGAGGCCGAGACCACGCCGGTGCCGATCACCAGCACGTGATCGGAAGCCTCGTCGAGGCCAAGGATGACCTGATCCGCCGGGTACTCCACGGCGATCATGCGCTGGCTCAGGCTGTCCTTTTCCTCGCTGCTCAGGGCACGGAAGATGCGCACGTCTTCCAGCAGGCCGCGTTGGCGGCTCCACGGGCGTGCATCGTTTTCCGGGTTCCAGATCACCCCGGCGGCCACCAGGTGACGGTGGGCGAGGTCGAACATCTGGTTGCGCACGCTGGTCTTCTCGCCCATCGAGCCGACGAAGCCACTGGCCTCGTACTCCACCGATTCCAGAGTCGAAGTCTTGATCGTCGCCTTCGGCGCCGGGGTAGAGAGCAGCGCGCTGCTGCCTTGCAGGGTCTTCTCCAGGGCATCCAGCACCTTGCGCGGGCGCACGCTGGCCGGCACCACCACGCTGATGGACACCCCATGAACATCGTTGGGCCGGCTGAAATTGAGCAGCTTGGCCTTGGCCGCCACCGAGTTGGGAATCACCGCCATGCTGCCGTTGCCGGTGAGCAGGCGAGTGGCGCGCCAGTCGATATCGATCACCTTGCCCTCGGTGCCGTCGATGCTGATCCAGTCATCGATCTGGTAGGGGCGGGTGGTGTTGAGGACGATGCCGGAGAACACGTCGCTCAGGGTGCTCTGCAAGGCCAGGCCGATCACGATGGCCATGACGCCGGAGGTCGCCAGCAGGCCTTTGACCGGAAGCTGCATCACGTACGCGGCTGCGGCGACGATGGCGACCAGGAAGATCACCGCGCCCAACACGTCCTGCAGCAGGCGGCCGGTGTGGCCGCTGCGGGCGATCAGCAGCAGGCCGATGACCACGGTCAGCGTGCGCGCGGCGAACAGCCACCAGGTGATTTCCAGGACGGTGGCGATCAGGTTGCGGGCCAGGTCTTCGGGCCAGGGTGGGGGTTGTAGCGGGCTGATGCCGGCGCTCAGGAGTACCCCGGTGAACAGCAGGAAGGCCACGACCCGGGCGGCCGTGCGCCAGTTGCGGCGTTCCACGGGGATGGCGCGCCAGAGGAGCAGGTCGAGGAGCAGGAGGAAGGCGCCGAGCAGGAGGGGGTAGGGCATGGGGTTCTCGGGGTGAGTGGTCGCCGGAAGGTCTCAAATGTCATTCGAAACAACAGATTTCACAATGCTCTGTGGCCGTTTTCTGTCAGACGCTTCTGAATCATACTGCGCGGCCTGTTGCTCTGTTGCGCCTCTGCGGAGGGGTGCTTAGGCTCCGACGGTCACTGATTTTTGGTGACAGGGTGTCGCAGCCCAGAGCATAGCCAGAACCTCATTTCAGCTTTCGATCGATGTCGTTCGATTGTCCTGTCATGGCGGTTGTGCGCGGGGCACCTTCGGGTGCGCCGGTTCCTATGCCCGGTCTGCGAACCCGCGTACAGCTGCCACCCATTCGTTTCGCAGCGCTATGGCGGCGGCTTTTCTGCCATCCGCATAGGAGTTGCACCATGAAAAAGCCGGTCCCCGATCCACCGCCCTTCGACTTTTCCCAGTTCAAAACCAGTGGCACGCCTTTTGGCCCCCACGATTTCAATGGCAAGTGCATGTTCAACGTCAGTGAGGAAATCTGTGCTGAAGATGCGCTGGTCCACGCCTGTCTGTTGCTCAGTTGCCTGCGGGCGTCTGCCTGCGATGCCGCTGCGCACCTCACCGCCAACGACCATGCCTTGGTCATCGGCATCGCTCAGCAAGCGGAAATGGCCAAGGCGTTGGTTGATTCTGTCTTGACGGGGTTTGTTTGGAGTGGGGCCAATCGGCGCGAGTAAGCGGAAGGAGAATCTGCCTTAGCTTTTTCCTCGCCCTTTGTGCTGTGCAATCGATTCCCTGAGCCAAGCGGCATTCTTGCTGTTGCCGAGCAGATAGAGTGTTTCAACCATGGAGTTGTGGTCTGCCAGCGTGAGCATGACCACAGACTCTCCGTCTTCGCGAGTGATCTCTACGGGTTCCTGATGTTGGCAGACATGATTGATTGCCTTGGCCAGATTTGTTGATGCCTCATCGAGCGTCAGTGTTTTCATCGTCTTCTCCGTTGGTGATCAGATTCACAACTGTCATTCCTGCCCCGCGGGCCGATACTGCAACGCCTCCGCCAGATGCTCCCGCCGGATATCCTTCACCTCCTCCAGATCCGCCAACGTCCGCGCCACCTTCAACAACCGGTGCGCGGCCCGCAGCGACAGGGTCAATCGCTCGCAGGCGGTTTCCAGCCATCTCTCATCGGCTGTGGATAACCCGCAATGCCGGCGCAGGCCGGGGAGATCGAGAAAGGCATTGGCGCAACCTTGCCGTTGTTGTTGCCGCTCGCGGGTCAGGGCGACCTGCCGGGCAACCGTGGCGCTGTCGGGGCCGTCACTGCTGGCGGGTGACAGGGCGGTGGCCTCGCGGGCAACGGTAAGGTGCAGGTCGATGCGGTCCAGCAGCGGACCGGAGAGTTTGTTGCGGTAACGCTGGACCATTTCGCTGCTGCACCGGCAGCGACCGGTTGGGTCGCCGAGATATCCACAGGGGCAGGGGTTCATCGCCGCCACCAGTTGGAAACGCGCCGGAAAACGCACCCGGTCCCGCGCCCGCGCCACCACGATCTCGCCCGATTCCAGAGGCTCGCGCAGAACCTCCAGCACCCGGCGTTCGAACTCCGGAAGCTCATCCAGGAAGAGCACACCGTGATGAGCCAGGGTAATTTCACCGGGCGTCGGGCGAGACCCACCGCCAACCAGTGCAGGCCCCGACGCAGAATGATGCGGGTGACGAAACGGCCTTTGTGGCCAGCAGTCCAGCGGCTTGGAGTCCGCCACCGACTGGATCGCCGCCACCTCCAGCGCCTCGCGCTCGTCCAGCGGCGGCAACAGGCCGGGCAGGCGGCTGGCGAGCAAGGTCTTGCCGGTCCCGGGCGGACCGCTGAACAGCAGGTTATGGGCGCCAGCCGCGGCCACCAGCAATGCACGCTTGGCGGCAATCTGGCCCTGCACTTCGCTCAAGTCCGGATAGGGCCGCGGGTTGAGCAGCAGTCCGTTGGCCTTGTAGGGCTCCAGTGGTTGAACCCCGCTGAAATGCCCCACCAGCTCCAGCAAATTCCCCGCCGCGTATACGACCAGCCCGGATGCCATGCAGGCTTCCTCGGCATTCTCCTTCGGCACTACCAGCGCCCGCCCGGCATCGCGGGCGGCCAGGGCCGCAGGCAGCACGCCCTGCACCGGTCGTATCGCACCAGACAGTGCCAGCTCGCCCAGGCACTCCACCGCGTTCAGCGCCGCCAGCGGGAATTCCCCGTTGGCCGCCAGCAGCCCCAGGGCAATGGCCAGGTCGAAGCGCCCGCCGTCCTTGGGCAGGTCCGCCGGCGCGAGATTCAGGGTGATCCGCCGCTGGGGAAATTCCAGCTTCGAATTGACGATCGCACTGCGCACCCGATCCTTGCTTTCCTTGACCGTGGCTTCCGGCAGTCCGACCAGAGTCAGGGTCGGCAGGCCGTTGGCCAGATGGGCTTCGATAAGAACCGGCGGCGCCAGCACCCCCACCTGGGCGCGGCTGTGAACGAGGGCGAGGGACATGAACACTCCATGATCGATGCGGGGCCGCGTCGTGCGGTCTTGCAAGGATAGTGGCGGACTCGCGGGCCACTGCCCGGACTGTGCTTCCGGGTATTACACGACCGTTTTCGCCTTGCCGGGGCCAGATAATGGCATTTTGATTTTCATGGCACTGATCTATAGTCGGGCGGCTTTTTCAACTGCCCTCGCTGAACCGCGTTGTGGTGTCAGGCAAAGGGTCAATGGTTTTCCTGGATAGGGAAGTCTGTTCATGCCGGTCACCACCTGTTCCGAGTGCAATCACTACGTGAATGTCCCCAACGTGGCCAACGCGCAAGCGTTCGAATGCCCTTTTTGCCTGCGCGACAAGGTGAGCAACAACAAGCCGGTAATGGTCCTGTACAAGTGCCATTCGTGCATGAACGTCTTGCTGTTCGCCGCCAAGCGCCCCCCGAGCGCCTGCTCGCGCTGCCGCACATTGATCAGGACCCTTGTCAATCAACAGGTGCCGTCGGCAGTCGCGCCTTTCGTGGAGCGGGAATGGCTGTACCACGTGACCAGCCCGGCCGTCGCCCGGCTGGTGAAGGCTGGCGGGCTGCGTTCGGCCCTGGCCCGGACCGGCGAACGCAAGCCTGATCCGGAGGGCTCGTTCGCCAAGGACCGGGCCAAGCGCGTATCCACCTCGATCGACTCCCGGCTTCGACAATACATCGCCAACTGCCGGGCGAACCTGGACAGCGACTGGTTCATCAAGCAGAACACGGCCTACACGCCGATCCCGCTGGCACTCACGGGTGACAACAACGACTACGTGACCCTGAAGGTGCAGGACGAGAGCCGATTCATGGGGTTCGGCAGGCAGACGATCGGTGGGGGTTTCAAGGGAGACATCGGCACGGTCAAGCTCTCAAGGGACGCAACCACCCTGAAGTACCTGAATACCCTGAAAACGATGCCGGCGCATTTCCTGACGCGCCTGGCCAATGACTACGCCAACCTGGACTTCGATATCGAAGGCGCGATCACGGCCAGCCATGTGTATTTCCTCAACACCACCGACGTCATGATGACCAAGGACGGCTTCAAGGATTACATCAAGTTCCGCAAGGCCGATGACACTGCGGTACTGCGCATCCGTCGCCGGGATGTGTTCGGGCTCATGCCTGACGAGGCCGACCAGCGTGCCGTCAGGACCGCCCTCAGTGTCAGTGCGTTCGCCGGGTTCGAGATCATGACGGCGGGCACACGCGATGATTTCCTGCGTGACGATTTCCGTGCCGACAGCGACAACTGGACCCCGTTCAAGAACTGGGGCTGATCACGCGGGTTGTACCTCGACCGTCAGGTGCCGCACCTCATGCACCGGCAGCAGGCGCTGCCGGATGCTCGCCAGGTCCGACCCGACCACGCTGACGATCGCCGCATGCGCCTCGGGACCGACCCGCCACACATGCAGGTCGGTGATCCGCGCATCTCCCGGTTGCTCCACGAGCTCGCGGATTTCCTCGGCGACATGCGCGTCGGTCTGGTCCAGCAGCACGCCTGCGGTGACTTTCATCAGGCTCCATGACCAGCGTGCGATCACCAGCGCACCGACGATGCCCATCAGCGGATCCAGCCACACCCAGCCCAGGTAACGCCCGGCCAGCAGCGCGGCGATCGCCAGCACCGAGGTCAGGGCATCGGCGATCACGTGCAGGTAGGCGGAGCGCAGGTTGTTGTCGTGACCGCCGTGGTGATGATGGTCGTGCCCGTGGTCATGATCGTGATGGTGGTGATCATGGCTGTGTCCGTGCCCGAGCAGCAGGGCGCTGACGATATTGACCGCCAGCCCGATCACCGCGATGAAGATCGCCATGTCGAACTGCACCTCACCCGGCTGGAACAGGCGGATGGTCGACTCGACACCTACGCTCAGGGCGACGATGCCCAGGATCAGTGCCGAGGCGAAGCCGCCCAGGTCGCCGACCTTGCCGGTACCGAAGCTGTACCGTGAACTCCCCGCATGGCGCCGGGCATAGGCATACGCCGCCGCAGCGATGCCAAGCGCTCCGGCATGGGTAGCCATGTGGAATCCATCGGCCAGCAGCGCCATGGAGCCGGTGATATACCCGGCGGTAATCTCGGCCACCATCATCACCAGCGTGAGGATCACCACCCATAAGGTGCGGCGGGCATTCTGGTCATGGGCGGAGCCGAGGAACTGATGGTCGTGTGCCTGCTGGTTCATGGTGATCCCTCACTTGGAGTAGCGGCGGATGGCTTCGAGCAGTTCTTCCATGCCCTTGGCGCGTTCCTCGTCGCTCAGTTCAGGATTGGCGACGTGCTCGCGGGCATGGTCCTCGATGATTTCTTCCAGCAGGCCGTTCATGGCGCCGCGGGTGGCAGCCACCAGGTGCAGGGTCTTGCCGCAGTCGGCGCCTTCTTCCAGAGCCTTTTCCACCGCCTGCAACTGGCCGGCGATGCGCTTGACGCGCTTGAGTAGCGCGTCCTTTTTGATGTGGGTGTGTGACATGGGTATACCCCCCCTACCTATGTAATGGCGCGGAGCATGGCATACCCCCTCCCCCTATACAAGCGACAGGCGAACGAAAGCCACGGAGGCAGGCAGGTGCGAGGAGGGATCAACGGTGGCCAGCACCGCAGGGCGCTGGCCGGGAGGGCAGCGATTATTCGCTGGCGATGGGATTCAGGCGGGCTTCGAGTTCTTCGACCTTGGCTTCCAGCGCTTCGAGGCGAGCACGGGTGCGGGCCAGGACGACCATCTGGCTGTCGAATTCTTCACGGCTGACCAGGTCGAGCTTGCTGAAGCCGCTTTGCAGCAGCGCCTTGAACTGGCTTTCCAGTTCGCTGCGCGGTTGTCCGGGGTCGTTGCTGAACAGGCGCGAGGCCTGGTCGCTCAGGGCATCGAGAAAGGCTTTGGGCGCAAGCATGGTGGGCGCTCCTGTTTCGAAAAGAGGGCCGGCAGTGTAGCACGGGCCCTTCGCGCCCTTCCGTTGCACACTTTTTGAACATCGTGCGGCACAGGCGCGCACTGTTGTAGTGCGTCGATTTGTCTACTGGCTACTGGCCAAGACGGGATATTTCACCCAAGTCGTTGTAATCCGGCACTTTCCCGGACATGGCACTGTTTCTGCTAAGACCATCGTGACCCATGCACTGATGCAGTCCCAGGACGATGCAGTGCTCAGGCAGAGCGAAGACACGACCTTGGTCGGGTGCAGTTTCGCGAATCGGCGCGGGGATAGGCGCCGAGGAAACGTTACAAAGCCCAGGCACTGCGCTTAGACTTGAGTCGGGTTTGTTTTCCTGGGGCAAGTCCACCTATTCGGGAGAGAGTTTCATGAAGCTAGTCACTGCCATCATCAAGCCGTTCAAACTGGACGATGTGCGCGAGTCGCTGTCCGAAATCGGCGTGCAGGGCATCACTGTCACTGAAGTCAAAGGCTTCGGTCGTCAGAAGGGTCACACCGAGCTGTATCGCGGCGCGGAGTACGTGGTCGACTTCCTGCCCAAGGTCAAGATCGACGTCGCCATCGACGACAAGGATCTGGACCGGGTCATCGAAGCCATCACCAAGGCGGCCAACACCGGCAAGATCGGTGACGGCAAGATTTTCGTGGTGAATCTGGAACAGGCTATCCGCATCCGTACCGGCGAAACCGATACCGACGCGATCTAAACAGCCGCCCCAAACCCCAACGCCCCAGGAGATAACAAAATGACTCTGCGTAAATTCGCAGGGCTAGGAGCCCTTTTGTCCCTCGTAATGCCTGCCCTGGCGCTGGCCGAGGAAACCACGGCGGCTGCAGCCCCTGCGCTCGACTCCGGCGACACCGCCTGGATGCTCACCGCGACGGCCCTGGTGCTGTTCATGACCATCCCGGGCCTGGCGCTGTTCTACGGCGGCATGGTGCGTTCCAAGAACGTCCTCTCGGTGATGATGCAGTGCTTTGCCATTACCGGCCTGATCAGTGTCCTGTGGGTCGTCTACGGCTACAGCCTGGCGTTCGATACCACCGGCATGGAACAGGGCGTCACCAACTTCAATTCCTTCGTGGGCGGCCTGTCCAAGGCGTTCCTTGCCGGCGTGACGCCGTCCAGCCTGACCGCGGCCTTCCCGGAAGCCGTCTTCATCGTCTTCCAGATGACCTTCGCCATCATCACCCCGGCGCTGATCGTCGGTGCCTTCGCCGAGCGCATGAAGTTCTCCGCGATGCTGGTGTTCATGGCCATCTGGTTCACCCTGGTGTATGCGCCGATCGCGCACATGGTCTGGTCCGGCAACGGCGGCCTGATGTGGGACTGGGGCGTGCTCGACTTCGCCGGTGGCACCGTGGTGCACATCAACGCCGGTATCGCCGGCCTGGTCTGCTGCCTGGTGCTGGGCAAGCGCAAGGGCTTCCCGACCACCCCGATGGCGCCGCATAACCTGGGCTACACCCTGATGGGCGCAGCCATGCTGTGGATCGGCTGGTTCGGCTTCAACGCCGGTTCCGCCGCCGCGGCCAACGGCACCGCCGGCATGGCCATGCTGGTGACCCAGGTCGCCACTGCCGCCGCCGCGCTGGGCTGGATGTTCGCCGAGTGGATCACCCACGGCAAACCAAGCGCACTGGGCATCGCCTCGGGCGTGGTTGCCGGCCTGGTGGCGATCACCCCGGCCGCCGGTACCGTGGGCCCGATGGGCGCCCTGGTGATCGGCCTGGTGTCCGGCGTGGTCTGCTTCTTCTGCGCCACCAGCCTGAAACGCAAGCTGGGCTATGACGACTCGCTGGACGCCTTCGGCGTGCACGGTGTCGGCGGTATCGTCGGCGCGATCCTCACCGGTGTGTTCGCTGCACCGGTCCTGGGTGGCTTCGGCACTGTCACCGACATCGCCGCGCAGGTCTGGATCCAGGCCAAGGGCGTCGGCTTCACCGTGATCTACACCGCCATCGTCACCTACGTGATCCTGAAAGTCCTGGACGTGGTGATGGGCCTGCGTGTCAACGAAGAAGAAGAGTCGGTCGGTCTCGACCTGGCTCAACACAACGAGCGTGGCTACAACCTGTAACCCGCCGACAAAAAACTTGCCCGGTTCGCCGGGCATTTTTTTGCCTCGATTTCGGCTCGCAGTGGCCGCGCAAACGGTTTTTCGCGACAGGTTCTTCCCTGAGGGAATGGCTCTCCGATTGTCGGCGGAAAACTTACAGCCATCGGGGCGTTTTAGACACTTTGCTTTTTCATCGGGCACGCTAGAATGCGCGCCGTGGAGTGATGATGGCCTGTTCACACACTTCATGGCCCTTTGCTAGTCTTGCTGATGAGCGAGCCGATTGGCGGGGACCAGCCGGCGCGTTTGAACCGGCGGCTCTTTATTTGGTCAGGCTCTGAAGGGCCTGCACGGCGTTCGCCAGTTGTAGCGGCGGGCGCTGTCGATCATGGGTAGCCCGTGGTCCGTGATATTTCTCCTGCGGTCGTAAACCTCTACGGCGGCTGGTCTATAACTAATCTGCTTTTCGCAAGTCATGAGGTAGAACATGAGCGACGACGATCTGGAAAATGACGACCTCGAAGTAGGCGACGACGAAGAAGGTGATGAAGGCCTCGAAGCGGCGGCGGACGACGTAGCCGACGACAGCGCTGACGACAGCCCGGCCCCTGCGGCCAAGGGCAAGTCCAAGGCGGCGGTCTCGGTCGACGAGATGCCGAGCATGGAAGCCAAGCAGAAGGAGCGCGATGCGCTCGCCAAGGCCATGGAAGAATTCCTGGCCCGTGGTGGCAAGGTGCAGGAAGTCGAAGCCAACGTGGTTGCCGATCCGCCCAAGAAGCCCGACAACAAGTACGGCAGCCGTCCTATCTGAGGTCGCCGTGACGAAGAAGCCCGCCATCAATCAGCGGGCTTTTTTGTGTCTGAAGGGTGACTCGGACCCTGTGGGAGCTGGCAAGCCAGCTCCCACAGGGTCCGCGTTCGCTCAGCGCCAGCGGGCGAGTACGTCCGGGAGTTGCGACAGCCGCTGGATCTCCGCATCCGGCCGGCCCTCGGCTTCCCACGCCTTGCCCTGCGGGTTGAACCACACTGCCCGCAGGCCCGCGCGCTGGGCGCCGGCGATATCGTCGCCGGGATGATCACCGATATGCACCGCCGCACCGGCCTCCACCTCGCCCTGGCGCAGGGCTTCGAGGAACGGCGCCGGGTCCGGCTTGCCGATCCCCAGGTCTTCCGCGCACAAGGCGAACTTGAAGTAGTCGGCCAGCCCCAGGCGCCGCACATCGGCGTTGCCGTTGGTGACCACGCCAAGGGTGTAATGGCGGCGCAGCAACTCCAGCACCGGCTGCACCTCGGGGAATATCTCGATCTGGTGGCGGGCGTGGAGGAACACCTCGAAACCTTCGTTGGCCAGCTCGCGGGCATGGGCCTCGCTGTAGCCGACATCCTCCAGGGCATGGAACAGCACGCGCCGGCGCAGGGCGCTGATGCGGTGCTTGAGGCCGGGCTCGGCCTGCACCACGCGCTCGCGGATGGCGTACAGGTGTTCCACCGGCACCACGCCCAGGCTCGGCGCATTGGCCGCCAGCCAGTCGCGCAGCACGGCTTCGGCACTGACGATCACCGGCGCGGTGTCCCACAGGGTGTCGTCGAGGTCGAAGGTAATCAGCTCAATACTCATGAATCTCCGCCTTTACTGCGTTTCGCACGAGGATGCGCGCTGTCATAGACCGCCGCAAGGTGCTGGAAATCGAGGTGGGTGTAGATCTGGGTGGTGGCGATGTCGGCGTGGCCGAGCATCTCCTGTACCGCGCGCAGGTCCTGGGACGACTCCAGCAGGTGGCTGGCGAACGAGTGCCGCAGCATGTGCGGGTGCAGGTTCTGTCCCAGCTCGCGCTCGCCGGCGGCCTTCACCCGTTTCTGGATGGCCCGCGGGCCGAGGCGCAGGCCCTGCTGGCTGACGAACACGGCGTCGTCCTTCGGATTGCTCAGCACGCGCATGGCCAGCCACTGCTCCAGCGCTTCGCGGGCCTTGCGGCCCACCGGCAGGACGCGGGTCTTGCTGCCCTTGCCAAGCACCTGCACCAGCCCGGCCGGGAGGTCCAGTTGCGGCAGGTCGAGCCCGGTCAGCTCCGACAGGCGCAGGCCGGAGGAATAGAAGAGTTCGAGGATGGCCTGGTCGCGGCGGGCGAGGAAGTCGTCTTCCACGCCGCCCTCCAGCAGTTGCAGGGCGCGGTCGGTATCCAGCGTGCGTGGCAGCCGGCGTTCGCCCTTGGGCGCGGAAAGGCCGTTGGCCGGGTCGTGGTCGCAGATGCCTTCGCGGTTCAGGTAGCGGTAGAAGCCGCGGACCGCCGAGAGCAGGCGAGCCAGGCTGCGGGACGATTGGCCCTGGTGATGGCGACGGGCGATGAAATTTCGCAGTTGCTGGATCTGCAGGGCTTTCCAGTCGCTGATCCCGGCCGTGGCGCAGTAGGCCAGGACGGTGTCGAGATCCCGTCGATACGCCAGCTGGGTGTGCTCCGACACCTGGCGTTCGCTGCGCAGGTGCGTGCAGAACGCGTCCAGCTGGCGTTCCATCAGCGCACCGGGCGCAGGGTCTGGGCCAGGCGCGGCACGACGCGGCCGAGGACTTCGGCGATATAGCCGAGGAACAGGGTGCCGACGCTGCTCTTGTAGTGATGCGGATCGCGGCTGCCGATCGCCAGCACGCCATGCAGCCCCTGGTTGTCCAGGGCCGCCACCGCGCTGGAACCGACTTCCTTGCGCTGCGCCTCGCCGAACAGGAAGTCCAGCTCATGGTCGCGCAGGTTGCCGCTGACGGTCTTGCCACCGCCGAGCAGGCCGCCGATGGCTTGCTGGGCTTCGCTGGTGCTGACCCAGCGGCCCACCGGGGTCGGGTGCTCGCCGAACAGGATAAGGCTGACGAAGGGCACCTGGAAGTCCTGGCGCAGACGGTCTTCCACGGCCATGACCACGGCTTCCAGGCTGTCGGCGTCGAGCAGGTCGAGGATCAGCCGGCGGGTCTTTTCGAACAGCCGGTCGTTGTCGCGGGCGACATCCATCAGGTGCGAGAGGCGGTGGCGCATCTCGATGTTGCGGTCGCGCAGCAGCGTCAGCTGGCGCTCCACCAGCGACACGCTGTCGCCGCGCTGGTGGGGGATGCGCATGTCGAGCAGCAGCTCGTCATGCTCGGCGAAGAAGGTGGGATGGGCGCGCAGGTAAGCGACCACGGCCTCGGCCCCGACGTCGGGCGTGGAGCCCTCCACGAGGTTATCGTCGGGTTCCGCGGCTGGCGCCTGGGGCTGATCGGTCATGGCTGGCACTCACTCATAGACGAACCTGTCCTTCATACACCCGAACGGCCGGGCCGGTCATCATCACCGGCTTGCCCGGACCGCCCCACTCGATGGACAGGCGTCCGCCGGGCAGGTCGATGAGCAGCGGCGAATCCATCCAGCCCTGGCTGATCGCGGCCACCGCGGCGGCGCAGGCGCCGGTACCGCAGGCCTGGGTTTCCCCGGCGCCACGCTCCCACACGCGCAGCTGGGCGCGGTGGCGGTCGATGACCTGGAGGAAACCGACGTTGACCCGCTGCGGGAAGCGCGGGTGGTGCTCGATCTGCGGGCCGAGGTCGTGGACCGGGGCGCTGTTGATGTCATCGACGCGCAGCACGGCGTGGGGGTTGCCCATGGACACCGCGGCCAGCTCGACGGTCTGCCCGCCGACTTCCAGCGGGTAGCTCAGGGCCTGGGCCGGCGCCTGGAACGGGATGTCTGCCGGGACCAGGCGTGGCGGGCCCATGTCGACGCAGATCTGCCCGTCGTTGCGCACGTCCAGCTCGATGATGCCGCCCTTGGTTTCCACGCGGATGCGCTTCTTGGCGGTCAGGCGCTTGTCGAGCACGAAGCGGGCGAAGCAGCGCGCGCCGTTGCCGCACTGCTCCACTTCGGAACCGTCGGCGTTGAAGATCCGGTAGCGGAAGTCCACTTCCGGGTTGCTCGGCGCCTCGACGATCAGCAACTGGTCGAAGCCGATCCCGGTATGCCGGTCACCCCACGCCTTGGCGTGCTTGGGCTGGATATGCGCGTGCTGGCTGACCAGGTCGAGGACCATGAAGTCGTTGCCCAGGCCGTGCATCTTGGTAAAACGCAAAAGCATCGTGTCACTCCGGCAGCAGGCTTTCGCCGGCGAACAGCTCGGCTACGGTCTCGCGGCGGCGCACTTCGAACGCCTGGTCGCCATCGACCAGCACTTCGGCGCAGCGGCCACGGGTGTTGTAGTTGGAGCTCATGACGAAACCATAGGCGCCCGCGGAGCGAACGGCCAGCAGGTCGCCTTCGGCCAGGTTCAGGGCGCGGTCCTTGGCGAGGAAGTCGCCGGTCTCGCAGATCGGCCCGACCACGTCGTAGGTGCGCGTTTCGCCGTCACGCGGCTGTACGGCGCTGACGTCCATCCAGGCCTGGTACAGGGCCGGGCGGATCAGGTCGTTCATCGCCGCGTCGACGATGGCGAAGTCCTTGTGCTCGGTGTGCTTGAGGTATTCCACGCGGGTCAGCAGCACGCCGGCGTTGGCCACGATGTGCCGGCCCGGCTCGAAGACCAGGGCCAGGTCGCGATCGCCCAGGCGCTCGCGCACGGCCTTGATGTAGTCGCCGGCCAGCGGTGGCTGTTCGTCGCGGTAGCGCACGCCGAGGCCGCCGCCCAGGTCCAGGTGGTTGAGCAGGATGCCGCAGTCGCCGAGGCGGTCGACCAGCATCAGGATGCGGTCGAGGGCGTCGAGGAAGGGCTCAAGCGTGGTCAGTTGCGAACCGATGTGGCAGTCGACGCCGACGATTTCCAGGTTCGGCAGCTGCGCGGCGCGGATGTAGACCTCTTCGGCATCGGCGATGGCGATGCCGAACTTGTTCTCTTTCAGGCCGGTGGAGATGTACGGGTGGGTGCCGGCATCGACGTCCGGGTTGACCCGCAGCGATACCGGGGCGCGCACGTCCATTTCGGCGGCGACCTGCTGCAGGCGCTCCAGCTCCTCGGTGGACTCGACGTTGAAGCAGTGCACGCCGACTTCGAGGGCGCGGCGCATGTCCGCGCGGGTCTTGCCGACGCCGGAGAAGACCACGCGATCGGCGCGGCCACCGGCAGCGAGGACGCGTTCCAGCTCGCCGCCGGAAACGATGTCGAAGCCCGCGCCGAGGCGCGCCAGGACGTTCAGCACGCCCAGGTTGGAGTTGGCCTTGACCGCGAAGCAGACCAGGTGCGAGGTGCCTTGGAGGGCATCGGCGTAGCTACGGTACTGGGCCTCGATATGGGCACGGGAGTACACGTAGGTCGGGGTGCCGAAGCGTTCGGCGAGCGCCGACAGGCCCACACCTTCCGCGAACAGCTGGCCGTCGCGGTAGTTGAAAGCGTCCATCGGGGTCCCTTACTGGTGCTGGTGCGATTGCGACTTCTTGCCGTCCTTGCTGTCATCAGGAAGGTACAGTGGGCCTTTCTGGCCGCAGGCGGAGACGAGGCAGGCAATCGCGACGAGCGCCGCGAGGGAGGAAATCAGGCGCTTCATTGGCGAAATCCTTTGATTCAAAGCAGTATTGCGCCGGAGTATACCGAGCCCCCGGCGCCTTGCCTATGTAGCCGGCCAGCCGTCGGGCGGTGTGCCCGGGGCGTGGCGTTTGTCTTTGCATTCGTGGCGAAGCGCTCGTATCTTGCCCGGCTTGCGTGTTGAGCAGACATTTTTCGAGGTTCCTGCAATGAGTTTGAGCGAAGCGCGTTTTCACGATCTGGTAGACGCGACCCAACAGGCACTGGAAGACCTGTTCGATGAGAGCGACATGGACCTGGACATGGAAAACTCGGCCGGCGTGCTGACCGTCAAGTTCGACAACGGCGCCCAGCTGATCTTCAGCCGCCAGGAGCCGCTGCGCCAGCTGTGGCTGGCCGACCGTTCCGGCGGTTTCCACTTCGACTACGACGAAGAAAGCGGCAAATGGGTCTGCGAGAAGACCGAGGAACTGCTGGGCGAGATGCTGGAGCGCATCGTCTGGGAACGTGCCGGCGAAAAGCTCGATTTCGAAGAGATCTGAGATGAGCGAGGTTCGACCGGCCAAGCCGCTGTACAGCAATGTCAGCCCGGCGGTGAAGTCGCCGTGCATCAGCACCTGTCGCCTGGATGAGGCGCGGGTGTGCATCGGCTGTTTCCGCCATGTGGAGCATATTCGCGAGTGGCGCTCGGCGGATGACCAGCGGCGGCGGGAGATTTGCGCCGAGGCCAGTGTGCGGCGGCTGGCTGCGACTGGCTCCTGACTCTTCAGGGCCTTCGCTGGCCTCATCGCTGGCAAGCCAGCTCCCACAGTGTGGACTGCTCCCAAGAAGTTGGACACTTGGGGGGCAGTCCAGTGTTCGCGGCGCCGCTGAACCCTGTGGGAGCTGGCTTGCCAGCGATGAGGCCTTGTGAAATTGCCCGGCTATGGTAGTGTCAGCCTCATATCGGCCCGCTGCCGAACATTCGAAAACCCCGCCCTTGGGCGGGGTTTTGCTTTATTCGATCTGCCAAAAGGAGTCTGACTGGATCATGAGCACCAAACCTTCCCTCACTCTCACCCGTTTGGACGTGCAACGTCTTGAGCGCCTGATCGACAGCCTCGACGAAAGCACGCCGGGCGTGGAAGCCCTGCAGGGCGAGCTGGACCGCGCCGGGCAGGTGGTGGGCCATGAGGAAATCCCCGCCGGGGTGGTGACCATGAATTCCCGCGTGCACTGCCGCGAGGAAGCCAGCGGCAAGGACTACCACCTGACCCTGGTCTACCCGCAGGACGCCGGCAAGGACGGCAACGTGTCGATCCTCGCGCCGATCGGCTGCGCCCTGCTGGGTCTGTCGGTGGGCGAGCAGATCGACTGGCCGGCCCCCGGCGGCAAGACCCTCAAGCTCAAGCTGCTGGAAGTCGAATACCAGCCGGAAGCGGCGGGCGACTTCGACCTCTGATCACACCGCCGCCAGCGCCTGGTTCAGCAACCGCTCCAGATCCTGCTTGTAGCGCAGGTAGAGAATGGTCGAGTCCAGGCCATCGGCAAGCAGGTCGGACAGGTCGAGGTCGGTGATGTAGCAGCGGTAGCGCTGGGCATCGCGGCGCTGCTCGATGATTTCGCGAGCGACCACGGCATACAGCTGGTCGCCGTGGTCCAGTTCGGAAAACTCTTTCTGGTTGCAGTACAGGGTGACGTGCATGGCGTTGTCCGTCGCGGCCTGGATGATCGCCTGGACCTCGTAGTAGGGCAGGTCCAGCCCCAGCTCCGGCGCCTGCCAGGGCTCCACGTGGCGGACCCGCCCGTTCCCGGAAGGCAGCAGCCGGTAATACAGGGTATCCAGCGGATGGGCCTGCTGCTCGTCCATCGGCAGGCGCGCATTGCGGCGGAACACCACGGCCTGCAGGAATCGCTGCAACGGTAGCAACAGGCTGCTTTCGTCATGGTAGGGCAGGCGCTGCTGCCACAGGGCGTTGTATTCGTCCAGCACATAGACATCCGCCCAGGCGTCCTGTACCCGGTAGAACACCTGCACGCATTGCGGCTGGCCCATCGGCAGGACCAGTGCCAGGTCGTGGTCTTCCAGGACGTTGGCGTCCAGTTCCAGCGGGCTGTAGGCGCTGCGTTCCTCGCCGAGCCAGGCGAGCAGGGCGGCCTGGCTGTCCAGCGACACCAGGTTGACCCCGCTGCGGTACAGCTCCAGCACGTGGGTGTGCTGCTGCACCTGGATCAGGTAGCGGTGTTCCAGGCGCTGGTCGAACAGGGCCAGGGCGTTGGTGAAGACTTCCTCGACCCGCTGGGCGATGGCCATGGCGCGGTTGTGGCAGAAGCTGCGCACCCGCAGTTTCGGCCGGTGCGGGCCGTCCACGCGGCTGTTGTCGAGGCTGTTGAGATAATCCCGCACGCAGCGCAGCAGCGCGTGCTCGCCTTCGTAGCGCAGCACCTGCACTTCGTTCCAGCTGTTGAGGGTGACCTGGTCCAGGGTCAGTACCAGGTTCTCGCGGACCCCGGCGTAGCTCAGCGAGTCGGTGCGCTCGGTGGTCATCAGGATGTTCAGGTCGCGGTGATGGCGCAGCGGGTCGACACCGACGTTGACCAGCAACAGCACCTCGTCGGCCACGCTCGGACGCAGGAGGCGCGCGTCGCTCACGGTACTCAGCGGCAAGGTCACGCTTTGCTGCAGGCTGCCCATCAGGTGGAACAGCTCGTATTCGCTCAGGTCGCTGTCGCCCGGATGCAGGGCCAGGCGCGTGGCGCTGTCGATAACGCCGTTGCGGTGCGCCCAGGCCAGCAGGTCGAGCAGGTCGCGGGTGCGCTTGATCGGGGTGAAGTGCTCCCACTCGTGCACGCCCAGGTTGCCGTTGTACAGGCCCCAGTGGCGCTGGCCCGGCTCCTTGCGGTCGGGGGACTGGACCAGGGTCAGGGTGTCTTCGGCCAGGTCCGGGGCGACCCCCGGGTTGACGAACTCGACCTTGCCGGCACGGCGCTCGAAGGCGGCGTAGAGGCGGCGGCCGAGGATGTTCAGGTCGCGCTGGTCGATCCGCGCGATGGCGCCGAGGTTGCGTGCGAACTGGTCGAGGAAGCGGTAGCTGTGGTTCAGCTCGGCCACCAGCACCCGGCGCTCGGCGGCCACCTGGCGCACCTTCCACTGGCTGCGGCTGTCGAGCAGCGCCAGTTGCCGCTCGTCCCAGCCCCATTCGTGGATGAGGCGCTCCAGCAGTTCGCTCTGCCAGTTGGGTTTTTGCCGGGCCAGCTGGCTGATCTTGCGGTTGACCTTCAGGTACAGGCTGCGCCGCACCAGTTCCAGGCGCTGGGTCTCGTTGCGCCGTTGCAGGTATTGCTCGATGCGCCGGTAGACCATCATGTACGGGTCCAGCTCGTCGATATCCAGGACGTTGGCGAACACCGCCTGCTTGAAGTGCAGGCTCAGGCAGCGCACGTCCGGGTGCTCGCTGGCGTAGACCTCGGTCAGCAGCAGCTTGAGCACCGACTTGTAGGGCGATTCGATGCCCTTGAACAATTGCCACAATCCGGCGCCGACGAATTCGCCAGGCGGGATATGCGCCAGGTGGCCCAGGTCGAGGACTTCGTCGCAGCGCACGAAGCGCTTGGACAGCAGGGTCTGGGTGTAATGCGCGTAGTTGCCTTCCTCGTACACCGGTACCAGCCACCACAGCGGGGTGCGCCCGGCCAGCCAGATCGCGGTGCGGTAGAACTCGTCCAGCAGCAGGTAATGCTGGGTGGTGCCGCAGTCGTCGGAACTCAGGCGGCTGTCACGCTCGCCGGTGACGAACTGCCGGGGCTCGATCAGGAACAGGTGCGCCTCGGCCCCCTGGCTGGCGGCCCAGGCCTCCAGCAGCTGGCATTTCTTGCGCAGCTCGGCGACCGCGTTTTCGCCGAGGTCCGGGGCGTGGCAGACCCAGATGTCCATGTCGCTCTGTTCCGCCTGGGCCAGGGTGCCCAGGCTGCCCATGAGATACAGGCCGTGGATCGGCAGCGGGTTGTCGCCGCGCTTGCCCTTGTAGGAGAACGAACGGGTCAGGCGCTGGGCTTCGGCCAGGGCCAGCGGACTCGGCTCATAGGCCGAGACGCCCGCCGGAGTGTTGCTGGAGACATAGCCGGGCAGCAGCGGATGATTGACGTGGAAAAACAGCGGCAGCAGGGTCAGCACCTGCTGCTGGCGGCTGGACAGCCCTTCCATGGCACGGGCCAGGCGGCCCTGGTTGAGATCCAGGAAGCGCTTGCGCAGCTGATTGAGGACCTTGCGGTCGATGCCCTGGTCGAGGTCAGGGCGGATTTCGTGAGGGAGATTCATCGCAAGCTTAACCGGCCGTCAGGAAGGCACGGGCGAGTTTAGCCGCTGAGGGTGGGTGGCGATAAGCGCTATTTTATTTTTGACGCCAGATTCCCAGCGCCGTCTGTCGGCGCCGCCGAATCTGTCGCGGCAAGCCCGTCGCGTGGCGCGCTGGGCTCGCCGTGGTGGTCGGGAATCAGGCGGTTTCGGAGACGTTGAGGATGGTCAGCAATTGCTGGGTGGCCTGGGCGGCGTCGATGCCAAGGCTGGTCAGGTAGCCGCCATCGGGCTGGGTGATCAGCTGTTTTTCATGCAGGCGCTTGGCCGCGGCGATGGCCTGGGGCGCGGCGGTGGTGTGGACCTTAAGTCCTTCCTGGGTGCTGTCGAGGTTGAACAGCGCGAGAATTTCCAGTTCGGCAACCAACTCGGGGGTAAACGACATAGGTACTCCGGACTTCAAGAATTTAGGAGGGTGGCACCTCTGCGGATGCCTGGACTTGCAGTGTAGTCAGCCTCGCCCGCATCTGCGTCAGTCTTTTTCCGGCGGCAGCTCGGGCAGGGCGCGCAGCGCGGTTTCGTACCATTCGGTATTGAACGGACGGTCTTCGTCGAGCATGGCGTCGATTTCGATGGCCAGCACATGGGCCATGAGGTTGAGGATGTCCTCGCGCTCGTAGCCGACCAGGGTCAGCTTGTTGAACGCCGCCTTGGCCGCCGGCGGCTCGCCGCTTTCGATCTGGTTCTCGATGGCCTGGGTCAGGGTCGACTCGGCGAAGGCTTCTTCTTCGTCGTGGTCGATATCGTGGTCGCTCATGGGCGCGCTCCTCTGGGTGAGGCGGCCAGTGTGCCACGCCCTGCGCGACAATGCCGGGCTATCTGCCGGGTGCATGATGCTGGTCAGTCCACGGCCATTGCGGCTATAACGACACGGCCAACCCCCTTACGGCCTGGAGGCTGTTCCACATGCTCAAGCTTCATGGATTCGCGGTCAGCAACTACTACAACATGGTCAAACTGGCGCTGCTGGAAAAAGGCCTGCCGTTCGAAGAAGTGCTGTTTTTTGGCGGACAGGTCGCGGATTCGCTGAAGATCAGCCCGCGCGGCAAGGTGCCGGTGCTGGAGACCGAGCACGGTTTCATCAGCGAAACCGCGGTGATCCTCGACTACATCGAGCAGACCCAGGGCGGCAAGCCGCTGTTGCCGGCCGACCCGTTCGCCCGGGCCAAGGTCTGGGAACTGGCCAAGGAAATCGAGCTGTACATCGAGCTGACGGCCCGTGCCCTGTATCCGCAGGCGTTCTTCGGGGCCGAAGTGCCGGAAGACATCAAGACCAAGGCCTGGACCGAGCTGCAGGCCGGCCTTGCCGCGCTCAAGCGCGCAGGTGCCTTCGCCCCGTACGTGGCGGGCGACAGCTTCACCGTGGCGGACATCTATTTCGCCTTCAGCGTCGACCTGGCCCGTGCCGTGGGCAAGAAGGTGCATGGCGTGGACGTGCTGGAAGACTTCCCGCAGGCCCGGGCGCTGCTGGACCTGCTGGCGCAGAACCTGCACATGGCCGGGATCAATGAAGCGAAAGCGGCGCAATTCCCGACCTTCCTGGAGCAGGTGGTCAAGGCGCGCGGCGGGAAGTAAAGAAGGGATGGGGCTGACGCAGTCCCCTGTGGGGGCGGGTGAACCCGCTCCCACAAGGTTCAGGGCTTAGCGGCTGGCCAGCAGGGCCTGGCCGCGGGCCACGGCGGCGCGGACCTGCGCCGGGGCGGTACCGCCGATGTGGTTGCGGGCGTTGACCGAACCTTCCAGGGTCAGCACGGCGAACACGTCCTGCTCGATCTGGTCGCTGAACTGGCGCAGTTCGTCCAGGCTCATCTCGGCGAGGTCCTTGCCGGTGTCCACACCGTATTTCACCGCATGGCCAACGATCTCGTGGCAGTCACGGAACGGCAGGCCACGGCGCACCAGGTAGTCGGCCAGGTCGGTGGCGGTGGAGAAGCCGCGCAGGGCCGCCTCGCGCATCACCGCATGGCGCGGCTTGATCGCCGGGATCATGTCGGCGAAGGCCCGCAGCGAGTCACGCAGGGTGTCGGCGGCGTCGAACAGCGGTTCCTTGTCTTCCTGGTTGTCCTTGTTGTAGGCCAGCGGCTGGCCTTTCATCAGGGTCAGCAGGCCGGTCAGGGCGCCGAACACACGGCCAGTCTTGCCGCGCACCAGCTCCGGCACGTCCGGGTTCTTCTTCTGCGGCATGATCGAGCTGCCGGTGCAGAAGCGATCAGGCAGGTCGATGAACTGGAACTGCGCGCTGGTCCACAGCACCAGCTCTTCGGAGAAGCGCGACAGGTGCATCATCGCCACGCTGGCGGCGGCGCAGAATTCGATGGCGAAGTCGCGGTCGGAAACACCGTCCAGCGAGTTGCCGGCCACGGCTTCGAAGCCCAGCAGCTGGCAGGTCAGCTCGCGGTCGATCGGGTAGGTGGTGCCGGCCAGGGCGGCGCTGCCCAGGGGCATGCGGTTGGTGCGCTTGCGGCAGTCGACCAGGCGCTCGTAGTCGCGGCTGAGCATCTCGAACCAGGCCAGCAGGTGGTGGCCGAAGGTCACGGGCTGGGCGGTCTGCAGGTGGGTGAAGCCGGGCATGACGGTTTCCGCCTCGCGCTCGGCCTGTTCCAGCAGGCCCTGCTGCAGGCGGGTGATCTCGCCGAGGATCAGGTCGATCTCGTCACGCAGCCACAGGCGGATGTCGGTGGCCACCTGGTCGTTGCGGCTGCGGCCGGTGTGCAGCTTCTTGCCGGTGATGCCGATGCGGTCGGTCAGGCGTGCCTCGATGTTCATGTGCACGTCTTCGAGGTCGACACGCCAGTCGAAGTTGCCGGCCTCGATCTCGCCCTGGATGGTCTTCAGGCCGTCGATGATGCTGTCGCGCTCGGCGTCGGTGAGCACGCCGACCTTCGCCAGCATGGTGGCGTGGGCGATCGAACCCATGATGTCGTGGCGGTACAGGCGCTGGTCGAAGGTGACGGAGGCGGTGAAGCGGGCGACGAAGGCGTCGACGGGCTCACTGAAGCGGCCGCCCCAGGACTGGTTGGTCTTGTCAGTGCTCATGGATTCGCTCGTTGAAGGCGTGAACGGGAAAAAGTGTCGCGGATGATAACAGGGTTGCCGCGCCCGTCGGGGCTCGGCGGTCGGCCTGGATGCGGGTTTGTGTCGCGGTCTTGGCTGATATTCACCGATTGAACGGCAGTGTTGCGGCAACCGTCTACAGTTGGACAGAGGATCGGCATTGTTTGCTGTCGACCAGTGAATCTTTAGCAATCGTGCGAGTCTGAGCGTGGATCGCCGTGACGGCCGTCACCGTGATTGTCCACACCAGTCTTGTGCGAGACTCACGCAGGAATCCAGCGCAATATGAATGTCCTGATCGTTGATGACGAACCCCAAGCCCGCGACCGCCTGAGCCGCCTGCTCGGCGAACTGGAGGGCTATACCGTGCTGGAGCCCAGCGCCACCAACGGCGAAGAGGCTCTGGCGTTGATCGATTCCCACAAACCCGACGTGGTTCTGCTCGATACCCGCATGCCCGGCATGGACGGCCTGCAGGTCGCCGCCCGGCTCTGCGAGCGCGAAGCCCCGCCGGCGGTGGTGTTCTGCACCTCCGACGACGAATTCACCCAGCAAGCCTTCAAGGACAGTGGCCTGGGGCACGTGCTCAAGCCGGTGCAGGGCGAAGAACTGCACAACGCCCTGCGCAAGGCCGAACGCCCCAACCGCGCGCAACTGGCGGCCCTGACCCGTCCGCCAGCGGAAGGTGGCGGTGGCCCGCGCAGCCATATCAGCGCGCGGACCCGCAAGGGCATCGAGCTGGTGCCCCTGGACCGGGTGATCTACTTCATCGCCGACCACAAGTACGTGACCTTGCGCCACGAGGAAGGCGAGGTGCTGCTGGACGAGCCGCTCAAGGCCCTGGAAGACGAGTTCGGCGAGCGTTTCGTGCGTATCCACCGCAACGCGCTGGTGGCCCGTGACCGCATCGAGCGCCTGCAGCGCACGCCCCTCGGGCACTTTCAACTGTTCCTCAAGGGCCTGAATGGCGATGCCCTTATCGTCAGCCGGCGACACGTGGCCGGCGTCAGGAAAATGATGCAGCAGCTTTAGGGCGGGGATGGACGGGATCATGACCAGGGAGGGTCACTTCTCTTTGCTGACATGGATCTGCAAGAGGCTTTGACGGAGCTGTTATCATCCGGCGAATCTTTCTGGTACGGATCGTTCCATGTCCACTCGCGAAATCCGCATTGCCACCCGCAAAAGCGCCCTTGCCCTGTGGCAGGCCGAATATGTCAAAGCCCGTCTGGAACAGGCCCATCCGGGACTGCTCGTGACCCTGGTGCCGATGGTCAGCCGTGGCGACAAGCTGCTCGATTCGCCGCTGTCGAAGATCGGTGGCAAGGGCCTGTTCGTCAAGGAACTGGAAACCGCGCTGCTCGACCAGGAAGCCGATATCGCCGTGCATTCGATGAAGGATGTACCGATGGACTTCCCCGAAGGCCTGGGCCTGTTCTGCATCTGCGAGCGTGAAGACCCGCGCGACGCCTTCGTTTCCAATACCTTCGCCAGCCTCGACGACCTGCCTGCCGGGAGCATCGTCGGCACCTCCAGCCTGCGCCGCCAGGCCCAGTTGCTGGCACGTCGCCCGGACCTGGAAATCCGCTTCCTGCGCGGCAACGTCAACACCCGCCTGGCCAAGCTGGACGCCGGCGAGTACGACGCCATCATCCTGGCTGCCGCCGGCCTGATCCGTCTTGGTTTCGAAGACCGCATCACCTCCACCATCAGCGTCGATGACAGCTTGCCGGCCGGTGGCCAGGGCGCCGTGGGCATCGAGTGCCGCAGCGCCGACAGCGAGATCCATGCGCTGCTGGCACCGCTGCACCATGTCGATACCGCCGACCGCGTCTACGCCGAACGGGCGCTGAACAAGCACCTCAATGGCGGCTGCCAGGTACCGATCGCCTGCTATGCCGTGCTCGAAGGCGAGCAGCTGTGGCTGCGTGGCCTGGTCGGCGAACCGGCCGGTGGCGCGCTGCTCACGGCCGATGCCCGTGCGCCCCGTAGCGAAGCCGAGACACTGGGCGTGCAGGTGGCCGAAGCGCTGCTGGCCCAGGGCGCCGGAGACATCCTCAAGGCAGTCTATGGCGAGGCCGGTCACCCGTGACCGCCTGGCGGCTGCTGCTGACCCGGCCGGCCGAGGATTGCGCGGCCCTGGCCGCCACCCTCGGCGAAGTCGGCATTCATGGCAGCTGCATGCCCTTGCTGGACATCGAACCCCTGGCGGTTTCGGAGCAGCAGCTGGCGCTGGCACGCACGCTCGATCGCTACCGTGCGGTTATCGTGGTCAGCAAGCCGGCGGCCAGGCTCGGCCTCGACCTGCTGGCCGGGCTCTGGCCGCAACTGCCGGCGCTGGCCTGGTTTACGGTCGGCGCGGCCACTGCCGCGGTACTCGAAGCCGCCGGCCTGACCGTGCACTTTCCCGACAGCGGTGACGACAGCGAAGCGCTGCTGCGCCTGCCCGCGTTGCAGGCGGCGCTGGCCGGCGAGGCACCGCGGGTGCTGATCCTGCGTGGCGAGGACGGCCGCGAGTTGCTGGCCGGGCAATTGACCGTGCTGGGTGCGCACGTCGACTATCTGCCGCTGTACCGCCGCAGCCTGCCGGACTACCCTGCCGGTGCCCTGCTGCGACGCATCGAAGCGGAACGCCTGAATGGCCTGGTGGTCAGCAGTGGGCAGGGCTTCGAACACCTGCGTGCACTGGCCGCGCAGGATTGGCCGCGCCTGGCGCGGTTGCCCTTGTTCGTGCCGAGCCCGCGGGTGGCGGAAATCGCCCGCCAGGCCGGCGCGCAGAATGTGGTGGATTGCCGCGGCGCCAGTGCCGCGGCTTTGCTGGCGGCGTTGCAGGAAACCCCTGCGCCCGCTTCCTGAGGCGCTAAGCTGAGGCGACGCGCCTTAAAACAAAGGATGGATACGTGAGCGAAACAGCCTTGCCCAACGAAGATCAGCCAACGCCGTCCGAGGCTTCGACGAACCCCGCACCCGCCCCGTCCGGCCGCTCCGGCAATGGCCTGGCGATCCTCGCCCTGCTGCTCGGCGCCGCCGGTGTCGCCGCAGGTGGCTGGGGGCTGTGGCAGGTGCGCCACCTGCAGCAGGTCAACCAGGACCAGGTCGAGCAGGTGCGTCAGTTGAACCAGCAGAGCGAAGCCCTGCAGGCGCGCGAACAGCAGCTGTCGGCACAACTGGGCAGCCTGCCGCCGGCCAGCGAGCTGGAAGACCGCCGGCGCCTTGTGGCGCAGTTGCAGGGCGACCAGCAGCGCCTGAGCCAGCGTCTGGAGACCGTGCTCGGGGCCAGCCGCAAGGACTGGCGCCTGGCCGAGGCCGAGCACCTGTTGCGCCTGGCCAGCCTGCGCCTGTCGGCATTGCAGGACATCGCCAGCGCCCGCGCCCTGGTGGAAGGCGCCGACCAGATCCTGCGCGAACAGAGCGACCCGGCATCCTTCGCCGCCCGCGAGCAACTGGCCCGCAGCCTCGCCGCACTGCACAGCACCCAGCAGCCGGACCGCACCGGCCTGTTCCTCAGGCTCGCCGCGTTGCGCGAGCAGGTGGTGCAGCTCAATGTGCTGGCGCCGGAGTTCAAGAACGATGGCCAAGCCCTGTTCGGCCTGACTGCCGACGGCGATGGTGCGAGTCGCTGGTCGCAGTGGTGGGAGCAGATCTCGCGCTACTTCCGCATCGACTTCGACGCCGACAAGAACATCAAGCCACTGCTCGCCGGCCAGGCCCTGAGCCAGGTGCGCCTGGCCCTGAGCCTGGCGCTGGAGCAAGCACAGTGGGCGGCGCTGAACGGCGAGGCCAAGGTCTACACCCAGGCCATCGACGAAGCGCGCAGCGTGCTGCTGGGCAACTTCAACAAGGACAACGAGCAGGGCCGGATGATGCTGGAACAGCTCAACGGGCTGGTGAAGGAGCCGGTCACGGTGGTCACCCCCGACCTCGCCGAAAGCCTTTCCGCCGTACAGGCCTATCTCGAACGCCGGCACCTGCCCGCCGAGGAAGCGGCGTTGCGCCAGTCGGGTGACAAAGCCCAGGAGGCCACGCCATGAAACGAGCCTACCTCCTGTTGGTCGTGGCGATCGTCGTCGCGACCCTGCTGGGGATCGCCGTGGCTCGGCACAGTGGCTACGTGCTGATCGCCTATGACAGCTTCCGCTACGAGTCCAGCCTGTGGGCGACCCTGGGCCTGCTGGTGGGCATCGTGCTCGTGCTGTGGCTGGTCAAGGTGCTGATCAGCGCGGTGCTGCACTCCACCGGCGTGGTCAACCCGTGGTCGCGACGCAACCGCAGCCGACGCACCCGCCTGGCCATCGAGCAGGGGCAACTGGACCTGGCCGAAGGTCGCTGGGCCAGTGCCCAGCGTCATCTGCATCGCGCCGCCGAGGCCGAGCGCCAGCCTCTGCTGTACTACCTCGGCGCGGCCCGCGCGGCCAACGAGCAGGGGCGCACCGAAGACAGCGACAACCTGCTGGAGCGTGCACTGGAGCGCCAGCCGCAGGCGGAACTGGCGATCGCCCTGACCCACGCGCAACTTCAGGTCGACCGCGGTGATACCGATGCCGCCCTGGAAACCCTGCAGGCCATGCACGAGCGCCATCCGCACAACCCCCAGGTACTGCGTCAGTTGCAGCGCCTGTACCAGCAGCGTGGCGACTGGTCGGCGCTGATCCGCCTGATGCCGGAACTGCGCAAGGACAAGGTCCTCTCGGCCAAGGAACTGGCCGAACTGGAGCGCCGTGCCTGGGGGCAGAACCTGTCGCTGGCGGTGCAGCGCGAGGACGACGGCCAGGCCGCCCGACAATCGCTGGAACGCGCCTGGCAGCAGCTGACCAACGCCCAGCGCCAGGAGCCGCAACTGGTCCTGGCCTACGCCGAGCAACTGCGCCAGTTGGGTGCGGAAAGCGAGGCGGAGGAAATCCTGCGCACTGCACTCAAGCGTGAATATGAGACTCACCTCGCGCGTCTCTACGGTCTGGTGCGCGGCAGCGACCCGGCGAAGCAGTTGCAGACCGCCGAGGGCTGGCTCAAGACCCATCCGGACGACCCGGGCCTGCTGCTGACCCTGGGACGCCTGAGCCTGCAGAACCGCCTGTGGGGCAAGGCTCGTGATTACCTGGAGGGCAGTCTGCGCCTGCAACGCAACCCGGAAGCCTGCGCCGAACTGGCGCGTCTGCTGGCCGGGCTGGGCGAGAACGAGCGCAGCAACGCGCTGTTCCAGGAAGGCCTCGGGTTGCTCGACGAGCGCCTGCTGGCGCTGCCGCTACCGGACCCGGTCCGGGCCTGACACGCTGCCAGGGGCCGGCCGCAAGGGTCGGTCCGTGGCAGGGGGCGGTAAAAGGTCCTGCGGCGGCTTGTGGAAATTTCCTACTCATTTCGGCGAAGTTTCCAATAAAAATCAGAGACTTGTCCCCTTAGTTGCTTATTGAAACAACTAGGCGCTTTCCTCTAACGTTGCCAAATGTCTTTTCCTGCCTTGGTCTTGCCATGCCTTTGGCCTGTCTGCGTACCTTTTTCTTCCCTGCTTTCCTGGCCTCCCTGCTGGCCCTGTGTGGCGCGCTGTATCTCGAATTCGGCCTGGGCCTGGATGCCTGTCCGCTATGCCAGAGCCAGCGCCTGCTGCTGGCGGCCTTCTCATTGGTGTGCCTTGGTGGATTGCTGCATCGGGCCACCGAGCGCGCCTACCTCTGGACCGCCCTCGCGCTGGCCCTGGCTGGCAGCGCCCTGGCCGCCCGGCATGTCTGGCTGCAAGGTCTCTACCCCCCTGCGGACATGCCTTGCGAACAGACCATGAGCTACCTGCTGGAACAGGGTACGCCTGTGGAATGGTTGCACGGCCTGCTGCTGGGTTCTGCCGAATGCGCACCGATCACCTGGAGCTTCCTCGACCTGAGCGGACCGGAATGGAGCCTGCTGGCGTTCCTCGGTCTGGCGGTGCTGGTGGTGCTGCGCCTGATCGGCAGGCGCCGGTTGAACCCCGGCGAATCCCCGGAGTCATGAAAGGGTGTCCGTCGGCGCTTGAAACGACCGGCGGCGATGGGTCGCAGGATTAAACGCTTGTATGAAACTAGTCGCCTGCGTACCTTGAAGCCTAGGGCGTGCGGGAATAATCTCCCCTCCACGCATTATCGAAAACACTGCTGCTCAATGCCGTTCTGCCGTAATTTCCTTGTGTATCGCCACTTGCGATACAGGGCGCAGGGGCACGACCCAAAAAGGGATGAGACCGCCATGTTAGAGAGTTGTCAGAATGCTCAGGAGCGCTGGGGTGGGGTTCACAAGCTCATTGATCGCTGGCTGCAAGAGCGTGAGGAGCTGGTAACTGCGTTCCGCGAGTTGCGCGATGCCAAGCCGGCTTTCGCCGACAAATCATTGAACGGCCGCTTCTGCGAAATCCTCGTGGATTACGTGTCGGCCTGGCACTTCGAAATCTGCGAACAACTGATCAGTGAAGCCAAGGCCTTCGGTGACGGTGGCGGCCTGGAGCTGGCGCAACAGATCAATCCGCGCATCGATGTCAGCACCGAGCGAGCACTGGCGTTCAACGACCATTGCAGCAAGGGGCAATGCACCGACAACGGGCGTTTCGCCGAAGAGCTGAAGACGCTGGGTGGTCAGTTGCGCGAGCGCTTCGAGCTGGAAGACTGCCTGATCGAAGTGCTGCACACCGCGCACAGGGAAGAAGCGCCGGCCACGGTCTGACGCTCTCTCTCCCGTAACGTTGCCGGCAGCTCAGTCGGCAACGTCGAGCAGTTCGATCTCGAACACCAGCGGCGTGTAGGGCGCGATCAGGTCGCCCGCGCCATCGGAACCATAGGCCTGTGCCGAAGGGATCACCAGGCGGTACTTCGAGCCCGTCGCCATCTCCGGCAGCGCTGCCTGCCAACCCGCGATCACGCTGTCCAGGTTGAACCACTGCGGCTGATCGTTCTGGTCGAACACCGTGCCGTCCGGCAATTTCCCCACGTAACGCACCTTGACCTTGCCATTCGCTTTTGGCCGGGCGCCCGTACCTGCCGAAAGCTCCTTCATCAGCACGCCATCACTCAGCTCGCGCACGCCGGCACGGCCACGTTCGTTGGCGATGAAGCGGCGCTCTGCAGCCAGGGCCTGCTCCACATGGGACTGGGCGGCGGCATCGTTGGCCTGCTGGTCATGCTGGGCGAGGATGGCATCGATGCGCGCCTGGGACAGGGCCAGCGGTTTGTTCTGATAGGCCTGCTGCAACCCTTCGATCAGCGCCTGCAATTGCAGCCCCGGGACTTCCTCGCGCAGGCGTTCGCCAAGGCTGGCGCCGAGGCTGTAGGCGAGGTCGTGGTCCGAGGGTGTCGCGGCGGGCTCCGCCAGAACCGGGGGCAGCGTGAAGAGTAACGACAGCAACAAATAGCGCGGCACGGGCTGGCTCCGAAAATGGAAAAGAAGAGTTGCAGCGGTTTCGATTATGCCTGTTCGACGGGGGCAAGTTTGTTAATTGTCAGCAGTCCGTAACACAGCAACTACACTTGTCCCGAGCTGCAGCTTTCAGAACTTTGCCCAGGCATGCAACGCGGCGTCTTCTTTACTGTCAACATGCCCTAGCGGCGATAGCAGCACAGGTCTAGTATGAGCCGCAATTTCGTCAGCCAGGAGGAAAGCCATGTCGGCCAACAAGAAGCCAGTCAACACGCCGTTGCACCTGCTGCAACAACTCTCGGGCAGCCTGCTTGAGCATTTGGAAAATGCCTGCTCGCAAGCGCTGGCCGATGCGGAAAAACTACTCGCCAAGTTGGAGAAACAACGCGGCAAGGCTCAGGAAAAACTGCACAAGTCCCGTCTGAAACTTCAGGACGTCGCTGCCGCCGGTAAAGCCAAGGCACAGGAAAAGGCAAAAGGCGCGGTCGCCGAGTTGGAAGATGTGCTCGACGCGTTAAAAGATCGTCAGACCCAGACCCGTTCTTATATCGCTGAACTGAAACGCGATGCCCAGGAAAGTTTGAAACTGGCCCAGGGCGTAGGCAAAGTTCGCGAAGCCGCTGGCAAGGCCCTTGCCTCCCGCGCTCCTGCCAAACCTGCCGCCAAGGCCGCCGCTGCCAAGGCGCCTGCGAAACCCGCTGCCAAGCCTGCTGCCACCAAGGCGCCAGTCAAGGCCGCTGCCAAACCTGCGGTGAAAACTGCTGCTGCCAAGCCCGCGGCGAAACCGGCTGCCAAGCCAGTCGCAGCCAAGGCCCCGGCCAAGCCTGCGACTAAAACCGCTGCTGCCAAACCGGCCGCCGCCAAGCCTGCGGCTAAAACCACCGCCGCCAAACCGGCCGCTGCCAAGCCTGTGGCTAAAACCGCTGCTGCCAAACCGGCCGCTGCCAAGCCTGCGGCTAAAACCGTCGCTGCCAAACCGGCCGCTGCCAAGCCTGCGGCTAAACCCGCTGCTGCCAAACCGGTCGCTGCCAAGCCTGCGGCTAAAACTGCTGCTGCCAAACCGGCTGCCGCCAAGCCTGCAGCTAAACCAGCCGCTGCCAAGCCTGCGGCTAAACCCGCTGCTGCCAAACCGGTCGCTGCCAAGCCTGCGGCAAAACCAGCCGCTGCCAAACCGGCCGCCGCAAAACCAGCTGCTGCCAAAGCACCGGCCAAGCCTGCCGTAGCGAAAGCGCCAGCCAAGCCTGCAGCAGCCAAACCAGCCGCGGCAAAACCAGCTACCGCTCCTGCCGCAACCCCGGCTCCGGCCGCTGCACCTGCTGCTTCGCCAGCACCTGCCGCTCCGGCCGCTACCGCCAACAGCACTCAGTCGCCGTCTTCGGCATCCTGAGTGGTTCCCGCCACGGCGCGCAGCATCCGCAGCGCGTCGTGATCGCGGGAGGCTTCCGGCGCCAGCCGGGCCAGCCAGCCTTCCGACGGGGCTTCACCCCCGTCCGGCCAGCCATCGCAGATCACCTGCAAGCGCTGCAGTTGCAGGCGCTCGGCATCCAGTTCCAGTCCTTTCACCTGTTCGCGCAGCGCCGCCAGCTGCGGGTCGCTCGTTGCCTGCGTCCGCCATTGCTGGCGTAGTGCTCGCAGTGGCTGTACCACCGACGACTGCCAGGGTCCGGCCAACTGTCGCAGCTGTTCCACACGCGCTTCGTTGACGTCCACGCGCCGTTGCTCCAACCAGGCAGCGCACAGCAGCAGGCAGACATCCGCGCCCTGCGCCTGCAATTCCAGGCAGGCCGCTTCCACGCCGGGGCGGGCATAGAGCCCGATGGCGAAATCCCACAGGTCGGTGTGCATGGTCCTACTCGCGCCAGTTGCCATCGAAGCTGGTAGACTCCGCGGCCATTATGATCAGACTCTCGAACCTCACTTTACAGCGTGGTCCGCAACGCCTGCTAGAAGGCGCGGAGCTCACCCTGCACGCCGGCCAGAAAGCCGGCCTGATCGGTGCCAACGGCGCCGGCAAATCCAGCCTGTTCGCCCTGCTGCGCGGCGAGCTCACCCCGGACTCGGGTGACTGCCGGCTGCCCGGCGACTGGCGTATCGCCCATATGCGCCAGGAGGTCGACACCCTCGACCGCCTGGCCGTGGACTACGTGCTCGACGGCGATATCCGCTTGCGCGCGGTCCAGGCCGAACTTGCCGCCGCCGAAGCCGCCCATGACAACGCCGCCCTGGCGCGCCTGCATGTCGAGCTCGACAGTGCCGACGGCTACACCGCCGACGCCCGCGCGCGCAAGCTGCTGGCCGGCCTGGGCTTCAGCAACGAGCAGATGGACCGCCGTGTCGGCGACTTCTCCGGTGGCTGGAGGATGCGCCTGAACCTGGCGCAGGCACTGATGTGCCCGTCCGACCTGCTGCTGCTCGACGAGCCGACCAACCACCTCGACCTCGATGCGATCCTCTGGCTCGAAGACTGGCTCAAGGGCTACCCCGGCACGCTGCTGCTGATCTCCCACGACCGTGACTTCCTCGATGCCGTGGTGGATCACGTCGCCCATGTCGAACAGTGCAAGCTGACCCTCTATCGCGGCGGCTACACCGCCTTCGAGCGAGCCCGGGCCGAGCGCCTGGCGCAGCAGCAACAGGCCTACGAGAAGCAACAGGCCCAGCGCGCGCACATGGAAAAGTACATTGCCCGCTTCAAGGCCCAGGCCACCAAGGCACGCCAGGCGCAGAGCCGGATCAAGGCCCTGGAGCGCATGGAAGAGCTGACCGCGGCGCATGTCGATTCGCCGTTCGACTTCGTCTTCCGCGAGTCGCAGAAGATCTCCAGCCCCTTGCTCGACCTGTCCGAAGCCCGCCTGGGCTATGGCGACAAGACCGTGCTGGACAAGGTCAAGCTGCAACTGACCCCCGGTGCGCGGATCGGCCTGCTCGGCCCCAACGGCGCGGGCAAGTCGACCCTGATCAAGAACCTCTCCGGCGAGCTGCAACCGCTGGCCGGGCGCCTGGTCCGCGGCGAGAACACCTCGGTGGGCTACTTCGCCCAGCACCAGCTCGACTCCCTGGACAGCAAGGCCAGCCCGCTGCTGCACCTGCAACGCCTGGCCCCGACCGAGCGCGAGCAGACCCTGCGCGACTTCCTCGGTGGCTTCGACTTCCGTGGTGAGCGTTGCGACGAACCGGTGCTGAATTTCTCCGGTGGCGAAAAGGCCCGTCTGGCCCTGGCGCTGATCGCCTGGGAGCGGCCGAACCTGCTGCTGCTCGACGAACCGACCAACCACCTGGACCTGGAAATGCGCCTGGCGCTGACCATGGCCCTGCAGGAATTCAGCGGCGCCGTGGTGGTGGTTTCCCACGATCGTCACCTGCTCAAGAGCACCACCGACGAGTTCCTCCTGGTGGCCGACGGCAAGATGGAGCCGTTCGACGGCGACCTCGACGACTACGCGCGCTGGCTGGTGGAGTATCGCCAGCGCAATGCGCCGGTCAGCAGCACGCCGGTGAACCCGGACAAGACCGACAAGAAGGCCCAGCGCCAGGCCGCTGCGGCCCTGCGCCAGCAACTGGCACCGCACAAGCGCCAGGCCGACAAGCTCGAAGCCGACCTGAACAAGCTTCATGAAGACCTCGCCAAGGTCGAGGCCAGCCTCGGCGACAGTGGCGTCTACGAGGCGGCGCGCAAGGACGAGCTGCGTGACCTGCTGGCCCGCCAGGCGCAGCTCAAGGGCCGCGAGGCGGAGCTGGAGGAAGCCTGGATGGCCGCCCTCGAAGTGCTGGAGAACATGCAGGCGGAGCTGGAGGCATTGTCCTGATGGAGTCGTTGCGACAGATGCTGCCGGTGGAGTTGATCGGACCCTTCTGGATGGGCTTGCAGATCCTGCTGATCCTGGTGGTGGCGTTCGTCCTGCAACGGATCGTGGCGCGCAGCCTGCACAGCCTGGGCGAGCGCTATCCGTTGCCACCGCAACTGATGATGCCGGTGCGCGGCGGCCTGCGCTGGCTGATCATGGGCAGCGCGCTGCTGTTCGTGCTGGAGCGCCTCGGGGTGTCCGCCACCGTGCTGTGGACGGCCTTGTCGGGCTTCGTCGCCGTGGCGGCAGTGGCCTTCTTCGCCATCTGGAGCGTGCTGTCCAACCTGCTCTGCGCGGTGCTGATCTTCACCGTCGGGCCATTCCGAATCGGCGACGTGGTGGAGCTGGTCGACACCACCGACAAGCCAGGCATCAAGGGCCGGGTCACCGCCATCAACCTGCTGTTCACCACCCTGGTGGAGCCGCCCGAGAATGGCGGCGCGCTGGTGCAGGTGCCGAACAGCCAGTTCTTCCAGAAATCCGTGCGCCGTTGGCGCGGCAACGACGTGTTGCCCCTGGTGGGCGAGAGCAAATCCAGCGACACCTGATCGATTCCTGAAAAATTTCGTGGTGATTTTTTTACAGGCGGATTAGCGTTGAGGCCTTGAACGAAGATTCCTGGCCGAGGTGTGAGATGTCGCTGGAAACGTGGTTGGCCTTTTTTGCGGCCTGTTGGGTCATCAGTCTGTCGCCGGGCGCCGGGGCCATCGCCTCGATGTCCTGCGGGCTGCAATACGGATTCTGGCGCGGCTACTGGAACGCCCTGGGCCTGCAACTGGGCCTGATCCTGCAGATCGCCATCATTGCCGCCGGTGTCGGCGCGGTGCTGGCTGCCTCGGCGACGGCCTTCCAGGTCATCAAGTGGTTCGGTGTCGCCTATCTCGTCTACCTGGCGGTCAAGCAATGGCGTGCGCTGCCGGCGGATCTTTCCGACGATTCCGCGGTACGGCCGATCGGCAAGCCGTTGAGCCTGGTGTTCCGTGGGTTCCTGGTGAACGTCAGCAACCCCAAGGCGCTGGTGTTCATGCTGGCGGTGCTGCCGCAGTTCATCAATCCCCATGAAGCGCTGCTGCCGCAGTACCTGGCGATTACCGTGACGATGATCAGCGTGGATCTGCTGGTGATGGCGGGGTATACCGGGCTGGCGTCGAAGGTGTTGCGCCTGCTGCGCACGCCGAAGCAGCAGCGGCGGATGAACCGCACGTTCGCGGGTTTGTTCATCGGGGCGGCGACCTTGCTGGCCACCATCCGGCGGGCGCCGGTCTGAAAGGTTCTGGCTGACGCTGACCTATAGGAGCGAGCTTGCTCGCTCCCATAGGTTTTTCGCGGTCGAACTTAACGCAGGATCTGCGCCGGTTCATCCGGCGGCAGGTTGTTCCGCGGGGCATAGTGCCCCTGTCCCTGCCCAGGCACCGAGCCACCCAGCTGCTCGGCCATCTGCCGGGCCACATCCATCCCCAGCTCCTTCGACACTTCCCGCACCACCCGCGGCCGGTTCAGGCTGATCTTCAGGTCCCGGCTCTTCACCAGCTTGGTGTCCTGTCCCTCACCCATGGCGGTGAACGCCGAGGTGATCTCGTAGGTGCGGGTGTTGATCAGGCTGAAGTCCGCCACCAGGCTCAGGCCCAGCACCGCCGAGTAGGCATTGGTGTTGTCGATGGCATTGACGTCCTGCTGGAAGTCGATGTCCGACAGCGTACCGAACAGCACGTAGTCGGCGCCCTTGAAGTCGCCGGCCTTGATGCGCTTGATGATGTCGTAGACATCGGTCTTGGCACCGGTGATGTACGGCTTGCCCTGCACCAGCTGGAACATCCCGGACTTGAGGATCTCGCCCTTGATGTCACCGCTGAACTTGCGCAGCTCGGTCTGTTCGATGTAGCTGTCGCTGCTCTCGAACTCGGCGTAGCTGGACGAACTGTTGGCGTGGTACATGCTCGCGGAGGAATTGCTTTGCGCCGCGACGATGTGGATGTACTGCTCCACACGCTCCTGGTAGGCCAGGTCGGTGACCGCCACCTTGGGGGCCGCCTGCACGCCGAAGGCGCAGGCCAGGCCCAGAATTCCCATCCATGCGCGCATCGCTTAACGCTCCGTGGTCTTGCGGATTTCTTTTTCGTCCATCCATTCGGCCAGGCCGCTTTCGACGTCGACCAGTTGCAGGCTGAACTTGTAGAACACGTCCTTGTAGTCGCTGCTGCGCTTGACGATCGAGCTGATCGAACCTTCCAGGCGGTACTTGGCGGCGATCATGTTGCCGGTCTTGGCGATGGTGTTCTTCTTGTACAGGCCGCTCTGGTTCTGCAGCTTGAGCTGGTCGACCTGGCTGTCCATCTGGTTGTTGTCGCTGGCGAAGCGGGCGGTGCCGGACTTCATCAGCTGGGTCTTGATCGAGGTGGTGATCTCGCGGGTATCGATGTACTCGCTGGTCTTGTTCTTCACGTCGTACACCTGCACCACCGGACGGCCTTGCAGCACGCCGGACTGGGCCAGGGAGCGGGTCATGCTCTCGGCGATCATCTGCAGGTCGGTGGAGCCGAATTCGTTGGTCACCAGCTCGACGGCCTTGGTGTCGCCGTAGCCGATGTTCTTGCCACCCAGGACCGGCGACGGGGAGGAGCAGCCGCTGGCGAGGGCAACGACGGTGGCGAGCAGGGAAATCTGGACGAACTTCATGGAAAACTCCGGGACAGAATTACTGGGACTGGACTTCGAGACGGAAATCGGTGGCTTGCGGCACCGGGGCAATGGCCGGCAGCACGGTGGATTGCGAACCGTACAGGCTCAGGGCTTTCCAGCCCTCTTCATCGGCCACCGGGAAACCGTCGTTGCCCAGCCAGGCGAAGCGGTAGAGCAGGGTCTTGTTGCTGCCGCTGGTGTTGTTCAGCGCCACCTTGACGGTGAGGAAGCCGTTCTCGCGGGCGACCCGCATCGGGCCTGTCTCGATGTTCTTCAGCTTGCCCATGACCACCACCTTGCTGGCGGCGCTGCCGGGAGCCGGTGGCGGCGGGGTGGCGCAGCCGGCCAGGAGCGCGGCGGCGAGGGCGAGGGTGAGTTTGAAACGCATGACGAGTCCTTCGTTTACTTGAGGCTGGCGACGGCGGCGGCCGGCGCGGTGGGAGTGACGACATGGGCGGCCTGGCCGGCGGCGTAGACCTGGTTGCCGACCACGCGCAGGGCGACGACCTGATACGGGCGATCGACCTTCACGGTGACCTTGCTGCCACCCAGGCCCGACGGCAGGCTCAGCTGGTGCTCGCCCTGGCTCAGGCGCACGCGGGTGACCCGGGTTTCGTTGGGCAGGGTGCGCCAGGTGCGGGTGTCGGCGCCTTCGGTGACTGCCGAGGCGATGCCCATGACCAGGCCGGCCATCGGGTTGACGTCGTTGATCTGCTTTTGCGCCACGCCGCGGGTGATGGCACGCACGGTGGTACGCAGGATGATGCCCGGCATGTCATCGCGCAGGGCGCGGCGGGACATGGCGGAAGTGCTGTTGAGGGCGGTCAGGCTCAGCGACTTGTCGTCCAGGTTGATCTGGCTGACGGTCGTGGTGGAGGTGTCCTCGCGCATGATCGGGAACGACAGCGGGGTGATGACCAGGTTGCCGCTGATCACCAGTGGCAGCGGGATGCGGATCGAGTCGCGGGCAGGGGCCAGGCCGCTCTGCACGACGATCAGCACGTCGCTTTCCTTGTCGTTGCGCTTGCCGGTGCTCTTGTCCAGGTCGAGCAGTGCCTGTTCCAGCAGCGGGGTGTTGGGCAGCAGCTCGGCAGCCTTGCGGTAGCCCGGTGCGGCCAGGCCCTGTTCGCCGAGGGCCTCGTAGACGTAGCCGGACAGGTAGTGGCTGAAGGCGCTCTGGTAGCTGTTCTTCAGGCTGACCACTTCCGGTGCGTCGAGGGCAGCGACCGGATAGCCCTGGAGGTCCTTGTACTCGGTCTTGACCCCTTCCTTGCCGGCTTCTTCCTCGCGCTTGAGGTATTCCTTGTCGCGCAGCTCGGCGATCACCGCCTCGCGCTCGTGGGTCTTCTTGATCTCGGTGCGGGCACCGTCGAAATCGTTCTGCGCCAGCAGGTTGAGGGCCATCTGCGTGGTCAGCATGACTTTTTCGTAGTCGTAGCCTTCGTAGCGGCGCACCTTGTCGTTGACCAGGTAGCTGCCGAACTGGCTGAGGTACTTGGCGGTGTCGAGCTTGACCGACTCTTCCCACTTGAAGACCATGCCGTCGGCCTCGCGCCAGGCGCTCTGGCTACCGGCGAGGTCGCCCTTGGAGCGCAGCAGCTCGCCCTTCTCGAACCAGTAGAGGAGGTCCTTGTCCTCGCCCTTGTTGTTCTTTTCGAGCACGGCGAGGGCGGCATCGACATTGCCGGTGCTCAGGTGCTGGTTGGTTTCCTTGAGTTCGTTGTCGTAGCTGCGGAAGACGGCGCAGCCGGTCAGTTGGGTGGCCACGAACAGCGTGGCGAGCGTGAGGACGCGGGATTTCATGACTTCTTCCCTGAGTGTTGGCGGTGTCTTTCCGGATCGATGCGTCCGAAAAGTTATTATTGGCAGTTCGTAAATTCTGAATGGCTATATCGAAAGGCGTGACGTATTAGGCGCGATTTCCCTGCGAACCGGGCGCGCCGAGTTGTTACAACCAGTGAGTGCCATCAGGGGTGCCATTATCCCCGAAGTGTTGGACGAACGGTATTTTTCCGCGTGATGAAAGTGGCAATTAATGAAATTGTTGCTAATTTTTACGATTCGCCTTGAGCCTGTCCGGGCGGCGGTAAACAATATTCGCCTCATCGCCGACGTCCGAGACTGTCCCATGATTTCCCCCTCCCGCTTGATCGCCTGGCTGCTGTGGCCAGTGCTGGCCCTTGGCAGTGCCGCAGCGCTGGCCGAACCTGTCGAGGGAGCGGCAAAGGCCCTGCATCTGCTGGACTATATCGGTGCCGATTACCCTGCGACCGTCGAGTCGGGCAAGGTTGTCGACGACGCCGAATACCGCGAACAACAGGAGTTCGTCGGCACCCTTCAGGGCCTGCTCGCCGACCTGCCCGAGCGGCCCCAGCGAAAAGCGCTGGAAGAGGGCATCACGGCGTTGCGCCAGGCCATCGATGCGCGTCAGGACGGCGTGGTCGTGGGTCGCCAGGCGCGGCAACTGGGGGCCGAGCTGGCATTGGCCTATGAGGTCGCCCTGGCACCGCTGATCACCCCCGATCCGGTCCGTGGTGCGCCGCTGTACGCCCAACATTGCTCGGTCTGCCATGGTGATGCCGGCGCCGGAGACGGCCCTGCGGGCGTCGGCCTGGAGCCGGCGCCGGCCAACCTGCGCGACACCGCGCGGCTCGATCGCCTGAGCCTGTACGACCTCTACAACACCCTCGGCCTGGGCATCGAAGGCACCGACATGCCGTCCTTCGCCGACCAGCTCGACGAGCGCCAGCGCTGGGACCTGGCCACCTACATCGCCAGTTTCACCGCTGACCCGGCCAAGGCCGCCGGCGACAAGACCTTCAGCCTCGGCGACCTGGCCCGCCAGACGCCTGCCGAGGTGGAAGCCAGTCAGGGTCCTGATGCCGTGCCGGTGTTCCGCGCCCAGCGGGCCAAGCCGCCGCAGGTCCAGCGCGGACCGGGCCAACTGCTCGACTACACCAGCAGCACCCTCGACAAGAGCCTGGCGGCCTACCGGGACGGTGACCACGAGCAGGCCTACGACCTGTCGGTGGCGGCCTACCTGGAAGGCTTCGAATTGGTGGAAAGCTCCCTGGACAATGTCGACAGCGTCGTGCGCAAGGACACCGAGAAGGCCCTGATGGCCTACCGGCAGTCGCTGCAGGACGGCCTGCCGCTGGAGCAGGTGCAAGGCAAGCTGGACCTGGCCAAGGCCAAGCTCAAGGAGTGTGCCGGCCTGCTCGGTGGCGACGGCCTGAGCTGGTCGCTGAGCTTCGTGTCCGGGCTGCTGATCCTGCTGCGCGAAGGCCTTGAGGCGATCCTGGTGCTGGCGGCGATCCTCGCGTTCCTGCGCAACACCGGCCAGCAGGCGGCGGTGCGCAGCGTCAATATCGGCTGGGGCCTGGCGCTGGTGGCGGGCTTCGCCACCTGGGGCCTGGCGGCCTACGTGATCGATGTCGGCGGTGCCCAGCGCGAGCTGCTGGAAGGCTGCACGGCGCTGTTCGCCTGCGTGATGGTGCTCTGGCTCGGCGTGTGGATGCACGATCGCCGGCATGCCGCCGCATGGCAGGACTACATCAAGAGCAGCCTGGTGGGCGGCGGCGGTCGCTTCGGGTTCGCCGTGCTGGCGTTCTTCTCGGTGTACCGCGAGCTGTTCGAGGTCATCCTGTTCTACGAAACCCTGTGGCTGCAGGCAGGGCCTGCGGGTCACCAGGCGGTGCTGGCCGGTGGCGGTACCGCGCTGGTGCTGCTGGTGGGCCTGGCCTGGGTGATCCTGCGCGGCTCGGCGAAGCTGCCGCTGTCGCTGTTCTTCAGCATCAACGCGGCGCTGCTGTGCGCCTTGTCGGTGGTGTTCGCCGGCCACGGCGTCAAGGCGCTGCAGGAAGCCGGGATCTTCGGCACGCACCCGGTGCCGTTCTTCGAGTTCGAATGGCTGGGTATCCACGCCGACCTCTACTCGCTGTCCGCCCAGGCTGCTGCGCTGCTGGCCATCGCCGTGCTCTACGGGCGCAGCTGGCTGGCTTCCCGTCGGGTGGCGGCGTCCTGATTTGAAGCGGGGCGGGCAAGCAGCGATACTGCCCGCCCGTTTCAAGTCGTTGTGGATAACTCCCTCATGCGTGTCTGGATCGACGCCGATGCCTGTCCGAAGCTGGCCAGGGACCAGGTGGTCAAATTCGCTCTAAAGCGTCAGTTCGAAGTGGTCATGGTGGCCGGTGGGCCGCAGGCCAAGCCGCCGTTCGCCATCGTCAAGCTGATCGTCGTGCCCAGTGGGCCGGATGCTGCCGATGATTACCTGGTGGAGCATGCGGTGCCGGGGGAGCTGGTGATCTGCAGCGATGTGCCGCTGGCCGACCGCCTGGTCAAGAAGGGCGTGGCGGCGCTGGACCCGCGCGGGCGCGAGTTCGACGAGCGCAACATGGGTGAGCGGCTGGCGGTGCGCAACCTGTTCACTGACCTGCGCGAGCAGGGGCAGGTCGGGGGAGGGCAGGCGGCCTATGGGGACAAGGACAAGCAGGCGTTTGCCAATGCGCTGGACCGCATCCTGACGCGGCTGGTGAAGCAGTTCCCCGATTCATAAGGCCGCCGCACACCCTGTGGGTAGGCGGCGGCCGTGATGTCGATTATTCGCCTTCGTGGGTCAGCTCCAGCACCCGGTCCACCAGCTTGTAGATGCCGCCCGCTGCCTCGCTGATCGACTGCGCCAGCATGTACGCCGGCGTACTCACCAGCTTGCGCTGGGTATCCTCGACGATGTCATGCACATCGCACTCTTCATGGGTGCCGCCCATCTTGACGATGGCCGCGCTGGTGTCGGCGTCGTTGCCGATGGTGCAGACCACGCCCGGTCCGTAGATCTTCGCCGCCAGGGCCGGCGAGATGCAGATCAGGCCGACCGGCTTGCCCGCCTCGGCGAAGGCTTCGGCCAGCGCCAGGACATCCGGGTGCACGCTGCAGCCCGGGCCATCGATGGCAAAGCTCGACAGGTTCTTCGCCGCACCGAAGCCACCCGGCACGATCAGCGCGTCGAAATCGTCGACATCAGCCTCGCCCAGGTCCTTGACGTTGCCACGGGCGATACGCGCCGATTCCACCAGCACATTGCGCGATTCGGGCATTTCCTCGCCGGTCAGGTGGTTGATCACGTGCATCTGCGCGATGTTCGGCGCGAAGCACTGCACCTGGGCGCCACGCTGGTCGAGGCGCAGCAGGGTGATCACGCTCTCGTGGATTTCCGCGCCGTCGTAGACGCCGCAGCCCGAAAGAATCACAGCCACTTTTTTAGTCATGCTTCCTACTCCCGTTTCGAGGCGCTAAATGTCGTCTAGTTTGGCAGTTGTCGCCATAGGGATTACAGCTTTGTAGGCCTAATCTTGATCCATTGCCTGAAAATGGACCTGCCATGGACTTCATCCTGTATGCCGTGCCGTTTTTCTTCGTACTGATCGCGGTGGAGCTGCTGGCCGACCGCTGGCGTGGCACGCGTAACTACCGCGTGGCCGACACGGTCAACAGCCTGAGTGCCGGGGTGCTGTCCACGACGTTCGGCTTGCTGACCAAGGGCGTGGGCCTGGTGACCTATGCCGTCGCCGTGGAGCACCTGGCGCTGTTCCAGCTGCCCGCCGAGGCCTGGTGGGTGTGGGTAGGCGCGTTCGTCGCCTACGACTTCTGCTACTACTGGCTGCACCGCTTCGGTCATGAGCGCAACATCCTCTGGGCCGCCCATTCGGTGCATCACCAGAGCGAGGACTACAACCTCTCCACCGCCCTGCGCCAGACCAGCACCGGCTTTCTCCTGTCGTGGATCTTCTACCTGCCGCTGGCGGTGCTGGGCGTGCCGCTGCTGGTGTTCGTCAGTGTCGGCGCGCTGAACCTGCTGTACCAGTTCTGGGTGCACACCCGGCATATTCCCAAGCTGGGCTGGTACGAATGGCTGTTCGTCACGCCGTCCAATCATCGCGTCCACCATGCGCAGAATCCTCTGTACTTGGATCGCAACTATGGCGGGGTGTTCATTATCTGGGACCGCCTGTTCGGCACCTTCCAGCCCGAGGATGATGCCGAACCGGTGATTTTCGGGGTGACCACGCCGCTGGCCAGCTGGAACCCGCTGTGGGCCAACCTGCAGTTCTACGCCCAGCTGTGGAGCGATGCGCGGCGCGCGGAGCGCTGGCAGGACAAGCTGCGTATCTGGTTCATGCCCACCGGCTGGCGCCCGGAGGATGTGGCGCGGCGCTATCCACAGGCCAAGCAGGACCTGGCCGGTTTCCGCAAGTTCGAGGTGCCGCTGGCGTGGCCGCGGCAGGTCTACGTGGTGCTGCAGTTCGCCGTGTACGTGGCGCTGGGCAGTTACCTGATGAATGCGGGCGCGCAATTGCCGCAGCCGGCCTTGCTGCTCGGTGCGCTGGTGATGGGGTTTGGCTTGTTCGTGCTGGGGACGGCCCTGGAGAACCGTCCCTGGGCCATGCGCCTGGAGTTGCTGCGGCTGGCGCTGTGCCTGCCGGCTTTCGCGTTGGCGGGGTGGACCGGCTTAGCGCCGGTCACCGCCCTCGGATGGGTCTTGCTGCTCGCCTACAGTCTGCTCAGCCTTGCCGGCCTGTACTTCAGCCGCTTCCTGCCTGGCGATGCGCGCGGCCTTGAAGCGCCGGCGCAGCCACAGGCAGCCGCCGAGCACCAGCAGGCCGCCGAGCACCCATAGCTCGTATTTCTTCACGTTGCCCAGCAGGCCTTCGAGAATGGCGCCGAAGTGATAGGCGGCGGCGCCGAGGGCCAGGGCCCAGATCGCCGCGCCGATACCATTGAGCAGCAGGTAGCGGCGCGGCGGATAGCCGGACAGGCCGATGGCCACCGGCATCACCGTGCGCAGGCCGTAGACGAAGCGGAAACTCAGCACCCAGATATCCGGATGACGGCGCACGTGCTCCAGGGCGCGGTCGCCCATCATCTGCCAGCGCGGCTTGCGCGCCAGCAACTTGCGCCCATGGCGGCGGCCCATGAAGTACCAGAGCTGGTCGCCGGCGTAGCTGCCGAAGAAGGCAACCAGCACCACCAGGTTGATATCCATGTATCCGCGGAACGCCAGGAATCCGGCAAGCACCAGGATGGTCTCGCCTTCAAAGAACGTACCTAGAAAGAGGGCAAAGTAGCCAAAATCTTGCAGGAATTGTTGAAGCATTTTCGGGATGCTGGCGAAATGAACGCGCAGCCTACCCCTTCGAGCGCGGTTGGGAAAGTGTCCAAATGTGTCTCGACGTGAACAATTCCTACAGGGGACAATGCCTGCGTCTGTAGGTCGCAGGGTTATCCCCGCCTGTCACACAAGCGTCATAATGGCCGCTTATAACTGTCGCGCCCGCCTGTTCGCGCGGGCTCAGGAGTCTGCCGTGAGCTTTACCCCTGCCAATCGCCTGTTCCCCGCTACCCGCCTGCGTCGCAACCGCCGCGACGATTTTTCCCGTCGTCTGGTTCGTGAGAATGTCCTGACCGTCGACGACCTGATCCTGCCGGTCTTCGTCCTCGATGGCGAAAATCGCCGCGAGGAAGTTGCCTCCATGCCGGGCGTCGAGCGCCTGAGCATCGACCTGCTGCTGGAAGCGGCAGCCGAGTGGGTCGACCTGGGCATTCCGGCCCTGGCGCTGTTCCCGGTCACCCCGGCCGAGAAGAAATCCCTCGATGGCGCCGAAGCCTGGAACCCGGACGGCATCGCCCAGCGCGCCACCCGCGCGCTGCGTGCCCGTTTCCCGGAGCTGGGCGTGATCACCGACGTCGCCCTCGACCCGTTCACCACCCACGGCCAGGACGGCATCCTCGACGAAGAGGGTTACGTCCAGAACGACATCACCGTCGACGCCCTGGTCCGCCAGGCCCTGTCCCATGCCGAGGCCGGCGCCCAGGTGGTGGCGCCTTCGGACATGATGGACGGACGCATCCAGGCCATCCGCGAAGCGCTGGAACTGGCCGGCCACGTGAATGTCCGCATCATGGCCTACTCGGCCAAGTACGCCAGCGCCTATTATGGTCCGTTCCGCGATGCGGTCGGCTCGGCGCTCAATCTGGGCAAGGCCAACAAGGCTTCCTACCAGATGGATCCGGCCAACACCAACGAGGCGCTGCATGAAGTGGCGGCCGACCTCTCCGAAGGCGCCGATATGGTCATGGTCAAGCCAGGCATGCCGTATCTGGATATCCTTCAGCGGGTCAAGGACGAGTTCAAGGTACCGACCTTCGTTTACCAGGTCAGTGGCGAATACGCGATGCACATGGCCGCGATCCAGAATGGCTGGCTCTCCGAGGGCGTCATTCTCGAATCGCTCACCGCCTTCAAGCGGGCGGGCGCCGACGGCATCCTCACGTATTTCGCCGTACGTGCCGCACAATTGATGAGAGGGCAGTAACGCCCTTCAGGAACGCAATATGAATAACGAAGCACTGATCGAAGCCGCTGTGAAGGACGTCAAGGAAGTACCGGCCGCACCCGAGCCGATGCTGGAAACCCCGCCGGAGCCCGAAGTGGTCCCGGCACCGTCGGCGGAAGCGCCTGCGGTCGCACCGGTTCCGGCCGTCGCCCTGCCGGGGCTGGATGACAGCAGCCTGTACATCCATCGCGAGCTGTCGCAGCTGCAGTTCAACATCCGCGTGCTGGAACAGGCGCTGGATGAGTCCTACCCCTTGCTGGAGCGGCTGAAATTCCTGCTGATCTTCTCCAGCAACCTGGACGAGTTCTTCGAGATTCGTGTTGCGGGCCTGAAGAAACAGATCACCTTCGCCCGTGAGCAGGCCGGCGCCGACGGCCTGCAGCCGCACCAGGCCCTGGCCCGCATCAGCGACCTGGTGCACAGCGAAGTGCACCGCCAGTACGCGATCCTCAACGACGTGCTGCTGCCGGAGCTGGAAAAGCACCAGATCCGCTTCATCCGCCGTCGCCACTGGACGGTCAAGCTCAAGACCTGGGTCCGTCGCTTCTTCCGCGACGAGATCGCCCCGATCATCACCCCGATCGGCCTCGATCCGACCCACCCGTTCCCGCTGCTGGTGAACAAGAGCCTGAACTTCATCGTCGAGCTGGAGGGTGTCGATGCCTTCGGTCGCGACTCTGGCCTGGCGATCATCCCGGCCCCGCGCCTGCTGCCGCGGATCATCCGCGTGCCGGAGGAAGTCGGTGGTCCTGGCGACAACTACGTGTTCCTCTCGTCGATGATCCACGCCCACGCCGACGACCTGTTCCAGGGCATGAAGGTCAAGGGCTGCTACCAGTTCCGCCTGACCCGAAACGCCGACCTGGCGCTGGACTCCGAGGACGTCGAAGACCTGGCCCGTGCTCTGCGCGGCGAGCTGTTCTCCCGTCGCTACGGTGACGCGGTGCGCCTGGAAGTCGCCGACACCTGCCCGAAACACCTGTCCGACTACCTGCTCAAGCAGTTCAGCCTGAGCGAGAGCGAGCTGTACCAGGTCAACGGTCCGGTCAACCTGACCCGCCTGTTCAGCATCACCGGCCTGGACAGCCACCCGGAGCTGCAATACACGCCGTTCACCCCGGCGATCCCCAAGCTGTTGCAGAACAGCGAGAACATCTTCAGCGTGGTGAGCAAGCAGGACATCCTGCTGATGCACCCGTTCGAATCCTTCACCCCGGTGGTGGACATGCTGCGCCAGGCGGCCAAGGATCCCCACGTCCTCGCCGTGCGCCAGACCCTGTACCGCAGTGGTGCCAACTCGGAAATCGTCGATGCGCTGGTGGACGCCGCGCGTAACGGCAAGGAAGTCACCGCGGTCATCGAACTGCGCGCGCGCTTCGACGAAGAGTCCAACCTGGCCATGGCCAGCCGCCTGCAGGCCGCCGGTGCGGTGGTGATCTACGGTGTGGTCGGCTTCAAGACCCACGCCAAGATGATGCTGATCCTGCGTCGCGAAGCTGGCGAGATCGTCCGCTACGCGCACCTGGGTACCGGCAACTACCACGCCGGCAACGCCCGCCTGTACACCGACTACAGCCTGCTGACCTCCGACGACGCCCTGTGCGAGGACGTCGGCAAGCTGTTCAGCCAGCTGATCGGCATGGGCAAGACCCTGCGCATGAAGAAGCTGCTGCACGCGCCTTTCACCCTGAAGAAAGGCATGCTCGACATGATCGCCCGGGAAACCCAGTTCGCCCTGGAAGGCAAGCCTGCGCACATCATCGCCAAGTTCAACTCGCTGACCGATGCCAAGATCATCCGCGCGCTGTACAAGGCCAGCCAGTCCGGCGTGCGCATCGACCTCGTGGTGCGTGGCATGTGCTGCCTGCGTCCGGGTATCGCCGGGGTGTCGCACAACATCCAGGTGCGCTCGATCATCGGCCGCTTCCTGGAGCACACCCGGGTGTTCTACTTCCTCAATGGCGGTGAAGAGCAGATCTTCCTGTCCAGTGCCGACTGGATGGAGCGCAACCTCGACAAGCGCGTCGAGACCTGCTTCCCGGTGGAAGGCAAGAAGCTGCTGCTGCGGGTGAAAAAGGAGCTGGAAGGCTACCTGACCGACAACACCCACGCGTGGATCCTGCAACCGGACGGCCGCTACGTGCGCAGCACGCCGACCGGCAACCAGAACCCGCGCAGTGCCCAGGCGACCCTGCTGGAGCGCCTGAGCAACCCGGTGCTTATCGTACGCTGAGGATGAAACCGACCCGGGCCAGCCACTCGGCTTCCTGGTCGAAGTCGGCCCGGGTCAGCTGGTTTTCCTGCAGCCAGCCATCCGGGAAGGCGACTGCCAGGCTGTCGCCGCTGGCGTAGAGTTCCACCTTCGGCATCTGCTGGGTGCCACGGATGTGGTGGAACAGGATGGCGAAGCGCAGCAATACGCACAGGCGGATCAGCTTCACGCCTTCGTCGCCGAACTCGGCGAACTTGTCCTTGGGAATGTTGCGGCGATGGCCGCGTACCAGCAGGGCAAGCATCTGCTGGTCCTCGCGGGAGAAGCCGGCCAGGTCGGAGTGTTCGATCAGGTAGGCGCCGTGCTTGTGGTAGTGGTAGTGGGCGATGTCCAGGCCCACTTCATGCACCTTGGCCGCCCAGCCCAGCAGTTCACGCCAGATTCCTTCTTCGAGATCCCACGCCTTGGCCACCTGGTCGAAGGCATGCAGCGCCTTGCGCTCGACCCGCGCGGCCTGGCCCTGGTCGACGTGGTAGCGCTCCATCAGCGAGGTCAGGGTGCGCTCGCGCACGTCCTCGTGCTGATGGCGGCCGAGAAGGTCGAACAGCACGCCTTCGCGCAGGGCACCGTCGCAATGATCCATGCGTTGCAGTTCGAGAGCGTCGAAGATGGCTTCCAGGATCGCCAGGCCTGCCGGGAAGATTGCCCGGCGGTCGGGTTTGACGCCATCGAAGTCGATCTTGTCGGTCTCGCCCAGCTTGAACAGCTTGCGCTTGACCCAGGCCAGGCCTTCGGCGTTGACCTCGCCGTTGCCCAGGCCACCGGCCTTGATCGCCGAGCCGATGGCGCGGATGGTGCCGGACGAACCGATGGCCTCGTCCCAGCTCAGGCGGTGCAGGGCGGTCTCGATGCTCATCAGTTCCAGGCGCGCCGCGGTGTAGGCCTGGGCGTAGCGTGCCGGGGTGATCTTGCCATCGCGGAAATAGCGCTGGGTGAAGCTGACGCAGCCCATCTGCAGGCTCTCGCGCAGCAGCGGCTCGAAGCGCTGGCCGATGATGAATTCGGTACTGCCGCCGCCGATATCGGCCACCAGGCGCTTGCCCGGGGTGTCGGCGAGGGTGTGGGACACGCCCAGGTAGATGAGGCGGGCCTCTTCGCGGCCGGAAATGACTTCCACCGGATGGCCGAGGATTTCTTCGGCGCGGCGGATGAATTCGCCGCGGTTGCGCGCTTCGCGCAGGGCGTTGGTGCCGACGATGCGCACCGAGCCCGCTGGCATGCCGTTGATCAACTGGGAGAACCGCTTCAGGCAGTCGAGGCCGCGCTGCATGGATTCTTCGCTGAGCTGGCGCTCTTCGTTGATGCCGGCCGCCAGTTGAACCTTCTCGCCATTGCGCTCAAGGATGCGGATCTCGCTGTGATGGGCCTTGGCAACAACCATGTGGAAGCTGTTGGAGCCCAGGTCGATGGCGGCGATCAGGGACAGGTTCTTGGCGGAGGATTGGGGCATGGTAGTGGCTTCTCGGTCGTTAACCTGGCAATCCTGCCACGATAGTCGGATTACGCCAACGCGGGGCTGTCCAGGGTTTGATGTGGCGCAGTTTCGCGTAGGAATTGTGGCTTTTGTGTGACAGTCGATACGCCGATTCATCATCTATCATAGATAGACTCAATCGGTTGCGACTTCCTGTCGACAGACAGGGCGGCTATGATGGGCGACGTTTTTTGCTTCCGACCTTGGAGATTTCCATGAGCACTCTTATCAAATACGTCAGCGACGATTCCTTCGAGGCCGAAGTACTGCAGGCCGAAGGCCCCGTGCTGGTGGACTACTGGGCCGAGTGGTGCGGTCCGTGCAAGATGATCGCTCCGGTCCTGGACGACATCGCCGAAACCTATGAAGGCAAACTGACCATCGCCAAGCTGAACATCGACGAAAACCCTACCACTCCGACCCGTTTCGGCGTGCGTGGCATTCCGACGCTGATGCTGTTCAAGAACGGCAACGTCGAGGCCACCAAGGTTGGCGCGCTGTCGAAATCCCAGTTGGCAGCCTTCCTCGACGCTCATATCTGAGCCTCGAAAAAGCCCCGCATTTGTCGGGGCTTTTCTCTTTCTGGTGACTAGACGCCAGAAAAAGCAGGTGTTACATTCGGCCTCGCACTGATTCTCCAGTGCCCCCTGCACGCCCGTCGCCGCATTCCAATTCGAATTCAGTACGCGATCTTTCGCCTTCCGCGGCGCGGCTTCATTAAGCCAGATGCTTAATCTCTCCCTTCTTACATGATTACTCCATTCCCCTTATGAACCTGACTGAACTCAAGCAAAAGCCGATTACCGATCTGCTCGAAATGGCCGAACAGATGGGCATAGAAAATATGGCCCGTTCGCGCAAGCAGGATGTGATTTTCTCCCTGCTGAAAAAGCACGCCAAAAGCGGCGAGGAAATTTCCGGTGACGGCGTGCTGGAGATTCTCCAGGACGGTTTCGGCTTCCTGCGTTCGGCGGATTCCTCCTACCTGGCCGGCCCTGACGACATCTACGTCTCGCCAAGCCAGATCCGTCGCTTCAACCTGCGCACCGGCGACACCATCGTCGGCAAGATCCGGCCGCCGAAAGAGGGCGAGCGTTACTTCGCACTGCTGAAGGTCGACACCATCAACTTCGACCGTCCGGAAAACGCGAAGAACAAGATCCTGTTCGAGAACCTGACGCCGCTGTTCCCCAACGAGCGCCTGAAGATGGAAGCCGGCAACGGCTCCACCGAAGACCTCACCGGTCGCGTGATCGACCTCTGCGCCCCGATCGGCAAGGGCCAGCGCGGCCTGATCGTCGCCCCGCCGAAAGCGGGCAAGACCATCATGCTGCAGAACATCGCGGCGAACATCACTCGCAACAACCCCGAGTGCCACCTGATCGTCCTGCTGATCGACGAGCGCCCGGAAGAAGTGACCGAGATGCAGCGCACCGTGCGCGGCGAAGTGGTCGCCTCCACCTTCGACGAGCCACCGACCCGTCACGTGCAAGTGGCCGAGATGGTCATCGAGAAGGCCAAGCGCCTGGTCGAGCACAAGAAGGACGTGGTCATCCTGCTCGACTCCATCACCCGTCTGGCCCGTGCCTACAACACCGTGATCCCGAGCTCCGGCAAGGTCCTGACCGGTGGTGTCGACGCCCACGCCCTGGAGAAGCCGAAGCGTTTCTTCGGTGCCGCGCGTAACATCGAGGAAGGCGGTTCGCTGACCATCATCGCCACCGCGCTGGTGGAAACCGGCTCGAAGAGGGACGAAGTGATCTACGAAGAGTTCAAGGGTACCGGCAACATGGAGCTGCCCCTGGACCGTCGCATCGCCGAGAAGCGCGTCTTCCCGGCCATCAACATCAACCGTTCCGGTACCCGTCGCGAAGAGCTGCTGACCGCCGACGACGAACTGCAGCGCATGTGGATCCTGCGCAAGCTGCTGCACCCGATGGACGAGATCGCCGCCATCGAGTTCCTGGTCGACAAGCTCAAGCAGACCAAGACCAACGACGAGTTCTTCCTGTCGATGAAGCGCAAGTAAGCACTCGCCACACGCAAGAGCCGGGGAAACCCGGCTTTTTGCTATCTGTCTTTCAGACTATTCTGACCGGCCCGGTTCGGCGCTACACTGCCAACCCCGACCGATACGGCCAACACGAGGCTCACGCATGCAGTATCGCGATTTGCGCGACTTTATCCGTGGCCTGGAACAGCGCAACGAACTCAAGCGCATCCAGGTCCCCATTTCGCCGGTCCTGGAAATGACTGAAGTCTGCGACCGCACACTGCGGGCCAAGGGGCCGGCACTGTTGTTCGAACGTCCCACCGGCTACGACATCCCTGTCCTGGGCAACCTGTTCGGCACCCCGGAGCGGGTGGCCATGGGCATGGGCGCCGAGTCGGTCAGCGAACTGCGCGAGATCGGCAAGCTGCTGGCCTTCCTCAAGGAGCCGGAGCCGCCGAAGGGTCTGAAGGACGCCTGGTCGAAACTGCCGATCTTCAAGAAGGTCGTGTCCATGGCGCCGAAGGTGGTCAAGGACGCGCCGTGCCATGAAGTGGTCATCGAGGGCGAGGATGTCGACCTGGCCATGCTGCCGATCCAGCATTGCTGGCCGGGCGACGTCGCGCCGCTGATCACCTGGGGCCTGACCGTCACCCGCGGGCCGAACAAGGAACGGCAGAACCTCGGCATCTATCGCCAGCAGGTGATCGGCCGCAACAAGGTGATCATGCGCTGGCTGAGCCACCGCGGCGGCGCCCTGGACTACCGCGAATGGTGCGAGAAGAACCCCGGCAAGCCGTTCCCGGTGGCCGTGGCCCTGGGCGCCGACCCGGCGACCATCCTCGGCGCCGTTACCCCGGTGCCGGACACCCTTTCCGAATACGCCTTCGCCGGCCTGCTGCGGGGCAACCGCACCGAGCTGGTGAAATGCCGTGGCAGCGACCTGCAGGTCCCGGCCACCGCCGAAATCATCCTCGAAGGCGTGATCCATCCGGGCGAGACCGCGCCGGAAGGCCCGTATGGCGACCACACCGGCTACTACAACGAAGTCGACAGCTTCCCGGTGTTCACCATCGAGCGCATCACCCATCGCACCAAGCCGATCTACCACAGCACCTACACCGGCCGGCCGCCGGATGAGCCGGCGATCCTCGGCGTGGCATTGAACGAAGTGTTCGTGCCGATCCTGCAGAAGCAGTTCCCCGAGATCACCGACTTCTACCTGCCGCCGGAAGGCTGCTCGTACCGCATGGCGGTGGTGACCATGAAGAAGCAGTACCCGGGCCACGCCAAGCGCGTAATGCTGGGTGTGTGGTCGTTCCTGCGACAGTTCATGTACACCAAGTTCGTTATCGTCACCGACGACGATGTCAACGCGCGGGACTGGAACGACGTGATCTGGGCCATCACCACGCGCATGGACCCCAAGCGCGACACGGTGATGATCGAAAACACGCCGATCGACTACCTGGACTTCGCCTCGCCGGTCTCCGGCCTCGGCTCGAAGATGGGCCTGGACGCCACCAACAAGTGGCCGGGCGAGACCACCCGCGAGTGGGGCCGGGTCATCGTCAAGGACGAAGCCGTCACCAAGCGGATCGATGAGCTGTGGAACCAGTTGGGAATAGAGTGATGCAGGTGACCTTGCAGCCGTCCGGGGCGGTGATGACCCTCAACCCCGGCGAGCGGATTCTGGAAGCGGCGCAGCGCCTGGGCTACGACTGCCCGCAGAGCTGCCGCAACGGCAACTGTCACGTCTGCGCGGCGCTGCTGGTGGAAGGCAGCGTGCGCCAGAACGGTGAGGTGCGTGATCACGGTGAGCTGTTCACCTGCATTGCCGAGCCGCTGGAAGACTGCGTGCTGCTGTGGGACGGCGTGCTGGCCCTGGGCGAGTTGCCGGTGCGCACGCTGGCCTGCCAGGTCAGCGAATGCCGCGAGGTCGGTGGCGATGTCTGGCGCGTGCGCCTGCGCGCCCCGGCCGGCAAGGCGCCGCGCTACCACGCCGGGCAATACGTGCTGATCGAGCGCGAGGGTGGCGACAAGGCCGCCTTCTCCCTGGCGTCGGCGCCCCATCGCGGCCGCGACCTGGAGTTGCATGTGCTGGCCCGCGAGAAAAGCGCGGTGGACCTGATCGCTCAGCTCCAGCGCAACGGCATGGCCCGGATCGAGATGCCCTTTGGTGATACCCACCTGGCAGAACTGCCCGATGGTCCGCTGGTGCTGATCGCCGCCGGCACCGGCATGGCGCAGATGCACAGCCTGATCGAGCACTGCCGGGTGCGCGGTTTCGAGCATCCGGTGCACCTGTACTGGGGCGTGCGCCGTCCCGAAGACTTCTACGAGGTCGAGGAATGGGCGCAGTGGCAGCAGTTGCCCAACCTGTTCCTGCACCAGGTGGTCAGTGACCAGTGCGGCTGGGCGGGGCGTTGCGGCCTGTTGCACGAGGCGGTTTGCGAGGATATCGAGGACCTGTCGCCGGTCCACGTCTACGCCAGCGGCTCGCCGAACATGGTCTATGCCACCCTCGACGCCCTGGTCGAGGCGGGCATGGACGCGCACCAGATGCGCGCCGATGTATTCGCTTATGCACCACGCGGGTAACTTCGGTAATAAGGCGCGCCGCAATGGCGCGCCGGTTTAAATAACCAACTGCGCAAGTAAAGCTTATAAGCAGGCCTTGCTTTTAATTGTTGCGGGCGGTGCGAAAAAGTATCGCTACACTTGCAAGAGTACAGTCAAATTTTCCGAAACGCCCTGAGAACAGGGGCTTCAAGCGCAACGGGACTTGTGAACGCACTGCTATCTGCCGTACGGTAAGTGTTCATCGAGCGGGTTGGCTTTATAGTGAGGTACTTCGGTATTTCACGAGGATCTTTGGCGGCGGCTATGTCGGTACTTGAACCAGCACCTTATCCCCCGGTACTTGATTTCGGACAGCAATTGTCCCGGGAACAACTTCTTGAATCCATGCGCATTACCATGGCCTTGCATAAGGGTGGCCCTGTCTGGCTGTTCGCCTACGGTTCGTTGATCTGGCGGCCGGAGTGCCAGTCCACCGAGCGACGTCGTGGGCGGGTGCATGGTTATCACCGTGGCTTGTATCTCTGGTCCCATGAGCATCGCGGCACGCCGGAGTGTCCGGGATTGGTGTTCGGCCTGGACCGTGGTGGCTCGTGCAGCGGGTTTGCCTATCGCCTGCCGGAGGAAACCCTGCAGGACTCGTTGCTGGCGCTGTGGCAGCGGGAGATGCCGTATCCGGCCTATCGCCCGCACTGGCTGAATTGCCGGCTGGAGGATGGCAGCAAGGTGCAGGCGCTGGGCTTCGTGCTGGAGCGGCATCTGCCGTGCTATGCGGGGAACCTGCCGGACAGCCTGCTCAGTCATATCTTCGCCAGCGCCAAGGGGCGCTATGGCACGACCCGGGAGTATGTGGAGCAGACCCTGGAAGCGTTGCGCACCCATGCGATGCCGGACCGGAACCTGGAGGCGCGGTACCGTCGCTGCCATTCCCAGCAGGGGAATTGAGTGTGTTGTCGAGGGCCTCACCACTGGCTTGCCAGCGATGAGGCCCTTGAGGCTTACCTCACTTTCACCACCAACTTGCCCACCGCCTTCCGGCTGGCCAACTGCTCGATCGCCTCCCCAGCCTCCGCCAGTGGATAGGTTCTCGACACCAACGGCTTCAGTTTCCCCTCGGCAAACCAGGCAAACAACTGCCTGAAGTTCGCCGCATTGTCCGCCGGCTGCCGCTGCGCGAACGAGCCCCAGAACACCCCGAGTACCGCCGCGCCCTTGAGCAGCACCAGGTTCGCCGGCAGCTCCGGGATCCGCCCGCTGGCAAAACCCACCACCAGCAACCGCCCGTTCCACGCCAGCCCGCGCACGGACTGGTCGAACAGGTCGCCGCCGACCGGGTCGTAGATCACGTCGACGCCCTTGCCGCCGGTCAGGCGCTTGATCTCGTCCTTCAGGCTGGCCTGGCTGTAGTCGATCAGCTCATCCGCACCCGCCGCGCGCGCGGTTTCCAGTTTCTCCGCGCTGCTGGCCGCCGCGATCACCTTCGCCCCCATGGCCTTGCCGATCTCCACGGCCGCCAGGCCGACACCGCCGGATGCGCCCAGCACCAGCAGGGTTTCGCCCGCCCGCAACTGGCCGCGCTGGGTCAGCGCGTGCATCGAGGTGCCGTAGGTCATGCCGAAGGCCGAGGCGGTGACGAAGTCCATGCCTTCCGGGATCGGCATGACGTTGTAGCCCGGCACCGCCACCTGCTCGGCGAAGCTGCCCCAGCCGGTCAGGGCCATGACCCGGTCACCGACCTTGAACGCGCCGGCGTTCTCGCCTGCCACCGCGACCACCCCGGCCGCCTCGCCGCCCGGCGAAAACGGCAGCGGCGGCTGGAACTGGTACTTGCCCTCGATGATCAGGGTGTCGGGGAAGTTGACGCTGGCCGCATGCACGTCCAGGAGGATCTCGTTCTTCTTTGGCGTCGGGCTGGCGACGTCTTCCAGCACCAGGTCGCGGGCCGGACCATGGGCTTTGCACAACACGGCTTTCATCGGGACTATTCCTTTGCGGGTGGTGGCCGATAAGTGTAGGTGTGCGAAGTGCCGGGTCAACGAGCATGGCCTGGCCTGAATAGGCCGGCATAAGCGAGCCCGGACTTGGGTTTGCAGGGCGCGCTGGGTATGCTGGCGACCAATCGTTTCGAGGAGTGAGTTCGTGAAAGCGTGGATCCTGGTGGTACTGGCACTGATGCTGCCAGCGGCGGCAATGGCCGAAGAAGAAAAGGAAGGCGCGGCACCCAAGGTGTCCTATATCAGCCTGACCCCGCCTTTCGTTGGCAACTACGCCCTCGATGGCAGCCCGCGCCTGCGGGTGTACAAGGCCGACGTGGCGCTGAAGGTGACTGGCGATGCCGATGCCACCGCGGTCAAGCACCACGAACCGCTGATCCGCAACCAGCTGGTGGCGCTGTTCACCCAGCAGACCCTGGACGCCATGAGCAACGTCGAGGCCAAGGAAAAGCTGCGCCAGGAAGCCCTCAAGCAGGTCCAGCAGGTGCTGGAAAACGAAGAAGGCCGTCCGGTCGTCGAAGACCTGCTCTTCAACAACCTGATCGTCCAGTAATCAGCGCAGGGCGAGGATCGCCGCCCATTGCTCGGCCGTGACCGGCATCACCGACAGGCGACTGCCTTTCTGCACCAGCGGCAGCTCGGCAAGCGCCGTCTGCTGCTTCAGGTAGCCCAGGCCGAGGACCTTGCGGAAGGTTTCCACATGGGCCACGTCCACCGCGCTCCACGGGTTCTTCTCGGCGTTGGCCTTGGGGTCGTGGTAGTGGCTTTGCGGGTCCAGCGCGGTCGGGTCGGGATAGGCAGCATTGCTGATCCGCGCGATACCGGCGATGCCCGGCTCGGGGCAGCTGGAGTGATAGAAGAAGAACTCGTCGCCGACCGCCATCGCACGCATGAAATTGCGCGCCTGATAATTGCGCACGCCATCCCAGCGCGCCTCGCCGAGGCGGGCCAGATCCTCGATGGACAGCTCGTCGGGTTCGGACTTCATCAGCCAATAGGCCATGGGTTCAGCTCCTTCATAGTTCTGAAACAACCTGTTGCATCAAACCGACGACTGGCTGACGTCAAGGTTTGCGTGCGGACGAATGTTGTCGGAAAATGCGCCAAATTTTTAGCTTGACGCTGCTGCACGGCCTATAAAAAGAACCGTCGCGGACATCGTGATGAGTTTGCCTTAGGGGGGCAATCGATGAATCGCAAACCGGATTTGTTCTGGGTACTGGTCTTTGTGTTCGGTCTTGGCGTGGTCACCACCGGTTACGCCCAGAGCCTGTGGGAGCGCAATGCCGACGCCGCGTACCAGATGCCGGTAACCCCCGCACAAGCCCAGGCCCAGCGTTGAGCCGGCCGCTGTCTTCAGCGCGCCAGGTACCAGCTTCTGTCCGATACGGTTCCCTGTAGGGGAACGTCCCAACTGGCCTGTGCCAGTCGCTCCACCTTCTGACACTCGTGCGCCAATCCCAGTAGCAGCGGTTTCTTCCACGCCTTGCGGCGGCCCTGGTAGGCCAGGCTGCGATCGTAGAAACCACCGCCCATGCCCAGGCGCCCACCCGTCTCGTCGAATCCCACCAGCGGCAGCAGGATCAGGTCCAGCGCCCAGATCGGTCGTTGCCGCGCCAGGCTGATGGTCGGCTCGGGAATGCGGAAGCGGTTGGGCCGCAGCTTTTCCCCATGCTCGAAGCGCTGGAAGGCCATCTTGGTCCGCGGCCAGGCATGCAGCACCGGCAGGTAGGTGAACTTGCCACGGCGCTGGGCCTCGCGCAGGAGCAGGCGCGGGTCGATCTCGCTGTCGTTGGGCAGGTACAGGGCGATGTGCTTCGCGCGGCGGAACAGCGGATGCTGCGCCAGCTGGCGGTACAGGCCGCGGGCGGCACGCCGCTGCTCGGCCGGCGTCAGGGCGCGACGGGCGTCTCGGAGCAGGCGGCGAAGTTGGGGGCGGGTCAGCGACGCGGTGTCGGTCATGGCACGGACGGTCCCTTGGGCAGACGTCACGGTGTGACGTTGCGGATGCTCGCGCGGCAGGAAGAGGGCGCGAACAATGAGAAACAGGCTCCCCGACGAACCGCTGTCGGTGTAGCCCTTGAACCCGAAAGTTCAAGGTGGAGATTGCAGGGGGCGTTAAGGCTTTCCGTCAAGCGGACATGCACACCGGCCCCAACGTGCAACCCCCGTGGTTGTGCGTATCGGCTCAGGGACATGACCGACTGGCAAGCACTCCAGGGAGTGGGGCGGAGTATACAGAAACTTAGTTGCCTTTTGTATCCGCGTCGTCGGCCAAGGCCTGGTCCACGCGCTCCAGCAGGTCGCGCACCTGCTCGCGGGTGGCGCCACCGGCCTGGGCGTCCGGGCGCTCCTGGTTGTGCAGCAGGTCGTGGGTGATGTTCAGCGCCGCCATCACCGCGATGCGGTCGGCACCGATCACCTTGCCGCTGCTGCGGATCTCGCGCATCTTGCCGTCCAGGTAGCGGGCTGCGCTGATCAGGTTGCTGCGCTCTTCCGGCGGGCAGATGATCGAATACTCCTTGTCGAGGATCTGCACGGTGACGTTGTTCGGTGAACTCATGAGTCTTGCTCCAGGGCCTTGAGCCGCGAAATCATCGATTCGACTTTCTGTCGCGCGATTTCGTTTTTTTCGATGAGGTGGGCACGCTCCTCGCGCCAGGATTTTTCCTGCACGGATAGGAGTGCATTTTGCCGTTTTAGTTGCTCGACCCGCTCGATCAGCAGTTCGAGCCGGCTCTTCAGCGTTTGCAGCTCGTCTTCTTGCATTGCTCGCCACTCGGTTCGGTCCGACCCGGAATCCTGCGTCCGGCACCCGCGTAATTGCCCGCGTCGATGGTCTTGGCGCGCCTGCCGGTGCTAGGATACAAGGCCTTCATTCTAGTCATTGCGCCGTCTGGCGCCTAGTTGCCCATGCCTACTACCAATTCGCCGTACACCGCCTTCGCCTCCCTGCTCAGCAGCAACGGCCATCCTGTTTCCCCCGCTGAACTGCACGGCCTGTTGCTGGGCCGCAGCTGCGCCGGCGCCGGTTTCGACGTCGACAGCTGGCTGGCCGATGCCGCCCAGTTGCTCGAAAGCGAACCGGTAGACAACGTGCGCAACGCTTTGATCGGTCTCCAGGAAATGGTCAAGGCCGAACTGACCGGCGAAGATATCACCATCGTCCTGCTCCTGCCGGGCGACGAGCAGCCCCTGACCGAGCGCGCCGCGGCCCTGGGCCAGTGGTGCCAGGGCTTCCTCAGCGGTTTCGGCCTGAACGCCGGCGGCAAGGACCTGAGCAGCGAAGTCAACGAAGTCCTGCAGGACCTCACCGCCATTTCGCAAGTCCAGGACGCCCTGGAAGAATCCGAAGACGGTGAAAGCGACTATATGGAAGTGATGGAGTACCTGCGCGTTGCGCCGCTGCTGCTCTACACGGAGCTGGCCAAGCCGGTCGCCGCCGCCGCCAAACCTTCCTTGCACTGAGGCCGAACAGGGGTTCCCCGTGGCAGTCACCCATATCCCGAAAGCGGAATACGCCAAGCGCCGCAAGGCGCTGATGGCGCAGATGGAACCCAACAGCATCGCCATCCTGCCGGCGGCGGCGGTTGCCATTCGCAACCGTGACGTCGAGCACGTGTATCGCCAGGACAGCGACTTCCAGTACCTCAGCGGCTTCCCCGAGCCCGAGGCGGTGATCGCCCTGATTCCCGGGCGCGAGCATGGCGAGTACGTGCTGTTCTGCCGCGAGCGCAACCCCGAGCGCGAGCAATGGGACGGCCTGCGCGCCGGCCAGGAGGGCGCGGTACGCGACTTCGGCGCCGACGACGCCTTCCCCATCAGCGATATCGACGACATCCTGCCCGGCCTGATCGAAGGCCGCGACCGGGTCTACTCGGCCATGGGCAGCAACGCCGAGTTCGACCGGCGGCTGATGGAGTGGATCAACGTGATCCGTTCCAAGGCGCGCCTGGGCGCGTCGCCGCCGAACGAATTCGTTGCCCTGGATCATCTGCTGCACGACATGCGCCTGTATAAATCGGCGGCGGAAGTGAAGGTGATGCGCGAGGCCGCGGCGATTTCCGCGCGGGCCCACGTGCGGGCCATGCAGGCCTGCCGCGCCGGCCTGCACGAATTCAGCCTGGAAGCCGAGCTGGACTACGAGTTCCGCAAGGGCGGGGCGAAGATGCCGGCCTACGGCTCGATCGTCGCCGCCGGGCGCAACAGCTGCATCCTCCACTACCAGCAGAACGACGCGCCGTTGAAGGACGGCGACCTGGTGCTGATCGACGCCGGTTGCGAGATCGACTGCTACGCCAGCGACATCACCCGCACCTTCCCGGTCAGCGGCGTGTTCTCGGCGGAGCAGAAGGCAATCTACGAACTGGTGCTCAAGGCCCAGGAAGCGGCCTTCGCCGAGATCGCCCCGGGCAAGCACTGGAACCACGCCCACGAGGCGACGGTACGGGTGATCACCGAGGGCCTGGTGGAGCTGGGCCTGCTCAAGGGCGCCGTGGACGAACTGATCGAGAGCGAGGCCCATCGGGCCTTCTACATGCACCGCGCCGGACACTGGCTGGGCATGGATGTACATGATGTCGGCGAGTACAAGGTCGGCGGCCAGTGGCGCGTGCTCGAACCGGGCATGGCCCTGACGGTCGAACCGGGTATCTACATCGCTGCAGACAACCAGAGCGTCGCGAAGAAGTGGCGCGGTATCGGTGTACGAATCGAGGATGACGTAGTGGTAACCCGAAACGGCTGTGAAATCCTGAGCGGCGGCGTACCGAAGACGGTCGCCGAAATCGAGGCGCTGATGGCCGCCGCACGAAGCCAGGCCGCATGAGCCGGGTCAATCTGGCAATCATCGGCGGCGGCCTGGTCGGCGCCAGCCTCGCCCTGGCCCTGCAGGCCGGCGCTCGCGAGCGCGGCTGGAAGATCCTGCTGATCGAGCCGTTCGCCCCGGGCGACAGCTTCCAGCCCAGCTACGACGCCCGTTCCTCGGCATTGTCCTTCGGCACCCGGCAGATCTACGAGCGCCTGGGCCTGTGGCAGGCCATCAGCCGCCGCGCCGAGCCGATCCGCCAGATCCAGGTGTCCGACCGCGGCCGTTTCGGCGCGACCCGTCTCGATGCCCTCGAAGAAGGCGTGCCGGCCCTGGGCTATGTGGTGGAGAACGCCTGGCTCGGCCAGTGCCTGTGGCAAGGTCTCGACGCCGAGGTGGTGAGCTGGCGTTGCCCGGCGGAAGTCACCGCGATGCAGCCGCTGGGCGACGGTTACCGCCTGTCCCTGAATGACGATACCCAGGTCGATTGCGACCTGGCCGTGCTGGCCGATGGCGGTCGTTCCGACCTGCGCGAGCAACTGGGTATCCATGTCAGCCAGCGCCCGTACCGGCAGAGCGCGCTGATCGCCAACATCACCCCGGGCGAGGCCCATTGCGGCCAGGCCTTCGAGCGCTTCACCGACGACGGGCCGATGGCCCTGCTGCCGCTGCCGGAAAACCGCTGCGCGCTGGTCTGGACCCGCGCCGGGATGGACGCCAAGCGCCTCGCCGAACTGGACGAGGGCAGTTTCCTCGCCGAGCTGCAGGGCGTGTTCGGCTACCGCCTCGGCGCCCTGCGCCAGGTTGGCGCGCGGCACCTGTACCCGCTGACGCTGGTGGAAGCCCAGGAGCAGGTGCGCCCGCACCTAGTGGTGCTGGGCAACGCCGCCCACAGCCTGCACCCGATCGCCGGGCAGGGCTTCAACCTGTCGCTGCGTGACGTGCAGTCGCTGGCCGACGGCCTGCTCGCCGGCCCGGACACTCCCGGCGATTTCGCCACCCTGCGGGCCTATCGCGAACGCCAGCGCCTGGACCAGGACCTGACCGTCGGCTTCTCCGACAAAGTCACGCGCCTGTTCGGCACCGCCCAGCCGCTGGTCGCCACCGGGCGCAACCTCGGCCTGCTCGGTCTCGACCTGCTGCCGCCGGCCAAGCGCTGGTTCGCCCGCCAGGCCATGGGCCTGGGCACCCGCCCCGATCTCCAGGGCAAGGCATGACCCCTTCTTTCTTTCACGTGGAACAGGCTTGAAGCATGGACATGCGCGCGGATCTGTTGATTGTCGGTGCCGGTATGGTCGGCAGCGCCCTGGCCCTGGCCTTGCAGCACAGCGGCCTGGAAATCCTCCTGCTGGACGGCAGCCCGCTGTCGGTGCAGCGCTTCGACGCTGACGCGCCGTTCGAGCCGCGGGTCAGCGCCCTGTCGGCGGCCAGCCAGCGCATCCTTGAGCGCCTCGGCGCCTGGGAAGGCATCAGCGCGCGGCGGACCAGCCCCTACTCGGACATGCATGTCTGGGACGGCAGCGGCACCGGCCAGATCCACTTCTCCGCGGCCAGCGTGCACGCCGAGGCCTTGGGGCACATCGTCGAGAACCGCGTGGTCCAGGACGGCCTGCTGGAGCGCCTGCACGACAGCGAGATCGGCCTGCTGGCCAACGCCCGCCTGGAACGCATGCGCCGCTCTGGTGACGAGTGGCTGCTGACCCTCGCCGACGGCCGCAACCTGCGCGCGCCGCTGGTGATCGCCGCCGACGGCGCCAACTCGGCGGTGCGTCGCCTGACCGGCTGTGAAACCCGTGAATGGGATTACCTGCACCACGCCATCGTCACCAGCGTGCGCTGCGCCAGGCCCCACCAGACAACGGCCTGGCAGCGCTTCACCGACGAGGGCCCGCTGGCCTTCCTGCCGCTGTCGCGTGATGGCAAGCAGGACTGGTGCTCGATCGTCTGGTCGACCACCCCGGAGCAGGCCGAACGGCTGATGGCGCTGCCGGACGAGGCCTTCTGCGCCGAGCTCGAACGTGCCTTCGAAGGCCGCCTGGGCCAAGTGCTGGCGGCCGACCCGCGGCTCTGCGTGCCGCTGCGCCAGCGCCACGCCAAGCGCTACGTGGCCGAGGGCCTGGCGTTGATCGGTGATGCCGCGCACACCATCCACCCGCTGGCGGGGCAGGGCGTCAATCTTGGTTTCCTCGATGCCGCCGTTCTTGCCGAAGTGCTGCTGGCCGCCTACGAGCGCGGCGAGCGCCTCGCCGATGTGCGCGTGCTGAGCCGCTTCGAGCGCCGGCGCATGCCGCACAACCTGGCGCTGATGGCGGCGATGGAAGGCTTCGAGCGCCTGTTCCAGGCCGATCCGCTGCCGCTGCGCTGGTTGCGCAACAGTGGCCTGAAATGGGTCGAGCAGATGCCGGAGGCCAAGGCGCTGTTCGTGCGCCAGGCGTTGGGTCTGAGTGGCGATCTGCCGGAACTGGCCAAGGCCTGATCCACCGAAAAAAAATCCAGCAACATCTGGTAACTCCTCGGCTCCTCGTTCGGTTTGTGATGGCAAATGACATTAACTACCATTTGCGCCTCATTCCGATACCGAGGAGCGCCACCGATGTCGCCACGCAAGCATTTACTCGCTGCACTGACCCTCTCCCTGTTCGGCGGCGCTGCCCAGGCGGCGGACGAAGTGGTGGTGTACTCCTCGCGCATCGACGAGCTGATCAAGCCGGTATTCGACGCCTACACCGCCAAGACCGGGGTGAAGATCAAGTTCATCACCGACAAGGAAGCCCCGCTGATGCAGCGGATCAAGGCCGAGGGCGAGAACGGCGTGGCCGACCTGCTGCTCACCGTCGACGCCGGCAACCTCTGGCAGGCCGAGCAGATGGGCATCCTGCAGCCGATCAAGTCCCCGGTGATCGACGCCAACATCCCGCCGCAATACCGTGCTTCCTCCCATGACTGGACCGGCCTGAGCCTGCGCGCGCGGACCATCGTCTACTCCACCGAGCGGGTCAAGCCTGCCGAACTGACCACCTACGAAGCCCTGGCCGACAAGCAGTGGGAAGGCCGCCTGTGCCTGCGCACGGCGAAGAAGGTCTACAACCAGTCGCTGACCGCCACCATGATCGAGACCCATGGCGAGGCGAAGACCGAAGAGCTGGTCAAGGGCTGGGTCAACAACCTGTCCACCGACGTGTTCTCCGACGACAACGCGGTGATCAACGCCATCGCCGCCGGCCAGTGCGATGTCGGCATCGTCAACACCTACTACTACGGGCGCCTGCACCAGGCCAACCCGAAGCTGCCGGTCAAGCTGTTCTGGCCTAACCAGGGTGACCGCGGGGTGCACGTCAACCTGTCCGGCATCGGCCTGACCAAGCATGCGCCGCACCCGGAAGCGGCCAAGGCGCTGGTGGAATGGATGACCGGTGAAGAGGCGCAGAAGATGTTCGCCGGCATCAACCAGGAATTCCCGGCCAACCCGAAAGTCGCTCCGTCCGAGGAAGTGGCGGCCTGGGGCAGCTTCAAGGCCGACAGCCTGCCGGTGGAAGTGGCGGGCAAGCGCCAGGCTGAAGCGATTCGCTTGATGGATCGGGCTGGCTGGAACTGAGGCTCAGCCCTTATTCTTGCCGGGTCCTTGAGGCCCTCATCGCTGGCAAGCCAGCTCCCACAATCCCTGTGGGAGCTGGCTTGCCAGCGATAGGGCCCTGAAAAACACCACATCCCTGAGATCCCGCCCCTTGTCCCGCCCCACCCAACGCCGCTGGTACCCCCTGGTCTTCGCCATCGCTGCGCTGGTGATGCTGCCCCTGAGCGTGCTCGTGCTGTCCTGGCAGAGCATCGACATGCAGATCTGGTCGCACCTGCTCGATACCCAGATGAGCCGCCTGCTGGGCAACACCCTGACCCTGGTGCTCGGTGTCGGTGTCGGCGTGACCATCCTCGGCGTCAGCCTGGCCTGGCTCACCAGCCTCTGCGAATTCCCCGGCCGGCGCTGGCTCGACTGGGCGCTGATGCTGCCCTTCGCCATTCCCGCCTATGTCCTGGCCTTCGTCTTCGTCGGCCTGCTGGACTTCTCCGGGCCGGTACAGACCCTGCTGCGCGAGTGGTTCGGGCCGATGCGCCTGCCGCGGGTGCGTTCCACCGGCGGGGTGATCATCGTCCTGGTGCTGGTGTTCTACCCCTACGTCTACCTGTTGGCGCGCAACGCTTTCCTCGCCCAGGGCAAGGGCCTGATGGAAGCGGCGCGGGTGCTCGGGCAATCGCCGCTCCAGGCCTTCTGGCGCATCGGCCTGCCCATGGCGCGCCCGGCGATCCTCGCAGGCCTGGCCCTGGCGCTGATGGAAACCCTGGCCGACTTCGGCGCCGTCTCGGTGTTCAACTTCGACACCTTCACCACCGCCATCTACAAGACCTGGTACGGCTTCTTCAGCCTGTCCAGCGCCGCTCAGCTGGCCAGCCTGCTGTTGCTCGCGGTGATGCTGGTGCTCTACGGCGAACGCCGCGCCCGTGGCGCCGTGCGCAGCAGCAACGAGCGCCCGCGAGGCAAGGCGCTTTACCACCTGCGCGGGATCAAGGCCGCCGCCGCCAGCGGCTGGTGCCTGCTGGTGTTCGCCTGCGCCTTCGTGGTCCCGGTGCTGCAATTGCTGGCGTGGTTCTGGCAGCGCGGCCGCTTCGACCTCGACGAACGCTACAGCGCCCTGATCCTGCACACCCTCTACCTCGGCGCGGCGGCCGCGCTGCTCACGGTCGCCGTGGCCCTGATGCTGGCCTTCGCCCGGCGCCAGTCCTCGGCGCCGACGATCCGTGCCGGGGTCAGCCTGGCCAACCTCGGCTACGCGCTGCCTGGCTCGGTGCTGGCGGTGGCGATCATGCTGGCATTCAGTTATCTCGACCGCGAACTGGTGATTCCGCTGTCCAGCTGGCTCGGCGGGGCCGGCAAGCCGCTGTTGCTGGGCAGCCTGGCCGCCTTGCTGCTGGCCTACCTGGTGCGCTTCATCGCCGTGGCCTACGGACCGCTGGAAAACAGCCTCGGACGGATTCGTCCGTCGCTGCCGGAAGCAGCACGCAGCCTGGGTGTCAGTGGGCCAGGATTGTTTTTCAAGGTGTATCTCCCGCTGCTGGTGCCCGGGGCGCTGAGCGCGGCCTTGCTGGTCTTCGTCGATGTGCTCAAGGAAATGCCGGCGACCCTGCTGATGCGTCCCTTCGGCTGGGACACCCTGGCGGTGCGGGTCTTCGAGATGACCAGCGAAGGCGAGTGGGCGCGGGCCTCGCTGCCGGCCCTGACCCTGGTGCTGGTCGGCCTGCTGCCGGTCATCGGTTTGATCCGGCGTTCTGCCCGCCATCCGGGTCAGAGTGACTGACGGATGCCACCCGGCCTCCTTGCGGATACAATGCGCGGCATTCGCTGCGGCCGGTCCCTGGCCGGGTAGCCGGAACGCTACCGTCAGCCGTAGCTTCGCCACGCCCGGAAGGAGAAACCCATGGGACAGCGTACGCCTCTGTATGACCTGCACTTGGCGCTGGGCGCCAAGATGGTCGATTTTGGCGGTTGGGATATGCCCCTGCATTACGGCTCGCAGGTCGAGGAACACCACCAGGTGCGCCGCGACTGCGGGGTCTTCGACGTCTCGCACATGACCGTCATCGATATCGCCGGTGTCGATGCCACGCACTGGCTGCGACACCTGCTGGCCAACGACGTCGCCCGCCTCGACGAGAGCGGCAAGGCCCTCTACAGCACCCTGCTCAACGAACAGGGCGGGGTGGTCGACGATCTCATCGTCTATCGCCTCGACGATGGCTACCGCATGGTGGTCAACGCGGGTACCCGGGACAAGGTCCTGGCCTGGCTCGAAGCGCATCGCAGCGGCTTCGAGGTGCAGTTCCGCGAGCGTCCGGAACTGGCGATCCTCGCCATCCAGGGCCCGCAGGCGCGGGAGAAGGTCGCCGAGCTGCTCAGCGCCTCGCGTGCCGCGCTGATTCGCGAACTGAAAGCGTTCGAAGGCCGCTTCGAAGGCGACTGGTTCATCGCCCGCACCGGCTACACCGGTGAGGACGGCCTGGAAATCATCCTGCCGGCCCTGCAGGCCCCGGCCTTCTTCAACGACCTGGTCGGTGCCGGCATCGCCCCCAGCGGCCTTGGTGCCCGCGACACCCTGCGTCTCGAAGCCGGGATGAACCTGTACGGCAACGATATCGACGAAGAACACTCCCCCCTGACCTCGAACCTGGCCTGGAGCATCGCCTGGGAGCCCGCCGATCGCGACTTCATCGGGCGCCGGGCGCTGGAAGTCGAGAAAAGCCGCGGAGTGATCTCCAGGCTGGTGGGCCTGGTGCTGGAAGAGCGCGGCGTGCTGCGTGCCCACCAGGTGGTGCGTGTCGCGGAAGTTGGCGAAGGAGAGATTACCAGTGGTAGTTTCTCGCCTACGCTGAGCAAGGCGATCGCGCTGGCGCGCGTGCCGATGGCCACCGCCGACCGGGCCGAGGTGGAAATCCGCGGCAAGTGGTACCCCGTACGCGTGGTCAAGCCGACGTTCGTGCGCCACGGCAGAATTCTGATCTGACATCCATTCCGGCGGGCCGACCGCTAACCTGTTGAGGAAAATACAACCATGAGCAATATCCCCGCTGATCGGCGCTACGCCGAAAGTCATGAATGGGCGAAGCTGGAAGCCGACGGAACGGTCACGGTGGGTATCAGTGACCACGCCCAGCAAGCCCTGGGTGACGTGGTGTTCGTCGAACTGCCGGAAGTCGGCTCGGTCTTCGGCCAGGGCGATGCCGCCGGTGTCGTCGAATCGGTGAAGGCTGCATCCGACATCTATTCCCCGATCGGTGGCGAAGTCGTCGAAGTCAACGAAGACCTCACCACAAGCCCCGAGCTGCTGAACGAAGAGCCCAACGAAACCTGGATCTTCAAGCTGAGGCCGTCCGACAAGTCCGAGCTGGACAAGCTGCTGGATGCCGACGGCTACACGGCGCTCATCGGCGACTAAGCCCCCCTCCTGCGTATTTTTCCTACGCAATCGGCAATCCCTTCCTAGACTCTAATGGCCCCGACACCCATCGGGGCTTGGTCTAGGAAGAGAGAGCCGCTATGTCCCTGTTGCCGTCCCTGAGCCAACTGCACGACCCCAATCCGTTCCTGCGCCGTCACCTCGGCCCCGATGCCGCCGAGCAGCAAGCCATGCTTGAAGCCTTGGGCGTTGCCAGCCGTACCGAGCTGATCGAGCAGACCGTGCCGCCCGCCATTCGCTTCAACCGCCCCCTGGACCTGCCGCCGGCCCTGGATGAACAGGCCGCGCTGGAGCGCCTGCGTGGCTACGCCGAGCAGAACCAGCGCTGGACCAGCCTGATCGGCATGGGCTACCACGGCACCCGCACGCCGACGGTGATCCTGCGCAACGTCCTGGAAAACCCCGGCTGGTACACCGCCTACACGCCCTACCAGCCGGAGATCGCCCAGGGTCGCCTGGAGGCCTTGCTGAATTTCCAGCAGATGATCATCGACCTCACGGGCCTCGACCTGGCCAATGCCTCGCTGCTCGACGAAGCCACTGCCGCCGGCGAAGCCATGGCCCTGGCCAAGCGGGTGAGCAAGTCGCGCAGCAACCGTTTCTTCGCCGACGAGCACTGCCATCCGCAGACGCTCTCGGTGCTGCAGACCCGTGCCGAAGGCTTCGGCTTCGAGCTGGTGGTCGATGCGCTGGACAACCTCGCCCGGCACGACGTGTTCGGTGCCCTGCTGCACTACCCCAACACCCACGGCGGCGTGCACGACCTGCGCCCTGCCATCCAGCACCTGCACAGCCAGCAGGCCATCGCCTGCGTCGCCGCCGACCTGCTCAGCCTGTTGCTGCTGACTCCGCCGGGGGAGCAGGGCGCCGACGTGGTGCTCGGTTCGACCCAGCGCTTCGGCGTGCCCATGGGCTACGGCGGCCCGCATGCCGCGTATTTCGCCTGCCGCGACGAGTTCAAGCGGGGCATGCCGGGGCGCATCATCGGCGTGTCCAAGGATGCCCGTGGCAACCTGGCGCTGCGCATGGCCCTGCAGACCCGCGAACAGCACATCCGCCGCGAGAAGGCCAACTCCAACATCTGCACCGCCCAGGTGTTGCTGGCCAATATCGCCGGCTTCTACGCGGTCTATCACGGGCCTGACGGGCTGCGGCGCATTGCCCAGCGGGTGCACCGGCTGACCACGATCCTCGCCGCAGGCCTGGAGCGCAACGGCGTGAAGCGCCTCAACGTGCATTTCTTCGACACCCTGACCCTGGAGGTCGGCGGCAGCCAGACCGCGATCATCCAGAGCGCCGAAGCTGCGCGGATCAACCTGCGTATCCTCGGCCGCGGTCATCTGGGCGTGAGCCTCGACGAGACCTGCGACGAAAGCACCGTGCTGCGCCTGTTCGACATCTTCCTCGGCGTCGACCACGGCCTGCGGGTCGAGGACCTGGACGCCGAGGACCTGCCCGCCGGCATCCCCGACGCACTGCTGCGTAGCTCCGATTACCTGACCCACCCGGTGTTCAACCTGCACCACAGCGAAACCGAGATGCTGCGCTACCTCAAGCAGCTGGAGAACAAGGACCTGGCCCTGAACCAGTCGATGATCCCGCTGGGCTCCTGCACCATGAAGCTCAATGCCAGCAGCGAGATGATCCCGATCACCTGGCCGGGGTTCGCCGAGTTGCACCCCTTCGTCCCGGTGGAGCAGGCCACGGGCTACAAGGCGCTGATCGACGAACTGGAAAGCTGGCTGTGCGCGATCACCGGCTTCGATGCCATCTGCATGCAGCCCAACTCCGGCGCCCAGGGCGAGTACGCCGGGCTGCTGGCGATCCGCAAGTACCACCAGAGCCGCCAGCAGGGGCAGCGCGATATCTGCCTGATTCCCGCCTCGGCCCACGGCACCAACCCGGCGTCGGCGCAGATGGCCGGGATGCAGGTGGTGATCGTGGCGTGCGACAACGCCGGCAACGTCGACCTGGAAGACCTCAAGGCCAAGGCGAAGGAGGCGGGGGAGCGGCTGTCGTGCCTGATGGCCACCTATCCGTCGACCCACGGCGTGTACGAGGAGGGCATCGTCGAGATCTGCGAGGTTATCCACAGTCATGGCGGCCAGGTCTACATGGATGGCGCCAACCTCAATGCCCAGGTCGGCCTGGCGCGGCCGGCGGACATCGGCGCCGATGTCTCGCACATGAACCTGCACAAGACCTTCTGCATTCCCCACGGCGGTGGCGGGCCGGGCATGGGGCCGATCGGCGTGCGTGCGCACCTGGCACCGTTCGTAGCCAGCCACCCGGTGATCCCGGTGCCGGGGCCGGATCCGCAGAACACCGCGGTCAGTGCTGCGCCCTGGGGCAGTGCGAGCATCCTGCCGATCAGCTGGATGTACATCGCCATGATGGGCCCGCAGCTGGCGGATGCCAGCGAGGTGGCGATCCTCTCCGCCAACTACCTGGCCGAGCGCCTGGGCGGGGCGTTCCCGGTGCTGTATCGCGGGCGCAACGAGCGGGTTGCCCATGAGTGCATCCTCGATTTGCGGCCACTCAAGGCGGCGACCGGGATCAGCGAGGAGGACGTGGCCAAGCGCCTGATGGACTATGGCTTCCATGCCCCGACCATGTCGTTCCCGGTGCCGGGGACCTTGATGGTGGAGCCGACCGAGAGCGAGCCCAAGGCCGAGCTGGACCGCTTCGTCGAGGCGATGCTCAGCATCCGCGCGGAGATCGCCGAGGTGCAGAACGGCCACTGGCCAGCGGAGGACAATCCGCTCAAGCGTGCGCCGCATACCCTGGCGGATGTGCTCGGGGTGTGGGACCGGCCATACAGCCTGGAACAGGCGGTGGCCCCGAGCGCCCATGCCCGGGCGCACAAGTACTGGCCGGCGGTGAACCGAGTGGACAATGTGTATGGGGACCGGAATCTGTTCTGTGCTTGTGTGCCGGTGGAGGAGTATCGCTGAGCCTTCATGACGCCTGACCCCTGTGGAGCGGGTTCACCCGCTCCCACAGGTTATGCGCAGATCAGATCGATCTCGGCCATGCTGGTGATGCCTGCGGCGACCTTGCGCCGTCCGGCTTCACGCAGCCCCTCCATCCCCAGCTCCCGCGCCTTCTGTCGCAGCAACTGCACATCACACTCTGCCCCGATCAACGCCCGAAGCCCATCCTCAACCTCCAGCACCTCATACACCCCGGTTCGCCCGCGGTACCCGGTCTGTCGGCATTCCCGGCATCCGTCCCCCGTCTTGCACGCCGGACAGAGCACCCGCACCAGTCGCTGCGCCATCACTCCCACCAGCGTCGCCTTGATCAAATAATGAGCAATCCCTAGCTCCAACAACCGCCCGACCGCTCCACAGGCATCGTTGGTATGCAGGCTGGACAGCACCAGATGCCCGGTCAGCGCCGCCTGGATCGCCACCTGTGCGGTTTCCAGGTCGCGTATCTCGCCGACCATGATGATGTCCGGGTCCTGGCGCAGCAGGGCGCGTACGCCGTTGGCGAAGTCGAGGCCGATAGCCGGCTGGACCTGGGTCTGGTTGAACGCCGGCTCGACCCTCTCGATCGGGTCTTCCAGCGTGCACACGTTGACCTGCGGCGTGGCCAACTGCTTGAGCGCGCTGTACAGGGTGCTGGTCTTGCCCGACCCGGTCGGCCCGGTGACCAGGATGATGCCGTGGGGCCGGCGCAGCATCGTCTGCCAGCGCGCCAGGGCCGTGCCGTCCAGGCCCAGGGCACGGCAGTCGAGTTGCACCAGCTGCGGATCGAAGATGCGCATCACCAGCTTCTCGCCGAAGGTCGTCGGCAGGGTCGACAGGCGCAGCTCGACCTCTTCCCCGGCGGGGGAACGGGTCTTGATCCGGCCATCCTGGGCACGACGCTTTTCCGCGACGTTCATCCGCCCGAGGTGCTTCAGGCGGCTGGTGACGGCCAGGGTCACCGCCGGCGGGAACGGATAGGCATCGTGCAGCACGCCGTCGATGCGCAAGCGCAACTGGCCCTGCTCACGCCGTGGTTCGAGGTGGATATCGCTGGCGCGCTGCTCGAAGGCGTACTGCAACAGCCAGTCGACGATGCTGACGATATGCGCGTCGTCGGCGTCATGCTGGCCGTCGCCCAGCTCCAGCAACTGCTCCAGGTCGCCACTGGCCGGCGGGGGCATGTCCAGGTGGCTGGCGCCGTCGACCGAGCGGGCCAGGCGGAAGATGTCCTGGCTGAGCTGGCGTATCTGCAACGGGCTGGCGAGCACCCGGATCACCCTGCGCTTGAGGACCTGCGCCAGGTCCGCCTCCCAGCCGCGTACCCAGGGCTGGGCACTGGCCACGGTGATGCTGTCGGCCGTCTGCGCCACGGCGAGGATGCCGTGGCGACGGGCGAAGGCGGAGGACATCAGGCCGCTCATGCCGGCCAGGTCGAGGTGCAGCGGGTCGAGGCGCAGGAAGGGCTGGCCCGCCTGCTCTGCCAGCCACTGGCAGAGGCGGTCCAGGTCGAACACCTGGCCAGGCTGGCGCAGGTCTTCCAGGCGCTGGCGGGCGATGGTTTCAAGGGGGTGGGCTTCCAGCGCTTCGGGGCTGAAGCGCTGGCGCGAGGCAGGGGTGATGCAGTGCTGGGCGATCAGTGCGTCCAGCAACTGGAACAGGTCCAGGTGGCGATCCATGTGCGACATCCTTGTGCAATGGCGGGATTGCCAAGGCTAGTCGCGCTGCCGCCACAGGCCGGCTCAGAAGCTTTTCCGGGTTTGTCCGTGACCATCGGCGCAGAGCAGGGCGGTGCGCAATACCACTTCGCACACACAGATCAGGTTGCGCATCTTCTGTTCGATGAGCTGGGCACGGTGCCAGCTCAGGCCATCGATGGCGATCTCCACCTGCAGCAGGTCGGCCTGCTGGCGCATCTGCACGCCGGAGGGCAGCAGGCACTGCAGGGCGAAGAGGTTGAGGATGCGGCAGAGGCTGTCGGAGTCCGGCTCGACCTGCAGCTGGTAGTGGTAGCGCACCTTGTTGCTCGCGCCCTCCAGATTGTCGGCGTCATAGAGGCGTGGGGCGGCGAAGTAGTCAGGGCGTTCGAGTGCGGTCATGGGATATCTCCGAAAGCAGTGCAGGAATCTTTGCACGGCGAAGCGGAGATTGTTTTCCTATCATTGGGTGCTATGGCATTTTTTCGAATTGTTCAATTCGTCGGGTGGCGATAAGGAGAAATAATCATGCAAAGCGAGCTGGACGCCTATGACCGCCGCATTCTGGCCCTGCTGCAGGACGACGCTTCGCTGTCCAGCGCGCAGATCGCCGAGAAGGTCGGCCTGTCGCAGTCGCCGTGCTGGCGGCGGATCCAGCGGCTCAAGGAGGAAGGGGTGATCCGCGCCCAGGTAACCCTGCTGGACCGCAAGAAGATCGGGTTGAACACGCAGATCTTCGCCGAGGTGAAGCTCAATGCCCACGGACGCTCCAACTTCGCCGAGTTCACCGAGGCGATCCGCGGTTTTCCGGAAGTGCTGGAGTGCTATGTGCTGATGGGGGCGGTGGATTTTCTGCTGAGGATCGTCACCCCGGATATCGAGGCCTACGAGCGGTTTTTCTTCGAGAAGCTGTCGTTGGTGCCGGGGATCCAGGAGGTCAACTCGACGGTGGCGCTTTCGGAGATCAAGTCCACCACTAGCCTGCCGGTCATGCGTTAAGTTGGCAGGAACCCTGTGTGAGCGGGTTCACCCGCTCACACAGGGTAAATCAGCTTACTTGCGCGCCAGCTGTTTCCAGGCGCGGCACTGCGACACGGCGAAGGCCTGTTGCACGCGGGCGTCGAGGACTTCGTCGCTGATCGGCTGGTTGGCCAGGTGCTGCAGCTTCACCAGCTCGCCGTACAGGCGGTCCAGCTCCGGCACTTCCAGCACGCTGCGCGCGTAGTGCAGCCAGGCCAGCAGGCGCTCGATGCGCGGCAGCTGTTCGGCGAGGTCTTCCGGCTGCTGCTGGTACAGCGGCAGTTGCAGGGCCTTGGCTTCGTCGCCCAGCTCCACGCTCAGCCAATTGGCCAGTTGCGCCGCGCCCTGGCGTTCGCCGCGCTTGTTGCGCTCGACGGTCCAGCCGCGGGCCAGCAGCCAGCGCGAGGTGTCCAGGGAGAACTGGCCCCAGCGGGTGTCCAGCAACTCGTCGGCGAACTGCTCGGGGGCGGCGCGGCGTACGTCTTCGTCGTCGTTGCCGGCCAGCACCAGGGTGCGCCAGTCTTCCAGCAGGGCGTCGAGGACGTTGCGCAGCTCACGGGTGGTGGCCCGTGGTGCGGCCTGGCCGAGGCTGCTGGCCAGGGCGCGCAGTTCGCCGAGGTTCTGCACCCAGTCCTGCAGCAGGCGCCAGTGGCCGGTGTAGTGGAATTGCTCGGCAAGGCGCTGGCTGCTGGCCAGCAGGTGCCAGGCGATGGCGGCGAAGGCGTCGTCCAGCGACATTTCCGCGTTCAGTTCGGGGGCCGGCAGGTTCACGTGGTAGCTGGCCGGGTCGAGCAGGCGATAGCCGCGCTCGGCCTTGCTGATGTCGCAAGGGAACAGCGGCAGGCTTGCGGCCAGCTCGGCGGCCAGCTCCAGCAGGGCTTCCGGCTCGCCTTCGCGCAGTTCCAGCTCCAGCTCGCAGATCTCTTCCTTCTGCTTGCCGGCGCTGACGGTGCCCAGGTCCAGGGCGGCCTCGATGACCACCTTGGACTTGCCACGACCCCAGGCGATATCGGCGTACTCGCGGACGAAATCGGTGGTGAACAGCGGCTTGATGGTCTTCTTGTCCAGCTCGGCCAGGGCGGCCGGCCAGCAGGTGTCGTCGAGCTTCTTCAGGTCGAGCTTGGCCTTGGGCAGCTCCCACTGGAACTCGTTGCGCTCGGACAGGCCGGCGACGCTGGTGCCGCGGGTCTTCAGGGTCTGGATCACCACGTCGCCGTCACGGCGCAGGCGCAGGGCGACCTTGGCCGCGGACAGGTCGCGCTCCGGGGTGTCGAAGTACTGGTTGAGCAGTTCGCGCTGCTGCCAGCCGGACTTGTTGCGTTTTTTCAGCAACGGGTGTTCGCGCAGGGCGGCGAGGGTCTCGCGGCTGATGCGCAGTTTGATTTCGGTTTCTTTATTCATTGCCGGGTAACCAGGCTGGAAGGGCGGGGTACGTCTTGGCCGTGCAGTGTACAGGAGTCGCTCGCCGACGGTTTATTCATGCAACCCGATGGCCCTATGATGGGGCTCGTTTCCAGGAGAACGCGCATGTCGCTGCCATCGCTCAAGGACCAGTTCGCCGCGCTGATCGCGGCGCCTTCGGTCAGTTGTACCCAACCGGATCTGGACCAGTCCAATCGCGCGGTGATCGACCTGCTCGCCACCTGGCTCGGTGACCTGGGCTTCTCCTGCGAGATCCAGGAAGTCACCCCGGGCAAGTTCAACCTGCTCGCCAGCTACGGCAGCGGCCCCGGCGGCCTGGTGCTGGCCGGGCACAGCGACACCGTGCCCTACGATCCGCAGCTGTGGAAAAGCGACCCGCTGAGCCTCACCGAGGACGGCGACCGCTGGATCGGCCTGGGTGTGTGCGACATGAAGGGCTTCTTCCCGTTGATCATCGAGGCGGTGCTGCCGTTGCTCGACCAGCCGTTCAGGCAGCCGCTGCTGATCCTGGCCACCTGCGACGAAGAGAGTTCGATGTCCGGCGCCCGTGCCCTGGCCGAGGCCGGACGGCCGCTGGGGCGGGCGGCGGTGATCGGCGAGCCGACCGGCCTCAAGCCGATCCGCCTGCACAAGGGGGTGATGATGGAGCGCATCGACATCCTCGGGCGCAGTGGCCATTCGTCGGATCCTTCACTGGGGCACAGCGCCCTGGAGGCCATGCACGAAGTCATGGGCGCGATGATGGACCTGCGCCGGCAATGGCAGCGCGAGTACAACAACGCCCAGTTCAGCGTGCCGCAGCCGACCATGAACTTCGGCTGCATCCACGGCGGCGACAACCCCAATCGCATCTGCGGGCAGTGCGCCCTGGAGTTCGACCTGCGGCCGCTGCCAGGCATGGACCCGGAAGTGCTGCGCGCGGCCATCCGCGGCAAGCTGGCGCCGCTGGCCGAGCACCACCAGGTGCAAATCGACTATGCCCCGCTGTTCCCCGAGGTGCCGCCGTTCGAGCAAAGCGCGGATGCGGAACTGGTGCAACTGGCCGAACGTCTTACCGGTCATACGGCCGCGGCAGTAGCCTTCGGCACCGAAGCGCCTTATCTTCAGCGGCTGGGCTGCGAGACCATAGTGCTCGGCCCCGGAGACATCGCCTGCGCCCACCAGCCCGGCGAGTACCTTGAACTGTCACGCCTGGCGCCTACAGTGCGTCTGTTACGTGAACTGATCCAGCATTACTGCCTCGGCCCGGCCTGAGAACAGTCCTTTCCTGACAGAGGAGAACGCGTGTGACGCCTTGCCTGTTGCGACGATAACCCTTCGAGCGCTGTGTGCCGTTCCGTTCTTGTTTTAATCCTTACAGGCCCATGTCATGCCCGAATACGTCAACTGGCTGCGTCACGCTTCTCCCTACATCAATGCCCACCGGGACTGCACCTTCGTGGTCATGCTCCCGGGAGACGGGGTCGAACACCCCAACTTCGGCAATATCGTCCACGACCTGGTGCTGCTGCACAGCCTCGGGGTGCGCCTCGTGCTGGTGCACGGCTCCCGTCCGCAGATCGAAAGCCGCCTGGCTGCCCGCGGCCTGAGCGCCCATTACCACCACGGCATGCGCATCACCGACGCCGCTACCCTGGAGTGCGTGATCGACGCCGTGGGGCAACTGCGCATCGCCATCGAGGCGCGCCTGTCGATGGACATGGCCAATTCGCCGATGCAGGGTGCGCGCCTGCGGGTGGCCTCGGGCAACCTGGTCACGGCGCGGCCGATCGGCGTGGTCGAGGGTGTCGACTACCACCACACCGGCGAAGTGCGCCGGGTCGACCGCAAGGGTATCGGCCGCCTGCTGGACGAGCGCTCGATCGTGCTGTTGTCGCCGCTGGGCTATTCGCCCACCGGCGAGATCTTCAACCTGGCCTGCGAAGACGTAGCCACCCGCGCTGCCATCGAGCTGGGGGCGGACAAGCTGCTGCTGTTCGGCGCTGAGCCGGGGTTGCTGGATGCCAACGGCAAGCTGGTGAAGGAGATTCGTCCGCAGCAGGTGGCGCCGCATCTGGAACGCCTGGGCACCGACTACCAAGGCGAACTGCTGGATGCCGCGGCAGAGGCGATCCGTGGCGGTGTGGCGCGCAGTCATATCGTCAGTTATGTGGAGAATGGCGCGCTGCTCAACGAGCTGTTCACCCGTGCCGGTGGCGGTACGCTGGTCGCCCAGGAGCAGTTCGAAGTGGTGCGCGAGGCGGCGATCGAGGATGTCGGTGGCCTGCTGGAACTGATCAGCCCGCTGGAAGAGCAGGGCATCCTGGTACGGCGTTCCCGCGAGGTGCTGGAGCGCGAGATCGAGCAGTTCAGCGTGGTGGAGCGGGAGAGCAACATCATTGCCTGTGCGGCGCTGTATCCGATTGCTGACTCCGAGGCCGGAGAGCTGGCTTGCCTGGCGGTGAACCCGGAGTATCGCCACGGCGGGCGCGGGGATGACCTGCTGGAGCGGATCGAGGAGCGGGCGCGGGCGTTGGGTTTGAAGACGCTGTTCGTGCTTACTACCCGGACGGCGCACTGGTTCAGGGAGCGGGGGTTTGTGCCGAGCGGCGTAGAAAGGCTGCCGGCGGCGCGGGCTTCGCTATACAACTACCAGCGCAACTCGAAGATCTTCGAAAAAGCCCTTTAGCAGCTGCAAGTTTCAAGCTTCAAGCTGCAAGAAGAAGCCGACTGCGGTGCGTCGGCTTTTTCTTGCGACTTGAAACTTGTGGCTTGCGGCTTGATGTCAGACGGTATGCAGGTACCAGTTGTACTCAAGGTCCGAGATGGAGTGCTCGAACTCCTCAAGCTCACTCTCCTTGCACGCGACGAAGATGTCGATGTACTTCGGATCGATGTACTTGTTGAGGATCTCGCTGTCGTCCAGCTCGCGCAGGGCGTCGCGCAGGTTGTTCGGCAGGCTCTGCTCGACCTGCTCGTAGGCGTTGCCCTCCACCGGCGTGCTTGGCTCGACCTTGTTGGTCAGGCCGTGGTGCACGCCCGCCAGCACGGCAGCCATCAGCAGGTACGGGTTGGCGTCGGCGCCGGCCACGCGGTGCTCGATGCGCACGGCATCGGCGGTGCCGGTCGGTACGCGCAGGGCCACGGTACGGTTGTCCAGACCCCAGCTCGGTGCGTTCGGCACGTAGAACTGCGCACCGAAACGACGGTACGAGTTGACGTTCGGGCAGAGGAACGCCATCGAGGCGGGCAGGGTCTCGAGCACACCGCCGATCGCGTGACGCAGCGCGGCGTTCTGCTCGGGATCCTCACTGGTGAAGATGTTCTTGCCATCCTTGTCCAGCACCGAGATATGCACGTGCAGACCATTGCCCGCCTGGCCGGGATACGGCTTGGCCATGAAGGTGGTGTCCATCTCATGGTCGTAGGCGATGTTCTTGATCAGACGCTTGAGCAGTACCGCGTAGTCGCAGGCGCGCAGCGGGTCGGCGACGTGGTGCAGGTTCACTTCGAACTGCGCCGGGGCACTTTCCTTGACGATGGCGTCGGCAGGAATGCCCTGCTCCTTGGCACCTTCGAGGATGTCCTGGAGGCAGTCGACGTATTCGTCGAGGTCGTCGATCAGGTAGACCTGGGTCGATTGCGGGCGTTTGCCGGAGATCGGCGAGCGCGGCGGCTGCGGACGGCCGTTCACGTTCTCCTGGTCGATCAGGTAGAACTCCAGTTCGAACGCGGCGCAGATGGTCAGGCCCAGTTCGTCGAACTTGCTCACTACCTGGCGCAGGACTTCCCGCGGGTCGGCGAAGAACGGCTCGCCTTCGAGCTCGTGCATGGTCATCAGCAGCTGCGCGGTCGGGCGCTTCTGCCAGGGTTCGTTGGAGAGGGTGCCCGGGATCGGATAGCAGATCCGGTCGGCGTCGCCGATGTCCAGGCCAAGGCCGGTGCTTTCGACGGTGGAACCGTTGATATCCAGGGCGAAGAGGGAGGCGGGCAGGTTGATGCCTTTCTCGTAAACCTTGTGGAGGCTGGTGCGCTCGATGCGCTTGCCACGCACCACACCATTCATATCTGCAATCAGAAGGTCAACGTAGAGAACCTCAGGATGTTCCTTAAGGAACGCGTTCGCTTCGTTAAGCTGAACGGCACGCGTGGGTACCGACATGATGCAACACCTTTGTTGTTAAAAATATCAATCAATTGGGGCTTGCGACCCCAGTCAATCGGAAAGCCGGAGTGAAGTCAAGCAAGCCCCATAATGCCCTAAAAAGGCACCTTAGCGGCATTTTTGCTGCAATTGAGGGCGTCGACAAGGGCTGCTTTCGTCGCCCAGGGGCGGGATCGAGAAAGCCGTATTTTATTTTTTACGGGGGTGTTGTGTAAAAAAATGAACAAGGCTAAGCTCGGTCGCAACCCATAACATCAATAATACCGGGGGTTACATGTTACGCCTGCCGATTAACGGCGAGAGCGGCCGTCCCGTGTGGACAGGCCCGAACGCCACTTTCGCGAGCAGCGATCGCTACCTGCCCGTAGCGTTCAATCCGGCCAAAATAGTTGACGGCCAAGGCCACGTGTTCCCGAAAGATTCACCCTCTCATACTGCCATTCATGACTATAGTCGGCTCCCCCGCATCCCGATGGATGACGGAGACGCATTCTCCACGCGCGCCTTTTGCTTTGGCCCCGCGACGGATCCAGAATGCTTGGGAAGGCCTGTCATGGGCCTCCTGACCACTGTCCAGGCGTTTACCTCCCGAGGTATGTATGAGTAGCAGCAATCTCGACCAGCTCACCGATTGGCTGAAAGAGCACAAGATCACCGAAGTCGAATGCCTGATCAGCGACCTGACCGGCATCACCCGCGGCAAGATCTCGCCGACCAACAAGTTCATCGCCGAAAAAGGCATGCGTCTGCCCGAGAGCGTCCTGCTGCAGACCGTGACCGGTGACTACGTCGATGACGACATCTATTACGAGCTGCTCGACCCGGCCGACATCGACATGATCTGCCGCCCCGACGAGAACGCGGTGTTCCTCGTGCCGTGGGCCATCGAGCCGACCGCCCAGGTCATCCACGACACCTACGACAAGAAAGGCAACCCGGTCGAGCTGTCGCCGCGCAACGTGCTCAAGAAGGTCCTGAAACTCTATGCCGACAAGGGCTGGCAGCCGATCGTGGCGCCGGAGATGGAGTTCTACCTGACCAAGCGCTGCGAAGACCCGGACTTCCCGCTGCAGCCGCCCGTTGGCCGCTCCGGCCGCCCGGAAACCGGCCGCCAGTCGTTCTCCATCGAAGCCGCCAACGAATTCGACCCGCTGTTCGAGGACGTCTACGACTGGTGCGAGCTGCAGAACCTCGACCTCGACACGCTGATCCACGAGGACGGCACCGCGCAGATGGAAATCAACTTCCGTCACGGCAACGCCCTGTCCCTGGCCGACCAGATCCTGGTGTTCAAGCGCACCATGCGCGAGGCCGCGCTCAAGCACAACGTCGCCGCCACCTTCATGGCCAAGCCGATGACCGGCGAGCCGGGCAGTGCCATGCACCTGCACCAGAGCATCATCGACGTGAAGACCGGGAAGAACATCTTCTCCAATGAAGACGGCAGCATGAGCGAGCTGTTCCTCTATCACATCGGTGGCCTGCAGAAGTTCATCCCCGAAGTGCTGCCGCTGTTCGCCCCCAACGTCAACTCGTTCCGCCGCTTCCTGCCCGACACCTCGGCGCCGGTCAACGTGGAATGGGGCGAGGAAAACCGCACCGTCGGCCTGCGCGTACCGGATGCCGGCCCGCAGAACCGCCGCGTGGAAAACCGCCTGCCCGGCGCCGACGCCAACCCGTACCTGGCCATCGCCGCCAGCCTGCTGTGCGGCTATATCGGCATGGTCGAGGGCGTGAATGCCAGCGCACCGGTCCAGGGTCGCGGTTACGAGCGGCGCAACCTGCGCCTGCCGCTGACCATCGAGGACGCCCTGGAACGCATGGAGAACTGCCGTGCGCTGGAAGCCTACCTGGGCAAGAAATTCATCGCCGGCTACGTGGCGACCAAGCGCGCCGAGCATGAAAACTTCAAGCGCGTGATCAGCTCCTGGGAGCGTGAGTTCCTGCTGTTCGCGGTCTGATAAACCCCGGGGCCGCAGGAGCGCGGCCGCCAGCAATCGGAGAAGCACATGAGCGTCAAGAACCCGCAAACCCGCGAGTGGCAGGACCTGAGTCGTGATCATCACCTGGCGCCCTTCAGCGACTACAAGCAGTTGCAGGAGAAGGGTCCGCGGATCATCACCAAGGCCCAGGGCGTGCACCTGTGGGACAGCGAGGGCCACAAGATCCTCGACGGCATGGCCGGCCTGTGGTGCGTGGCGGTCGGTTACGGGCGTGAAGAACTGGCCGAGGCCGCCAGCAAGCAGATGCGCGAGCTGCCGTACTACAACCTGTTCTTCCAGACCGCTCACCCACCGGCGCTGGAGCTGGCCAAGGCCATCTCCGACGTGGCTCCGGCGGGCATGAGCCATGTGTTCTTCACCGGTTCCGGCTCCGAAGGCAACGACACCGTGCTGCGCATGGTCCGTCATTACTGGGCGCTCAAGGGCAAGCCGCAGAAGAAGGTGATCATCGGCCGCGTCAACGGCTACCACGGCTCCACCGTGGCCGGTGCCAGCCTGGGCGGCATGTCCGGCATGCACGAGCAGGGCGACCTGCCGATCCCGGGCATCGTCCACATCCCGCAGCCGTACTGGTTCGGCGAGGGCGGTGACAAGAGCCCCGAGGAATTCGGCATCTGGGCCGCCGAGCAACTGGAGAAGAAGATCCTCGAAGTCGGCGTGGACAACGTCGCCGCCTTCATCGCCGAGCCGATCCAGGGCGCCGGCGGCGTGATCATCCCGCCAGACAGCTACTGGCCGAAGATCAAGGAAATCCTCGCCCGTCACGACATCCTCTTCGTCGCCGACGAAGTGATCTGCGGCTTCGGTCGTACCGGCGAGTGGTTCGGTTCCGACTACTACGGCCTCAAGCCCGACCTCATGACCATCGCCAAGGGCCTGACCTCCGGCTACATCCCCATGGGCGGCGTGATCGTCCGTGACGAAGTGGCCCGGGTGCTCGGCGAAGGCGGCGACTTCAACCACGGCTTCACCTACTCCGGTCACCCGGTGGCCGCGGCGGTAGGCCTGGAGAACCTGCGCATCCTGCGCGACGAGAAGATCGTCGAGCGCGTTCGCGAGGAAACGGCACCTTATTTGCAAAAGCGTCTGCGCGAGCTGAACGACCACCCGCTGGTGGGCGAGGTCCGCGGCCTGGGCATGCTCGGTGCGATCGAGCTGGTCAAGGACAAGGCCACCCGCAGCCGTTACGAAGGCAAGGCGGTGGGCATGATCTGCCGCCAGTTCTGCTTCGACAATGGCCTGATCATGCGCGCGGTGGGCGACACCATGATCATCGCACCGCCCCTGGTGATCACTCGCGAAGAGATCGACGAGTTGGTGGAAAAGGCCCGCAAATGCCTGGACCTGACCCTCGAAGCGCTGCGCTGAGCACCTGCTAGGCTGCCATGGTGGCTTTGCGGCATGCCAAGGCGTTGAAAGAGCGCCTTGGATCTTGCCAGACTAGCGACTGTTTCAGTCGCGGCGCAGACAGGGCCGGCCGCTGAACAGATGGCTTTATAAAAATTCTGGAGCATTACGCATGAAGAAATTCGGCAAGACGCTGTTGGCCGCATCCCTCGCCGGGATGATGGCTGGTGCTGTTCACGCGGACGACAAGGTTCTCCACGTCTACAACTGGTCCGACTACATCGCGCCGGAGACCGTCGCCAAGTTCGAGAAACAGACCGGCATCAAGGTCGTCTACGACGTCTTCGACAGCAACGAGACCCTGGAAGCCAAGCTGCTGGCAGGCAAGTCCGGCTACGACGTGGTCGTGCCGTCGAACAACTTCCTGGCCAAGCAGATCAAGGCCGGCGTCTACCAGGAGCTGGACAAGTCCAAGCTGCCTAACTGGAAGAACCTCGACGAAGACCTGCTCAAGGCCGTCGGCGACGCCAGCGACCCGGGCAACAAGCATGCCTTCCCGTACATGTGGGGCTCCATCGGCATCGGCTACAACCCGGAGAAGGTCAAGGCCGCGCTGGGCATCGACAAGATCGATTCCTGGGACGTGGTGTTCAAGCCGGAGAACATCGCCAAGCTCAAGAGCTGCGGCGTGAGCTTCCTCGACGCGCCGACCGAGATGATCCCGGCCGCGCTGCACTACCTGGGCAAGCCGACCGCGAGCAAGGACAAGGCTGACCTGAAGGCCGCCGAAGACCTGTTCCTCAAGGTCCGTCCATCGGTCGCCTACTTCCACTCCTCCAAGTACATCTCGGACCTGGCCAACGGCAACATCTGCGTGGCCGTGGGCTACTCGGGTGATCTGGAACAGTCCAAGGCCCGTGCCCACGAAGCCGGCGACAAGGTCAAGCTGGACTACGTCATTCCGAAAGAAGGTGCCGGTACCTTCTACGACATGGTCGCCATTCCCAAGGACGCCGAGAACGTCGACGCCGCCTACAAGTGGATGGACTTCCTGATGCAGCCGGAAGTCATGGCCGAGATCACCAACGCCGTGCGCTTCCCGAACGGCAACAAGGCCGCCACCCCGCTGGTGGACAAGGACATCTCCGGCGATCCGAGCATCTACCCGTCTGCCGAAGTGAAGAAGCAGCTGTACGCAATCAGCGACCAGGATCCTCAGACCCTGCGCCTGATCACTCGCAGCTGGACCAAGATCAAGTCGGGCAAATAAGCCGGCTTTTGCCTCGGGGCGCGGCGAAAGCCGCGTCCTTGACAGCTGTAATAGAAAATTTTTTTGCTGCAAGGGTGTATCGAAGGTAAGTTGCGCGCCGGTTCGGCGATCCGGCAGTCATTTCTGCTGCTCGCCACACGGGCACTAAATGTAGAGGACCTCCCACTTGTCTATTTCCCTATTTCGCAAGGCCGCCATGGCTGGAGCGGGTCTGACGCTGGCTTGCAGCGTCCAAGCGGCGCCCACGGTGCACATTTACAACTGGTCGGACTACATCGGCCAGACCACCCTCGCGGACTTCGAAAAGGCCACCGGCATCAAGCCGCTGTACGACGTTTTCGACTCCAACGAAACCCTGGAAGGCAAGCTGCTGGCCGGTCGCACCGGCTATGACGTGGTGGTGCCGTCCAACCATTTCCTCGGCAAGCAGATCAAGGCCGGCGCGTTCCAGAAGCTCGACCGCGCCCAGCTGCCGAACTGGAACAACCTCGACCCCGCCCTGCTCAAGCGCCTGGAGCGCAACGACGCGGGCAACCAGTACGCGGTGCCGTACCTGTGGGGTACCAATGGCATCGGCTACAACGTCGAGAAGGTCAAGGCGGTGCTTGGCACCGACAAGATCGACTCCTGGGCCATGCTGTTCGAGCCGGAGAACATCAAGAAGCTCTCCAGCTGCGGCGTCGCCTTCCTCGACTCGGCGGACGAAATGCTGCCGGCGATGCTCAACTACCTGGGGCTCGACCCCAACAGCCAGGACCCCAAGGACTACAAGAAGGCCGAGGAAAAGCTCCTGGCCATCCGTCCCTACGTGACCTACTTCCACTCGTCCAAGTACATCTCGGACCTGGCCAACGGCGACATCTGCGTGGCCGCCGGCTTCTCCGGCGACGTGTTCCAGGCCAAGGCCCGTGCCGAGGAAGCCGGCAAGGGCGTGGACGTGGCCTACGTGATTCCCAAGGAGGGGGGCAACCTCTGGTTCGACATGCTGGCGATTCCCAAGGATGCCGGCAACGTCAAGGAGGCCCATGCCTTCATCAACTATCTGCTGGAGCCTGCGGTTATCGCCCAGGTCAGCGATTACGTTGGTTACGCCAACCCGAACCCCAAGGCTGGCGAGCTGATGGACCAGGATGTCCGGACAGACCCCGCGGTCTACCCACCGCAGGAAGTGATCGACAAGCTGTACGTCAATTCCGAACTACCGCCCAAAGTGCAGCGTTTGATGACCCGCATCTGGACCAAGGTCAAGTCGGGTAAATAAAAATCCGGACCCGCCACGGCAGGGGCGGGTGCAGAACATTCTGTTGGGAGTTTCACACATGGCAGTTGCCTCCGGCGCCTATAAGAAAGCCCTCGAAGGCGACCAGCAACCCAAGCAGGTGCTGGTCAAGATCGATCGGGTCACGAAAAAATTCGACGAAACCGTCGCGGTGGACGATGTCTCCCTCGAAATCAAAAAGGGCGAGATCTTCGCCCTGCTGGGTGGCTCGGGGTCGGGTAAATCGACCCTGCTGCGCATGCTGGCCGGTTTCGAGCGTCCCACCGAAGGGCGCATTTTCCTCGATGGCGTCGACATCACCGACATGCCGCCCTACGAGCGGCCGATCAACATGATGTTCCAGTCCTACGCGTTGTTCCCGCACATGACCGTGGCGCAGAACATCGCCTTCGGCCTGCAGCAGGACAAGATGCCCAAGGCCGAGATCGAGGCCCGCGTGGCCGAGATGCTCAAGCTGGTGCACATGACCCAGTACGCCAAGCGCAAGCCGCACCAGCTGTCCGGTGGCCAGCGCCAGCGCGTGGCCCTGGCCCGCTCCCTGGCCAAGCGCCCGAAACTGCTGCTGCTCGACGAGCCGATGGGCGCGCTGGACAAGAAACTGCGTTCGCAGATGCAGCTGGAACTGGTGGAGATCATCGAGCGCGTGGGCGTGACCTGCGTGATGGTGACCCACGACCAGGAAGAGGCCATGACCATGGCCCAGCGCATCGCCATCATGCACCTGGGCTGGATCGCCCAGATCGGCAGCCCGATCGACATCTACGAAACCCCGACCAGCCGCCTGGTCTGCGAGTTCATCGGCAACGTCAACCTGTTCGACGGCCAGGTCGTCGATGACGCCGAAGGCCACGCGCTGATCGCAAGCCCCGAGCTTGAGCGCAACATCTATGTCGGCCACGGCGTGACCACTTCGGTGGAAGACAAGTCGATCACCTACGCGCTGCGTCCGGAAAAACTCCTGATCACCACCCAGCAGCCGGCCTTCGAGTACAACTGGTCGCGCGGCAAGGTCCACGACATCGCCTACCTGGGCGGCCACTCGGTGTTCTACGTCGAGCTGCCGAGCGGCAAGATCGTCCAGTCCTTCGTCGCCAACGCCGAACGCCAGGGCTCGCGTCCGACCTGGGAAGACGAAGTCTTCGTCTGGTGGGAAGACGACAGCGGCGTGGTACTGCGGTCATGAACATGCGCAAGCTCAAGCGAGCGCTCAACCGCGTGACGCCCGAGGGCCGGCATGTCGTCATCGGCATCCCGTTCCTGTGGCTGTTCCTGTTCTTCATGCTGCCGTTCTTCATCGTCCTTAAGATCAGCTTCGCCGAAGCGGACGTGGCGATTCCTCCGTACACGGAGATCTACAGCTACGTCGAGGACAAGATCCAGGTCGTGCTCAACCTGGCCAACTATGGCCTGCTGACCGAGGACGAGCTGTACATCTCGGCCTACCTGGGCTCGTTGAAGATGGCCTTCTTCAGCACCCTGCTGTGCCTGCTGATCGGCTACCCGATGGCCTACGCCATCGCCAACGCACGCAAGGACATCCAGACCGTCCTGCTGCTGCTGATCATGATGCCGACCTGGACCGCGATCCTGATCCGCGTCTACGCCTGGATGGGCATCCTCAGCAACAACGGCCTGCTCAACGCCTTCCTGCAGTGGCTGGGCGTCATCGACCAGCCGCTGCAGATCCTCAACACCAACCTGGCGGTGTACATCGGCGTGGTCTATTCGTACCTGCCGTTCATGATCCTGCCGCTGTTCGCCAACCTCGTGAAGCATGACCAGAGCCTGCTGGAAGCCGCGTCGGACCTGGGTTCGAGCCGCTTCAACAGCTTCTGGAAGATCACCGTGCCGCTGTCCAAGAACGGCATCATCGCCGGCTGCATGCTGGTGTTCATCCCGGTGGTGGGCGAGTTCGTGATTCCCGAGCTGCTGGGCGGCCCGGAAACCCTGATGATCGGCAAGGTCCTCTGGCAGGAATTCTTCAACAACCGTGACTGGCCGGTGGCCTCGGCCCTGGCGGTAGTGATGCTGGCGATCCTGATCGTGCCGATCCTGCTGTTCAACCGCAGCCAGGCGAAAGAGATGGAGGGCCGGGCATGAAGCGCGTCGGATTTTCCAATGTAATGCTGGTGGTCGGCCTGCTGTTCATCTACCTGCCGATGCTGATCCTGGTGATCTACTCGTTCAACGCCTCCAAGCTGGTGACGGTGTGGGGCGGCTGGTCGGTGAAGTGGTACGTGGGCCTGCTGGACAACACCCAGCTGATGGGCTCGGTGATGCGCTCGCTGGAGATCGCCTGCTACACGGCCATCGCCGCGGTGGCGCTGGGTACCCTGGCGGCCTTCGTGCTGACCCGGGTCACCCGCTTCAAGGGCCGTACCCTGTTCGGTGGCCTGGTCACCGCGCCGCTGGTCATGCCCGAGGTGATCACCGGTCTGTCGCTGCTGCTGCTGTTCGTGGCCATGGCGCAGATGATCGGCTGGCCGCAGGAGCGTGGCATCGTCACCATCTGGATCGCCCACACCACGTTCTGCGCCGCCTATGTGGCGGTGGTGGTGTCGGCCCGCCTGCGCGAGCTGGACCTGTCCATCGAAGAGGCGGCCATGGACCTGGGTGCGCGGCCGTGGAAGGTGTTCTTCCTGATCACCATCCCGATGATCGCGCCGTCGCTGGCGGCGGGCGGCATGATGTCCTTCGCCCTGTCGCTGGATGACCTGGTGCTGGCGAGCTTCGTGTCGGGGCCGGGTTCCACCACCCTGCCGATGGAAGTGTTCTCCGCGGTGCGCCTGGGCGTGAAGCCGGAGATCAACGCCGTGGCCAGCCTGATCCTGCTGGCGGTGTCGCTGGCGACCTTCCTGGTCTGGTACTTCAGCCGCCGTGCCGAGGAACGCCGCAAGCGCGCGATCCAGCAGGCGATCGAGGAAGCAGCGGCGGATGGCTGGAAACAGCCGGAAGTGCGGCGTCCGGCTCAGGCCTGATCCGGACCTTGAGGGCCTCACCACGATCCCTGTGGCAGCTGGCTTGCCAGCGATGAGGCCCTCAAGACCAACCAAAAGCTACTTGCCTGGCACCAACCTCAACGTCCCCTCGGTCTCCCCGGCCAACCCCAACCAGGCCCTCTGGTACTTCCCCTCGACATACGGCTTCGCCTGATCCGCATAATGCCGGTCGAACAACACCCCACTCTGCCCGACCGGATTGATGCTCAGCGCCGTCCCCGCATCGGCGAAGTCGATCAGCCGCCGCGTCGACGGCCCATAGGTCACCGGCCAGGGCGCCGGACCGATCTTCGCCGACAGGTTGTTCGGCACCTCATGGGTCCCCGGCGCCGCGAACGGCCCGACATTGAACAGCTTGTCCAACGGCTTCTGCATGCCCAGCGGATGGCCGTGGGTCAGGGTATGGGCCTTGCCCCACTGCCAGCCCGACGAATCCTTGCCCAGGGTCTCGCCCAGGTGCGCCAGGGTCCTGTCCCAGGCTTGCTTGACCACCGCGGTACGGCTGCCGCGTTCGCTGCTGCCCTCGCTGTTCCACCACGGCGAATCCGGGTCGGCGGCCAGGCGTGGCAGGGCGTCGTCGATCACCCGGGTCGAAATCAGCGCCTGGAACCAGGCATCGCCCAGTTCGTCATGCATCGCGGCGAAGGCCAGTTCGTAGAGGAACTGGTTGAACAGCGTGGCGCTCACCGAGTCCAGCGGATAGTCGCCCCGCCAGGCCGCCAGTTGCTCCACCAGTTCGCGACCCTGCTGGTCCTGCACCACCTGGCGCAGCACCGGCAGCAGCGGGCCGAGGGTGCGCGGGCCGTAGTCGGTGGTGGTGCCCAGTTGCAGCGCCTGGCTGTTCTGCAGGTCCCATTTCACCTGGTCGTCGGCCAGTTGCCGGTCGAGCTGGCGACCGCGGTCCGGCAGGTTGTAGTAACCGGGAATCGCCACGCCCGTGGGGGATTGCGGCTGGAAGTTGGCCGAGACGATATAGCCGCTGGCCGGGTTTTCCGACTGCGGGTTGGCGCTGAACGGGTAGAACCCGGACTTGTCCGCCTGCCCGCTGCTGCCATCGAGGATGAACGCCGGGTTCACGCCCTCTGGCCGGATCGGCAAGGCCGCCGCCGCCCACCAGCCGATATCGCCACGGGCGTTGGCCCAGACGAAGTTGAGCCCGGGTGCCTGGACCTTCTGCACCGCACTGCGCATGGCCTCCAGGCTGCTGGCGCGGTTGATCTCGTAGAAGCCGTCGAGGATCGGGTTGGGGCTTTCCAGGAAGGCCCACCACATGGCGATCGGCGTTGGCCCGGCGTCCTGGCCCAGCACCTTGTTGACGATCGGGCCGTGGGGCGAGCGCAGCAGGGTGACGGTCTGGTCCGCCTCGCCCTTGACCTTGATCGTCTGCTCGCTGCGGGTCAGTGGCTGCCACTGGCCATGGACCATGACCTGGTCCGGGTTGTCCGGGTTGACCTTCTCGGCGACCAGGTCGACGTCGTCGTTCTGGAACATGGTCAGGCTCCAGCCGAAGTCACGGTTGTGCCCGAGGGAGGCGAACGGGTTGAGCGCCTGGTGATAGCCGTACAGGTGGAAACCCGGCGCCGACAGCTCGGCCTCGTACCACACCGCCGGCACCGCGAAGCGGATGTGCGGGTCGCCCGCCAGCAACGGCTTGCCACTGCGGGTGCGGCTGCCGCTGACCGCCCAGGCGTTGCTGCCCTCGAACTGCGGCAGGCCGGCTTCGCCGAAGGCCTGCTGGCTGACCTGGGCCAGTTGCCCGAGGGATTTCCAGTCGGCGTCCGCCAGTGCGGGTGCGCGTTGCAAGACGCCGTCGGGATGCCAGTCGAGGTCGAAGACCTTCAGGTACTGCTCGCCGAGATGGTCGCGGACGAAGGTCAGTAGCGGCTCGGTGCGGAACGCGGCAGCGAAGCTGTAGGCCATGAAGCCGGCGATGCTCAGGGTGTCCTGGGCGGTGAAGGGGCGTGGGGTGATGCCCAGTGCGTCGAATTCCATCGGCTTCGGGTGCGAGTCCTGCCAGGCGTTGACCCCTTCGAGGTAGGCCTGGAGCGCCTTCCATGCCGGTGACTGCTTGTCCTGGCGGTCGACCATGGCCTGCGCCTGCTCGCCGATGCGCAGGCTGCGGAACAGGGTATCGGTGGCGACCAGCTTCGGCCCCATCACCTCGGCCAGTTCGCCGCGGGCCAGGCGCCGGGTGATCTCCATCTGGAACAGGCGGTCCTGAGCGTGCACGTAGCCCAGGGCGCGGTACAGGTCGGTTTCGTTCTGCGCCTGGATATGCGGCACGCCGCGCTCGTCGTAGCGCACGCTGACTGGCGCCTGAAGCTTCGCCAGGGCCAGCTCGCCATTGCGTTGCGGCTGCTTGCCCTGCACGTACAGGTAACCAGCGCCGGCCGCCGCGACGGCGATGGCGACGGCGAGAAGGGTGAGACGGCGTTTCATCGAAGCTCCTTGCGTGGGATCTTTCTGCCGGGGACATGATCGGACAGAGGATAGACTTTGCCAGCCGAGAGATCAGCCAGGAGTGAGGGCCAATGGACCTTAGCGAGAAACAGAAGATGCTCACCGGCCAGTTGTACCGTGCCACCTGCCCGGAACTGCAGGCCGAACAGATCGCCAACAAGCACTGGATGCAGCGCTACAACGACTCCGCCGACCTGCTCAACGAGCAGCGCCACGCACTGCTGGTGGCGCATTTCGCCAAGGTCGGCAGCGGCGCGGTGATCCGCCCGCCGTTCTATTGCGACTACGGCTACAACATCGAGCTGGGCGCCAATGTGTTCATGAATTTCAACTGCGTGATCCTCGATATCTGCACGGTGAGCATCGGCGACGACTGCCAGATCGGGCCGGCGGTGCAGATCTATGCCGCGGATCACCCGCGCGACCCGGTGATCCGCCGCAGCGGGCTGGAGAGCGGCAAGCCGGTGACGATCGGCTGCAACGTATGGATTGGGGGCGGGGCGATCATTCTGCCTGGAGTGACGGTGGGGGATAACGCGATCATTGGCGCCGGCAGCGTGGTGAGTCGGGATGTGCCGGCGGGGGCGACGGTGATGGGCAATCCGGCGCGGGTGCGCTGACGGGCTGACGCGGACCTGTGGGAGGTCGTGCAGAGAGCTGGACCGCAAGTGCACCGCAGTCGGCG
>JAIRVG010000007.1 GCA_031253995.1 Paucimonas sp. | reverse complement strand
CAGCAGTGAAACGACGCATCGCCGATGGTAGTGTGGAGCTTCTCCATGTGAGAGTAGGTCATCGTCAAGATTAAATTCCGAAACCCCTATCTGCGTATGCAGGTAGGGGTTTTGTCTTTGGCCGATACAATTTTCGATTCGGTACTGCTTTTGGGCGTGCTCCCACAATTCATGGCAAGAGCACTAGAATAGAGCCCGTCGCCGTCATTCAGAATTTTCCTATGTCCGATTCAGCTGATTCTCGGCCTCTTGCGAATTTGCCGCTGGACGAGTTGGTGGCATGCCACGAGTGCGACCTGCTGATGCGCAAGCCAGTGCTCAAGCGTGATGAAAAGGCTCACTGCCCACGCTGCGGCTATGAGCTGTTCGCGCATCGGCACAATGTTGTCGAACGCAGCCTGGCTCTGGTCCTAGCTGCGCTGATGCTTTATGTCCCTGCCAATTTCCTGCCCATCATGCAGCTGCATATCCTTGGGCAAAGCGCGGACGATACGGTGTGGAGCGGCGTGCTTGGCCTTTACGACTCCGGCATGCAAGGTGTCGCCGTAGTGGTCTTTCTTTGCAGCATGGCGATTCCGCTGCTCAAATTACTGTGCCAACTGGCGGTGTTGCTAAGCATCCGCTGGAATGTCGGAAGAAGCTACGGATTGCTGCTCTATCGCATTTACCACCACTTGCGGGACTGGGGCATGCTCGAGGTGTACTTCATGGGCGTGCTGGTAGCCATGGTCAAGCTGGTGGACCTGGCCGAGCTGAATGTTGGCTTGGGCCTGTTCTGCTTTATCAGCCTGTTGCTGGTCCAGGTATGGCTGGAGGTGGTGATGTCGCCCCACCAGATCTGGGTGGCATTGTCGGGGGAAGACTTGCATGCGGGCGATTGATGCCGGAATCCTCATTTGCTGCGAGTGTCACGAGCTCAATCGCAAGGAGCCCGGCACCACCTCGCAGACCTGCACTCGCTGCGGTGCCATCGTGCATGACCGGCGGCCGAACAGTCTCGTTCGTACCTGGGCCTTGCTGATTACCGCCGCCATCCTCTATATCCCGGCGAACGTGCTACCGATCATGACCGTCAGCACCCTTGGCCAGGGCAGCCCGGACACCATCATGTCCGGCGTCATCACCCTGATGAAGCACGGCATGCTGCCTATCGCCGCGGTGGTCTTTATCGCCAGTATTCTGGTGCCCACCTTCAAGCTGGTGGGCATCGCCTTGCTGCTCTACTCGGTGCAGCGTCATCAACCGCTGTCCGCACGCCAACGCATCCTGATGTACCGCTTCATCGAGTTCATCGGGCGCTGGTCGATGCTGGACATCTTCGTCATCGCCATCCTCGTGGCAGTGGTGAATTTCGGACGCATCGCCAGTGTCGAAGCCAACCTGGGGGCCGTGGCCTTTGCCAGCGTGGTGATTCTGACGATGCTCGCAGCAGTAACTTTCGATCCCCGACTGATCTGGGATAACACGGAGTCGGACGACGACCATGAGTGATGATTTGCCTACGGCGAGAACCCGCCCAGCCTCGAACTGGTCGGCCATCTGGATTTTGCCTCTGATCGCGCTGGTGATCGGCGGCTGGCTGGGCTGGCAGGCCTACCGGGAGTCCGGTGTGAACATCCAGGTCCGCTTCGAGAGCGGCGAGGGGATCGTTGCCAACAAGACCGAGGTGGTCTACAAGGGCATGCCGGTCGGAAAGGTGAAGAGCCTGGTGCTGGATGCTGAAGGCAGCAATACGGGGGTTATCGCCACCATCGAGATGAATGCTGCTGCTGAGCCGCATCTGCTCACCAACACGCGCTTCTGGCTGGTCAAGCCCAGTGTCACCCTCGCTGGTATCACTGGCCTTGAGACCCTGGTTTCCGGCAACTATATCGCGGTCAGTCCGGGTGATGGAGAGCCGACCAAGCGCTTCGTGGCTTTGCCCGAGGCGCCGCCCCTGTCGGATAGCGAGCCTGGTCTTCACCTGACGCTCAAGGCTGATCGACTTGGTTCGCTGAATCGCGACAGTCCTGTGTTCTACAAGCAGATCCAGGTCGGTCGAGTGAAGAGCTATCGTCTTGCGGAGGACCAAGGCAACGTGGAGATCAAGGTCTTCATCGAACCGGCCTACGCTTCTCTGGTGCGAAAGCACACGCGTTTCTGGAACGCCAGCGGTGTCAGTGTCGACGCCAGCCTGTCCGGGGTGAAGATCCGCAGCGAGTCGCTGGCCAGCATCGTTGCCGGTGGTATTGCCTTCGCTACGCCGGAGCACCGCAAGGACAGCCCGCCCACCGACCCGAGCCTGCCGTTCCGCCTGTACGAGGACTTCGATGCAGCCCAGGCCGGTATCCGGGTGAAGGTCAAGCTGAGCGACTTCGAAGGCCTGCAGGCCGGCCGTACACCGGTCATGTACAAGGGGATCCAGGTCGGCTCGCTGAAGGCTCTCAAGGTCGAGGCGGACCTCAACAGTGCCATGGCCGAACTGACCCTGGACCCGCTGGCCGAGGATTACCTGGTGGAGGGTACCCAGTTCTGGGTGGTCAAGCCGTCGATCTCCCTCGCAGGCATCACTGGCCTGGAGGCGCTGGTCAAGGGTAACTACATCGCGATTCGCCCCGGCGACAAGGGCGCTGCACCACAGCGTGAATTCGAAGCGCGAGCCAAGGCGCCGCCGCTCGATCTCAAGGCACCGGGCCTGCACCTGGTGTTGTTCAGCGAGAACCTGGGTTCGCTGGAGGTGGGTAGTCCCATTCTCTATCGCCAGGTGAAAGTGGGTACGGTGCAGAGCTACCAGTTCTCCCGCAAGCACCAGAAGCGTCTGCTGATCGGGGTTCATATCGAGCCCGAGTACGCCAACCTGGTGAATGGCTCGACACGCTTCTGGAACGCCAGCGGCATCACCCTGACAGGTGGCCTGTCGGGCATCCAGATCAAGAGCGAGTCGCTGCAAAGCCTGATGGCCGGGGGTATCTCCTTCGACACGCCGACGCCCAACGTACCGCTCAAGCGCCGTATCCCGACGTTCCGCCTGCATGAAAACCAGGAAGCGGCGAATCTCTCCGGCATTCCGGTCACCATCAAGGTTGCGGACGCTGACGGCCTGAAGGTCGGTACGCCGATCCGCTTCAAGGGGCTCGATGTCGGCAAGGTGGAAGCTGTCGACCTGAGTGCCGACCTGCAGTCCGTGCTGCTCAAGGCGCGGATCACCGAGGTGCCGGAGCGCATCGCCCGGGTGGGTACGCAGTTCTGGGTGGTCAAGCCGGCACTGGGTATCGTCAAGACCGAGAACCTCGGCACGCTGATCACTGGCCAGTATCTCGAAGTGCAGCCTGCCGCGATCAACAAAGGGCCGCAACGCGACTTCACTGCCTTGCCCGAGGCGCCCGAAGTCATCGGGCCGCCGCAAGGCTTGGCGCTGACATTGAGCGCGTCGCGGCGCGGCTCGATCAAGGCGGGCGTTCCGGTGACCTACCGCGAGATCCCGGTGGGCAAGGTCACCGGCTTCGAGCTGGGGCAGACGGCCGACCGCGTGCTGATCCATATCCTGATCGAACCACGCTATAGCGCCCTGGTGAGGGGAGGCAGCCGTTTCTGGAACACCAGCGGCTTCGGTTTCGAGTTCGGCTTGATCAAGGGCGCGACGATTCGCACCGAGTCCCTGGAGACCCTGATCCAGGGCGGGATTGCCTTTGCCACGCCGGATGGTGAGCGGATGGGCAAGCCGGCGCTGCCGCAGCAGACCTTCGCCTTGTTCGACAAGGCCGAGGAGGAATGGCTGCAATGGGCGCCGAAGATTCCGATCGGTAAATAAGAAAAAGGCCCGGGTGAGTGATCACCCGGGCCTTTCTTGATGCAGATGCCAGCAAGGAATCACGGGCAATAAAAAACCGACCCTGAGGTCGGCTTTTTAACAAGCTTGTCGCTTAGGCAGCAGCTTTCAGCGCCTTGATGTGGCCATTCAGACGGCCTTTATGGCGAGCAGCCTTGTTCTTGTGGATGATACCTTTGTCGGCCATGCGGTCGATTACAGGTACAGCCAGGATGTAAGCAGCTTGCGCTTTTTCGGCGTCTTTTGCGTCGATGGCTTTAACTACATTCTTGATGTAGGTACGAACCATGGAACGCAGGCTGGCGTTGTGGCTGCGACGCTTCTCAGCCTGTTTTGCACGTTTTTTGGCGGAAGGTGAGTTGGCCACCGTCGAGCTCCTCGAAAGACTTGGTAAATAGCAAACAAAATAGGCCGCGAATCATGCCGATGAGTTGACTGCTTGTCAAGGCCACGAACGGGTAACCGCTCGGTGGTCATTCTCCATCGGGATGATTCCCTTCTGGTGCACGACCTGTAAACTCGGGAGCTTTTGCGCTGCCTGTTTTGCGCGGCGCGCATTATTGCACAACCGGATGACATTCGGCTGCACTTCATCATATGGCGTGAAAAACTTTCGATGAATCTCCTCAAATCCCTGGCTGCGGTCAGCTCCATCACCATGGTCTCGCGGGTGCTGGGCTTCGTCCGCGACACCATCCTGGCGCGGATCTTCGGTGCCGGCGTGGCCACCGACGCCTTCTTCATTGCCTTCAAGCTGCCCAACCTGCTGCGGCGAATCTTTGCCGAGGGTGCGTTTTCCCAGGCCTTCGTGCCGATCCTCGCCGAATACAAGACCCAGCAGGGCGAGGAGGCAACCCGCACCTTCATTGCCTATGTCTCCGGCCTGCTGACCCTGGTCCTGGCCCTGGTCACCGCAGTGGGCGTCCTGGCCGCACCCTGGATCGTCTGGGCTACCGCGCCGGGCTTCGTTGACAACGCAGAGAAATTCCAGCTCACCACCGACCTGCTGCGGGTGACCTTTCCTTATATATTGCTGATCTCGCTGTCGTCCCTGGCCGGCGCCATCCTCAATACCTGGAACCGCTTCTCGGTCCCGACCTTCGTGCCGACCCTGCTCAACGTCGCGATGATCTTCTTCGCGCTGTTCCTCACGCCGTACTTCGATCCGCCGGTGATGGCCCTGGGCTGGGCGGTGCTGGCCGGTGGCGTGTTGCAGCTTGTCTACCAACTGCCGCACCTGAAGAAGATCGGCATGCTCGTGCTGCCGCGGGTCAACCTTCGCGATACCGGCGTGTGGCGCGTGCTGAAGCAGATGCTACCGGCGATCCTCGGAGTCTCGGTCAGCCAGATCTCGCTGATCATCAACACCATCTTCGCCTCGTTCCTGGTGGCAGGTTCGGTGTCGTGGATGTACTACGCCGACCGTCTGATGGAGCTGCCTTCCGGCGTGCTGGGCGTCGCGCTCGGCACCATCCTGCTGCCTACACTGGCCAAGACCTACGCCAACAAGGACCGCCAGCAGTACTCGCAGATCCTCGACTGGGGCCTGCGCCTGTGCTTCCTCCTGGTGCTGCCGTGCTCCCTGGCCCTGGCGATCCTCTCCGAGCCGCTGACCGTGGCCCTGTTCCAGTACGGCAAGTTCAGCGCCTTCGACGCGCAGATGACCCAGCGCGCGCTGATCGCCTATTCGGTCGGCCTGCTCGGCATCATCATGATCAAGGTCCTGGCCCCCGGCTTCTATGCCCAGCAGAACATCCGCACGCCGGTGAAGATCGCGATTTTCACCCTGATCTCCACGCAGTTGCTCAACCTGGTGTTCATCGGTCCGCTGCAGCATGCCGGCCTGGCCCTGGCGATCAGCGTCGGCGCCTGCCTGAATGCCGGCCTGCTGTACTGGAAGCTGCGCCAGCAGCGCCTGTTCGAGCCGCAACCCGGCTGGACCGGCTTCCTGTTCAAGCTGGTGATCGCCGTGTTGCTGATGTCTGCGGTGTTGCTGGCCGGCATGCACTTCATGCCGCCATGGGAAGAAGGACAGATGCTGATGCGTTTCCTGCGCCTCGGCGCCCTGATCGCCGCCGGCGTGGTGACCTATTTCGGCAGCCTGTTCCTGTTCGGCTTCCGCCCCCGGGACTTCGCCCGCAAGGCGCTGCACTGACGGACGGCGCGGGCCGGGCGTCGGTTTTGCACAATCGGCGTCCCGGCATCGCGCTGCTGCCTGTCGTCAGCGCCCGGGTGTGGTTATAATCGACCACTTTATGAGCAAGAAGCGCGTTATGCAGCTGGTTCGAGGCCTTCAAAACCTTCGCCCCCGGCATCGGGGCTGCGTTGCAACTATCGGCAACTTCGACGGCGTTCACCGCGGTCACCAGGCCATCCTGGCGCGCCTGCGTGAACGAGCGGCGGAGCTGGGCGTACCCAGCTGCGTGGTGATTTTCGAGCCACAGCCGCGCGAATACTTTGCCCCGGAAACCGCCCCGGCGCGCCTGGCCCGCCTGCGCGACAAGGTCGCCCTGCTGGCGGCCGAAGGCGTCGACAGGGTCCTGTGCCTGGCCTTCAACCAGCGCCTGAGCAAGCTCAGCGCCGACGAGTTCGTCGAGACCATCCTGGTTGACGGCCTCGGCGTGAAGCACCTCGAAGTCGGCGACGACTTCCGCTTCGGCTGCGACCGCCTGGGCGACTTCGCCTTCCTGCAGGACGCCGGCCAGCGCCACGGTTTCACCGTGGAAGCGGCGCAGACCGTCGAGCTGGAGGGCCTGCGGGTCAGCAGCACCCAGGTTCGCGACGCCCTGGCCGCGGCGGACTTCGCCCTGGCCGAGCGCCTGCTGGGGCGGCCGTTCCGCATCCGTGGGCGGGTCCTGCATGGCCAGAAGCTGGCCCGGCAACTGGGCACGCCGACCGCCAACGTACAACTCAAGCGCCGCCGCGTGCCGCTGAGCGGGGTCTACCTGGTCAGCGTGGAGATCGACGGCAAGGAGTGGCCGGGTGTCGCCAACATCGGCGTGCGCCCGACCGTTGCCGGCGACGGCAGCGCCCACCTGGAAGTGCATTTGCTGGATTTCGCCGGTGATCTGTATGGCCGGCGCCTGACGGTGGAATTCCACCACAAGCTGCGCGACGAGCAGCGCTTCGCCTCCCTGGAGGCGCTCAAGTCGGCGATCGATGCGGATATCGCCGCCGCACGTGCCCATTGGCACGCTCAACCGCTAACGAAGAGCCTGAAATGACCGACTATAAAGCCACGCTAAACCTTCCGGACACCGCCTTCCCCATGAAGGCCGGCCTGCCACAGCGCGAACCGCAGATCCTGCAGCGCTGGGACAGTATTGGCCTGTACCAGAAGCTGCGCGAAATTGGCAAGGACCGTCCGAAGTTCGTCCTGCACGACGGCCCGCCCTATGCCAACGGCAAGATCCATATCGGTCATGCTCTGAACAAGATCCTCAAGGACATGATCATCCGCTCCAAGACCCTGTCCGGTTTCGACGCGCCGTATGTCCCGGGCTGGGACTGCCACGGCCTGCCGTTCGAGCACAAGGTCGAGGTCACCCACGGCAAGCACCTGACCGCGGACAAGACCCGCGAACTGTGCCGCGCCTACGCTGCCGAGCAGATCGAAGGCCAGAAGGCCGAGTTCATCCGCCTGGGCGTGCTGGGTGACTGGGACAACCCGTACAAGACCATGAGCTTCGCCAACGAGGCCGGTGAAATCCGCGCCCTGGCCGAGATGGTCAAGCACGGCTTCGTGTTCAAGGGCCTGAAGCCGGTGAACTGGTGCTTCGATTGCGGTTCGGCCCTGGCCGAGGCCGAAGTCGAGTACGCCGACAAGAAGTCCCAGACCATCGACGTCGCCTTCAAGGCTGTCGATGAAGACAAGCTGGCCGCCGCCTTCGGCCTGGCCAGCCTGGCAAAACCAGCCTCCATCGTGATCTGGACCACCACCCCGTGGACCATCCCGGCCAACCAGGCGCTGAACATCCATCCGGAATTCACCTACGCCCTGGTCGACGTCGGCGACAAGCTGCTGATCCTCGCCGAAGAGCTGGTCGAATCCTGCCTCAAGCGCTTCTCCCTGGAAGGTTCGGTGATCGCCACCGCCCCGGGTTCGGCCCTGGAGCTGATCAACTTCCGCCACCCGCTCTACGACCGCCTGTCGCCTGTGTACCTGGCCGACTACGTCGAGCTGGGCGCCGGTACCGGCGTGGTCCACTCCGCGCCAGCCTACGGTGAAGACGACTTCGTCACCTGCAAGCGCTACGGCATGGTCAACGACGACATCCTCACCCCGGTGCAGAGCAACGGTGTCTACGTCGACTCTCTGGAGTTCTTCGGCGGCCAGTTCATCTGGAAGGCCAACCCGCACATCGTCGACAAGCTGGCCGAAGTCGGCGCGCTGATGTTCACCGAGACCATCAGCCACAGCTACATGCACTGCTGGCGCCACAAGACCCCGCTGATCTACCGCGCCACCGCGCAGTGGTTCGTCGGCATGGACAAGCAGCCGGACAACGGCAACACCCTGCGCGAGCGCGCGCTGAAAGCCATCGAAGAGACCCAGTTCGTCCCGGCCTGGGGCCAGGCGCGCCTGCATTCGATGATCGCCAACCGTCCCGACTGGTGCATCTCGCGCCAGCGCAACTGGGGCGTGCCGATCCCGTTCTTCCTGAACAAGCAGACCGGCGAGCTGCACCCGCGCACCGTCGAGCTGATGGAAGAAGTGGCCAAGCGCGTCGAACAGGAAGGCATCGAAGCCTGGTTCAAGATGGACGCCGCCGAGCTGCTCGGTGACGAGGCCGCGCAATACGACAAGATCGCCGACACCCTCGACGTCTGGTTCGACTCCGGCACCACCCACTGGCACGTGCTGCGTGGCTCGCACAATATCGGCCACGAGACCGGTCCGCGCGCCGACCTGTACCTGGAAGGCTCCGACCAGCACCGCGGCTGGTTCCACTCGTCGCTGCTGACCGGTTGCGCCATCGACAACCACGCGCCGTACCGCGAACTGCTGACCCACGGTTTCACCGTCGACGAAAACGGCCGCAAGATGTCCAAGTCGCTGGGCAACACCATCGAGCCGCAGAAGGTCAACGACACCCTGGGTGCCGACATCCTGCGCCTGTGGGTGTCCGCCACCGACTACTCCGGCGAGATGGCAGTTTCCGAGCAGATCCTCCAGCGCAGCGCCGATGCCTATCGCCGCATCCGCAACACCGCGCGCTTCCTGCTCTCCAACCTGTCCGGCTTCGACCCGGCCCGCGACCTGCTGCCGGCCGAAGACATGCTGGCCCTGGACCGCTGGGCCGTCGACCGTGCCCTGCTGCTGCAGCGCGAGCTGGAAGAGCACTACGGCGAATACCGCTTCTGGAACGTCTACTCGAAGATCCACAACTTCTGCGTGCAGGAGCTGGGTGGCTTCTACCTCGACATCATCAAGGACCGCCAGTACACCACCGGCGCCAACAGCGTCGCACGGCGCTCCTGCCAGACCGCGCTGTACCACATCGCCGAGGCGCTGGTGCGCTGGATCGCGCCGATCCTGTCGTTCACCGCGGACGAGCTGTGGCAGTACCTGCCGGGCGAGCGCAACGAATCGGTGATGCTCAACACCTGGTACCAGGGCCTGAGCGAACTGCCGGAAGGCACCGAGCTGGACCGCGCCTACTGGGATCGCGTGATGGCGGTGAAGACCGCGGTCAACAAGGAACTGGAGAACCAGCGTTCGGCCAAGGCCATCGGTGGCAACCTGCAGGCCGAAGTGACCCTGTTCGCCGACGAGTCCCTGGGCAACGACCTGACCAAGCTGGGCAACGAGCTGCGCTTCGTGCTCATCACCTCCGCTGCCAGCGTTGCGCCGTTCGTCGAGGCCCCGGCCGATGCCGTGGTCACCGAAGTGGCTGGCCTGAAGCTGAAAGTGGTCAAGTCCGGCCACGCCAAGTGCGGCCGTTGCTGGCACTTCCGCGCCGATGTCGGGGTCAACCCGGAGCATCCGGAAATCTGCGGTCGCTGCGTCGACAACATCAGTGGCAACGGCGAGGTGCGTCACTATGCCTAACGTCGCTGCGGGGCGTTTCGGGCGCCTTGCCTGGCTGTGGCTGAGCGTGCTGGTCCTGGTCCTCGACCAGGCCAGCAAGTTCCATTTCGAAGGTTCGCTGAGCCTGTACCAGCAGATCGTGGTCATTCCCGACTACTTCAGCTGGACCCTGGCCTACAACACCGGCGCTGCGTTCAGCTTCCTGGCCGACAGCTCCGGCTGGCAGCGCTGGCTGTTCGCCCTGATCGCCGTGGTGGTCAGCGCGGTGCTGGTGGTTTGGCTCAAGCGCCTGGGACGCAACGAAACCTGGCTGGCGATCGCGCTGGCCCTGGTCCTCGGCGGTGCCCTGGGCAACCTGTACGACCGTATCGTGCTCGGCCATGTGATCGACTTCATCCTCGTCCACTGGCAGAACCGCTGGTACTTCCCGGCCTTCAACCTGGCCGACAGCGCCATCTCCGTCGGTGCGGTGATGCTGGCGCTGGATATGTTCAAGAGCAAAAAGTCCGGAGAACCTGTCCATGAGTGACATCCGTATCGGCCAGAACACCGAAGTCACCCTGCACTTCGCGCTGCATCTGGAAAACGGCGATACCGTCGACAGCACCTTCGACAAGGCCCCGGCAGTGTTCAAGGTCGGCGACGGCAACCTGCTGCCCGGCTTCGAAGCGGCGATCTTCGGTTTCAAGGCCGGTGACAAGCGCAACGTCACCGTTGCCCCGGAGAATGCCTTCGGTCAGCCCAACCCGCAGAACGTGCAGATCATGCCACGCTCGCAGTTCCAGGACATGGAGCTGTCCGAAGGCCTGCTGGTCATCTTCAACGATGCGGCCAACGCCGAGCTGCCTGGCGTGGTGAAAGCCTTCGACGACGCCCAGGTGACCGTCGACTTCAACCATCCGCTGGCTGGCAAGACCCTGAGCTTCGAGGTGGAGATCCTCGACGTGAAGGCCCTCTGAGCCGGGAGTTCCTCATGCAGATCAAACTCGCCAACCCCCGTGGCTTCTGTGCCGGCGTGGACCGGGCGATCGAAATCGTCAACCGCGCGCTGGAAGTCTTCGGGCCGCCGATCTACGTCCGCCACGAAGTGGTGCACAACAAGTTCGTCGTCGAAGACCTGCGCGCCCGTGGCGCCATCTTCGTCGAGGAGCTGGACCAGGTGCCGGACGACGTCATCGTCATCTTCAGCGCTCACGGCGTTTCCCAGGCCGTGCGCCAGGAAGCGGCCGGCCGCGGCCTGAAGGTGTTCGACGCCACCTGCCCGCTGGTGACCAAGGTGCATATCGAAGTCGCACGCTACAGCCGCGACGGCAAGGAATGCATCCTCATCGGCCACGCCGGGCACCCGGAAGTCGAAGGCACCATGGGCCAGTACGACGATAGCAATGGCGGCTCCATCTACCTGGTCGAAGACGAGGAAGATGTCGCCCAATTGCAGGTGCGCAATCCCGAGAAGCTGGCCTTCGTCACCCAGACCACCCTGTCGATGGACGACACCAGCCGGGTCATCGACGCGCTGCGTGCGCGCTTCCCGAGCATCGGCGGGCCACGCAAGGATGACATCTGCTACGCCACGCAAAACCGCCAGGACGCCGTCAAGCAACTGGCGAACGAGTGCGACGTGGTGCTGGTGGTCGGCAGCCCGAACAGCTCCAACTCCAACCGCCTGCGTGAGCTGGCGGAGCGCATGTCCACGCCGGCCTACCTGATCGATGGTGCCGAGGACCTGCAACGTGCCTGGTTCGATGGTGTCGCGCGGATCGGCATCACCGCCGGCGCTTCGGCGCCGGAAGTGCTGGTGCGTGGGGTGATCCAGCAGCTGCGCGACTGGGGGGCCAGTGGCGCGGAAGAGCTGGACGGGCGCGAAGAGAATGTCACCTTCTCGATGCCCAAGGAGTTGCGCGTCCGTACCGTCAGCTGACGCCGCCGTCGCACAGCGGCCGCTTGGGCGGCGCGTGGCTCAGGCTGACCCGGCCGCTGGCTGACAGCCGAACCTGATACAACCTTTCCTGTCCGGGTACCCCGCATATCAGCAGGGTCCCGGCCTGGAAGGCACCTCCCTCGCGCAGTGGCGCGCCCAGTCCACTGAAGCGCACTCTCCGCGCCACCGGTTGATTGCCGATCACCCGGATTCCCCCCTTGACCGAATACTCTCGTAACAACGGCGCCTCCCCCTGTTCCGGCAGCATCTGCCAGCCCTTGCTCCAGTCACCCTCCAACGCTTGCAGCATGACCACCTGGTTACGCAGCAAGGCCTCGCTGCGTGTGGCGCGCAGGGCCTGGGCGAGGCTTTCCGCGACGGCCTGTTGCTGCAGGTCGTGACTCATTTTGCTGTAGGCCGACGTTCCGAGCTGTGTCAGCAAGCTCAGTAGGCCCACGGCGAACAGCACCTGGATCAGTGTTACTCCCTGTTGCTTCATCGTGCGTTCCTCCTTGGAAGTGCTTCGCTTAGGTTCCACCCGCAGCCTGGCTGACGTCGAGTCGGCCGGCTTCGCGGCGATACCGGGGAAAGTTCGCAGGAGGCGATATGGCAAGGAAGCGACAGCGGGGGCTGACCCTGATCGAGGTGATGGTCGCGCAGGTACTGGTGGCGTTCGGGTTGTTGGGGGCGGCGGCGTTGCAGATGCGCTCGGTGCAGGGGACCGACAGCGCGCGGATGACCAGCCAGGCGGCTTTCGTCGCCCATGGCATGCAGGAGAGGGCGCGTTCGACACGGGGCATCGACGGGCGTGACGAGATCGAGTTCCAGCGGCAGGTCAAGGCATTCGCCGGTGTCTCGGGGCGCGGTGTAGTGCGCGGAAACGGCGTGCTGCTGAGCTGGAACGACGAGCGCGGCGGGGCAGGGGAACGCTCCCTCGAACTGGGCGTGCCACGATGAGGGCGGCAGCGGGGTTCAGCCTGGTCGAGGTGCTGCTTGCCATGAGCCTGGGGCTGCTGCTGTTGCTGGCCGGCAGCCGGGTGTTCATTGGCGCCTTGCACAGTTGGCACGTGCAGGAGGCGGCCGCGCGGTTGCAGGAGGACGCGCGTGTCGTGCTGCACCGGCTGGCCGGAGACATTCGCATGTCGGGGATGTTCGGATGCTTGCGCCGGGAGGCGATGGAATTTCCCGATACCGCAGTTGCACGGCTGTTCAAACAGCCGTTCAGGCTTGATCTGGCAAATGATGGGAGCTTGCAAAGTCTCACGCTGATCAGTGCCCAATGGGGTGAGCTGGCGGGCGCTCCCAGCTGGACGCTGCTGACCGATTGCCGGACCAGGGCTGTCGTTGTCACGGGCAGCGAACGTCCCGGCCCCGGCATGTTCGCCATCCCCATCCGGCAGCAGGTCTATCGCCTCAACGACCGCAGCCTGATGCTCGGCAGTGCGGGCAGCAATGCGGCGCTGATCGACAATGTCGGTCGTTTGGCTGTTCGTCGGGATGACGACCGGGTGCAGCTCAGCCTTACGCTGGAGGATCCCGGAAAGCGTGTGCGACCGCAGACCTATGAACTGACGGTGGTCCTGCGCAATGGCCACTAACGAACAACACTCCCCCTGTAAAGCCAGGCAGCATGGCGCCGTGCTGGTGCTGACCATGGTCCTGCTGGTACTGCTCGGTATCCTCGGCCTGCTGGCCATGCAAGCCAGCACCCAGCAGACCCGCATGGCCAGCAATCTCCTGGCCTCGTTGCAGGCCTTCGAAAGCGCAGAGCACGTACTGCGCGCCGCCGAAGCCCGTCTCCCTGGCACGACAGCCCCCGGCTGGCACCCGCTGGGGGCAGGGCGCTACCAGATAGAAAACCTCGGCCAGACAGCGCAAGCCGTCCGCATGCCGGAAAAACTTCCGGTCACCCTGCTGCGCATCACCGCCATCGCCGAGGAACGCCAGGCCCGGGTCGTCCTGCAAAGCGTCGTGGCCTGGCCACTTGCGCCGGAGCACGGCCCCGCACGCCGTATCCTCTGGCGCCAACTGTCGGAGCAATCTTGATGCAGCGCATGCAGAGCGGCCTGAGCCTGATCGAAGTGTTGATTGTCGCGGCGCTGGTCGGCATGCTGGCGAGCATTGCCTACCCCAGCTACAGCGAAATGGTCCGCAAGGCCGCGCGCACGGAAATAGCCGGGATCCTGTACGAAAGCGCGCAGCACCTGGAGCAGCATCATTCCCGTACCGGTCGCTACCTCGACTCCGACGCGGCGATCGTCCCGTTGCCGGATGGAAATGCCCACTACAGCCTGCATGCCCGGCGCGAAGCCGACAGCTACCTGCTGAGCGCCACCCGGCGCCCGGGTGGCTCGATGGCCTTCGATGCCTGCGGCGACTTCGAACTCGATCATCGTGGCGTCAGGGCCAATCCGGGCAGCAGCCCGGATGCCGGCACCTGCTGGGGCGGTTGAAGTCATTCATTCGGGTACTGGATCTACAGATGACCAAGCAAGTAGTGATTGTGGGGGGCGGGGTAATTGGCCTGCTGACGGCGTTCAACCTGGCCGCGGAATTCGACCGGGTGATCGTCTGCGACAAGGGCGAGCTGGGCGGGGAGTCGTCCTGGGCCGGTGGCGGTATCGTCTCGCCGCTCTATCCCTGGCGCTACAGCCCGGCGGTGACCGCCCTGGCGCATTGGTCGCAGGATTTCTATCCACAGCTGGGTGACCGCCTGCATGCCAGCACCGGCATCGATCCGCAGGTCCACGTCACCGGCCTGTACTGGCTGGACCTGGATGACGAAGCCGAGGCCCTGGCCTGGGCGCAGCGCGAGGGGCGGCCGCTGAGCAAGGTGGCGGTGTCCGAGGCCTACGACGCGGTGCCTGTCCTGGGGCCTGGCTTCGCCAGCGCGGTGTACATGGCCGGGGTTGCCAACGTGCGCAACCCGCGCCTGTTGAAGTCGCTCAAGGCCGCACTGCAGGCCTTGCCCAACGTTACCCTCAAGGAACATTGCGGCATCACCGGCTTCATCCGCGAAGGCGAGCGCATCGCCGGGGTGCAGACGGTCGACGGTGCGATCCCGGCGGATGACGTGGTGCTGACGGCGGGGGCCTGGAGTGGCGACCTGCTGCGTCCACTGGGCTTCGAGCTGCCAGTGGAGCCGGTCAAGGGCCAGATGATCCTGTTCAAGTGCGCCGAGGACTTCCTGCCGAGCATGGTCCTGGCCAAGGGCCGCTATGCGATTCCGCGTCGCGACGGGCATATCCTGGTGGGCAGTACCCTGGAACACGCGGGCTACGACAAGACGCCAACCGACGAAGCCCTGGCCAGCCTGCGCGCTTCGGCTGTCGAGCTGCTGCCGGCGCTGGCGGACGCCACATTGGTGGGGCACTGGGCGGGCCTGCGGCCGGGCTCGCCGGAAGGCGTGCCGTATATCGGCCGGGTGCCGGGCTGCGACGGGCTGTGGCTGAACTGCGGGCACTACCGCAACGGCCTGGTGCTGGCGCCGGCGTCCTGCCAGTTGTTCGCCGACCTGATCAACGGTCGTGCGCCGATCATCGATCCGGCGCCTTATGCGCCGGCGGGACGTTTGCAGGCCCTGTGAGGCGAGCGGGTCTCAGCGCTTGTCGCTGGGGCCCTGTTCCAGGTGCGCCGTGCTGCAATACCACTCGTTGCCGCGGTGCAGGGCACGATCGTTGGGCAGGTGCACGCCACAATGGGCGCAGCGCACCATCTTCAGCGTGGTGTCGTGGGGAGCGTTGGAGGAGGCGGCATTGCCAGCCTTGAACTTGCGCCACAGCCAGAACGCGGCGGCGATCAGGGCGATCCAGAAAAGTAGGCGAACCATGGTGTCCAGCTTATTTCGATGAAGATGCGCCAGTGTAGAAGAGCGGCCAGTCGCGGCCAATAAAAAAGGGAAGCCCAAGCTTCCCTTTTTTGTATTGCGTTGCGATCAGTCAAACACGCCGAAGGTCATGTAGCTGAACCAGGAACGGTCGCTGTTGTTGCCTTCCGCTTCGTGGTTCTCTTCCTGGATGGCGTCGCCGTCTTTTGGCAGCAGCTCTTCCGGAATGGCTTCCTTGGCATCTTCGTACTGCTTGATCACGTCCTGGTTGGCGCGGGTTTCACCCGGCGGCAGCGGCGTGGCGGTATCGATCAGGCCCAGGGTGGCCTTGGACAGCCAGCCACGGTTGTCGGCTTCTTCCTGGCGTGGCACGAACTGGCCGTCGACCAGGCTCGGGTGGTTCGGGTAGTTCAGCTTCAGGGTTTCCAGGCTGGTGGCAGCCAGGTCGTCCAGGTGCATGCGCTGGTAGGCCTCGGTCATCACCGCCAGGCCGTCGCCGACCGATGGGGTTTCCTGGAAGTTCTCCACCACGTAGCGGCCACGGTTGGCAGCGGCGACGTAGGCCTGACGGGTTAGGTAGTAGTCGGCGACGTGGATCTCGTAGGAGGCCAGCAGGTTGCGCAGGTAGATCATGCGCTGCTTGGCGTCCGGCGCGTAGCGGCTGTTCGGGAAGCGGCTGGTCAGCTGGGCGAACTCGTTGTAGGAGTCGCGGGCGGCACCCGGGTCACGCTTGGTCATGTCCAGCGGCAGGAAGCGCGCCAGCAGGCCGCGGTCCTGGTCGAAGGAGGTCAGGCCCTTCAGGTAGTAGGCGTAGTCGACGTTCGGGTGCTGGGGATGCAGGCGGATGAAACGCTCGGCGGCGGACTTGGCGGCCTCCGGCTCGGCGTTCTTGTAGTTCGCGAAGATCAGCTCCAGCTGCGCCTGGTCGGCGTAGCGGCCGAACGGATAGCGCGATTCCAGGGCCTTCAGCTTGGCGGTGGCGCTGGTGTAGCTGTGGTTGTCCAGGTCGGCCTGCGCCTGCTGGTACAGCTCGGCTTCGCTCAGGTTTTCGTCGACGACTTCCTTCGAAGAACAAGCAGCGGTGAGTCCGAGGATGGCGATCAGCAGCAGGTGTTTCACTTGCATGGCGGCTTGCGTCCCTATGACGGCCGCTGTCTTGGGCACGGCCGTCCTGTTATGATGAGCACCCCGTGGCGCACACCCGGGGCAAAAGACGCCGTATTTAACCACAAGCGCGCAGCCGAAACCAAAGGCTGTGCCGTCGCCTTGTCAGAGCATGTCCGAGATCATTCAACTTAGCGCAGAGGTGCCGTCCGAATTGGGCGGTCAACGCCTCGACCAGGTCGCCGCCCAATTGTTCGCAGAGCACTCGCGCTCGCGCCTTTCCGCCTGGATCAAGGAAGGTCAGCTGACCGTGGACGGCAACGTCATGCGTCCGCGTGACATCGTCCACGGCGGTGCCGTGCTGGCGCTGGAAGCCGAGCAGGAGGCCCAGGGCGAGTGGGTTGCCCAGGAGATCGAACTGGACATCGTCTACGAGGACGACCAGATCCTGGTGATCAACAAACCCGCCGGCCTGGTGGTCCACCCGGCGGCAGGCCATGCCGATGGCACCTTGCTCAATGCCCTGCTGCACCACGTGCCGGACATCGTCAACGTGCCGCGTGCCGGCATCGTCCACCGCCTGGACAAGGACACCACCGGCCTGATGGTGGTGGCCAAGACCCTGGAGGCCCAGACCAGCCTGGTCACCCAGCTGCAGAGCCGCAGCGTCAGCCGCATCTATGAATGCATCGTGGTCGGCGTGGTGACTGCGGGCGGCAAGATCGACGCCCCGATCGGCCGTCATGGTGGCCAGCGCCAGCGCATGGCAGTGACCGAGGGCGGCAAGCCGGCGGTCAGCCACTATCGCGTACTGGAACGCTTCCGCTCCCACACCCACGTACGGGTGAAGCTGGAGACCGGGCGTACCCACCAGATCCGCGTGCACATGGCCCACGTCAACTTCCCGCTGGTCGGCGACCCGGTCTACGGTGGTCGCTTCCGCATCCCGCCAGCGGCCAGCCCGACCATGGTCGAGGCGGTCAAGACCTTCCCGCGCCAGGCCCTGCATGCACGCTTCCTGGAGCTGGAGCACCCGGTGACCGGGCAACGCATGAAGTGGCAATCGCCGCTGCCGGATGATTTCGTCTGGCTGCTGTCGCTGCTCAAGCAGGACCGCGAGGCCTTCATCGGATGAGCGACCTGACCCCCAGCCTGCTGATTCCGGACTGGCCTGCGCCAGCCGGGGTCCGTGCCTGCGTGACCACGCGGGCGGGCGGGGTCAGTCATGCTCCCTACGACACCTTCAACCTCGGTGACCATGTCGGCGATGCGCCGGACGCGGTGGCCGAGAACCGTCGGCGCCTGACCGCCGAGTGCGCCGCCCGGCCCGCCTGGCTCAAGCAGGTGCACGGCCTGGCGGTGGCCTATGCCGATCCCGCCGTCATCGCCGAAGCCGACGCCAGCTGGACCGATACCCCCGGCATCGCCTGCACGGTGATGACCGCCGACTGCCTGCCTGCACTGTTCTGCGACCGTGCCGGAACCCGCGTCGCCGCTGCCCACGCGGGCTGGCGCGGCCTGGTGGGCGGGGTGCTGGAAGCAACCCTGGACACCCTGGCGGTCGACCCGGCCGACGTGCTGGTCTGGCTCGGCCCGGCCATCGGTCCGCAGGCCTTCGAGGTCGGTGCCGAAGTCCGTGATGCCTTCATCGCCGTTCATCCGCAAGCCGATGCCGCCTTCGTGCCGGGCGCGCAAGCGGGCAAGTTCATCGCCGACATCTATGCCCTGGCCCGCATCCGGCTGGCCGCGCGCGGTGTCACGGCCGTCTACGGCGGTGGCGCCTGCACCGTGACCGACCCGCGCTTCTTCTCCTACCGCCGGGCGTCCACCACCGGCCGCTTCGCTTCCCTCGTCTGGCTCGAACCCCGCTGACCTGAATCAAGCCGGCTACGCTTGAATCTTCCAGAATGATCCACATCTATTGTGGTATCTCAGGCAGGCTTCTCTTCATCAGGTGTGTCCATCGCTCCGGCCTGCCCATTAAAGGAAGGTAACTCATGCGTATAGACCGTTTGACCAGCAAGTTGCAGCTGGCGTTATCCGATTCCCAATCCCTGGCCGTAGGCATGGATCATCCGGCCATCGAGCCCGCGCACCTGTTGCAGGCGCTCATCGACCAGCAGGGCGGTTCGATCAAGCCGCTGCTGATGCAGGTCGGCTTCGACGTTCCCAGCCTGCGCACCACACTGGGCAAGGAACTCGACCAGCTGCCGAAAATCCAGAATCCCACCGGCGACGTGAACATGTCGCAGGACCTCGCGCGCCTGCTCAACCAGGCCGATCGCCTGGCCCAGCAGAAGGGCGACCAGTTCATTTCCAGCGAGCTGGTGCTGCTCGCCGCCATGGACGAGAACAGCAAGCTGGGCAAGCTGCTGCTCGGCCAGGGCGTGAGCAAGAAGGCCCTGGAAAATGCCATCAGCAACCTGCGCGGCGGCGAGGCGGTGAACGACCCCAATGCCGAGGAATCGCGCCAGGCCCTGGACAAGTACACCATCGACCTGACCAAGCGTGCCGAGGAAGGCAAGCTCGATCCGGTGATCGGCCGTGACGACGAGATCCGCCGCACCGTGCAGGTCCTGCAGCGCCGCACCAAGAACAACCCGGTGCTGATCGGCGAGCCCGGTGTCGGCAAGACCGCCATCGCCGAAGGCCTGGCCCAGCGCATCATCAATGGCGAAGTGCCCGATGGCCTGAAAGGCAAGCGCCTGCTGTCCCTGGACATGGGCGCGCTGATCGCTGGCGCCAAGTTCCGCGGCGAGTTCGAGGAACGCCTCAAGTCGCTGCTCAATGAGCTGTCGAAGCAGGAAGGCCAGATCATCCTGTTCATCGACGAACTGCACACCATGGTCGGCGCCGGCAAGGGCGAGGGCTCGATGGATGCCGGCAACATGCTCAAGCCGGCCCTGGCCCGTGGCGAGCTGCATTGCGTCGGTGCCACCACGCTGAACGAATACCGCCAGTACATCGAGAAAGATGCGGCGCTGGAACGGCGCTTCCAGAAGGTATTGGTGGAAGAACCGAGCGAGGAAGACACCATCGCCATCCTCCGCGGCCTGAAGGAGCGCTACGAGGTGCACCACAAGGTGGCCATCACCGACGGCGCGATCATTGCCGCGGCCAAGCTCAGCCATCGCTACATCACCGACCGCCAGTTGCCGGACAAGGCCATCGACCTTATCGACGAGGCTGCCAGCCGCATCCGCATGGAGATCGACTCCAAGCCGGAGGTGCTCGACCGCCTCGAACGTCGCCTGATCCAGCTCAAGGTGGAATCCCAGGCGCTGAAGAAGGAAGACGACGAAGCGGCGATCAAGCGCCTGGAGAAACTCACCGAGGAAATCGCCCGCCTGGAGCGCGAATACGCCGACCTGGAAGAGGTGTGGACCTCGGAAAAGGCCGAAGTGCAGGGCTCGGCGCAGATCCAGCAGAAGATCGAGCAAGCACGCCAGGAGCTTGAATCCGCCCGGCGCAAGGGCGACCTCAGCCGCATGGCCGAGCTGCAGTACGGGGTGATCCCGGACCTGGAGCGCAGCCTGCAGATGGTCGACCAGCACGGCAAGTCGGAAAACCAGCTGTTGCGCAACAAGGTCACCGAGGAAGAAATCGCCGAGGTGGTCTCGAAGTGGACCGGCATCCCGGTGGCCAAGATGCTCGAAGGCGAGCGGGAAAAACTGCTGAAGATGGAAAGCTTGCTGCACGAGCGGGTGATCGGCCAGGAAGAAGCCGTGGTGGCCGTGGCCAACGCGGTACGGCGTTCCCGCGCCGGGCTGTCCGACCCGAACCGGCCGAGCGGCTCGTTCCTCTTCCTCGGCCCCACCGGCGTCGGCAAGACCGAGCTGTGCAAGGCCCTGGCGGAATTCCTCTTCGATACCGAGGAGGCCATGGTGCGCATCGACATGTCCGAGTTCATGGAGAAACACTCCGTGGCACGCCTGATCGGTGCCCCACCGGGATATGTCGGCTATGAAGAGGGCGGCTACCTGACCGAGGCCGTGCGGCGCAAACCCTACTCGGTGGTGCTGCTGGACGAGGTGGAGAAGGCCCACCCGGATGTGTTCAACGTGTTGCTGCAGGTGCTGGAAGACGGCCGCCTGACCGACAGCCATGGCCGCACCGTGGACTTCCGCAACACCGTGATCGTCATGACCTCGAACCTTGGTTCGGCGCAGATCCAGGACCTGGTGGGCGACCGTGAGGCACAGCGCGCCGCAGTGATGGATGCGGTGGGTTCGCACTTCCGGCCGGAATTCATCAACCGGATCGACGAAGTGGTGGTGTTCGAGCCGCTGGGCCGCGCGCAGATCGCCGGTATCACGCAGATCCAGCTCGGCCGCCTGCGCAGCCGCCTGGCCGAGCGCGAGCTGAGCCTGGAGCTGAGCCCGGAAGCGCTCGACAAGCTGATCGCCGTCGGCTACGACCCGGTCTATGGCGCACGGCCGCTGAAACGGGCGATCCAGCGCTGGATCGAGAACCCGCTGGCGCAACTGATCCTGTCCGGGCGTTTCCTGCCGGGCACCCCGATCACGGCGAAAGTGGAGGGCGAGGAGATCGTGTTCGCCTGAGTTTTTGGCAGTGAAATCAAGGCCTCGACATTCGAGGCCTTTTTTTCTTTGCATTTTCTGTCGAGTGCTTGTAAAGTGCGCCCCGCTGTAAGTCATCCCGGTTTTCCAGCAGTTTTGGAAATCTGAAAACAAGTTGCAAATCAGTAAGTTGAATGCAAATTGGGGGTTGACAAAGGTTTTGAAGGTTGTAGAATGACGCGCCTCAGAGACATGAACGCAGCGATGCACAAGGTCGAAGAGTTCGAAGCGGTAGTGATACAGCGTTCGAAATTGCAGTACTGAAATTGATAGTTCCGCGATAGCTCAGTCGGTAGAGCAAATGACTGTTAATCATTGGGTCCCTGGTTCGAGTCCAGGTCGCGGAGCCAAATTTCAAGCCGGGGTATAGCGCAGTCCGGTAGCGCGCCTGCTTTGGGAGCAGGATGTCAGGAGTTCGAATCCCCTTACCCCGACCATTTTTGGGTCGTTAGCTCAGTTGGTAGAGCAGTTGGCTTTTAACCAATTGGTCGTAGGTTCGAATCCTACACGACCCACCATTTTCGAGTCCGGTTCGCTGGGTTTGAATCTTAAAAGGCTGGAACGCCATTAGCGCCCAGCCACTAAAAAAGGCACCTTCATCGGTGTCTTTTTTTTACCGGGGTATAGCGCAGTCCGGTAGCGCGCCTGCTTTGGGAGCAGGATGTCAGGAGTTCGAATCCCCTTACCCCGACCATATTCAGAAGAAGGGCACCTCACAAGGGTGCCCTTTTTCGTTTGCGCCTAGATATTTTCCTGTTGCCTTTTCCCCCCCGTATTCACTAGGGTTGGCGGCGCAGGGATAGCACTAGGCCACGTTTTTTTGGCTCGAACTCAAGGTTCGCATTCTTCCCTGCGCCAACGGTGGTCGTGGCAGGCGGGGAGCCTGGTCCATGTCCGCCTCACCGTCGTTCCAGACGACTTGATGCAGGAGCAACAGGCATGACAGGACTTCACCGACACCCCTTCGGGCTGAGTGCATTGGCGCTGATGTGCGCCGCCGCCGCGGCCCAGGCCGACGAGCCTTCCCGGACCTTCAGCAACCCGCCGCCCATCCAGCAGATCGCGCCAACCCTCAAGGAAGCCCGCGGTACCTTGTTGATGAAGTCGACGGCGCCGGCCAAGGCGGTGCTCAATCCGCACGCGGGTCATGAGCGCTTGCTCGACCTGACCATCGCGTACACCAACAACTTTATCTACGACCCCGCCACCCAGCAGCAGGTACCGGTGTATCTGCGCAGCTATCAAGGGACCGGCGTCGATCCGCGCAATCCGTTCGTGGCCCCGACCATCGAGGTCACCCCAGGCGATACCGTGCGCATCAATCTCGACAACAACCTGCCATTCGACCAGAGCTGCACGTCGGGCGGCCAGCCTGCCGACATCAACACGCCGCACTGCTTCAACGGCACCAACCTGCACTCCCACGGGTTGTGGGTCAGCCCGACGGGCAACAGCGACAACGTGCTGTTGAAGATCAACCCGGACCAGAAATTCCAGTACGAATACAACATTCCTTCCGACCACCCGGCCGGCACCTTCTGGTACCACCCGCACCTGCACGGCTCCACGGCCATGCAAGTGGGCAGCGGCATGGCTGGCGCGCTGATCATCCGTGGCGACCGTCTGCCGAGCGCCGAGGCCAATGGCGACATCGATACTCTGCTCAAGCCAACCGCGAACCAGGACTTCATCGAGCGCCTGCTGGTGCTGCAGCAGATTCCGTACGCCTGTGTCGGCGCCAAGGGCCATGGCCCGATCAAGAAGAAGACGGTCATCAAGGACGGCAAGCCGACCGAAGTGGTCGACTGGAGTTGCAACCCGGGTGAGGTCGGCGTGGTGGAATCCTACGACCAGTTCGGTTTTGGCAGCTGGCAGGATTCCGGGCGCTACACCAGCGTCAACGGTCAGGTTCAGCCGACCTTCGAAGCGCGTACCGGTGAAGTGCAGCGCTGGCGCATCGTGCATGCCGGTGTTCGCGACACCGTGAACCTGCGCTTCGTCAAGCTCAAGGACAGCGCCGCCCAGCAGAGCATCAAGGGCGTGGCGGCAGCCAAGTCGGCGGAGTTCATTGCCCAGAACTGCAGTGGTGATCCGGTGCCGTATGAAGTGATCGCTGCCGATGGCCTGACCTATGGCAAGGCCCAGCAAAAAGACCAGTTGACCCTGCAACCGGGCTATCGCAACGACCTGCTGGTGGCGTTCCCGGAGAAAGGTCGCTACTGCGTGCTCGACCTCGCCGAGCCTGCCAATGGCGGCGTGTCCCAGCTCAGCAGCAACCATCAGTTGCTCGGCTTCGTCGATGCCGAGGGTGGCCAGCCGGTGAGCAAGCTGGACGGCTACATTCGCGACCAGTTGGTGGCCGCAGCGAAAGTGAACATGCCGGAAGGTAGCGTTCGCGACAAGGTGGTCGCCGACCTGCAGAAAGACATGCTGCTGACCAGCTTCGTGCCGCACCGCAGCATCGACGACAGTGAACTGGTCAAGGACGAACAGCACCTGGTGTTCAAGATCGCCACGGTCGGCGACAAGACCGAGTTCGCCATCGGGACCACGGCTGATGACGCCAAGCCCTACGATCCGGCAGTGGTCGATCGCGAACTGAAGCTGGGTGACTCGCAGCGCTGGGTGCTGCAGTCGGCGCGGGCGGGGCATCCGTTCCACATCCACGTCAACCCGTTCCAGATCGAGAAGATCATCGGTCCTGATGGCCGGGACCTGAGTGCCCCGGACGCGAAGCCGGACTCCGACGATGACCAGCAGTACATCGGTCTCAAGGGCGTGTGGAAGGACACCTTGTTCGTGAAGCCTCTGAACGATGACAAGAAGTACTACACCGTCTACGTGAAGACCCGTTACCAGCGCTACATCGGCGAGTTCGTCCTGCACTGCCACATCCTCGACCATGAGGACCAGGGCATGATGCAGAACGTGCGGATCTCGCTGGATGGCCAAGGCGGGGATGCCCACGGCGCGCATCACTGAGGCAAAAAAAACCGGGCCCTGATGGGCCCGGTTTCGTTTCACTCGATCAGTGCAGCTTCAACCGCGGTTCGGTACCACGCCCGATACGGCTGCCCAGCATCAGCATCAAGGTGCGGAACGTGCCGTACAGCGCCATCTGGTGCATGCGGTACAGCGACACATAGAACATCCGCGCCAGCCAGCCTTCCAGCATCACGCTGCCGGTCAGGTTGCCCATCAGGTTGCCCACCGCCGAGAAGCGCGACAGCGAGACCAGCGAGCCATAGTCGCGATAGGCGTAGGTTGCCAGCGGCTTGTCTTCCAGGCGCGCCTTCAGGCTCTTGGCCAGCAACGAAGCCTGCTGGTGCGCGGCCTGGGCCCGTGGCGGCACGTTGCGGTCGCTGCCCGGCTGCGGGCAGGCGGCGCAGTCACCAAAGGCGAAGATATCGTCGTCCAGGGTGGTCTGCAGCGTAGGACGCACCACCAGCTGGTTGATCCGGTTGGTTTCCAGCCCGTCGATGTCTTTGAGGAACGCCGGTGCCCGGATACCCGCGGCCCAGACCTTCAGGCCAGCCTCGATGACCTCGCCATTGGCGGTCTTCAGGTGGTCGGCGGTAACTTCGCTGACCGACGCATTGGTCATCACCTTCACCCCGAGCTTCTCCAGGGTCTGGTGCACCGGCACGCTGATGCGCTCCGGCAGCGCCGGCAGCACCCGAGGACCGGCCTCGATGATGGTGATGTGCATGTCTTGCGGCTTGATCCGGTCCAGGCCGTAGGCCGCCAGCTCGTGGGCGGCGTGGTGCAGCTCGGCGGCCAGCTCGACCCCGGTGGCACCGGCGCCGACGATGGCGACGCTGATCTTTTCCTTGGCCTGGTCGCCGGCGTGGGCGCGCAGGTAGTGGTTCAGCAGTTGCTGGTGGAAACGCTCGGCCTGCTTGCGGGTATCGAGGAACAGGCAGTGCTGGGCCGCGCCCAGGGTGCCGAAGTCGTTGGTGTTGCTGCCGACCGCGATGACCAGGGTGTCGTAGCCCAGGGTACGGGCAGGCAGCAGCTCGCGGCCGTCCTCATCGAGGGTGGCGGCCAGCTGGATCTGCTTGCCGGCACGGTCGAGACCGCTCATGCGGCCGAGCTGGAACTGGAAGTGATTCCACTTGGCCTGGGCCACGTAGTTCAGTTCGTCTTCCGAAGAGTTCAGCGAGCCGGCGGCCACTTCGTGCAGCAGGGGCTTCCAGATGTGGGTGAGGTTGGCGTCGACCAGGGTGATCTCGGCACTGCCTTTCTTACCCAGGGTCTTGCCCAGGCGGGTCGCCAGTTCCAGGCCGCCGGCGCCGCCGCCGACAATCACGATACGGTGAGTCATGGGGATATCTCATAAGGTTTACGGAATTCGGGTCCTGAGTGGCCGGCCGCACGGGGCGGGCGGAGTGGGCGAGCGCAAGGCAGCTCATAGCACCAACATACTCAGGAGGCGGCTCAACAGGCCCAGGCCCACGGTCACGCCCACCACCAGGACAAGGAGCAGCCACGGCCGGAAAGGCTTGCGCTCGACTTGATGATGGGGGGCTTGCAGGTATTGATCGACACGTCGCTGGTCTTCGGGGGTCAGGCGGCTGGTCATGATGGCCTCGGCAGGTAGACGCTTGAGAGTGTGGGAAAGCTACAGGGTTCACTGTAGTCGTTTGCCACTGGCGTACCTGCCGGCAAATGCTGGGTTCAAGAGCGAATGATTGCGCTTTGTATCACCGCCGGAGGATTTATGCCATCCCGCTTTGGCGTTACGACCTTGGGACCCTCGAAAACACGGAAAATCTCAGAGGCTGATGCCCACGTCGAACACAATGCTGCGCCCCAGGTTGCTGCGCAGGAACTCCGGCGCATCCGGGTGGGCGAAGATCACCCGGGCAAAGGTCGGCCCCACCAGCGACAGCGAGCGCCAGCCCTGGCGCAGGTACTCGGTGGGCGGCGGGAAATGGCTGTTCAGGTCCAGGGTCTCGCGCTTCAGGCTGGCGAACGCGATGATGTCCAGCTCGCCCAGGTCCAGCCCGCGTTCCCGGTAGTTGTGTGCCTTCTTGCGCAAGGTCGGCGCCAGTCGCTGCAGCAGTTCCGGCGCGCCGATCCGCCGCGGCCGCGCCTCGCGCCGTACCAGTTGCGCCAGGGAAAACGCACTGCGCCGGCGCTGCAGCTCCTCGCGCCACTCGTCGTTCAGGCGGCGTCCTTCGTCCAGGACGAAAAACACTTCGAACGCCGCATCGCGAAACAGCACATCCGGCGGCTCCTGCCCGGCGGCGGTGAAGTCCTCGCTGCGGTAGGGAATGTTCAAGCCTTGCAGCAGGCGCTGGCAGACCCAACGCTCGCGCTCCCATTTGCGGGCATTGGACAGGAACGCATTGGCTTGTTCGGCCTGGATCGTAAGCAGGCGCAGGTAGTCTGAGTCGTCCATGGGAACAAGCTTAGCGCTCAATCATGACGTTCGGGGGAGCAAGTGGCTGATTCTGGTCGGGTTTGCCTGCTGCAGCGCAGGGCGACGCGGCGTACCGGGTGTAGACTGCGAAGACGCCTCGTGAAGAAGGACCCTCGGTCGTGATTGCCGCGCAACTCTTGTCGGACCTCAGCCTGACGCTGGGCTGGCTGCTCTTCGTGCCCCTGCTGGCCTGGGCGACGGCGCGCGCGCCCTGGGTCGAGCTGTGCACCGACAGCCGCCGCCAGCACCTGTTCTTCGGCACGGTGTTCGCGCTGTTCGCCTTGTGGCTGGTGCGCCGCGAGTTCGATACCGGGGTGTCCTTCCACTTCATCGGCATGACCGCCGTGACCCTGCTGCTGGACTGGCCATTGGCCGTACTCGGAGCCTTCCTCGCCCAGCTCGGCCTGATCGCCCTTGGTCGCCAGGACCTCGCCGCCGTGGGCGTCAACGGCGTGCTGTTGATCGGCCTGCCGGTGCTGGTCACCGAATGCTGCGCGATCCTCGTCGAGCGGGCACAGCCGCGCAATCTGTTCGTCTATATCTTCTGTTCGGGATTCTTCGCCGCGGCCTTGTCGGCGCTGCTCTGCCTGCTGGCGAGCCTGGGCGTGCTATGGGCGGACGGGCTGTTCGCCATGCCGGTGTGGCTGGAGGACTTCATCGGCTACCTGTGGCTGATCATCTTTCCCGAGGCCTTCATCAACGGGATGGTGGTCAGCGCGCTGGTGGTGTTCTGTCCGGAGTGGCTGGAGACCTTCAACAGGACCCGCTATCTGCAGGCCCCGTGGAAGGATGACGAGCCTTAATGCGGCTCGCGCGGGTTGAACTCGCCGGAGAACAGTTCGTCCTCGGCATCCGGTGCCACCGGAATCTTGTGTTCCTCGGCGGCCCAGGCGCCCAGGTCGATCAGCTTGCAGCGATCGGAGCAGAAGGGCCGGTAGGTGCTGGCGCTGGTCCATTCGACGGGGGCGCCGCAGGTGGGGCAATCAACGGTGACGGGCTGGCTCATTCGCGGCCTCCTCGCAAAGTCAGGTAGAAATTGTGCAGGCGATCGACCTCGGCGTGCAGCCAGGCGATATCACGGTCGTTGACCAGGATGTCGTCGGCATGGCGCAGGCGTTCTTCGCGGCTGGCCTGGGCCTTGAGGATGGCCTGAACCTGCTCCGGGCTGGTCTGGTCGCGCAGCAGGGTGCGCTCCACCTGCAGGTCTTGCGGCGCGTCGATCACCAGCAGGCGGTCGGTGCGCTGGTACTGGCCGGACTCGATCATCAAAGGCGAGACGAACACCGCGTAGGGCGATTCGGCCTTGGCCAGGTAGCTGAAGATTTCCTGGCCGATCAGCGGATGCAGCAGGGCCTCGACCCAGCGGCGCTGGTCGGCATCGGCGAAGATCAGCTCGCGCAGCGCGGCGCGGTTCAGTTGGCCGTCTTCCAGCAGCACGCCGGGGCCGAAGCGCTCGACCAGGCTGGCGAGGGCAGGGCGGCCGGGTTCTACCACCCAGCGCGCGGCCTGGTCGGCATCCACCAGGTGCACGCCCAGTTCGACAAAGCGTTGCGCGGCCGCGCTCTTGCCGCTGCCGATGCCTCCGGTGAGGCCGAGAATCCAGGGGGTGAAAGCGGGTTTGGTCATCAGGATCCAGCGAAAGACAGGAAAGAAGTGGGTATTTGACCACCCCAGAGCAGCGCGATCCAGCCCGCCAGTGCCAGGTAGGGACCGAAGGGGATCGGTGTGCTGGCTTGCTTGCCGCTGGCCTTGAGCAGGATCAGGCCGAGAACGGCGCCCAACAGCGAGCCGAACAGCAGGGTGAACGGCAGGATCTGCCAGCCGCCCCAGGCGCCGAGCATGGCCAGCAGCTTGAAGTCGCCGTAGCCCATGCCTTCCTTGCCGGTGACCAGGCGGAACAGCCAGTACACCGACCACAGGCTCAGGTACCCGGCGACAGCGCCCCACAACGCCTGGTCCAGGGTCACGAACAGCTCGAAGGCGTTGACGATCAGCCCCAGCCACAGCAGGGGCAGCACCAGGGCGTCGGGCAGCAGGTGATGGTCGATGTCGATCAGGCTCAGGGACAGCAGCCCCCAGCTCAACAACATGAACGTGAGCGCGCTGGCGCCTACACCGAAGTGCCAGGCAGCGAACAGGGCCAGCCCGGCGCTGGCCAGTTCCACCAGCGGGTAGCGCGGGCTGATGCGGGTCTTGCAGCCGGAGCAGCGCCCGCGCAGCCAGGCGTAGCTGAGCAGCGGGATGTTCTCCCAGGGTCGGATGCGCTGTTGGCAGCAAGGGCAATGGGAAGGCGGGAGAAACAGGTCGAAGCGCCCGTGCGCGGGTTGCGCCGGCAGAGCCAGCGCCTCGCGGGCCTCGTCCTGCCAGCGGCGCTCCATCATCAGGGGCAGGCGATGGACCAGCACGTTGAGGAAGCTGCCGACGAGCAGCCCGAGAACGGCCGCGCATCCCAGGTAGAGCGCCGGTTGGCTGGCAAGAAGGTCCCACAGGTTCATGGTCAGATCACATCACCCAGCTGGAAGATTGGCAGGTACATGGCGATCACCAGGCTGCCGATCAGCAGGCCAAGGACCAGCACGATCACGGGTTCCAGCAGGCTGGTCAGGTTTTCCATCAACTGGTCGATCGACTGTTCGTGATGGTTGGCGATGCGGTTGAGCATATCGTCGAGCGTTCCGGATGTCTCGCCGATGCCGCACATCTGCACGCAGAGGTTGGGAAACAGGGGGCTGGCGCGCATCGCCACGCTCAGTGACAGGCCGTTGCCGAGGTCCCGGCGCAGGCGGCGGATGGCCTGTTCAAACAAGGCGTTGCCGCTCGCCCTGGCCACCGGCTCCAGCGCCTCGACCAGCGGGATGCCGGCGGCAAGACAGGTGTGCAGGGTGCGGGCGAAGCGGGCCATGGCCGCGTGTTTCAACAGCGTGCCCACCACCGGCAGGCGGTGGCCCAGGCCCAGGACCCAGCGATGAAAGGCCGGGTGGTGACGAAACGCCTGGCGCACGCCGAACGCCGCGAGCAGCAAGGCCATGCCCAGTGCCAGCAGGTGCGCCGACAGCCAGTCGGCGAGACCGATGACCATGCGGGTGAAGGGCGGCAGCTCCGAGCCCATGCCGGCGAACAGCACCTCGAACTGCGGCACCACATGCAACAGCAGCAGGCTCGACACCCCAAGCCCGACCATCAGCACCAGCAGCGGATAGATCATCGCCTTGCGCATCCGCGCGCGCAGGATCGCGCGTTTTTCCTGGTAGGTCGCCAACTGGTCGAGCAGGGTGTCCAGTTGCCCGGAGGCCTCGCCCACCGCCACCAGGTTGCAGTACAGCGTGTCGAAATAGCGCGGATGCTTGCGCAGGGCCTCGGACAGGCTGTGGCCGGCGCTGATGTCGCGCTTGAGGATGGCGAGCAGGTTGATCATGCGCGGGTGGCGGCTGCCGTCGGCAATGATGTCGAGGCCGTGCAGCAGCGGGATGCCGGCCTGGAACAGGGTCGCGAGGTGGCGGCTGAGCTGGGTGAGCTCTTTTGCGTTCAGCTCCCGCGTCAGCTTCAGCGCCACGGAATGGCGGGAGTGGCGGATACGCGTGGTGCGGATCCCGCGCTTGCGCAGCATGGCCTTGACCAGCGCCGGGCTTTGCCCGTCGCTGCGGCCGCTGACCCGGGCGCCGTTACGGTCGACTCCCTGCCAGCTGTAGGTTCTGGTTTTCATGTGGTGGCGACGTCCTTGTTGCGAATGATCGGACACAAGTCCCGTTACAGCTCCAGCCGGCATCATTTCCCGGCCCGCACTAGAGTAGACGAGCCATCCCGCCAGGCTTGTTTCAGCGAGGTGACAAAAGATGTCGGATCGGGCCTACTGGCGCGCCTGTCGGCAGGCCCGACCGAAATGACCTGAAGAAATGCAGTATGGGAGTAGTCCAATGAGGATGCAGCGCGGTATTACGTTGATCGAACTGATGATCGTGGTGGCCATTATCGGCCTCTTGCTGACCATCGCCATGCCGCTCTACACCGACCACCAGGCGCGGACCAAGGCCACCGCCGGCTTCGCCGAGATCAGCGCACTGAAGACCGCCTTCGAAGTGCGACTGGCCCAGGGGCAGGACATCGCCAGTCCGACCCAGTTGGGCGGGCAGGAACGCACTGCCCATTGCACCATCGCTGCCACGGCAACGGCTGCCAATGGTACGGGCAGCCTGGTCTGTGGCTTGCTCGATGCTCCAGCGGCGGTTCAGGGCAAGACCATCACCTTGACCCGCTCCGCCAGTGGTTGGGCCTGCACCACCGACGCCGATGCCGACTACGCGCCAAAGGGCTGCACCAGTACGGCCCAATAGTCGTTATGAAACAGTGAATTGCGTAAGACGCACGGCAGTGGTAGCGTTGTCGCCACGCCGGTGTAGCTCAGTCGGTAGAGCAGCGCACTCGTAACGCGAAGGTCGCAGGTTCGATTCCTGTCTCCGGCACCACATCCAGCTCCACTGCATTCCGCTGAATGCTTTGGAATCCCTCTAAACCGGCCTTCTGGCCGTTTTTTCGTTTCCACGACCCTCCGTCGGGAACCAACAAAATCCCCAATAACCGGGGGTATTTTTGGGGTACAGCGTCTTTCCTAAATGGAGAACGTACCCCTATGCCACGTCTAGCCATGCCGCTCAGCGACCTCAAATGCCGTACGGCCAAACCGCGTGATCGCGCTTACAAACTGTTCGACGGCGGGGGCATGTACCTGTACGTCACTCCCTGTGGCTCGAAGACTTGGCGGCTGCGGTATTTCAAACCCAACGGCAAAGAAGGCACGTTGATCATCGGCAAGTACCCCATCGTTTCGCTGGCCGTTGCGAGGACCAAGCGCGATGAGGCCAAGGCTCTGTTGCTCGACAACCTCGATCCGATGGAGGAAAAGCAGAAGGCCAAGATTGCTGCCCAGCGGGCGAGTCTTCTGTTTGAAACCGTCGCCTTGGAGTGGCACGTTGAAATGTCCCGACGCTGGACCGAGGGCCATGCCAAGACGGTGCTGAGCAGGTTGCGTACCCATGTGTTTCCACTGATTGGCCAGCGGCCTATCGCTGAACTCGACACCCATGATCTGCTTGAGGTCACCCAGCGGATCAAGGATCGCGGCACGATGGATGTTGCGCTGCGTGTGCAGAACTATCTATCCACGATCATGCGGGGAGCGAAGCGAGCGCGGCAGATCACTCAAAACCCGGCGCTCGATCTGGCGGGCTCGATTCAAGCCCCGCGCACCGTGCACCGTCCTGCTCTCTCGCTGAACCGCCTTCCTGAACTGTTGGATAGAATCGACAACTACACCGGTCGCGAGCTGACTCGGCTCGCAGTGCTGCTGACGCTGCATGTGTTCGTGCGCTCCAGTGAACTGCGCTTTGCGCGATGGGATGAATTCGACCTGCAACGGGCGATGTGGGAGATCCCCGATACCCGTAAGCCGATTGAAGGCGTCCGCTATTCCACACGCGGGACCAAGATGAGTGGGGACATTCAGATTGTGCCGCTGTCGCCTCAAGTCATCGAGATCCTTGAGCGGCTGCGCAGCTTGAATCGCTTCTCTGAACTCGTATTGCCCGGTGATCACCGGTACTGGAAGCCCTTGTCGGAGAATACGGTTAACCAGGTGCTGCGCAATATGGGGTACGACACCACCAAGGACGTGTGCGGGCATGGTTTCAGGACCATGGCATGTAGTGCCTTGCTCGAATCAGGGCTGTGGACGGACGCGGCGATTGAGCGGCAGATGAGTCATCAGGAGCGTAACCGCGTGCGCGCTGCTTACATCCACAAGGCCCAATTTCTGGAGCAGCGTCGGTTGATCATGGCGTGGTGGAGTAACTACATCGATGCCAACAGATCGGGCCATGTCACTCCGCATGAGTTTGCCCATCCGGTAGGCGACAACGTCACCGCCTTGCCAAATGGCCATGGCGCATTCAATCGCCAGTGAGCCTGAAAGATTGGCGCTGGCTGCTCTTTCACCCGGGTCCATCCAAACAGGGCTGCAAAGCCGCCCTGTTTGGATGGACCTCACTTTTAAGAGCCAAAAGCCACGACGTTGTCCGGGGTTTACCACGGAATTCCACCGGTGGATAACCGCTTTTCCCGTCCTCAACAGCCCGGAATTTCGACCCTTGACCGGGTTTATCCGCAGGCGTAGAACTGGCCGTGCAAGCGCTGTCGATGACAGCAACCCAGGTGACCCGAACCTTGAAGGTCACGCCGCTCCTGCGGTGGTTCTCCCCCCAAATGGCGATTCGCATCCGGCAGCTCGCCCGGTCACCTCCCCGGTGATGGATGCCTACTTCAGAACATGGCCCTCGTGCGCCACACAACAGCTCCTACTTCGCTGCCCTGCAGCAACCTATCCGCTTGGCCGAATCTTGCGCCAACCTGCGCCCGTCTCTTTCTCTGGAAAGAGACGGGCGCTTCTAGCACTGCTGCAGCCCTCATCGCACTTGGCTTTGCGGCTACTTCACTCGTGACAATCGGCGTGACAAACGCCGATGTCACCAGCAACAGCCATGTAGATGATGGTGCCGCAGACCAGGGAATGGACTGCACCTGACTGACAGTCAGGCATGCCCCGGTCATCGCATTGCTGTGTTCACCCGGCTCAGGATCTCGCGGCACTGGTCTCGTCAGCCAATGCAGCCTCCACCCGCCCACCGGTAACGGTGCTCAGGAGGCCAGATCATGAGATGCCCTTGCTCCCGGACGTAAGGAGCCGCCAGTCCCGCGTTAGAGGACATCCCCACAGGTCGCAGGGGCCTTGATCCCTGATAACACTCAGCATTCTTGGCGGGATGACGTGGGGCGAGGATCGGAGAACGGTAGATGAGGTGACTGACATGGCATTGGTAGGCAGGCGCGATGGTCGTAATTTCGGTTATGGCAGGCAATTGAGCTACGCAGGGCCGCAGGCGCTTAAGGACATGTTCGGCGGCGGCCACTACGGCACGGTCAAGGCGCACAGTGATCGATGGTTGGCATTCGTGAGGTGGTGCCGCTCCGAACAGGGGCCCGGCATCAATGATGCGCGGCAGATTGATAGAAAGGTGTTGGCCGACTACGCGGATTATCTTCGCGAGGTAGTTAGGCGCGGTGACCTCGCCATTAGCACCGCGCAAAATCGTCTATCCAGCGTTAACAGAACCATGGCGGCGCTTCGCGGTGATCAGTGCGTGAAATTGCCAAGTCCGAGCAAGGCGTTGGGTACGCAGCGCACTGGGGTTCGACATTCAGTGCCGCAGGGTCAAGACCGCGAACAGGTTAAGCAGATCGTCGATGCGCTTTGCAGCCAACATCAGCTACGGGCCGCGGCGATCGTTCTGTTGACGCGCGCCACCGGCATGCGTTTGCGCGAGGCCATCTTGGCTGATCTGCCACGGCTAAGCCGTGAGGCTAACGACCTAGGCAAAATTAACATTCAAGATGGCACCAAAGGCGGCCGCGCCGGCGCCTCGGCGCCACGTTGGATTGCTGTGAACGAACATGTTCGAAGTGCACTTGAGTTTGCACGGCGGGTGTCGCCTGCGGGTAGCCGCAATCTGATTACACCAAACCAACGTTACCTGGAGGTTCTGCAGGAATTCGTCCGACCTGCGCGGGACATCCTCCATGCCCACAATCTCAAAGGCTTCCATGAGCTACGAGCGGCGTACGCATGTGAGCGCTACGAGCAGATTACCCAACACCCCGCGCCAATCAATGGTGGCAAATGCTAGCAGGTAGATAGGAGCCTTGATCGCGAGGCCCGGAGGCGAATTAGTTACCAGCTTGGGCACGGTCGGATCGACGTGGTCGCGGCCTATATTGGAGGACGGACATGAGCAAGCCATTCGATATGGAGTTGTTCTTGGCTGGCGTGCTGACCGGCTCGCACGTGACGCGGCAACGCCACTTGCGGCAGGCAATGCTTATCCATGCTGAAATTGCAAATAGCTGGCAGCGAGAGACGCCTTGGGCCTGGCAGAGAAAGCATTTGGCTTGGTTTCTAGAGCATTGTCTAGATCGACACAGTAGGATGACGCGGTACTACTATTTTCTGACCGTGCGGTTACTCGTTCGTCGTTTACAAAAAAACGTGGGTGTTCAACCTCTGAGCGAGGATCTGAGTTTGATAGGCAGGACTGACAGTAATCGACCAAAGGAGCCGGTGGTGATAGGTTCCCCCGGTGCTAGAAACCATTGTAGAGCTTTTGTGGTCAGGGTACTCCAGTGTCTACTTACACTAAAATTCTTTACCACTATTTGGATATCTCAGTAGAATGTGCGACAGATGGTGGGTATTTTATAGATTCTGGACGCTGAATTCTTGTACGAGGCCGCCGCATACTTCCTCATGCTTTAGCGCAAAAAATCTAAAATTCAGAGTTTACAGGGAGAGCTCATTGTACCGGGTATTAGCATACGCCATGCCGTTCATTTTAGTGGCGATAGAGACTTGCCTACGAACGGCGTTAAACACGGATACATCAGGCTTTGTGGGCCCTACGTTAGCCACGGCCGCAGTTGGTGTCCTTTTGCCATCCCTAGCACCAAAGAGTAAGTCTAGCTCATTATCACAAGAGCTACAGGCGGAGCTCCAAAAACTGAAGGTGTCAGTAAGATCGAAAACTGACGAAGGGATGATAGTTATTGCATTGCTTTTCCTTTTTCTGTTTATTGCGGCGTGGGTTTGGGCTCTAGTTCTAGCGGAGCGAAAGGTTGCACATTTGTTTCTTGGGTTTGACGCCCCTATTTGGATAGGGTTTATTTGTTATTTTTCCGGGATTATTATCGCCGAGATAAAGGAGGCAGCATGATGGAGATATTTTATTCTGCACTCCTAGGAGTTCTAGGTGCTGGTATTGGTCAGTTTGCATTATACCTTTTTCGCCGCTTCAAGAGTAAATCCGCTAAAGATTTCCAGGAGCTCGTCTATAGAACTAGCGATATGAAGCCAATAAGTATTCCAGAAGGCCGAGATCTAGAATCGCTTAAAGAGCGCCTTGAAGCATTTGAGAAGGTCTCACCTAGATTGGCCGTGATTGATGGGTGGAATATAGTTCATCGCACATTGATTAATCGAGCTATTGATCTAAACAAGATTTCTGAAAAAGAAACTTTGTCGCAAGAGCTTCTTTCGTCGAGCATAAAAGATTTAGAAGATCTTGCCGATCTTGGTGAGGACTTGAAAAAACAAGTCGAAATCGTGCGGGCTTGCAGAAATTTGATAGTTCACGATTCAGCATCTCTGCCTGACGCAGCTGTCCTGTCAGTTGCAGAGTCTGTAGTTCCTCTAATCAAAAAAATAGGATTAGAGTACTTTCCAGAATCTAACCGACAACAGAAGTGAAACGTTAATTTTATAGAAAAATTCAACTGGCTACTTTTGGCCGTTTGCTGCCCTCCACGAAGGGCAGCTTTGGGTTAGCAGCCGGTCACGGACGACTGCTTTCGACCCAATATTCGAAATAGGTCGTTTTCGGCCAAGAGTGGAATGCTCTTCCCTAGATTTAAGCAGGCGGCATGGAGTACTATCCCAAAGGTGATGCAGGTACGCCCGAAGGGGGACTTTCGCGCACCTGGGACTTGGAGTGCTGAGTGCGATCACTGATGCCCATATGTGGCAGGTGACCAGGCCGTGGGCATGCTCAAATTCGGCCAGTCAGCGCCTTAGCAAAGTAGGCAACCATAAATAAAGATAAATATGAACAGCGCCAAAAAAACACTGGCAAAAACTACAGCCAAATCTGCGCTAGAGACGGCTATAGCCTTTCCAATTGTATTTGGGATGTTTCACTTTTTCATACTAAGCATTTGGCTTTATTGGGACATCGCTCCAGAAATTCCTTTGATACTTTCAAGCCTGATTCTTCTCTTGTGTTACTGGAGAATGGAGAGCTTCGTTCCTTATCCGCTTCATAACAGAAACAGTAAAAAAACATCTCGAATTCAAAAGCTTGTCGAGTTGCCATTTTGGTATGCGGTTATGGTTGGCCTTTACGCCTACTTGGATCATATGTTTGGTTTCAAGGGCAAGCTGGAAGCGCAAGACATTTATAAGCCATTGTTTTGGGGGTATGGTGCTTTCTTTGCTTTATGCATCATTGGCCCACTACTAAGCCACTCAGCAATTACGATAATCAAGGGTCTCTTAAAAAGCGCAAGGGAAATTAAAAACCTTGTGGCGAGAGTGCTGTCTGTGTTTTATGCATACATGGCGGTCGCTATTATTTTTTCTGCTCTGTATAGGCTTCTTGAACATAACAACCCGAAGAGCTTCAGTGCTTCTTTCGGCTCCTGGTTTGATGCTATCTATTTCAGCTTCGTGACAATCACGACTGTAGGATATGGAGATATATATCCAGTAACAATGCCCGCTAGAATCATGGTTATCCTAGAGGTTTTACTTGGGCTGCTCTTGTTGGTAATCATGCTGGCAACCGCAATTTCAATTTCATTCCATGAGTCCGTTGCCACCTCGCCAAGAGAAGAGTAGTTGAACTACAAGGCATTGATAAAATGCTATAAATAACTTTTCCGTAGTTATTTCCAGAGCCGTATAAAAGCTTACCACTGACTATTGAGTTACAGCGTTGGCAGAGAGAGACACCTTGGGCTTGGCAGAGAAAGCATGTTGTTTGGTTTCTGGAGCATCGTCTCGGCAGGCGCAGTGAGGCGACGAGGTATTACTATTTTCTAACCGTGCGGTTACTCGCTCGTCGTTTACAAAAAACATGGGTGCTTAACCTCTGAGCGAGGATCTGATTTTGATAGGCACGACTGACGGCAATCGACTGTAGCCGCCCTTCGCCGAGGACAGCTATCGGCCGCCAGCGGATAGTCAACGCAACAAATTCCGTTTCGCATTAGGCTATTGATGGCAAGACCATGGCGGGCAGGGTTAACCATCTTACTTGGTCGCCGCGGAGAATGGTCGTCGAGTACTTTTCCTGGCTAAAGACTACAGGCTATCATGGGCGATCCAAGGACAGTCATGCATTCGTACGCGTGATTGCAGCATGAAGCAAAGGTATATCTTGCAATGAGTCACAATCCGCATGAAGAAAAAATCCTGTTGATCCGAGCGCAAGTAGCTGTTGAGAAGAGGCGACGTAAGCGAATCGTCAGCATGGCTGTACCAGGTGTTGTAGGGGTACTGATTTATTTAGCAAATTCTGCATTCGGTTATGATCGCATAATATATACTTTTTTGAATTTTACTGCAATTATGATGATTGGCATTTCTGTAACTTATGCCATATACAATTATTTGCAGACGGGCTTCAAGCTTTCCAATGAAGACGATATGGAATTTGAACTGGGGAAGCTCAGCTCCGAGGATTCGCTGATTGAAAAAAACTCCAGTTTGGCGAATGAAGTTGCATCTCTAAAAAAAGAAATTGAGACATTTAAGTATTCGCAGCCGATAATGGACGAAACGTCTAGAGTCGAAATTCTACAGATGCTGCGAGCAAGCATCATGGAGCAGGCCAGCTCTGATTTGGCGAAAGAGCTCTACGCTAAAATTACGCTAGAAGCTACGGAAAGTTTGAAACGTCGCAAGGTTGATCATGGTTTTGAGCTAAGCCGGGAAAGGCTCTTAAAGGAAATTGACTCTTTGGGGCGCCGCGGAAATCTTAATCTGGGGATTGGTGGTGCTGTAACTCTGATTGGCCTGATATTGCTCGGCATTACAGTGTTTTATGAGGTGTCAGGTGTAAAGGATCTATTGGGCATAGCGTCGCATTATCTGCCTAGATTGTCTTTGATTATTCTCATAGAGATTTTTGCATACTTCTTCTTGAGCTTGTACAAGGCGGGCTTGGCCGAAATAAAATATTTCCAGAATGAATTAACGAACCTTGAAACCAAACAGCTGGCATTGCAAGCTGCTTTGGATGTCAATGAAAGCGCCGCAATAAGTTCTGTGATCTCCAATCTTTCAGAGACAGAGCGAAACCACATTTTGAACAAAGATCAAACCACAATTGAACTTGAAAAGGCTAAGCTGGAAAGTGAGTCCAAGGTGGCCTTTGGCAAGTTTGTGGCCGACTTTTTTCAAAAGGTTAAGCCATCGAGCTGATTGACCTCACTGCATTGAAATTGGCCGCCTTATTTGGCGGTCTTTCTATACCTAGGCTCTGTACGAAATCCCGAGAAACTGAATCGGCGCCCCTCACAAGCTGAAATTCTGTAGGGTTCCCGGCCATCTACGGAAAGGAATTCTGTGATGGCAAAGCGTTACGAACTCTCGGATGAGGCCTGGGATGTTGTCTCCGATCTTTTCATCGAAACTCATATCCGAGGGCGGCCACGCCTGAGCGACCGTCTGATGCTCGATGGCGTGCTCTGGGTGCTCTGCTCGGGCGCTGCGTGGCGAGATATGCCGGAGCGCTTCGGCCCATGGTCAACGGTGTATCAACGGTTTCGTGGCTGGCGAAATCAGGGGACGTTAGATCAGATGCTCAAACGTTTACACCTGAGATTGAATGAGCAAGGGTTGATCGATCTGCAAACCTGGATGATCGACTCAACCGCAGTACGCGCAACCCGAGCCTCATCCGGCGCTCGGAAAAAGGGGGGCCTGACGAGCCTGCCGATCACGCTCTAGGCCGCAGTCGTGGTGGCCTGACAACCAAGATCCACATGCTCTGCGACGCTAACGGGATACCGCTGCGCTTCCTCCTCTCTGGCGGTCAAGCCAGTGACATCAGCTACGCACAACCACTTCTGGACGAAGTCAGAATTCCATCGAGCCAACGTGGCCGCCCGCGCAAGCGCTGCAAATGGTTGCTCGCCGACAAGGGCTACGACGCCGAAGCGCTACGCCACTACTGCGACCAGTTCCGAATGCAACCCGTGATCCCATTGCGCTCAATGAGGCGCAAACCCAAGCCTGGCTTACCCAGACTGTTTGATCGGCCCAAGTACCGACAGCGCAACATTATCGAGCGCATGTTTGGCTGGCTGAAAGAGAACCGCCGCATCGTGACACGCTTCGACAAGCTCGCGAAAAGCTATGCCGCAATGGTCTCACTGGCTTGTTCCATGCGGTGTTTGCGACATCTCTTTTCGTACAGAACCTAGGTCGCCTGCAGCTTTTCGTGAGAGGCCGCAATCGACTAATAGCTGCCCCTCAGAGGCGGTTGCAACGTAAGCGCTCCATAAACCACACCAGACCAAAGATCGCAGTGCGATCAGCTATGCGATCGCGGCGTGCAGTTCCACGGCAGGAGCGCCTCGAAGTCCTCCACTGAGGACGCTTGGGGCAA
>JAIRVG010000085.1 GCA_031253995.1 Paucimonas sp. | reverse complement strand
CAGAAACGTATTAATATCGTGCACAAGAACGCCGGTTTGTAGATATGTTTGCTCGCACGAACATCATCCAACAAATCGGCGTTCTTGTTTCTGTCTTTCCCAGGATTCCGTGAAGAACCTTTTTTTTTAGCGGCAAGTTGCAAGCTGCAAGCTTCAAGAAAGAGCGGATCGCGGTGCTTTTCTTGTGGCTTGCAGCTTGAAACTTGTAGCTGTTCTCAATGGGCGCTGGCGTGGCGGCGGGTTGTGCGGCGGTGTGCCGACGCCGGGGCCTTGGCTTGCGGGTGCGGGTCCTGGTGGTGCAGGTGGTGACGACGGGCAATGCGCAGCACACCCCACAGCATGGCAGCGGCCACGCTCAGCCAGGCGGCGATCAACATGAAGATGGCCATGGTCAGGCTCATGGTTGCCTCCTTTGTCGTTACAGGCGGTACCTGTATTCAGACACCCCTTCAGTCTAGATGCTCATTTATTTCAGGGTATTGAACAAAGGTCTGGCGCTCAGACCGCTTTGTTCCAAGCCCGACGCGGGCTATACCGATGCCGTCCGTCGGCCTATGATCGCCGCTCAGGACCGGGCGCTGTCTGCCCGGCGACAGTTCAAGCGAGGACCCATGCCGATCCTTTGTGCAACACCGCGCCGCCTGCTGGCCGCCTGCCTGGTGGCCGTCGCCCTCGGCGGTTGCGCCAGCCAGCCGCCTGCCGAACTCAAGCAACTGCCGCAGCGCGTCGAGCTCAGCTCGGTGCCGTTCTTCCGTGGCAACGCCAACCAGAGCGCGCCGATGGCGCTGGCGGCGATCCTCTCCCAGCAGGGCGTGCGCATCACCCCGGGCATCGTGGAAGAGGCCCTGAAGCTGCCGAAGGAGCAGGAGCGCCTGCAGCAGTCGATGGCGACCGTGGCGCGGCAGTACGGGATGGTGGTGTATCCGCTGGAAGACAACCTGCCGGCGCTGCTGGCCCAGGTGGCGGCGGGGTATCCGGTGCTGGTGCGTTACCAGGAGGGTTCGGCGTTCTGGAGCGAGCCGCGTTATGCCTTGATGGTCGGCTATGACCGCTACAAGGAGCGGGTGCTGCTGCGCGCGGGCAACAGCCGGCGGATGCCGATGGACTTCGACTCGTTCGAATCGGCGTGGAAGAAGGAGGGGGCGTGGGCGGTGCTGGTGCAGCAACCGCAGCAGTTGCCGGCCCGGGTGGACCGGCAGCGCTGGCTCAAGGCCGCCAACGACCTGGCCCAGGCGGGCCAGGAACAGGCCGCGCGGCGGGCCGTGGACGCCATCGGGCGCTAGAGCGTTCCTGGGCTTACACGCCCAGACGGTCACGCAGCGAGTAGTACCAGGCACCGATCGCACTGAACGGCACGCGGAACATCTGGCCACCCGGGAACGGGTAGTGCGGCAGTTCGGCGAAGGCGTCGAAGCGCTCGGCCTGGCCGCGCAGGGCCTCGGCCAGGACCTTGCCGGCCAGGTGGGTGTAGGTCACGCCGTGGCCGCTGCAGCCCTGGGAGTAGTAGATGTTGTCGCCGATCCGGCCGACCTGCGGCAGGCGCGACAGGGTCAGCAGGAAGTTGCCGGTCCAGGCGAAGTCGATCTTCACGTCTTTCAACTGCGGGAAGGCCTTGAGCATCTTCGGCCGGATGATCGCCTCGATGTTCGCCGGGTCGCGGGCGCCGTAGACCACGCCGCCGCCGAAGATCAGGCGCTTGTCGCTGGTCAGGCGGTAGTAGTCGAGCAGGTAGTTGCAGTCTTCGACGCAGTAGTCCTGCGGCAGCAGGGTGCGGGCCAGGTCGTCGCTCAGCGGTTCGGTGGTGATCACCTGGGTGCCGCACGGCATGGACTTGGCTGCCAGCTCAGGCACCAGGCCACCGAGGTAGGCGTTGCCGGCGACAATGATGAACTTGGCGCGCACGCGGCCGTTGGGGGTGTGTACCACCGGGTTGGCACCGCGTTCGATGCGCACCGCCGGGGACTGTTCGTAGATCTTGCCGCCCAGGGATTCCACGGCGGCGGCTTCGCCCAGCGCCAGGTTCAGCGGGTGGATGTGGCCGCCGCTCATGTCCAGCATGCCGCCGACATAGTTGTCGCAGGCCACCACTTCGCGGATGCGGTTCTTGTCCATCAGTTCCAGCTGGGTGTGGCCGAAGCGCTCCCACAGGCGCTTCTGCGATTCCAGGTGGCCCATCTGCTTGCTGGTGATGGCGGCGAACACGCCACCGTCCTTCAGGTCGCACTTGATGTCGTACTTGGCCACGCGCTCGCGGATGATGCGCCCGCCTTCGAAGGCCATCTGACCCAGCAACTGCGCCTGGCGCGGGCCGACGGTGCGTTCGATGACATCGATGTCACGGCTGTAGCTGTTGACGATCTGGCCGCCGTTGCGACCCGAAGCGCCGAAGCCGACCTTGGCCGCTTCCAGCACGGTCACGCTGAAGCCGTTCTCCAGCAGGAACAGGGCGCTGGACAGGCCGGTATAGCCGGCGCCGATGACGCAGACGTCGGTCTGTACTTCTTCCTGCAGGGCAGGACGCGGTGGCACCGGATTGGCCGAAGCGGCGTAGTACGATTGTGGGTAGGCGATGGTGGCCATGCGCGGGGAACCTCTAATCTGTGACTTTGTAGTTGTGTGTTTTGTATTTTTTACGAATGCGCCAATCCTATCAATAATAATAAACACCCGCCAGCCGCCCGTTATAAATCAGACGAAAGTTGATAGCCGAGCCGGGTGCTCAGGTAAAAATTTTTATTATTCAGTGATTTAGCTGAAAAACCGGTTGACACGTTTTGTCGAAAGCGTAGAATGCGCCCCACAGCAGGCACATAGCTCAGTTGGTTAGAGCACCACCTTGACATGGTGGGGGTCGTTGGTTCGAGTCCAATTGTGCCTACCAAACATCACCGCTCCTGTTGGCGGTAAACGAAAAGGGCGATCCGAAAGGGTCGCCCTTTTTGCTTTTGCCTTTCCGGCGGAATGTATCCCTCTGTATCCCGCGGCGCGCTTGCTGGCGTTCGCTTACAAACCCGTCTTCTCGCTGATACGTCCCGGATACATGGCGCGGGCCAAATGAGCCTGCCCGAACGAAGCGGCCCGTGCGCCGTGTTCCCGGGCATCCTCATGTCGCAACCCGGAGAAGCACCATGTCCCGTACCTCGTTCCCCAGCAAGACCCGTCTCGGCCTCCTCGGCATCGCCCTGGTCGGCGGTATCAACATGACTTCCGCGGCCTTTGCCGTGGAAGCCCTGCCGCAAGGCTACCAGCTCGCCGCAGCGGAAAAGGCCGGGGAGGGCAAGTGTGGCGAGGGCAAGTGCGGTGCCGGTGGTGGGCAGGCCAAGGCTGCCCAGGCCGAAGGCAAATGCGGGGAGGGCAAGTGCGGCGACGCGTCCTTTGCCCGTACCGATACCGACCATGACGGCCGTGTTTCCAAGGCCGAACTGCTGGCGGTAGCGCCCAGGGCCACGGCCGAGTTCGACGCCATCGACGCCAACCACGACGGGTTCCTCTCCGAGGGCGAGGTCTATCAGTTCCGCAAGAACCAGTTCGACGCCAACGGCAAGCCGTTCCCGGCTGATCTGTACGGCAAGCTGAGCCAGGCGAAGAACTGAACCCGGTCGGCCGACACGCTCCTGCAAGGTTTCGTGCCGGCCTCCCAAGGAGTGCTGCCATGAATGTTTCACCGACCTTGCAAGGGGCGGGGCTTGGCCTGCGTCGCTCGCTGCTCCCCGTACTGCTGGCCATGGACCCCGGTGCCGTGGATTTCCTCGAATGCGCACCAGACAACTGGATCGGCGTCGGCGGTGCCTACGGCGACCAGCTAGCCCGTCTGGCCGAACGCTACCCGCTGGCCTGCCATGGCCTGTCCCTGTCCCTCGGCGGCCCTGCGCCGCTGGATCACGAGTTCCTGCAACGCATCCGCCACTTTCTCGGCCGCCACCGCGTGCCGCTGTTCAGCGAACACCTGAGCTACTGCGCCGACGACGGCCATCTCTACGACCTGATTCCCATGCCCTTTACCGAAGAAGCCGTGCGCCATGTCGCCGCGCGCATCCGCGAGGTGCAGGATGCCCTGGGCCGACGTATCGCCGTGGAAAACATCTCCTACTACGCCGCGCCCTACCAGGCGATGAGCGAGATCGATTTCCTCTGTGCGGTCCTCGACGAGGCGGACTGCGACTTGTTACTGGACGTCAACAATATCGTCGTCAATGCCTGCAACCACGGCTACGACGCGGCGGCGTTCCTGGCGCGCATCCCGCCCGGGCGCGTGGTCTGCCTGCATGTGGCCGGGCACTACGACGAAGCGCCGGACCTGAAGATCGATACCCACGGTGCCGCGGTGAAGGACGGCGTCTGGCGCCTGCTGGCCGATGTCTACCGGCACGTGGGCGTGGTACCGACCCTGCTGGAGCGCGACTTCAATTTCCCGCCCCTCGCCGAGCTGCTCGCTGAAGTGGGGCGCATTCGCCAGGTGCAGGCGCAGGTGCACCATGGATGAGACCTTGCGTGAACAGCAATTGCGCATGACCCGTTTCATTCGCGACCCGAACGCCAACCCGCCGCCGCCCGGCATCGAGGCGAGGCGGCTGGCGGTATACCGGCAATTGTTCCTCGGCAATGTGCAGGGGCTGCTGGCCGGGAGCTTCCCGGTGCTGCGCGCCACCCTGGTGGGCGAACAGTGGCAGGGGCTGGTGGAGGATTTCTATGCCCGCCATCGCTGCCGCACGCCACTGTTCACCGAGGTAGCCGGCGAGTGGGTCGGGTATCTGGAAAGCCGCGCGGACCTGCCCGGCTGGATTGCCGAGCTGGCCCATTACGAATGGATCGAGACCCTGTTGTTGCTCAGCGACAGCGCGGACCCGGCGCATGAGCCGGAGGGGGATCTGCTCGATGGCGTGCCGCTGCTATCCAGTCTCGCCATGCCGCTGGCCTATGCCTGGCCGGTGAGCCAGATAGGTCCCGGTCAGGTTCCACTGGAAACGCCAGTCGCCCCCACGTTGCTGTTGGCTCATCGGGGGGCGGATCAGATGGTGCGCTTCTCGCGGCTAGCACCGCTGGCATATGCGCTGTTGGTCTCGTTGCGTGAGCAGCAGCTCAGTGGGCGGGAGCATCTTGAGGCGTTGGCTGAGCTTGCGGGTATGGAGCGGGGTGGCCTGGAGTCTCAGGCAACTGCCTTGCTGCTCGGTCTCAAGGCGCAGGGCGTGGTGCTTTGCGCAACAGCCCATCCACGCTGAGCTTCCCGGCACCCTTCAGCACCAGCGGCAGCAACGCTACCAGGTAGATCAACGGCAGCTTGTAGTTGCCAAATCCATGGTCAGTGATCGAATACCCCTGGGCCAGCTCGCCCAGGGTCGACCATTGCGCCGGCCAGTGGACCGCCGCGATGGCGACGACCGTCACCACCACCAGCGCCGCAGACGCCAGGCGCGTACCCAGCCCCAGCAACAACAGCAACGGCGCGATCAGTTCGGCCCACATCGACACTTGCCAGTCGAAGCCGGCGGAAAACTGGTCGAAGGGGAAGGGGAAGTTGCCGTGGATCTGTTCGAACCAGTTCTCGCCGTGCCATTTCTCCAGGCCGGACTCGAAGAATTCCCAGGCCAGGAACAGCCTCAAGGGGATGTCCCAGCTCCAGCCGGCGAGGCGGTCGAGGTGCTGGCAGGCGGTTTTGAGCGGGTTCAGGGTAAGCGATTGCATGATGACCTCATGGGCAGGTTCGAGGGAAACGCGGGCCATGGTGTCAACCGGGTTTATCCGGGATATGTCGGGGAGGGCTTGCCGTGTATCACTCTGTACAGGTGGTTTTTGAAGTCGCTGATTTTTTTGCAGATTTTCTGCAGTCGGGGTGTTGACAGCCTCAGCCAGATGCGTAGAATGCCGCCCCACAGCAGGCACATAGCTCAGTTGGTTAGAGCACCACCTTGACATGGTGGGGGTCGTTGGTTCGAGTCCAATTGTGCCTACCAAATATCGCGAAAAAGGGCGATCCGAAAGGATCGCCCTTTTTCGTTTTGCTTTTCCGTAGTTTTCTTCCTCGGCCTTGGACGTGGCTGTTGACGACATAAAGTGTCGTGGGTATTTCGATAATGAGCGGATCGAAGGTTTTTGCAGAAGGCTGATCCCATGTGCCCCGATCCCATCGCTTCGCCACTTTCCATGATCCAGCACCACTGGTTGTTCCTAGCGCTTCAGGGGCTGATCCTGCTGGTGTTGGTGGTGCAGTATCTGCAAGGTGGCCGGCTGTCGCGCTCGCTGGACCACTGGCATGCCACCACCCGCGAACGCCAGCGGCGCGACTGGTGGCATGCCGAAGAGAACCGCGAACTGAAGCAGGCGCTGCAGGCCGAGAAGATCCTTGTGGAGCAGTTGCAGCGCAGCCTGGAGCAACTGCGCACACAGGCATGAATAAAGAAGGAGGCGGCATGCTCGAGATTCAACGCAGGCTTGGTGAGGCTCGTCATGTGGTGGTGTTCACCGGCGCGGGGGTGTCTGCGGAAAGCGGCATTCCGACTTTCCGCGATGCTCTGACTGGCCTGTGGAGCCGCTTCGATCCGGCTGCCCTGGCCACCGCCGAGGCCTTTCGTGCCGACCCGGCGCTGGTCTGGGGCTGGTACGAATGGCGTCGCGCCAAGGTGCACGCCGCAACGCCGAACGCCGCGCACCTGGCCATTGCCGAACTGGCACGGCGGGTGCCCGTGCTCACCGTGATCAGCCAGAACGTCGATGACCTGCATGAACGCGCTGGCTGCCGGGACGTGATCCATCTGCATGGCAGCCTGCATGCGCCGCGCTGCTTCGCCTGCGCGCGGCCGTACGATGGTGTGCTCGACAAGGTGGATGCAGGGGACGAAGGCGCGCGGATCGAACCGCCTCGTTGCCGGCGCTGCAACGGCAGGATCCGGCCCGGGGTGGTCTGGTTCGGCGAGTCGCTGCCGGAGCAGCCCTGGCGCGATGCCCTGGCGGCGGCCCGCGACTGCGACCTGCTGCTGTCGGTCGGCACCTCGGGGCTGGTCATGCCGGCGGCGCAGATTCCCCGGGTTGCCCGCCAGCAGGGTGCAACGGTGGTGCACGTGAACCTCGATCCGCAGCCAGTCGAGGGTGACGACGAATTCACCCTGGCCGGCAAGGCGGCGGACATCCTGCCGCGCTTGCTGGCATCGCCAGGCCGTTGAGCCTCGGCGCGCCGCTTTCACGCAGGCTCGTAGGCTGCCGCAGCGCGTCTCAGGGTGTCGCCGATCTGCTGGCGCAGGGTTGCGGGTTGCTGAACCACGAAGGCATCGCCCAGGGACAGGATCCACCAGCGCAGTTGCCAGGTATCGGTCACCGTCGCACGCAGGCTGCAGCCCTGTTCCAGCGGTTCAAGCTGCATGTCGGCGCTCAGCGGTGTCTCGCGGATCAGGCGTGCCTGGTGCTCGCTGACCCAGGCCTGCAGGCAGATCTTTTCCGGCTTGCCGAATTGCAGGGCGTCGCTGTCCAGGTAGGCCTGCAGCTCGAAGGTGTCCAGGCCCTGGCACGGCGAATCGAGCACCGTGGTGGTGCGGAAGCGATGCACGGCGAACTGGCGGATGTCGGTGTAGGGCGCGGCGGTGGCGATCAGGTAAGTGATGAGCCCGCGTTGCACGATGGCCAGGGGGTTGAGGGTCAGTTCGCTGAGTTTGTCGGTATGCGCGGAATAGTACTGGCAGCGTACCTGGCGTTCGCTGATCAGCGCGTGCTGCAAGGCTTCCAGCAGGTCGGCCTGGATTTCCGGGGCGTGCAGGTTGAAATCCGGGCGCACGCTGGCGACCTTGTCTGGCCAGCGTGCGGCGGGGTTGCCATCGCCCAGGCCCTTGAGTTTCTGCCGGGCGTGTTCGAAGCGCGGTTCCAGCACGCTGAGCATGCTGCCTGGCAACAGTGGGCGTACCGCATCTTCGACCAGCGCCAGGCTGACCGCTTCGGTCAGGGTGACGCCCTGCAGTTCGACGCTCACTCCAGGTTTCCAGTACCAGCCAAACGGCGTACCGCCGTCGTTGCACTGCAAGGGGAAGACCAGCGACAGGTCGCGCAGGTCACGTTCGATGCTGCGGCGACTGATGCTGTAGCCGGCGGCGGTCAGGCGCGTCAACAGTTCGGTCACGGTGATGCCGGGGGCGCGCTTGGGCAACTGTTGCAGCAGCTCCCATTGTCGATTCAACGCGCTGTGGGTCTTGGCGGAAGGCAAGAGAATCATCCTTGTTGAGTGAAGGCTGGCCTTTGGCTAGCAATGTAGGCCCGCCCCTCTATCGGCCACGGCCCGGCAACCTTTAGTGCGTCCACCGCTGAAAGCCGATGGGCCGCTGAGGCCCGCCGGATTTCAGGCGACATTCGGCGAGCAGCGCCGTGGCCAGTTCGTCGGCGCTGGCGAACGGGCGGAAGCGCCCGCGTCGGGCCACCGCAGCGAAATCCCCCGGGGTCAGGCGGGCTTCCCCGCGCAGGCGCAGGCTGGCACGGCGCTGTGGATCCTTCAGGGCCAGCGCCTTGAGGTGGGCCTCGAACAGGCTGCCGACCTGCTCTGCGGCCAGGTAGCCGAAATGCACCTTGAGGTCGAAACGCCGCAGGGAGGCTTCGTCCAGATCGGCGATCAGGTTGGTCGAGGCAATGAACAGGCCGCGGTAGCTCTCCATCTGCGTGAGCATTTCGTTGACCGCAGTGACCTCCCAGCTCTGCCGGGCGTTGCGCCGGTCCTGGAGGAAGCTGTCGACTTCGTCGAGGAGAAGCACGGCATCCTCCTGGTGTGCGCGTTCGAAGGCCTCCGCCAGGTTCTTCTCGGTGCTGCCGACATAGGGCGAGACCAGGTCGGACACCCGCTTCACCATCAGTGGCTTGTCCAGCTCCTGCGCCAGCCAGTGGCCGAATGCGGTCTTGCCGGTGCCCGGCGGGCCATAGAAGCACAGGCGTGCCTGCGGACAGGCGCGCAGGCCGTCCACCAGGCCGTCGAGGGCCAGATCGGCGTTGATCCATTGCGGCGAATAGACGCCCGGCAGCACGGCCGCCTGGCTCTGCAGCTTGGCGAAACCCTGGGCCTTCAGTGTGCCGTCCACGATGCAGCGGATGCTGTCGTCCAGCACCTTGCCCGCGCGTTGCGAAACGCTGCGGCCGACCCGCACGGCGCGTTCCAGCACGGCGGGGGTCATTTCCTCGTGGGCGCAGAGGTGTTCCATCAGTGCTTCGCCGAGCTTGCCATCGCTGCATTCGCGCAGCATCTGCTTGCGCTGGGCCAGGGGCGGGTTGGGCACTTCGATGACCAGGTCGAAGCGGCGCACATGGGCCGGGTCGATCGCCTCGATGCTATTGCTCAGCCAGAAGCATGGCAGGCTGTTCTCTTCCAGCATGCGATTGATCCAGCCCTTTTGCGAGCGGCTGCCGGCCTCGGTGCTGGCGCTGTGGAAGATGTCTTCGATCTCGTCCAGCACCAGCACGGCGCGCTGTGCCTGCAGCACACTGTTGGCTGCGCGCAGCGAAGCGAGGCGCTGCCTGGCCAGGATGGGATCGCCGTGACGGTCGGTGCAGGCCACTTCATACAGCGCGCAGTCGAGGTTCTTCGCCAGCAGGCGGCTCAGTTGGGTCTTGCCGGTGCCGGGAGGGCCGTACAGCAGGATGTTCACACCTTGGCGCCGACGTGCCAGGGCTTTGCCCAGGTAACGTTCGGCGATGCCCAGCGGCTGGTGGATATGCCCGTAGTGCTCGGCGCCCAGGCTGCCCGGCGGGCTGGGGCGAAAGGCGTAGGCGAACAGCTCCAGCGGGCGGCCCTTGCTGAAACGCAGCAGGCCGGGCAGCTCCTGGTTGCTCACCGACAGCATCGAGCTCAGGGCCATGGCCGCACGGTTGCTGGTGCTGAGATCGAGCAGGCCACACCGCATCAACGGACTGGCGTGGCCCAGGCAGGCCTCCACCTTGGCCAGCGGCAGGCCGAGCAGCACCGAGAGCGCTTTCATCGCCCGGTTGAGGCCGAGCATGCCCAGTTGGTCGGTCGCATCGCTGAGGGTCGGATCGCAGTGCATGAGCACGCAGAAGCCGAGAATCTGCAGTTCGGCGTCGGACAGGCCGAGCAGGTTGCCCAGCGCGGCGAGGTTGTTGCCGAGGTTGTCCGGATAGTCCGGCTGCGGGTGCTGCATTTGGAAGCTGCGAGCGTTCTTGCGCAGGTCGCCCAGCGCCCGGGCGATGCTGTAGTCGTCGCCGTCGATCCATTTTTCCAGGCCCAGCTCGCGGGCCAGATCATCGTCATTCAGGCCGTGGCGGCAGATGAAAGTGCGATGGCCCCCCAGTTCCAGAAGCAGTTGATAACTCCACTTCAGGGAAAGTGCGCAGGTATCGACAGCACGATGGCTGCCGAAGGCGAAGGGGGTGATGCGACGACCCATACCGTGTCTCCTTGAGGCTATAGGTGTGCAGGATGGCGCCGGGGGTGGTCAGGATGTGTCGCTGATAAAAAAGGGCGACCCATGGGGACGCCCTTTCTGTCATTCGCGGGATTGGCAATGGTGCCGCCGTCGCACTCGTCACTTACGGAATGCGGATGATCTCCACGCCGCTCTGCACCAGTTCGAAGCGGTCTTCGCCCAGGTGGTTGACCCGGTCGCCGATCGCCAGGCGGTACGTGGTGACCGGCAATGAGGTGGCGCTTCCATCGGCCTGAAGGGTGGCTTCCTGAAACTCATGTACGGGATAGACGCGTCCCTCGGCGTCCCGTGCATGAAATTGCCCGACCAGTACTGCTGTCATTTTCGTTCAAGGCCTCAAAAAAGATTAACTCCGTGGTTCATAGACCGTGGCGCCGGGGGGGAGTTTTACCAGCCCCGGAAAAAAACCTCACGCCCTCGACCCATCATCTATAACTACCAATTCCCAATATTCGTACAGGTGGAAGTGGTCATGAGCCAGGTCTATACGGTCGCGGTGCTGGTTGGCAGTCTGCGCAAGGCGTCCCTCAATCGCAAGGTCGCCCAGGCGCTTGGCGAGCTGGCACCGTCGAACCTCAAGCTGAAGATCGTCGAGATCGGTGACCTGCCGCTCTATAACGAAGATATCGATGTCGATCCGCCGGCGGCCTACAAGCGCTTTCGCGAGGAGATCAAGGGGACCCAGGGGCTGTTGTTCGTCACTCCCGAGTACAACCGCTCGGTGCCGGGTGCGCTGAAGAATGCCATCGACGTGGGCTCGCGGCCCTATGGGCAGAGCGTGTTCAGCGGCAAGCCGGGGGCGGTGATCAGTGTGTCGCCGGGGGCGGTGGGGGGCTTTGGTGCCAACCATCATCTGCGTCAGTCGCTGGTGTTCCTCGACGTGCCGTGCCTGCAGCAGCCGGAGGCGTATGTGGGCGGGGCGGCGACCCTGTTCGACGAGCAGGGCAAGCTGTCGGAGAAGGCGCGGCCGTTCCTGCAGGGGTTCATAGACAGCTTTGCCAAATGGGTGGCCAGGCATCAAGGCTGAGGTCGTACGATCCGTAGGAGCAGGCAAGCCAGCTCCTACGACGCCGATCCAGGTTTACACCGCCTGCGGCATCTCACCCGCCGCCAACCGCCGGTTGATATCAGCGATCACCTCCGGCAGCTCGTTGATCGTGTCGATCAGGTAGTGCGGCCGCGATCCTTCGAACATCCCGTGGATCCGCTTGCGCTCGCTGGCCAGGGTCTCGGCGTCCAGCGCCTGGTAGCCCTCGTAGGTCAGCCCCAGGGCATTGCCCGAGCACACCAGCGCCACCGTCCACATGCCCGCGCGACGCCCTTCCAGGATTCCCGGCACGGTATCGTCCACCTTCACGCATGCCGCCACGTCGTCGATGCCCAGGGCGATCACGTTGGCCAGGGCCTGGGCCGGCCACGGGCGACCGTGCGGGGTTTCATCGGTGGCCACCACATGGTCGGCGACGTAGCCGTTGTTCTCGGCCAGCTCCACCACCTTGTCCATCACCACTTTCGGGTAGCCGGAGCAGGAGCCGATCTTCAGGCCGTCTCCACGCAGGCGGGTGATGGTGTCCAGGGCGCCGGGAATCAGCGCCGAATGGGTGGCGATCTTCTCGATCTGCAGCGGCATGAAGCGCTCGTAGATGGCGGTGACGTCGTCATCGCTCGGCGCGCGGCCGAATACCTTGCGGTAGCGCTCGGCGATCTGCGGCTGGTCGCACAGGGTGCGGATATGGTCCCATTTGCCCATGCCCATCGGGCCGCGGGCTTCGTCGATGGACACCTCTACGTCGAACTCGGCGAAGGCCTCGACGAAGATCTGGGTCGGGGCGAAGGAGCCGAAGTCGACCACGGTGCCCGCCCAGTCGAGAATCGCGGCTTGTAGTCGTTGCGGGTTGCTGTAGTTCATGTGAAAGCGTTCCTGTGCGAATTCGTTATGGGCTTCAGATTTCGTTGACGTTCATTTCCCGCAGCACCTGCGCCACCGCATCCACCGCGGCACGCATGCCGTCCGGGGTGACGCAGCCGATGCAGCCGACGCGGAAGGTTTCCACTTCGGTCAGCTTGCCGGGGTAGAGGATGTAGCCCTTGGCCTTGACCCGCTCGTAGAAGTCCTTGAACTGGTAACTGCTGTCCCGCGGGGCATGGAAGGTGACGATGATCGGTGCCTGGATCTGCGCGGGCAGGAAACTCCGGAAACCGAGGTCGGCCATGGCCTCCAGCAGGGCCGTGCAGTTGTCTGCGTAACGCTGGTGGCGGGCGGCCAGGCCGCCTTCCTCGTTGTATTGCAGCAAGGCTTCGTGCAGCGCGGCGACCACGTGGGTCGGCGGGGTGAAGCGCCATTGCCCGGTGTTCTTCATGTAGCTGTGCTGGTCGTAGAGGTCCATGGCCAGCGAGTGGCTGTTGCCTTCGGCGGCGGCCAGGGCGCTGTTCTCGGCGAAGACGAAGCCCATGCCCGGCACGCCTTCCAGGCACTTGCCGGAGGCGGCGATCAGGGCGGTGAAGGGCACCTGCGCGGCGTCGATCGGCAGGGCGCCGAAGGAGCTCATGGCGTCGATGATCAGGTGCTTGCCGTGGCTGGCGACCACCTGGGCGATCTCCGCCAGCGGGTTGAGGATGCCGGTGCTGGTCTCGCAATGGATCAGGGCAACGTGGCTGACGCTCGGGTCGGCGCGCAGCAGTTCGTCGACGGCGGCGGCGGTGGTCGGTTCGTCCTCGGCGGTCTGGAAGGTGCCATAGGCGCGGCCCAGCACTTGGCAGATCTTCGCCAGGCGCTGGCCGTAGGCACCGTTGATCAGTACCAGGACCTTGCCGTCCCGAGGCACCAGGCTGCCGATCGCCGCTTCCACGGCGAAGGTGCCGCTGCCCTGCAGGGGCACGCACTGGTGGCTGGCGTGGCCGTTGATGATGCCCAGCAGTTGCTCGCACAGGCTCGCGGTCAACTGGTTGAAGTCGCGGTCCCATGAGCCCCGGTCGGTCATCATCGCGCGGCGTGTGCGCGCCGAGGTGGTCAGGGGACCTGGGGTCAGCAGGAGCGGGGCACTACTCATTGCGGTGTTCCTCACGGCGGTTGGCTGAATCTATGGCCGCTAAGTTGCAATCCCGCGCTATATCAATCAAATTGTTTGTCGTTATGCCAGCCATAAGTCAGGCCGATAGATATGAACCTGTTCCAGCTCCGCGCCTTCGATGCCGTCGCCCGCGAAGGCAGCTTCACCCGTGCCGCCGCGCGCCTGTTCATCAGCCAGCCGGCGGTGACCGGGCACGTCAAGGCGCTGGAGGAGCACTACCAGATCACCTTGTTGCGGCGCACCGCCCGTCGGGTCGAGCTGACCGAGGAGGGCACGCGCCTGGCGGCGATCACCCGCGCGCTGTTCAGCCTCGCCGAAGAAGCCCAGGTCATGCTCGAAGCCAACCGGCAGTTGCTGACCGGGCGCCTGGAGGTAGCCGCCGACGGTCCGCACCGGGTCATGCCGATGCTGGCCCGACTGCGCGAGCGCTACCCGGGAATCACCGTCAACCTGCGCCTGGGCAACGCCCAGGAAACCCTGGCGGCGCTGCTCGCCGAACATGCCGACGTGGCCGTGCTGACTGAGGTCGAGCCGCGCAAGGGCCTGTACCTGCAAGCCCTGGAACCGTCGCGGATCTGCGCCTTGCTGCCGGTGGCCCACCCCTGGGCGGGCAGTGACGAAGAACTGCCGCTGGCCGAACTGGACAAGCAGATCATGGTGCTGCGCGAACCCAGCTCGATCACCCGCCGCACCTTCGACCTGTCCTGCGCTGCCGCCAGCGTGCAGCCACGGGTGGTGCTGGAGCTGGACAGCCGGGAAGCGGTGACCGAGGCGGTGGCGGCGCAACTGGGCATCGGCATCGTCTCCTCGGCGGAACTGGGCCATGACCCGCGGGTAGTGGCGCGGCCCATCCGTGGCGCCGGGCTGGTCAACCAGCACATGCTCGGCTGCCTGGAGCGACGCCGCGAGCTGCGCCTGATCCAGGCCTTCCTCGGCCTGGCGCCGCAGGCATGACGCCGCCTAAGATGCCGTTCAGCGAACCCCGAGGCGAACCCCTGTTGAACACGGCGAAAGACACCATCTCCATGCAACTGGTGCGCGAGGCGCTGTTGCAGAGCTGCGCCCCGGGCACGGCCACCAGCGAGGTGCTGACCCGCGTCGGCATCGACCCGGCGCACCTCGACCAGGCCGACGCCCGCGTCCCGGCCAGCGCCTACGCACGGCTCTGGCGCCTGCTGGCAAGGCGCTGCAACGACGAATTCTTCTGCATGGACCCCCGCGGCCTGCGCAGCGGCAGCCTGGCCTTCCTCTGCCGCGCCGCCATGGCCCAGCCCACGGTGGGCGCGGCGCTGTCCTGCGCGCTGGAGTTCCTCACCCTGACGTTCGACGACCTGCAGCCAGCCCTGGTGCGCCAGCAAAGCCTGGCCGAGATCGTTATCGGCGAGCCGCGCCAGGAGCCGCGCCGGCCCTTCACCTACTTCACCTTCTGGATGATCGTCCACGGCGTGGCCTGCTGGCTGGCGGGGCGGCGCATCCCGATCCTGGCCATCGAACTGCGCTGCGCCGAACCGGACTTCTGCGACGACTACCGGGTGATGTTCTCGCAGAACCTGCGTTTCGCCCGGCCGCGCACGCGGTTGATCTTCAGCGCCGACTGCCTCGACCTGCCGGTGCGCCGCAGCGCCGAGGAACTGCAGCGGTTCCTGGCCCAGGCGCCGGGCAACATCCTGGTCAAGTACCGCGACCCGGACAGCCTGGCGCGACGGATCAAGGACGACCTGCGCCAGCAGCCCGCCGCCCAATGGCCGGAAACCGAAGCCCTGGCCCAGCGCCTGTGCATCTCCGCCTCGACCCTGCGCCGCCGGCTGGCGGAAGAGGGCCAGACCTACCAGGCCCTCAAGGACAGCGTGCGCAAGGAGCTGGCGATCGGCTGGCTGGCGCAACCCGACCTGAGCTTCGCCGAGATCGCCGAGCGCCTCGGCTTTGCCGATGTCAGCTCGTTCCACAAGGCCTTCCGCAAATGGTCCGGGAGCAACCCCGGGCATTACCGCAGCCTGGTCCTGGCCAACGCCTGACCCGGCGCCTTGGGAGAGCCTGCCGCGCGCGGTGCGTTTTCCTGCTGCCCGACCTTGAGCATGTCTCCCTAGGCTGCCGGCTCTGTACGCCGAGGAGCCTTGCTCATGACCGATTCAACGCCCACCACACCCCTGGACGACCGCCTGGCGCTCGACCGTTTCATCGCCGCCAATGCCCCGGCCTGGCTCAAGGACGCTTCCCTGGAGGAGATCGACGCACTGCGCGACAGCCTGCTCGCGCACCAGCGAAGCCAGGCCCGGGTCGGCGCCTTGCTGGCGACCCTGCAGGCCCCCGACGCCTTCGCCTTGCCGCGCCTGATCGAAGGCCTCGACCGCCTGGGTTGCGGCGAGACGCAGGTGCGCCGGGCACGCTGGCGCGAGGTGCGCCTGCGGGTGGAATTCCCGGTGTTCCGCGTCACCGACGTGGACCTGCCCAGGTTCCAGCATTACCCGGTCGACAGCGACCTGCTGTCGCGGCTGCTGCGCAACTTCAGCGCCGATGAGGCCGACGCCGGCTATTACTACCCCGGCTCGGGCATCCTCTCGGACGGCGCCCTGCTCGGCTGCGCCGCGTACCGGGTGGCCGCGCTGTGCCGCGAGCTGGACCTCGGCGGCCACTACCAGGCACATCTGGACCAGGTCCTGACGCCGGCGGACGCCAGCCAGCGCCAGGCCGTACTCGACCTGCTGCGCGAGGACAAGCGCGTGGCCCTGGTCGCCCATGCCCGCTGTGCCCGGCTCAAGGGCGAGATCGATGCCCCGGCCTTGCAACTGTTGCTGGACTTCGCCAAGGGCGAACTGGCGATCAACGAGATCAACAGCCATGTGCGTTGCAGCACCTTGCAACTGCTCGGTTTCAACGTGCCGGGTGCGTTGCTGCTGGAGGTCTCCGCCGAGGCCGCGGACGCCACCGAGCGCTGGTACCAACCGCCACTGGCGCGCCAGTTGCTGCTCTACCTGGCCAACGATCCGGACCGGCCGCTGCGCCAGTGCGGGTCCTGGACCGAACTCAACGATGCCCTGGTCACCGACCTGCGTTCCGACCGGCACACGGACTTCTTCACCCGCCAGCTGGCCCGTGACGATCGCCTGAGTTTCCTTGGCAAGCTGCAGGCCTGCATGCGCGCGGCACGACCGCAACTGGACGCCAAGGGACCGGCCACCGTGGCGGGGCCCTTCGAACAACTGGCCGGGGAGCAACTGCAGAGGATCAAGGACGACGCGGCCGCCTTGCTCGTGCCCACCGCCGATGTCGACCGGGCGGTGCATCGCCGGCGCATGCAGGCCCTGGAGTCGGCCGGCCTGAACGTGGCGGGCGTGCTGGCCTCGTTCATTCCCGGCGTGGGCGAGTTGATGCTGATCGGCCTGGTCAAGGACGTGCTCTCGGAAGTCTATGAAGGTGTCGTCGACTGGAGCCACGGACACACCGAGGAAGCGCTGGAGCACCTGTTCGGCGTGGTCGGCAACCTTGCCGTCGGTGCGCTGGTCGCCGGCGGCACGGCCGTGGTGCTGCGCCAGTTGCGCCGCAGCGCCTTCGTCGACGGCCTGCTGCCGATAGTGCGGGGCGATGGCAGCCGGCGCCTGTGTTCCCTCGACCGGCTCGACGGCCCGGCGCCCCTGGCGCTGCCGGCACGCGCCGATGCCGACGGCCTGCTGCGCCTGCAGGGGCGGCACTGGTGGCGCTCGGCCGGGCAGGTGGTGGAAGTGCGCGAGGACGCCGTCAGCGGGCGCTGGCGCATGGTCAATCCATCGCGCCCCGAGGCCTGGGCCCCCGAGCTGAGCGGTAACGGCGATGGCGCCTGGTGGCACGTCGGCGAGCACCCGCTGCGGTGGCAGGGCATCGCCTATCTGCTGGAGCGCCTCGGTCCCCGTGCTGAGGGCCTTTCCGTGCTTGCCCGCGAGCAGGTGGCGCAGATCTGCGGCTACGACGAAGCACGCCTGCGCGGGCTGCTGGTGGACCGTCGCGAGACCCCTGCGGTACTGGCCCAGGTGCTCGAAGACTTCGCCCGGGAGGCCGGCGACCCTGTGCCGTCCGAGAGCGCCCCGGGACCTCTGGGCCTGCGGCTGCTGGGGCTGTTTCCCGGCCTGCCCGCGCGGGTGGTCGAGGCCTTGGTGAGGGATGTCGACGCCGCTGTCGCCAGCCGCCCGCGCCTGCCCCTTGCGCTGCTGGAGCGGGCCCGCGAAGCGCTGCGGGAAATGCGCGTGGTGCGTGCGCTGGAAGGCCTGTATCTGGACGCCTACTGTCGCGGCGACACGGTGCGCCTGGTGTTTTCCCTGTTTCGCCGCCTGCCGCGCTGGCCCCGCGGGTTGTCCTTCGAACTGCGTGACGAAACCGCCGACGGGCCGGTGCTGGAGCGCTTGCTGCCGGCCGGTGAGGCCGGCGAAGTGCGCCGGCTGGTGGGCGACCAGGGGCGCTACACGGCGTTCGATGCCCAGGGCCGGGCGCTGGGCCAGCCGGCCAGCCTGTTCCAGGCGCTGGCCGACGGTCTCGGCAGGGAGTACCTGGCCAGCCTCGGCCATGGTTCCGCAGACCCTGCCACGGCCTTGTGCACGCAGCTTCGCGAACAGGCCGGCGGCGACCGCCAGCAGTTGCCCGGACTGCTCGGCATGACTGCTCGGCGGCGTTTCTTCCAGCCGCCGCAGCGCTTCGCCGACGGCCGCCTGGGCTATCCCCTCAGCGGCCGCGGCAGCGCCGGGCGCAGCAGCCTGACCAGCCTGGTACGCAGGCTCTATCCGGGGTGGAGCGACCTGGAGGCCAGCGTCTGGCTCGACGAACTGCAGCAACGGCAGGGCGACCCCATGGGCGAACTGCTGCGCCTGGAAGTGAGCTTCCGCAATCTCGACGCTGTCCTCGCGCGCTGGCAGCTGGAAACCTCGGTGATCGGCCGCCCGGCACGCCGCCGGGTCGCCGAGGAGATTCGGCGCTGCTGGCGCCGGCAGACGGCCACGGTGAGCGATGTCGACGGACGCGTCATCGGTTACCGCCTGAGCCTGGGCCGCAGCCTGGTCGGCGATCTGCCCGAGCTGCCGGCGACGGTGGACTTCTCCCATGTGCTCGACCTGGACCTGTCCGGTACCGGGCAGTGGCGGCGGGTCAACGGTTTCCTTGAGCGTTTCCCCAGCCTGCGCTGGCTCGACCTCGGGCAGAACGGTTGCAGCGAGCTGCCGACGGCACTGGACGACATGTCCGCCCTGGAGGAGCTGTACCTGGACGGTAACGACATCCACCTGAGCCTGGCCGGGCAGGCCACGCTGTCCAGGCTGACCCGCCTGGAAGTGCTCAACCTCGACCGCAATCCGTTGGGGCGCGCGCCCGACCTCGGCCGTATGCCGCGCCTGCGCCGCCTGAGCCTGCGCGGCACTGGCATCCAGACCTTGCCGGAGGGCCTGCTGAGCAGGCCGTTCCTGGCGCTCGCCGACCTGCGCGGCAATCAGCTGACCAACCTGCCGGAGGCGTTCTTCGCCGCGCCGGCGCGAATCCGCAGCGCCACCGTGCTGTTCGGCAATCCGTTGCGCCCCGAGGTGCGCGAGCGCCTGTGGGAAGCGGGGGAGGAGGATGGCCTGTCGGTCCCCGGGCAGGAAGGCGATGGCGTGCGCGAACAGTGGCTGGCGGGCGCCCGCGAGGACCTGCTGCGCGAGCGCGACGAACAGTGGCAGGCCCTGCGTGCCGAAGCGGATGCGCAGGGCTTCTTCGACTTGCTCGGCAACCTGCTGGAGACCGCCGAATACCGCCTGGTCCCGGCCCATCTGCAGGAGCGGGTGTGGCAGATGATCGGTGCCGCGGTGGACGACACCGCCTTGCGCGAGTCGCTGTTCGCCCTGGCGAATGCGCCGACCACCTGCATCGACAGCGTGTCGTCGAGCTTCAGCGTGCTCGATGTGCGCCTGCAGGTGGCGCTGGTGCGCGGCCGGGTGCCGGGCACCGACCACGGCGCGGCATTGCTGGCCTTCGCCCGCCGGCTGTTCCGCCTGGACCGGCTGGAGCGGCATGTGCGCCAGGTCATCCAGCAACGCCATCTGCGCGGTGAACTGGTGGACGAGGTGGAGATCAGCCTGGCCTATCGCACACGCCTGGCCGATGCGCTGGAGCTGCCCGGGCAGCCCCGGCACATGCAGTTCGGCAGCATTGCCGAGGTTACCGAGGGGGACCTGGGCACGGCGCAGCGGGCGGTCGAGACGGCCGAGGCCGGTCCCGAACTGGCGGACTTCAGTGCGCGCCAGGATTTCTGGATCGAGTACTTGCGCGAGGGCCATGGCGCCGATTTCCGTGCTGTCGAAGCGCGGTTCTGGGAACGTCTGGAACAGCTCTGCGAAACCCAGGCGCAGATACCGGAAGGCGAGTACCTGCAACGCATGAACCAGCTCGGCGCGGAACGCGAGTCGGCCTTGCACGCGCTGGCGCGCAGCCTGACCGAGGCAGCCCTGGAGCGCGGCTCGGAGGCTTGAGCCCGGCGCTGCCGCAAGGCGGGCAATGGCCAAAGCAGTCAGCCAGATTGACAGCTTTGACCATTGCCGCAGCGCGGCACCGGGGTGACTATTTCCAGACCTTCGAATTCCTTCCAACAATAAGAAACGGGGAGTCTGGCGAATGCGTGACTACAGCGCGGCGGCACGTACCTTCAACTATCCGCAGGCAGCCGGGGCGGCCCTGGCCGGCAGCCTGGAGGTGCTCAACGCCTGCGTCGAGTGCTGCGACCGGCATGCCGACGGCGAGGCCGTGGCGCTGTATTGCGAAGACCGTGATGGACACGCCGCCAGCTACCGTTTCAGCGAACTGCGCGAGCGCGCCGCACGCTTCGCCAATGTCCTCGCGGCGCTCGGCGTCGGTCCCGGCGACCGGGTGGCCGGGTTGATGCCGCGAACCGTCGAACTGCTGGTCACCGTGCTTGCCACCTGGCGCCTGGGCGCCGTGTACCAGCCGTTGTTCACCGCCTTCGGGCCCAAGGCCATCGAGCACCGCCTGCATGCCTCCGGGGCAAAGGTGGTGGTCACCGAACCTGGCAATCGGGCCAAGCTGGATGACGTCGCGCACTGCCCGAGCATCGTCTGCGTCCATGCCCGCCAGGGCAGCGGCGACCTGGATTTCCACACCGCGCTCAAGGCCGCCGCGCCCGAGTGCGAACCCGTGCTGATGCCCGGTGATGCGCCGTTCCTGATGATGTTCACCTCCGGCACCACCGGCCCGGCCAAGCCGCTGCAAGTACCGCTGCGTGCCATCGTCGCCTTCCAGGGCTACATGCGCGACGCCATCGACCTGCGGCCCGAAGATGCCTTCTGGAACCTCGCCGATCCGGGCTGGGCCTACGGCCTGTACTACGCAGTCACCGGTCCGCTGTCCCTCGGCCACGCCACGCTGTTCTTCGATGGACCGTTCAGCGTCGAGAGCACCTGCCGGGTCATCGACAAGTACCGCATCACCAACCTCGCCGGTTCGCCCACCGCCTACCGCCTGTTGATCGCCGCCGGCGAGGCCTTCTGCGCGCCGGTCAAGGGCCGCCTGCGGGTGGTCAGCAGCGCCGGCGAGCCGCTCAATCCGGAAGTGATCCGCTGGTTCCGCGAGGAACTGGACGTCACCATCCACGACCACTACGGCCAGACCGAACTGGGCATGGTCCTGTGCAACCACCATGGCCTTGAGCATCCGGTGAACCCGGGCTCGGCCGGCTACGCCATTCCCGGACACCGCATCGTCGTCCTCGACGACCAGCACCAGGAACTGCCCGCCGGCCAGCCGGGGATCCTCGCCGTCGACCGCGAGCAGTCGCCGCTGTGCTGGTTCGGTGGTTATCACGGATTGCCCACCAAATCCTTCGTCGGCAAGTACTACCTCAGCGGCGACACCGTCGAGCTGAACCCGGACGGCAGCATCAGCTTCGTCGGGCGCAGCGACGACGTGATCACCACCTCCGGCTACCGGGTCGGCCCGTTCGACGTGGAAAGTGCGCTGATCGAGCACCCGGCGGTGATCGAGGCGGCAGTGATCGGCAAACCGTGCCCGGAGCGCACCGAACTGATCAAGGCCTTCGTCGTCCTCGGCAGCAGCCATGCCGGCGACGACCAGCTCGCCGAGACCCTGCGCCAGCACGTGCGCCAGCGTCTCTACGCCCACGCCTACCCGCGTGAAATCGAATTCGTCAGCGAGCTGCCCAAGACCCCGAGCGGCAAGCTGCAGCGCTTCATCCTGCGCAACCAGGAAATCGCCCTTCAACAACAAGCGCACGCCCACAAGGCCAGCGCCTGAGGAACCTCACCATGCAGATCGCCAACCACAACTTCATCGTCAGCGGCGCAGCCTCCGGCCTCGGCGCCGCTACCGCAGAAATGCTCATCCAGGCCGGCGCCCGGGTGATGCTGGTGGACCTCAATGCCGAGGCCGTCGCGGCCAAGGCCGCCGCCCTCGGCGAACAGGCACGCTTCGCCGTCGCCGATATCAGCGACGAGAGCGCCGCCAAGGCTGCTGTCGATGCCGCCGTGGCCGCCTTCGGCAGCCTGCACGGGCTGGTCAACTGCGCCGGCATCGTCGGTGCCGAAAAGGTGCTGGGCAAGAACGGTCCCCATGGCCTGGCCAGCTTCAGCCGGGTGATCAACGTCAACCTGATCGGCAGCTTCAACCTGCTGCGCCTGGCCGCCGCGGCCATGGCCGAAGGGCCGGCGTCGGAGGCGGGCGAGCGTGGGGTGATCATCAACACCGCGTCCATCGCTGCCTTCGACGGGCAGATCGGCCAGGCCGCCTACGCCGCGTCCAAGGGCGCCATCGCCAGCCTGACCCTGCCGGCCGCCCGCGAGCTGGCACGCTTCGGCATCCGCGTGATGACCATCGCCCCGGGCATCTTCGAAACCCCGATGATGGCCGGCATGACCGACGAAGTCCGCGCCTCGCTGTCCGCCGGGGTGCCGTTCCCGCCACGCCTGGGCCGCCCGGACGAATACGCCGCGCTGGCCCGTCACATCATTGAAAACAGCATGCTCAACGGCGAGACCATCCGTCTCGACGGCGCCCTGCGCATGGCTGCCAAGTAAGGAGATACCCAGATGAGCCTCGCCAACGATCCGATCGTCATCGTCAGCGCCGTGCGCACCCCCATGGGTGGCCTGCAGGGCGACCTCAAGAGCCTGACCGCGCCGCAACTGGGCGCCGCCGCCATCCGCGCCGCCGTCGAGCGCGCCGGCGTTGCCCCGGGCAGCGTCGAGCAGGTGCTGTTCGGCTGCGTGCTGCCCGCCGGCCTCGGCCAGGCCCCGGCACGCCAGGCAGCACTGGGTGCCGGCCTGGATAAAGGCACCACCTGCACCACCCTGAACAAGATGTGCGGCTCCGGCATGCAGGCGGCGATCATGGCCCATGACCTGCTGCTGGCCGGCAGCGCCGAGGTGGTGGTGGCCGGCGGCATGGAAAGCATGTCCAACGCTCCGTACCTGCTGGACAAGGCCCGCAGCGGCTACCGCATGGGGCACGGGAAGATCATCGACCACATGTTCTTCGACGGCCTCGAAGACGCCTACGACAAGGGCCGCCTGATGGGCACCTTCGCCGAGGACTGTGCCGAGGCCAACAGCTTCAGCCGCCAGGCCCAGGACGACTTCGCCATCGCCTCGCTGACCCGTGCCCAGCAGGCCATCAAGGACGGCAGCTTCGCCGCCGAGATCGTCCCGGTGGAAGTCACCGTGGGCAAGGAAAAGGTCTTGATCAGCGATGACGAACAGCCGCCGAAGGCGCGCCTGGACAAGATCCCGCAGCTCAAGCCGGCGTTCCGCGACGGCGGCACGGTGACAGCGGCCAACGCCAGCTCGATCTCCGATGGCGCCGCAGCGCTGGTGCTGATGCGCCAGTCCCGCGCGACGCAACTGGGGCTCAAGCCACTGGCGGTGATCCATGGCCACTCGGCCTTCGCCGACGCTCCGGCACTGTTCCCGACCGCTCCGATCGGCGCCATCGAGAAACTGATGAAACGCACCGGCTGGAACCTGGCGGATGTCGATCTGTTCGAGATCAACGAAGCCTTCGCCGTGGTCACCCTGGCGGCCATGAACAAGCTGGAACTGCCCCACGACAAGGTCAACGTCCACGGCGGCGCCTGTGCCCTCGGCCACCCGATCGGCGCCTCCGGTGCGCGGATCCTGGTGACCCTGCTCTCGGCCCTGCGCCAGAAGGGCAAGCGCCGCGGCGTGGCGGCGATCTGCATCGGCGGTGGCGAGGCCACGGCCATGGCTGTCGAATTGCTGGACTGAGGTGAATCATGCTGGTCAACGATGAGCAACAACAGATCGCCGACGCCGCCCACCAGTTCGCCCAGGAGCGCCTGCGCCCCTTCGCCGAGCAGTGGAGCCGCGAGCATCGCTTCCCCAGGGAGGCCATGGCCGAGATGGCCGACATGGGCTTCTTCGGCATGCTGGTGCCGGAGCAGTGGGGCGGTTGCGACACCGGCTACCTGGCCTACGCCATGGCCCTGGAGGAAGTGGCGGCCGGTGACGGTGCCTGTTCCACCATCATGAGCGTGCACAACTCGGTGGGCTGCGTGCCGATCCTCAAGTTCGGCAACGATGAGCAGAAACAACGCTTCCTGACCCCGCTGGCCAGTGGCGCCATGCTTGGCGCCTTCGCCCTCACCGAACCCCAGGCCGGCTCCGACGCCAGCAGCCTGAAGACCCGTGCCCGCCGCGATGGCGAGCACTACGTGATCAACGGCTGCAAGCAGTTCATCACCTCCGGCAGCAATGCCGGGCTGGTGATCGTCTTCGCCGTCACCGACCCGGCGGCGGGCAAGCGTGGCATCAGCGCATTCCTGGTACCCACCGACAGCCCCGGCTACCAGGTGGCGCGGGTCGAGGACAAGCTGGGCCAGCACGCCTCGGACACCTGCCAGATCGTTTTCGACGACGTGCGCGTGCCGGTCGCCAACCGCCTGGGCGAGGAGGGGGAGGGCTACAAGATCGCCCTGGCCAACCTCGAAGGCGGACGCATCGGCATCGCCGCGCAATCGGTGGGCATGGCCCGAGCCGCCTTCGAGGTGGCCCGCGACTATGCCCGCGAGCGCGAGAGCTTCGGCAAGCCGCTGATCGAGCACCAGGCGGTGGCTTTCCGCCTGGCGGACATGGCCACCAAAATAGCCGTGGCCCGGCAGATGGTGCATCACGCCGCGGCGCTGCGGGATGCCGGGCGTGCGGCCCTGGTGGAAGCCTCTATGGCGAAGCTTTTCGCCTCGGAAATGGCCGAAAAGGTCTGTTCGGACGCCTTGCAGACCCTCGGCGGATATGGCTATCTGAGCGACTTCCCGCTGGAGCGGATCTACCGTGACGTGCGGGTCTGCCAGATATACGAAGGCACCAGCGACATTCAGCGCATGGTCATTGCGCGCAATCTTTGAAGGGAGCAGCTCATGACGTACGAAACCATCCTCGTCGAAAACCGTGACCGGGTCTGCCTGGTCACCCTGAACCGGCCCCAGGCGCTGAACGCCCTGAACCGGCAGATCATCGGCGAGCTGAACCAGGTGCTGGACGCCTGCGAGGCCGATGCCAATATCGGTTGCATCGTCATCACCGGTTCCGCCAAGGCCTTCGCCGCTGGTGCCGACATCAAGGAAATGGCCGAGCTGCAGTATCCGCAGATCTACATCGACGACCTGTTCAGCGACTGCGACCGCGTGGCCAACCGGCGCAAGCCGATCATCGCCGCGGTGTCCGGCTTTGCCTTGGGCGGTGGCTGCGAGCTGGCGCTGATGTGCGATTTCATCCTTGCCGCCGACAACGCCAAGTTTGGTCAGCCGGAAATCAACCTCGGCGTGCTGCCGGGCATGGGCGGCACCCAGCGCCTGACCCGTGCGGTGGGCAAGGCCAAGGCCATGGAACTGTGCCTGACCGGCCGCCTGATGGGCGCCGAGGAAGCCGAGCGGGCGGGCATCGTCGCACGCATCGTGCCCCAGGCCGAGCTGCTGGACGAAGCGTTGAAAGTGGCGGCGGTGATTGCCAGCAAGTCGATCCCGGTGTCGATGATGGTCAAGGAGTCGGTGAACCGGGCCTTCGAGGTCAGTCTGGCCGAGGGCGTGCGCTTCGAGCGCCGGGTGTTCCATGCGGCGTTTGCTACCCATGACCAGAAGGAAGGCATGGCGGCGTTCGTTGCCAAGCGCGAGGCGCAGTTCAAGGACTGCTGATTTTTCGTAGGAGCGGTTGGTGCTGGATATTGTGTGCTGATCCATTTGTGATGGCGACGCTGAGTCACCTTTTCGCCCCCCCGGCGACCCACTTTTGAAAAGCGCAAAAGTGGGCAAAACGCTTTCGCTCCTGCATCCGGCCCTCCGCTTCGCTACGGGTTCCCTCCTGATGTCGCAGGTAGATCAAGATCAAGAGCACAATTCGCTGCGCTCTTGCCTGGCGAGGGTGTTCTCAGGGGTGGTGGTGGCTGCGCTCTGGTTTTTGCTCTGGTTTTTGCTCTTGTCTTTGCTTTTGCTTTGCTTTTGATCTGGCTCTTGATCTACCCGCGACATCAGGAGGCTGAGTGGAGCGCTGATGGAGGGGGTGGAGGGCCATGGATGGCCCGGAAAGCGCCATAGGGCAGGAGCCCGTATGGCGCGGCCCCCGGAGTC
>JAIRVG010000027.1 GCA_031253995.1 Paucimonas sp. | reverse complement strand
GTTGGTATGTCCCATCACTAACTCGTCGTACCGCTTGATCAGTCGGGCATCGAGCCCGGTCATTTCGAATCCATGCGGTTCTTTTATAGACCATGATGGGAGTTGTGTAGATACCTATGCAGCGATGAGGCCATCACTGGCAACACAAGGCTTCAGTCAGCCAGGCGCCAGGTGGTCTCGCCCTTCTTGTCTTCCAGTACCACGCCCATGGCCGTGATCTGGTCGCGAATGCGGTCGGACTCGGCCCAGTTCTTCTCGGCCCGCGCCTGCAGGCGCGCCTGGATCAGGGCTTCGACCTCGGCCGCATCGACCTTGCCTTCAGCCCCCGCCCGCAGGAAGTCATCGGCCTCCAGCTGCAGCACGCCCAGCAGGTCACCCAGCTCACGCAGACGCCCGGCCAGACCCGCCGCCGCCTGGGCATCGCTGTCCCGCAGACGGTTGATCTCGCGCACCAGGTCGAACAGCACGGCACAGGCTTCCGGCGTACCGAAGTCGTCGTTCATCGCCGCGGCAAAGCGCTCGACGAACTCCTCGCCACCCTGCGGCGCCACCCGAGGCAGGCCGCGCAGCGCGTGGTAGAAGCGCTCCAGCGCACCCTTGGAATCCCGCAGGCTGTCCTCGGAGTAGTTGATCGCGCTGCGGTAGTGGCTCGACACCAGCAGGTAGCGCACCACCTCCGGGTGGTACTTGTCGAGCACGTCGCGGATGGTGAAGAAGTTGTTCAGCGACTTCGACATCTTCTCGCCGTTGATACGGATCATCCCGCAGTGCATCCACGAATTGGCGTACTGCTTGCCGGTGGCGGCCTCGCTCTGGGCGATCTCGTTCTCGTGGTGCGGGAACTCCAGGTCGCTGCCGCCACCATGGATGTCGAAGCTCTCGCCCAGGCAGCAGGTGGACATCACCGAGCACTCGATGTGCCAGCCCGGACGGCCCGGGCCCCACGGCGACTCCCAGCTCGGCTCGCCCGGCTTGACGCCCTTCCACAGGACGAAGTCCAGCGGGTCCTGCTTGGCCTCGTCCACTTCGATCCGCGCACCGATGCGCAGGTCTTCGATCTTCTTGCGCGACAGCTTGCCGTAGCCGACGAACTTGCCGACGCGATAGTACACGTCGCCATTGCCCGGGGCGTAGGCGTAGCCCTTGTCGATCAGGGTCTGGATCATCGCGTGCATGCCGGGGATATGGTCGGTGGCACGCGGCTCCAGGTCCGGCTTGAGGATGTTCAGGCGGCGCTCGTCCTCGTGCATGGCATCGATCATGCGCGCGGTCAGGGCGTCGAAGGCCTCGCCGTTCTCGTTGGCGCGGTTGATGATCTTGTCGTCGATGTCGGTGATGTTGCGCACGTAGGTCAGGTCGTAGCCGCTATAGCGCAGCCAGCGGGTGACCAGGTCGAAGGCCACCATGCTGCGGCCGTGGCCCAGGTGGCAGTAGTCGTACACGGTCATGCCGCAGACGTACATGCGCACCTTGTTGCCTTCCAGCGGCTTGAAGGTTTCCTTGGTCTTGCTCAGGGTGTTGTAGATGGTAAGCACGAAATTTCCTCAGCTGCCCCAGGAGTCACGCAGGGACACGGTGCGGTTGAATACCGGTTGGCCTGGACGGGAGTCTTTCAGGTCGGCGCAGAAGTAGCCTTCGCGTTCGAACTGGAAGCGGTCCTCTGGCTGGGCGTTGCCCAGCGATGGCTCGGCACGACAACCACGCAGCACCTGCAGCGAATCAGGGTTGATGTTGTCGAGGAAGGTGCCGCCATCGGCGGTCTTTTCCGGATTCGCCGCCTTGAACAGGCGGTCGTACAGGCGCACTTCGCACTCGACGCTGCCGTCGGCCGGGACCCAGTGGATCACGCCCTTGACCTTGCGGCCCTCGGGGTTCTTGCCCAGGGTGTCCGGGTCGTAGGAGCAGCGCAGCTCGACGATGTTGCCGTCGGCGTCCTTGATCGCCTCGTCGGCGCGGATCACGTAGCTGCCACGCAGGCGTACTTCACCGGCCGGCTCCAGGCGCTTGTAGCCCTTCGGCGGCTCTTCCATGAAGTCGTCGCGGTCGATGTACAGCTCGCGGGCGAACGGCAGGACACGCACGCCCATGTCTTCCTTCGGATGGCGCGGCAGTTCGAGCTGCTCGACCTGGCCTTCCGGGTAGTTGGTGATGACCACCTTGAGCGGACGCAGCACGCACATGGCGCGCGGGGCGGTGCGGTCGAGGTCGTCGCGGATGCTGAATTCGAGCATGGACATGTCGACCACGCCGTCGGAACGGTTGGTGCCGATCATCTCGCAGAAGTTGCGGATCGACGCCGGGGTGTAGCCGCGGCGGCGGAAGCCGGACAGGGTCGACATGCGCGGGTCGTCCCAGCCTTCGACGTGCTTTTCGTCCACCAGTTGCTTGAGCTTGCGCTTGCTGGTGATGGTGTAGTTCAGGTTCAGGCGGCTGAACTCGTACTGGCGCGGCTTGGCCGGCACCGGCAGGTGGTCGAGGAACCACTCGTACAGCGGACGATGGCCTTCGAACTCCAGGGTGCAGATGGAGTGGGTGATGCCTTCGATGGCGTCCGACTGGCCGTGGGTGAAGTCGTAGTTCGGGTAGATGCACCACTTGTCACCGGTCTGGTGGTGGTGGGCATGACGGATGCGGTAGAGGATCGGGTCGCGCAGGTTCATGTTCGGCGAAGCCATGTCGATCTTCGCCCGCAGCACGCGCTCGCCGTCCTTGAACTCGCCGGCCTTCATGCGCGCGAACAGGTCCAGGTTTTCCTCGACGCTGCGCTCGCGGAACGGGCTGTTCTTGCCTGGCTCGGTGAGGTTGCCGCGGTATTCCTTGGCCTGCTCCGGGGTCAGGTCGCAGACGTAGGCATTGCCCGACTTGATCAGGTCCACGGCCCAGTCATGCAACTGATCGAAGTATTCCGAGGCGTAGCGCACCGGGCCGGTCCACTGGAAACCGAGCCACTTGACGTCTTCCTGGATGGCGTCGATGTACTCCTGGTCCTCTTTGGCCGGGTTGGTGTCATCGAAGCGCAGGTGGCAGGCACCGCCGAATTCCTGGGCCAGGCCGAAGTTCACGCAGATCGACTTGGCGTGGCCGATGTGCAGGTAACCGTTGGGCTCCGGGGGGAAACGGGTGACGATGCTGCTGTGCTTGCCGGCGTCCAGGTCGGCCTGCACGATCGGGCGCAGGAAGTTGACGGGGACGGCAGGCGCCCCTTTGGCGGCATTGGGAGCGGTGTCGGCGGTGGGCTTGCTCATAGGATCCTTGGAATTCCGGTGTGCGGCGCGGGTAGGCCGCGTGAAACAAAGCGCTTATCATAGCCGAAGCCGTCGCGCCGCCGACAGCACCGCGCCGACAAACCGGCGGGATAATCGCGGCGCCTGCTAAAAAAACAGCCACAAGCTTCAAGCTGCAAGCCGCAAGAACCACGCGATCGGCTTTTTCTTGCAGCTTGAGACTTGAAGCTTGAAGCTACGCCCCCCTTTTAAATGCCTTCGAAAAGAGCGAACTCAATCATGGCCAAAGTCAAACTGAGCACCAACCACGGCGACATCGTCCTGCAACTGGACAGCGAGAAAGCTACGAAAACCGTGGAGAACTTCGTCCAGTACGTGCAAGACGGCCACTACGACGGCACCATTTTCCACCGTGTGATCAAGGGCTTCATGATCCAGGGCGGCGGCTTCGATACCAACATGAAGCAGAAGAGCACCCGCGCCAGCATCCAGAACGAAGCGGACAACGGCCTGCCGAACAAGAAGTACTCGATCGCCATGGCCCGCACCATGGAGCCGCATTCGGCTTCGGCGCAGTTCTTCATCAACGGCACCGACAACGACTTCCTCAACCACAGCGGCAAGAACGTGCAAGGCTGGGGCTACGCGGTGTTCGGTGAAGTGACCGAAGGCCAGGAAGTGGTCGACGCCATCGAGAAGGTCGCCACCGGTTCCAAGTCCGGCCACCAGGACGTACCGAAGGAAGACGTGGTCATCGTGAAAGCCGAGCTCATTGGGTGATACTGCTGATCTCCGATCTTCACCTGCAAGAAGAACGCCCGGACATCACCCGGGCGTTTCTTGAGCTGCTGGCTACCCGCGCCCGGGATGCACAGGCCCTGTACATCCTCGGCGACTTCTTCGAAGCCTGGATCGGCGACGACGGCATGACGCCGTTCCAGGCCTCCATCTGCGCGGCGCTGCGCCAGTTGAGCGACAGCGGCACGCGGATCTTCCTGATGCACGGCAACCGCGACTTCCTGATCGGCAAGGCCTTCTGCAAGGCCGCCGGCTGCACCCTGCTCAAGGACCCCAGCGTGGTCGAGCTGGGCGGCGAGCCGGTGCTGCTGATGCATGGCGACAGCCTGTGCACCCGCGATGAAGCCTACATGAAGCTGCGCCGCACCCTGCGCAACCCGCTGAGCCTGTGGATCTTGCGCCACCTGCCGCTGTCCACCCGGCGCAAGCTGGCGCGCAAGCTGCGCAGCGAGAGCAAGACGCAGACCCGCATGAAGGCCAACGACATCATCGATGTCACCGCCGAGGAAGTGCCGCGGATCATGCGCCAGCATGGCGTGCGTACCCTGGTCCACGGCCATACCCACCGTCCGGCGATCCACAAGCTGACCCTCGACGACGGCAGCGCCGCCCGGCGCATCGTCCTCGGCGACTGGGACCGCCAGGGCTGGGCCCTGCAGGTGGACGAACAGGGCTTCCAACTGGCCCCGTTCGACTTCGCCCCCGCCCCTAGGCTCCCCGCCGCCTGAAGGTTTCCGACGGCAGCTCGCCGAAACGCTGGCGATAGCCCTCGGAGAACCGTCCCAGGTGCATGAATCCGTAGTCCATCGCCAGCTCGGTGACGCTGCGCACCGTGCAGGTGGGGTCGCTCAGGCATTGCTGCAGACGCTCGAACTTGCGTTGCAACACGTACTGCTTGGGCGTCGTGCCCAGGTGGCGGTCGAACAGCGCGTAGAACGAGCGCAGGCTCATGCAGGCCTGCTCGGCCAGCACTTCGGCCGACAGTTCCAGCTTCAGGTTGCGCTCGATGTAGTCGAGGATCCGCTCCAGGTTCGCACCCGGTGAGCCGAGGCTTTCGCGGCGGATATTGGTGCTCATCAGGGTCAGCAGCTTGCTCGCCAGGATCTGGCTGTAATGGCCCTGCACCCGTGGCAGCGGGTCGCTGACCTCGGCTTCCTGGCAGACCATGGCCAGCAGGCTGACGAAGCCTTCCAGCTCGTCCAGCCGGTAGTGATTGCGCAGGAAGCGCACGCCGCCGCTGGGCCGCTGCCAGCGCTGCTCGTCGCACAGGCTGTCGAGCAGGCGGGTGGGCACCTTGAGGATGAATTTCTCGCAGTCTTCGGAATAGGTCAGGTCCACTGGTTCGTCCGGGTTGATCAGCAGCAGCTCCCCCGGCAGCAGGTAGCGTTCGCCCTGGCTGCCCCGGCGCCACAGGCAATTGCCATTGAGCAGGACCTGCAGGTGGTAGATCGACTCCAGTGCCGGCGAAGTGACCCGCACGCTGCCGCCGTAGCTGATGCGGCACAGGTCCAGCTCGGCGAACTTGCGGTGGCTCAGGCTGGCCTGGGGGTGGGTGGTGCGGGACAGGCCGATGCAGTGCTGGCCTACGTGCCGGTTGACGTAGTCGGACACCGCATAGGGGTCGGCACGGTGGAACACGCTACTGCGCTCGCTGAGCAGGCGGCTTTCCATAGGCAAGGCACTCGTTGTCGTTATTGTTCTTTCGCCGCTGCCTGGGACAGCGGTCGTCACGGTGGATCGATTCTAGCGCGCTGTCGCGGGGTTTCGTCAGCAGGCGACCGTCGGTGTGCCCTTCGAAGCCATAGAAAGCCGTGCGGATAGCGGACAGGGCGACCGGGCAGCCTGTTCGATCAGCGCACAGCATCCACAGATCGACCGCATTCCCTCAGAAGAGCTGCCACGTATAGCTGAGGATCAACCGGTTCTCATCGATATCACTACGGTAGTTCGACCGCGCCATCGCATTGCGCACGCGAATCCCCAACCCCTTCAGCACCCCGCTCTGCACCGCATAGGTCAGGTCCAGGTCGCGCTCACGGTCCTTGCCCTCGAAGCCCTGGCCAGTCGTGACATTGTCGCCGGTGATATAGCGCACCGACGCCGTCAGCCCGGGAATACCAAGGGCGACGAAGTTGTAGTCGTAACGCACCTGGTACGAACGCTCGTCGGTGTAGGCGAACTCGTAGGTCGGCACCTCGTTGCCCAGCGGGGTGATATTGGCGAACACCCGCGGGAACGGGCTGTCGCCGTACATCGCCTGGTACCCCGCATACAGGGTATGCCCCCCATGCCGTGCGCTGAACATCGAGAAGAACGCCTGGTTGTCGATGCGCCCGAGCAAGGCATCGCCCTCCTCCTGCGCCGTGAAGTAACCGACATTGGCCCCCAGCACCCAACTGCCCACCGGCTGGCTGTGCTTGAAGCCGACGAAACCCTGCCGGTAGATATCCTGCAACTGCCCGTACCACAGGCTGGCACTGCTCTGGCCGCCGTTGAAGGCGTAGTCGCCGCCAACATAGTCGAAGGCGTCACTCTCGGCCTGGCGCTGGGGTACGTGGCCGAGCATCGCCAGCATCTTCCCGTCGCCGGCCTCGTTGCGCAGGTGGGTCGAACGCAAGTGCCCGGCCTGCACGGTGAGGCCATCGAGCTCGCTGGAACTCAGGCTGACACCCTGGTAGGTCGGCGGCAGCAGGCGGATATCGCTGAAGGTCAGTACCGGCAGGTTGGGCTGCAGCTCGCCGACTCGTAGTTCGGTCTTCGACAGGCGCATCTTGAAGGTCGGTGCCAGGCGGCTGTACTCGCTGGCGGCACGGCCATCGCCGTGCACCGGCAACAACCCGGTGTTGACCCGGTCGGGACTGCTGTCGAGGCGGATGCCCAGCAGGCCCAGGGCATCCACGCCGAAGCCGATGGGCCCAGGGGTGTAGCCGGACTTGAAGTCGAGGATGAAGCCCTGGGCCCACTCCTCGGCTTTCGATTGCTGGCTGGCACCGACGATATCGGAGAAATCGCGGCTGAAGTAATAGTTGCGGGCGGCAAGGCTGGCCTTGGAACCCTCGAAGAAGCCGTTCTCGGCGGCCAGCAGGGGTTGGCTGAGCAGGCTCAGGCCCAGTACGACGCAAGGGGTGTGGTTCATTCCGAAGCTCTCTTGATCTTGTTTTTATGGGTAAGGCGCTGGAATACGGTGAGGGTCGAAAGTGGTAGCTCTCCTTCAGGTATCGCGGCGCAGGGCCGCGGCGGGTTGGGGTCGGCGCAGACGCAGCAGGCCGTGGGCGGCGAGGCCGAACAGCAGGCCCCAGAAGGCCGCCGACAAACCGAGGAAGGACACCCCCGAGGCGGTGACCAGGAAAGTGAACAGGCCGGCATCGCGCTCCGCCGGCTCGGCCAGGCTGCGACTCAGGGCCTCGCTGATGGCGCCGTACAGCGCGAGGCCGGCCAGGGCCGCGATCAATGCGGCGGGAAAAGCGGCGAACAGCGACATCAGGGTCGCCCCGGCAATGCCCAGCAGCAGGTACAGGGCGCTGCCGGACAGCGCGGCGATATAGCGTCGGCGCGGGTCTTCATGGGCTTCGCGGCCGGTGCAGAGGCTGGCGGTGACCGCCGCCAGGTTGAGGCCATGGCAGCCGAAGGGTGCGAGCAGCATCCCGCCGAGGGCACTGGCACTGATCAAAGGACTGGCCGGGGTGTGGTAGCCGGCGCTGCGCAGTACCACCATGCCGGGCATGAACTGGCCGGTCAGGGCCACCAGCACCAGCGGCAGGGCCAGGCTGAACAGCGCGGACAGGCTGAAGTGCGGAGTAACCAGCTGTGGCGAGGCCAGCGCCATGACCAGCGCCTCACCGCGAAACTGCCCGCTGGCCACGGTCACCAGCGCACCGACCAGCAGCACCGCCGCCACCGCATAGCGTGGCTGCACCCGGCGCATCAGCACGTAGGTGACGAACATCGCCGTGACCAGCAGTGGCTGTACCGGCAAGGCGCGAAACACTTCGATGCCGAAGCTGAACAGGATGCCGGCCTGCATGCCGGCGGCGATGGAACCTGGCAAGCGGGCGATCAGGCGGTCGAAGGCGCCGCTGAGGCCGATGGCCAGGAGAATCAGGTTGGCCAGCAGGTAGGCGCCGACAGCCTGTTCCAGCCCCAGTTGCGGCAGGGCCGTGACCAGCAGCGCGGAGCCGGGAATGGACCAGGCGATCACCACCGGGACGCGGTAGTGCAGGCTGAGCACGGCACCGAGCACGGCGCTGCCCAGGGACACCGCCCAGACCCAGGAGGACAGCTGGCCATGGGACAGGCCGGCGGCCTCGGCGGCGTGGAAGATGATCACCAGGGGGCCGGCGTAGGAGATCAGGGTAGCGATCAGGCCGGCGACAAGGGCGGACAGGGAGCAGTCCTTGATCAGGGTGGGCATGCTGGGTGCTCGCAAGGAATTGACGGGGGCCCGCTCTCTTCAACACATGACTCATTGATTTAGCAGGGACGTGGGAGCGGATTCACCGGGACGCCGGACCGCCGCGATTGGCCGCGAAGCGGCCATAAAACCTGTATCTGCGGTGTGTCAGGAGAACTCGGGACTCAGGTTTTACGACGGCTGTGCCGCCGATCGCGGATGAATCCGCTCCCACGCCGACTGCGGCACACTTGCGGCCTAGTTCGGGGACCTTGTGGTAGCGGATTCACGTCAAGCTTCCTGCAACGCCCGTGGCCGCTTGCTGCGCGCTTCGGCATCGCCATCCACGGCCTTCTGCAGATGGAAATCGAACACCAGCTCGGCATAACGCCCCGCCACACCCCGCGCGCCGTCCTCGCGGAACACCACCTCGCCCACCAGCCCGTCACGGGTGGCATAGGCGAAGTCGTCCCACAGGTACTGGTCCCCGGACAGGTTGATCTGGGTAGTCAGGTGCCGGTGCCCCGGCGCCGAGATGAAGAAGTGCACATGGGCCGGACGCTGGCCATGCCGGCCCAGCAGGTCCAGGCATTCCTGGGTCGGCCCCTGGGGATCGCAGCCATATCCCGACGGCACGATGCTGCGCGCGCGATAACGACCATCGCTGTCGGTGACGATGCGCCGGCGCAGGTTGAATTCCGACTGGCTCTGGTCGAAGAACGAATAGGTGCCACGGGTATTGGCATGCCACAGGTCCACCGTGGCGCCCGCCAGCGGCCGGCCTTCGGGGTCGAACACCCGGCCTTCGAGGAACATCGGCGTGGCGACGCGTTCCTCGCTGCCGTCATCCATGCGCACCTGCCCCTCGGCCAGCGGCGCACCCGCCACGTACAGCGGCCCTTCGATGGTCCGCGGGGTGCCACCGGTCTGTCCGGCCTCGGCGTCCTTGGCGTCCTGCAGCAGGTCGAGGAAATGCTCGATGCCCAGCCCCGCCACCAGCAACCCGGCCTCGCCACGGCCGCCGAGGCGGTTGAGGTAGTCGACGGCGTGCCAGAACTCGTCCTCGCTGACCTCCAGGTCCTCGATCAGGCGCGCGGTGTCCTGCAACACCCGCTGCACGATGCGCTTCAGGCGCGGGCTGCCCTCGTCGTTGCCAAAGCCTGCGGCCTGTTCGAAGAAAGCCTGGATATCAGCGCTGTGGGAAATCTTCACGGTCATGGTTGCGGTCCTCTCGTTGTTGTTCTGGATCAGCGGTCGTCGGCATGGATCGACGAGGGATGCCGGCACAGGCCATCGATCTCGATATCCATGTAGGGGAACAGCGGCAGCTGCATCAGGGTGTCGTGCAGCGCCTCGACGCTGGGCAGGTCGAACACGCTGTAGTTGGCGTAGTGCCCGGCGATGCGCCACAGGTGGCGCCAGGTGCCCTCGCGCTGCAGGCGCTGGGCCAGTTCCTTCTCGTCGGCCTTGAGTCGGGCGGCCTTGGCCGGGTCCATGTCGACCGGCAGCTTCACGGTCATCTTCACGTGGAACAGCATGCTGTTTCTCCTTCGCTCAGCTACGGGCGAAGCGCTTGAGCTGCGCTTCGTCCAGGGTCAGGCCCAGGCCGGGAGTGGCCGGGACGTGCAGGTGGAAGTCGCGGTACACCGGGGCTTCGTGGACGATTTCCTCGGTCAGCAGCAGCGGCCCGAACAACTCGGTGCCCCAGGTCAGCTGGCGCAGGGTGAGGAAGGCGTGGGCCGAGGCCAGGGTGCCCACCGCGCCTTCGAGCATGGTCCCGCCGTACAGGGCGATGCCTGCCGCCTCGGCGATCTGCGCGGTGCGCAGCACGGCGCGAGGGCCGCCGTTCTTGGCGATCTTCAGGGCGAAGATGCTCGCCGCGCCGTCGGCGGCGAGACTGAAGGCGTCTTCCACGCTCTCGATGGATTCGTCGGCCATGATCGGCGCCGGGCTGCGCTGGTTGAGGCGGACCTGGCCGCCGCGGTTGATCCGCGAGATCGGCTGTTCGATCAGGTCGATGCCGTTGTCGCCCAGCACCTGGCAGGCGCGAATGGCCTGGGACTCGTCCCAGTACTGGTTGACGTCGACGCGCACGCTGGCCTGGTCGCCCAGCTCGCGCTTGATCGCCACCACGTGCTTGAGGTCCTGCTCCAGCGGGTTGGCGCCGATCTTCAGCTTGAACACGCGGTGACGGCGGATTTCCAGCATGTGCCAGGCCTCGGCGATGTCCCGCGCGGTGTCGCCGCTGGCCAGGGTCCAGGCCACTTCCAGGCTGTCGCGCACGCGCCCGCCCAGCAACTCGCTGACCGGCAGCCCCAAGCGCTTGCCCTGGGCGTCCAGCAGTGCGCTTTCGATACCGGACTTGGCGAAGGTGTTGCCCTTGGCCAGCTTGTCGAGCTTGAGCATGGCGGCGTTGATATTGTCCGCCGCCAGGCCGACCAAGGCCGGCGCCAGGTAGGCATCGATATTGGCCTTGATCCCTTCCGGGCTTTCGTAGCCGTAGGCCAGGCCGCCGATGGTGGTGGCTTCGCCGATGCCTTCGACGCCGTCACTGCACGTCAGGCGAATGATCACCAGGGTCTGCTGCTGCATGGTGTGCATCGCCAGCTTGTGCGGGCGGATGGTCGGCAGGTCGACGATGATCGCGTCCAGCCGTTCGATGCTCGGGCTTGTCATGCAAGGCCTCCGTTACAGGGATAGAAGAGTCAGGCGGTGCGCACCACGGCGGCCCGCCGGCCGCTGGCCAGGTGCACGGCCATGGCCAGCGCGGCGACCGCGCCGGGGATGGCGAAGGCGAGGAAATTCAGTTGCAGCGGCAGTTGCATGCCCATCAGCGCACCGCCCAGCAGCGGGCCGACGATGGCGCCATTGCGGCCGATGCCGGAGGCCCAGCCCAGGCCGGTGGAGCGCACCGACAGGCCATACAGCTGGGCGGCGCCGGCATACAGGAGGATCTGCGTGCCGATGGTGGTGGCGCCGGCGACGAAGATCAGCAGGTACAGCACCGGCATCGGGCTGTTGACTCCGAGCAGGCTGATGGAGAGCGCAGCGGCGAGGAAGAACGCCACCTTGACCTTGACCAGGTTGTAGCGGTCGCCCAGCCAGCCGCCGAGGATCGCCCCGGCCATGCCGCCAAAGTTAAGCGCCAGCAGGAACGACAGGCTCGAACCCAGGCTTTAGCCGGCGTTGGCCATCAGCTTGGGCAGCCAGGAACTGAGGGCGTAGACCATCAGCAGGCAGCAGAAGAACGCCAGCCACAGGGCCAGGGTGCGCACCGCCAGGCCGTCGCGGAACAGTTCCAGCACCGAGGCGCCCTTGCCCTTGCGGTCGATGGCCTGGAGCTGGTCTTCAGGCTGCACGTCGCAGTCGGGATCGAGGCGCTTGAGCAGCACCCGCGCCTCTTCCGTGCGGCCCTGGCGCACCAGGAAACCGATGGATTCCGGCAGGTAGTGAAGGATCACCGGCAACAGCAGCAGCGGCAGCGCGGCGGCGAAGAACATCGACTCCCAGCCGAAGCGCGGCAGCAGGAAGATGCCGACGCCGGCGGAGAGCATGCCGCCCAGCGAGTAGCCGCTGAACATGATCGCCACCAGGGTGCTGCGCAGGCGTTTCGGCGCGTACTCGTTCATCAGCGCCACGGCATTGGGCATCAGGCCGCCGCAACCCAGTCCTGCGATGAAGCGGTAGATGCCGAACTCGCTGGGGCTGCTGGCGAAGCCGTTGAGGATGGTCGCCCCGGAGAACAGCGCGAAGCAGATGGCGATGCCCTTCTTGCGGCCGATGCGGTCGGCCAGGCTGCCGAAGGCCAGGGCGCCGAACATCATGCCGAACAGCGCGTAGCTGCCCAGGGCGCCGGCCTGCAGCGGGGTCAGGCCCCATTCCTTCATGATCACCGGCAGCACCACGCCGTAGATGAACAGGTCGTAGCCGTCGAAGACCAGCAGCAGGCCGCACCAGGCCATGACCATCCAGTGGAAGGGGGAAAAGCGTGCGTTATCGATGATCGGGTGGATATCCAGGGTTCGCATGGCATCGGTCTCGGTTGTTTTTGTTGTTCGAGGAAAACCTTGCAGGGGGCGCGCTCAGCCGAGGTCGCCACCGCCTACCGGCAGGGTGGTGCCGGTGATGTAGGAGGCCTCGTCGGAGGCCAGGAAGAGAATGGCGCCGACCTGTTCGTCGATGCTGCCGTAGCGGTTCATCAGGCTGCTGGACAGGGTCTGGTCGACGATCTGCTGGTACCAGGCCTTCTCGTCGGCGCTCTGCTCGGCGGCGTTGCGCGGGATGCGCCGGGGTGGTGCCTCGGTGCCGCCGGGGGCGGTGGCGTTGACGCGGATGCCGCGTCCGGCGGTCTCGAAGGCCAGGCAGGCGGTGAGCGCGTTGATGCCGCCCTTGGCCGCGCCGTAGGGCACGCGGTTGATACTGCGGGTGGCGATGGAGGACACGTTGACGATGGCGCCGCTGCCGCGTTCGAGCATGTAGGGCAGCGCGGCGTGGCAGCACCACAGGGTGGGGAACAGCGAGCGGCGGACTTCGGCTTCGATCTGGGCCACTTCGTAGTGTTCGAAGGGCTTGGCCCAGATGGTGCCGCCGACGTTGTTGACGAGGATGTCGAGGTGGCCGAAGGTCTCCACCGCAGTGGCCATGACCTGGGCGCAGTCTTCATGGTTTTCGAGGTCGGCGGTGAGGGTCAGCATGCCCTCCCCGGCCAGTTCGTGGACCAGTTCGGAACGGTCCACCGCCACCACCTTCGCGCCCTCGGCCTTGAGCCGCCAGCACACGCCACGGCCGATGCCCTGGGCGGCACCGGTGACCAGGGCGACCTTGCCTTGGAATCTGTTGTTCATTGTTCTTCTCCTGACTCTGCTGTGTGGCTCCTGGCCCTATCGCTGGCAAGCCAGCTCCCACAGGTACAGCGGTGCTCTCCAGGGCAATGGAGATCCTTGTGGGAGCTGGCTTGCCAGCGATGAGGCCGGTGCAACCCATCGAGAAACTCAAGCGGCAGCCGCGAACTTCTCGAAGTAGAAATTCGCAGGATTGATCCCCTGCTCCCCCAGGTACCGGCTCACCGCCTCCACCATCGGCGGCGGCCCGCACAGGTACACATCCACATCGCCGTCGTTCAGGTGCCCCGGCTCGATGTGCTGGGTGACATAGCCCTTCTGCGGGTACTGGCTCTCGGGATTGGCCACGCAGGCGCTGAAGGTGAAGCCGGGGATCCGCGCCGCCAGGTCCTGCAGGCGATCCAGCTCCACCAGATCGAAGTCGTTGGTCACGCCATAGATCAGGTGCACCGGATGCGCGCTGCCCTGCTCGGCGATCCGCTCCAGCATCGCGGTGAACGGCGCCAGCCCGGTGCCACCCGCCAGCAGCAGCAACGGCCGCTGGATCGGTCGCAGGTAGAAGCTGCCCAAGGGCCCGGCCAGGGTCATCTGGTCACCGGCCTTGGCCAGCCCGGTGAGGAAGCTGCTCATCAACCCGCCCGGCACGTTGCGGATCAGGAAGCTGACCTCGCCATCGCGCTGCAGCGAACTGAACGAATAGGCGCGGCTCTGCTCGCTGCCCGGCACCTTGAGGTTGACGTACTGCCCCGGCAGGAACGCCAGGCGGCTCAGGGACTCGCCCTTGATCGACAGGGCGATGGTGCTGGCGGACAACTGCCGCACCTCGCTGATGGCCGCCTCGAAACTGGCCTGCTCGGTCTTGCACAGCTGCGACGACGCCGGGATGCGCACCACGCAATCGCTCTCGGCGCGCATCTGGCAGGTGAGCACGTAGCCGCGGGCGATCTCGTCCTCGCTCAGCGCGTCCTCGATGAAGTTGTCACCGAGGTCGTAGCGCCCCGATTCGGCCTGGCACTTGCAGGTGCCGCAGGCGCCGTCGCGGCAGTCCAGGGGGATGTTGATGCCCTGGCGGTAGGCGGCGTCGGCCACGGTCTCGTGGCCCTCGGCGTGGATGAAACGGGTGACCCCGTCCTCGAAATTCAGTGCGATCTGGAAGCTCATGTGGCACCTCGCGGGCGAACCCCGCCACGGCGCGCCGCAACGGCACACCGGACGGCCTTCGCCGTGACCTCAGATGTGATAGATGTCGATGACCTGGCGAACGTAGTCGTTCTTCAGCACCACCTTCTTCGCCAGGATCAGCGGCGTCTCGCCGCGCAGGTCGAGGGTGTAGTAACTGGTGCCGAAGTAGCTGTCGGTGGTCTTGTAGCGGAAGCTCAGGGTGTGCCAGTTGAACCGCACCTGGCACTGCTGCGCGTCCTGCTCGACGATCTCGATGTTGCTGATGTTGTGCGAGGTGCGGGTGTCCGGCACCGTCGCGCTGGAACGCTCGGTCTTGATGCGGAAGATCCGGTCTTCCAGGCCGCCGCGGTTGCCGTACCAGATCAGCGAGATCTCGCTTTGCGGGTCTTCGGTAAGCTCGTCGTTGTCGTCCCACGACGGCATCCAGAAGGTGGCATTCGCGGCGTACAGCTCCAGCCACTGGTCCCATTGGGCATCGTCGAGGTAGCGCGCCTCGCGGTAGAGGAAGTCGCGCACCGTGTCATGCAGGTTCATTGCACGGCCTCCACGGGGATCAGTTGCAGGTCCTGTTCGAGGGCCTTGAGCATGGTGTCCTGCCAGTACTTGTGCTGCAGCACGAACAGGCCTTCGTCCTCGGTGCGCACGCCGGACAGCAGGGGTTTGAGTTCGATTTCGCGGGCGGCTTCGTCAGCGCCCTCGACCCAGTGCGCCGCACCGCGAGACATGTCGTTCCAGCCGCTGCCGGCGCCGTAGCCGGTCTGGCAGGAGCGGAACTCCTCCAGGTCGTCCGGGGTGGCCATGCCGCTGACGTTGAAGAAGTCCTCGTACTGGCGGATGCGCCGTGCGCGTGCCTCGGCACTCTCGCCCTTGGGCGCGATGCAGTAGATGGTGATCTCGGTCTTGTTCACCGAGATCGGCCGGGCGATGCGGATCTGCGAGCTGAACTGGTCCATCAGGTAGACGTTGGGGTACAGGCACAGGTTGCGCGAGTTCTCGATCATCCAGTCGGCGCGGGCCTGGCCGAAGTCGGCGGCCAGTTGATCGCGGCGCTCGTAGGCCGGCCGGTCTTCCGGGTTGGCCCAGCGCGTCCACAGCAGCAGGTGGCCATGGTCGAAGGAATAGAAACCGCCGCCCTGCTTGGCCCAGGCGCCGGCGCTCATGGTCTTGATCTCTTCCCCGGCCTCGCGCTGCTTGCGCTGGTTCTGGGTGGCGGCGTAGTTCCAGTGCACGGAGCTGACGTGATAGCCGTCGGCGCCGTTTTCCGCGGTCAGTTTCCAGTTGCCTTCGTAGATGTAGGAACTGGAGCCGCGCAGCACTTCCAGGCCTTCCGGCGACTGGTCGACGATCATGTCGATGATCTTCGCCGACTCGCCCAGGTGCTCGACCAGAGGCTTCACATCGGCGTTGAGGCTGCCGAACAGGAAGCCGCGGTACGACTCGAAGCGTGCCACCTTGGTCAGGTCGTGGGAGCCGTCGCAATTGAAGCTGTCCGGGTAGCCGGCGTTGGCCGGATCCTTGACCTTGAGCAGCTTGCCGCTGTTGTTGAAGGTCCAGCCGTGGAACGGGCAGGTGTAGCTGGAACGGTTGCCGCGCTTGTGCCGGCAGAGCATGGCGCCGCGATGGCTGCAGGCATTGAGGAAGGCATTCAGCTCGCCGTCCTTGTTGCGCGCGATGAAGACCGGCTGGCGGCCCATGGTCAGGCTGAGGAAGTCGTTCTTCTCGGGGATCTGGCTTTCATGGGCCAGGTAGATCCAGTTGCCCTCGAAGATGTGCTTCATCTCCAGGTCGAACAGGCGCGGGTCGGTGAACATCTCCCGCTTGCTGCGGTAGACGCCCGATTCGCGGTCGTCCTCGAGCATGGCATTGAGGTAGTCGAATCCCAGGGACATGGCCGGGGCCTCCGTTGTTATTGTTCAGGCCGGGTCAGGTTAGGGTTGGGGGAGGTGGGGGAATATCCGGATCGTGCAGAGTGCTATCCGGTTTGTGCATGCGGGGGGTCTTTGGGTTGGAGCAGGGGCTTGCGTGCATATCCGTTTGCCAAGGCGACGCTGAGTCACCTTTTCGCCCTTACGGCGACCCACTTTTGAAAAGCGCAAAAGTGGGCAAAACGCTTTCGCTGGTATGACTCACCCACATGGGTTACAAATCAGTTCACTCACATAGGTAACAGTTTTTAACTGGCAGGGTCGGTTTTCGAGGATCTGACCATGCCTTGGCGAGAGCTAAAACCTATGGACCTCAAACTGCTGTTCATCGCGGACTACATCAAAGGCCCGCCTAGCTTCAGTGCGCTTTGCCAAGCCTATGAGATCAGTCGTAAGACTGGCTATAAATGGGTTGAGCGGTATGAGAAGGAGGGGCCTGCTGGGCTGGAGGAGCATAGTCGTCGTCGACTTACCCAGGAGTGGGTGGTGCCTCTTGCTGTCCGTGAGGCGATCGTTGAACTGCGCGGTCGGGGTGAAACAGAGCCTGGACCCAAGAAAATCCAGGCCGCTTTGCTTGAGCGTTTCCCTGACCAGACGCCGCCATCAAAGACGTCGATCTACAACATCTTGAAGAAAGCTGAACTGGTTAAACCTCGGCGATTGCGTCAGCGCGTGGCGGTTTATCCCAGACCATTACAGAAAGCAGAGTCGCCCAACCAACTATTTAGCGCCGATTACAAGGGCCAGTACCTGACAGGTTCGGGCGTCTGGTGCTACCCATTGACGATCATGGACCATGCCAGTCGCTTCCTGCTTGCCTGCCACAGCATGGCTAACACTAACTTTCAGGAAACCCAGGCGGTTTTCACTCAGGTGTTTCGTGAATATGGTCTGCCGGAGCGCATTCGTACCGATAACGGTGTTCCGTTTGCGAGCAAGGGGCGAGCAGGGCTTTCACAGCTGTCCATCTGGTGGTTGCGCCTCGGAATCATTCCTGAGCGAATAGCCCCAGGTAGGCCGGAACAAAATGGTCGACATGAGCGCATGCATCGAACGTTGAAAAGTACGCTCCCGTCGCCACCAGCAATAGCGTGGGAGGCTCAACAGAGGCACTTTGATCGCTTCATGCAGCACTACAACCACGAGCGTGTGCATGAGGCGTTGAAGCAGAAAACACCCGCGTCCTGCTATAAACCTTCGCCCCGCCCCTATCCTGAGAAACTACCCGAGATGACCTATCCGAGTCATATCGATAGCCTCCACGCGGACTGTTCAGGCATCGTCAACCGTCGTGGCCTGAGGATCTATGTCGGCTGCGTGCTCAAGCATCAGGCCATTGGACTGGAGGAAGTAGGGGATGGGATCTGGGATGTTATCTTCGGCCCAATCATCCTTGGAAGGATCGATGAAAGAGATGCCATTGATGGCTATGTGACACTCCAAGTGTTACCTATGTGAGTGCACTTTTTTGTAACCCATGTGGGTGATCCGTACACGCTCCTGCATCCGGCCCTACGCTTCGCTACGGGTTCCCTCCCTCCGCGTTGATTCCGGGGGCCGCGCCATACGGGCTCCTGCCCTATGGCGCTTTCCGGGCCATCCATGGCCCTCCACCCCCTCCATCAGCGCTCCACTCAGCCTCCTGATGTCGCGGGCAGATCAAGAGCCAGATCAAAAGCAAAGCAAAAGCAAAAATCCAGAGCGCAGCCACCACCCTCCCTGAGAACACCCTCGCCCGGCAAGAGCGCAGCGAAAAGTGTCCACCATGTCTCCGTACACCTGTCCACCATGTGTCCAGTCCATACACGCTTTTCAAAAGTGGGTGCCGGAGGGGCGAAAAGGTGACTCAGCGTCACCATCACCAATGGATCAACACACAATAACCAGCACCAGCCCAAAGAAGACAGTTGCTCCCACAAGGTGTACGCCGCGCCCCCTGTGGGAGCCTTGCCAACGTTGAGGCCATCAGCAACAGCTACGGTTCAGCTGTCTGGCCATGCTCCCCCATCCAGCAACCCGCCACACAGTTCACCCGCCTGGCGACTGATCGTGCGGATCGCCTGATGGATGCCGGCAGTGCCGCGCATGTTGAGCAGTGGCTGATCATCTTTTTCCTGATACTCATCGAGCTGGACCAATGCTTCGCCGAGCAGCTCGATGGTCCAGACGAACTCCTGAATGGAGGACAGACGCTCGTGCAGGGTCATGGCTGCACCTGCCTGTTCCGCGGATTGGATGAAGTTTTGAGGAGAGTGGCTGGGAAAAGCAGCCGGGGGAGAGCGGATACGGGGATCCTGAACGGACTTCCAGTGGTCATGCATGAGTTCCTTTCGTTATGAATCCACCACCGTTCGCGGCCAAGCGAGTTGAGGTGGCAGCGGTACACGGGTTGGCCGACCGGGACGAAAGGGGCCCGGCACACCCGAAGGTGTCCCGCGCACCACCGCCATGACACGACATCGCAGGCACAAAAAAAGCGCCCGCGATGAAGTTTGGCGCTGCTGCGCCCTTCGTTTCCGACCGGCCAAGGTCGAATCGCCAATGCGTCGGCGACGGAGGGAATCTATCCCCAAGTGTCTTTCAGTGCAAGCAGGCCGGGTTTGATCCAGTGCGGTCGGCGTGGGAGCGGCTTCAGCCGCGATCGGGCGCGCAGCGGCCGTAAAACCGGTGTATGCGGTGTGTCAGGCAAAACCGGTATTCAGGTTCTACGACGGCTGCCAGCCCCCGCTCATATGCACCAACCCCCCATGCCCACTCAACCGGAACTGCCCGCTCGGCGCCTCGGCGCTGCAATCGAGGATCACCTCGCTGGGCAACCGCACCGGCTTGTGGAATTCCACCGCCACCTCATACCCGCTGCGCGGCAGGTGCCCGCGCAGATGGGCCATGGCCATGGCCTTGCTCCACATGCCATGGGCGATGGCCTGGGGAAAACCGAACAGCTTCGCGCTCATTGCACTCAGGTGGATCGGGTTGTAGTCGCCGCATACCTTCGCGTAATGCCGGCCGATATCCGTGTCGGCGTACCAGCGCGTCAGCTCGCTCATCGCCAGCGGTTCGTCCACCGTCACCTCGGCTACCGAGCCTTCCAGCTTCATCCCGCGACACAACATGCGGCTGCTCTCCGACCAGATCAGCCCCAGGCCATCCTCGGCATCGGTGCGCAGGTCGAAGGTCGCGCCTTTCTCATGGGGCTGCAGGTTATCCACAGACACCGCGAAGCGCAGCCGCGAAATCCCGCCCAGCGGCCGCAGCACGCGGATGCGATTGCCCAGATGCACCAGACCCAGCAGCGGGAAGGGAAAATCCTTCGCCGTGAGCAACTGCATCTGCAAGGCGAAGGCCATCACATGTGGATAAGTCGGCGGCAGGCGCCCGTCATGGGTGAACAGGCAGAGCTTGCGGTAGGCGTCGAGGTTGCGTTCGTCGACATTGATCCCGCACCGCAAACCGTAGCCGGGCAGGCTGTCGCCGCTGATCTTGCGTTTGCTCGCTGCCTTCAGGTACAGCCCGGAAAGGCCGGCGGTAGTCCCGAGGTCGTGCCAGGTCTGGGTCATCGTCAGGCTCCCATCACCGCCTGGCCGCAGACGCGCAGCACCTGGCCGTTGACCGCGCCGCTGCCCGGCTGCGCCAGCCAGGCCACGGCCTCGGCGACGTCCTGGGGCAGGCCGCCCTGGCCCAGTGAACTCATGCGCCGCCCGGCTTCACGCAGGGTGAACGGGATGGCGGCAGTCATGCGGGTTTCGATAAAGCCCGGCGCCACCGCGTTGATACTGGCGCCACGCTCGGCCAGCAGCGGCGCCCAGGCCTGCGCCAGGCCGATCAGCCCGGCCTTGCTCGCCGCGTAGTTGGACTGGCCACGATTGCCGGCGATGCCGCTGATGGAGGCCATCAGCACGATGCGCCCGTGGTCGTGCAGGGCGCCGCCGTCGACCAGGGCCTGGGTCAGCACCGCCGGGGCCTTGAGGTTTACCGCCAGCACCGAGTCCCAGTATTCCGGGGTCATGTTGGCCAGGGTCTTGTCGCGGGTGATGCCGGCGTTGTGCACCACGATGTCGATGCCGTCCGGCAGCCCTTCGAGCAGTTGCGCGGCGGCGTCGCTTGCGCAGATATCCAGGGGCAGGGCGCGGCCGCCGAGGCGTTCGGCCAGGGCCTTGAGGTCGTCGGCAACTTGCGGCACGTCGAGCAGGACGATCTCGGCGCCGTCACGGGCCAGGGTCTCGGCGATGGCCGCGCCGATGCCACGGGCGGCGCCGGTCACCAGGGCCTTGCGCCCGGCCAGCGGGCGGGTCCAGTCCTGGACCTGCGACGGGCAGGCTTCCAGGCGCAGGGCCTGGCCGCTGATGAAGGCACTTTTCGGTGACAGGAAGAAGCGCAGCGCGCCTTCCAGCTGGTCTTCCGCCTCCGGCGCCACATACAGCAATTGCAGGGTGCCGCCGCTACGCAGCTCCTTGGCCAGCGACCGGGCGAATCCTTCCAGGGCGCGCTGGGCGACCCGGGCCAGGATGTCGTCGAGATGCTCCGGGGCGCGCCCGAGGATCACCACATGGGCGCAGCGGTCGAGGCTGCGCAGCAGGGGCTGGAAGAATTCGCGCAGCTGCTTGAGCTGATCGATATCGGCCAGCGCACTGGCATCGAAGACCACCGCCTTGAGCTTGCTGCCCAGCCCGGCGACCCAGGCCGGCAGGCCCAGGCCCTCGTCGGCGAAACCGTAGACCTCGCTGGTGAGCCGGCTGGAAAACCCCGCCACCTTCGCCGCCAGCGGGCCGCCGCCGAGCAACAGGGCGCCCTCCACCGGCCGCAGCCGCCCGGCTTCCCAACGCTCCAGGCGAGCAGGCGCCGGCAGGCCGACAGCCCCCACCACGCGCCGGCCGAGATCGGAGTTGGCGAAGTTGATATAGCGGTCGCTCATAAGGTCGTCTCCGTGAAATAAGCCCCAAAGTGTGGACCATGATCGGCCGTTGGTCGTTCGAACCGGGAAAAAAGTCCTACTCTGTAGGCGTCTATTTCGCGAAAAAGGAATGTCTTGATGCGAGTTTTGCGACGGGTCGCGATCATCGGCGGCAATCGAATCCCCTTCGCCCGCTCCAATGGGCCTTATGCCAAGGCCAGCAACCAGATGATGCTGACCGCCGCGCTGGAAGGGCTGATCGAGCGCTTCGGCCTGCACGGCCAGCGCCTGGGCGAAGTGGCGGCGGGGGCGGTGCTCAAGCACGCCCGGGATCTCAACCTGACCCGCGAATGCGTGCTCGGCTCACGGCTGTCGCCGCAGACCCCGGCCTATGACATCCAGCAAGCTTGCGGCACCGGGCTGGAAGCGGCGCTGCTGGTGGCGAACAAGATCGCCCTGGGGCAGATCGACTGTGGCATCGCCGGCGGCGTCGACACCACCTCGGATGCGCCCATCGCGGTAGGCGAGGGCCTGCGCCGGGTGCTGCTGGAGGCCAATCGCGGCAAGACCACGGCCGACAAGCTCAAGGCCCTGCTCAAGCTGCGCCCCGGCGACCTGAAGCCCGAGTTCCCGCGCAACGGCGAACCCCGCACCGGGTTGTCCATGGGCCAGCACTGCGAGCTGATGGCCCAGCATTGGGGCATCGACCGGCAGGCGCAGGACGAACTGGCCCTGCTCAGTCACCAGCACATGGCGGCGGCCTACCACGAAGGCTGGCACAACGACCTGCTCACGCCGTTCCAGGGCCTGACCCGGGACAACAACCTGCGCCCGGACCTGACCCTGGAAAAGCTCGCCAGCCTGAAACCGGCCTTCGAGCGCAGCGACAAGGGCACCCTGACCGCCGGCAACTCCACGCCGCTGACCGATGGCGCGTCGGTGGTGCTGCTGGCGAGTGAAGAATGGGCGAAGGCGCGCGGCCTGCCGGTGATGGCCTACCTGCTGGATGGCGAGACCGCAGCGGTGGATTTCGTCAAAGGCCAGGAGGGCCTGCTGATGGCGCCGGCCTACGCGGTGCCGCGGTTGCTGGCGCGGCATGGCCTGAGCTTGCAGGACTTCGATTACTACGAGATCCACGAGGCCTTCGCCGCCCAGGTGCTGTGCACCCTCAAGGCCTGGGAAGACCCGGACTACTGCCGCGACCGCCTCGGCCTGGAGCAGCCGTTGGGCGCCATCGATCGCAGCAAGTTGAACGTGAAGGGCAGCTCGCTGGCGGCCGGCCACCCCTTCGCCGCCACTGGCGGGCGCATCCTGGCCAACCTGGCCAAGCTGCTCGACCAGGCTGGCCAGGGCCGCGGGCTGATTTCCATCTGCGCCGCGGGCGGTCAGGGGGTGACGGCGATCATCGAGCGCTGACCAGGCCGGCGTCTTTCGGGGCCGCGTCGCGCTTGCTCGAATAGGCTTCGGCCATGATCGAGCAGACGATCAGCTGCAGCGGGTGGTAGATCATGATCGGCAGCAGGATCAGGCCCAGCCCCGGGTGCGCGCCGAAGATCAGCGCGGCCATGGGTGCCCCGGCGGCCAGCGACTTCTTGCTGGCGCAGAACACCGCGGCGATCTCGTCCGGGCGGCTGAACTTCAGGGCCCGGGCGGTGCGGGTGGTCAGCCACAGCACCAGGGCCAGGATCACGGCGCTGCCGACGAAGGCGGTGACCAGCACCGACAGGCCCTGCTGCTGCCACATGCCGGACATCATCGAGTTGCAGAACGCGGCGTAGACCAGCAGCAGGATCACCAGCTTGTCCATCACGCTGGTGTAGCGCTTGTATTTGGCGAAGAACTTGCCCAGCCACGGCCGCAGCGCCTGGCCCAGCAGCAGCGGGGCGAGCAGCAGGCCGCAGAGGTCGAGCAGGGTGGCGCCGAGGTCGATGCCGTCGCTGCCGCTGCCCACCACCAGGCTGCACAGCCACGGGGTGATGAAGATGCCGAGCACGCTGGACAGGCTGGCATTGAGGATCGCCGCCGGCACGTTGCCGCCGGCGCTGCCGGTCAGGGCCACCGAGGACGAGATGGTCGAGGGCAGGGCGCACAGGTAGAGGAAGCCGAGCATCAGCAGGGCCGGGATCTGCGTGCCGAATACGGTCTTGCCCAGCAGCCACAGCAGCGGGAAGACCACGAAGGTGAAGACCTGCACCATCATGTGCAGGCGCACGTTCTTCAGGCCGTGGCGGATCTGTTCGCCGGAGAGGTTGATGCCGTGGAGGAAGAACACCACGAACACGCCGATGTTGATCACGTACTCGGCGTGCATCCCGCCGCCGGCTGCGCCGAAGCGGGGAAACAGCCAGGCGAGGAAGGTGGCGAGGAACATGCCGCAGAGGAACCAGTCGGTAACCACGCGCTTGAGGTGCTTGAGTGCTTGCATAGGCGGACCTTCGAATCATCTTGTAATAATCGCCTGCGACGTTAACCTGCATGGCAGTTTCCGTCTTGCGACATAAGGCCAAGCGATGCCGAGTAACGGACAAAACGCTTCACCCCGTCGGATTCCCGACCTCAGTGCCCTGCCGCGGCCGCTGTATGCGCGCGCGGAAAGCCTGGGTGCGGGCTCGTGGACGACCCGCCACCGGCATGACTGGGTGCAGTTTTCCTACGCCATCAGCGGTGTGCTCGGCGTGTATACCGCCGAGGGCAGCTACTTCGCGCCGCCGCAGTGGGGCGTGTGGGTGCCGGCCGGGGTCGAGCACGAGGTGATCACCTCGACCCGCGCGGAAATGCGCAGCCTCTACGTGCGCAGCAGCGATTCGGACTGGGCGCCGGGAAATTGCCGGGTGCTGGAGGTGACGCCGCTGGCGCGAGAGCTGATCAAGCAGTTCTGCCAGTACCCGGTGGAGTACCCCGAAGGCGACAGCGACGAGGCGCACCTGGTGCGGGTCTTGCTGGATCAACTGCGCAGCTTGCCGGAGGTGGGGTTTTCCCTGCCGCTGCCGCAGCATCCCGGCCTGCTGGAGGTGTGCAACACCCTGCTGGCGAATCCGGAGCAGGGCTACACCCTGGAACACTGGGCGCAGCGCCTGGGGCGTTCGGAGAAGACCCTGATGCGCCTGTTCCAGCGCGAGACCGGCTTGAGCTTCCGCGCCTGGCGCCAGCGCATGCGCCTGCTGTCGTCACTCGATGCCCTGGAGCAGGGCCAGAGCGTCACGCAGGCGGCACTTGGATGCGGTTACGATTCCACCTCGGCGTACATTGCCGCGTTCAAGGGATTGTTTGGTGCGACACCCGGGGAACTGTTTCGTGACTGAACTGACGTAAATTGAAACCAAGTTGCCTTTGATTCGGGTCCGTTACCGACAGGGCGCTTGAGCTATCGTGTGCGCCTCGCCGAAGAGGCATCTCCAGCAGTGGCAGACAGGAGCCAGAACAAAAGCCGATGAAGACTCCCAAACGGATTGAACCGCTGATCGAAGACGGATTGGTCGACGAAGTGCTGCGCCCCCTCATGAGTGGCAAGGAGGCGGCGGTGTACGTGGTGCGCTGCGGTCGCCAGCTGCGTTGCGCCAAGGTCTACAAGGAGGCCGACAAGCGCAGCTTCCGCCAGGCCGCCGAGTACCAGGAGGGCCGCAAGGTCCGCAACAGCCGCCAGGCCCGGGCCATGGCCAAGGGCTCGAAGTATGGCCGCAAGGAGGCCGAGGACGCCTGGCAGAACGCCGAGGTGGCGGCGCTGTTCCGTCTCGCCAGTGCCGGAGTGCGGGTGCCCAGGCCCTTCGACTTCCTCGATGGCGTGCTGTTGATGGAACTGGTCACCGATGCCGACGGACAGGCCGCGCCGCGGCTCAACGATGTGCACCTGGAGGCCGACCAGGCCCGTGAATACCACGCATTCATCATTCGCCAGATCGTGCTGATGCTGTGCGCCGGGCTGGTGCATGGCGACCTGTCTGAATTCAATGTGCTGCTGGGCCCGGACGGGCCGGTGATCATCGACCTGCCGCAGGCGGTGGATGCCGCCGCCAACAACCACGCCTTCAGCATGCTCGAACGGGACGTGGCGAACATGGCCCATTACTTCGGGCGCTTTGCCCCGGAGCTGAAGCAGACGCGCTATGCCAAGGAAATGTGGGCGCTGTACCAGGAGGGTAAATTGCTGCCCCAGAGCGTCCTGAGCGGAAACTGGAAGGACGACGAGCACATCGCCGACGTGGGCGGCGTGATGCGCGAGATCGAGGCGGCCAGGTTCGAGGATGCCCGGCGCCGCGCAGGCCGCGAAGAAGCCGAGCGCGGACCGGTGAAGGGCGAAGAGCCTCCGCCCCCCTGGGCTCAGTAGGCGCTCAGTGGCAGCAGCCGGCGGCCAGGTCCTTGAGGATCGGGCAGTCGGGACGGTCGTCGCCCTGGCAGTGGGCGACCAGCTCGCTGAGGGTGTCGCGCAGGCTCACCAGTTCCTCGATGCGCCGGTTCAGGTCGGCGATATGCTCGCTGGCCAGCGCCTTGACGTCGGCGCTGGCGCGCTGGCGGTCCTGCCACAGGGTCAGCAGCTTCGCCACCTCTTCCAGGGAAAAGCCCAGGTCCCGCGAGCGCTTGATGAAGGTCAGGCTGTGCAGGTCGTCCTGGCCGTAGAGCCGGTAGCCGCTTTCGCTGCGCGTCGCCGGCTTGAGCAGGCCGATGGACTCGTAGTAGCGGATCATTTTCGCGCTCAGGCCCGTGCGCCGGGCTGCCTGGCCGATATTCATGCGTTGTGCTCCTCCTTGGATGTCTCGGGTTTCCAGGTTTTCAGCAGCAGGGCGTTGCTCACCACGCTGACGCTGGACAGCGCCATGGCCGCGCCGGCCAGCACCGGGTTGAGCAGGCCGAAGGCCGCCAGGGGAATGCCGATCAGGTTGTAGATGAAGGCCCAGAACAGGTTCTGGCGGATCTTCGCGTAGGTCTTGCGGCTGATTTCCAGTGCGGCCGGGACCAGTCGCGGGTCGCCGCGCATCAGGGTGATGCCCGCCGCCTGCATGGCCACGTCGGTGCCGCCGCCCATGGCGATGCCGATATCCGCGGCGGCCAGGGCCGGGGCGTCGTTGATGCCGTCGCCGACCATCGCCACCACCCCGGATTTCTTCAGCGACGCTACCTCGGCGGCCTTGTCCGCCGGCAGCACTTCGGCATGCACGTCCTCGATGCCCAGCGCCTGGGCCACCACCGTGGCGCTGCCGCGGTTGTCGCCGGTCAGCAGGTGGCTGCTGATATTGCGTTCGGCCAGTTGGCGTACGGCCTGTCCGGCGCCGGGCTTGAGGCTGTCGCCGAAGGCGAACAGGCCCAGCACGCGGGGTTGCGGGCTGCGTTCGATGAGCCAGGACAGGGTACGGCCTTCGGCCTCCCAGGCCTTGGCGCTGTCGGCCAGCTCGCCGGGTTGCAGGCCGCTTTCATCGAGCAGACGGCGGTTGCCCAGGGCCAGGTCGCGGCCGTCGAGGCTGCCGGCGATGCCGCGTCCGGTCAGCGACTGGCTGTCGCGGATGTCCGGCACCTGCAGGCCTTGTTCCGCGCAGGCATCGAGGACGGCCTTGGCCAGCGGATGCTCGCTGCCGCGTTGTAGCGCCCCGGCCTGTTGCAGCAATTGCGCGTCGTCGCCGTCCAGCGCGTGCTGGTGGACGATGCGCGGGCTGCCGGAGGTGAGGGTGCCGGTCTTGTCGAAGACCACGCGGTTCACCGCGTGGGCGCGCTCCAGGGCTTCGGCGTCCTTGATCAGGATGCCGTGGCGCGCGGCCACGCCGGTGCCGGCCATGATCGCGGTGGGGGTGGCCAGGCCCAGGGCACAAGGACAGGCGATCACCAGCACGGCGACGGCATTGATCAGCGCCACTTCCAGCGCAGCACCGGCCAGCCACCAGCCGATCAGTGTCAGCAGGGCGATCACCAGCACGGCGGGGACGAACACCTGGCTGACCCGGTCCACCAGCTTCTGGATCGGCGCCTTGGCCGCCTGGGCGTCTTCCACCAGGCGGATGATGCGCGCCAGCACGGTTTCCGTGCCCAGGGCCAGGGTGCGCACCAGCAGCCGGCCTTCACCGTTGATGGCGCCGCCGGTGACCCGGTCGCCGGGCTGCTTCGGCACCGGCAGGCTCTCGCCGCTGATCAGCGCTTCGTCGGCATGGCTCTGGCCTTCGACCACTTCGCCATCCACCGGGAAGCGTTCGCCGGGCTTGACCAGCACCAGGTCATCCAGGCGCAGGGCGCTGATGGGCACGTCGCGCTCGACCCCGTCCACCACCTGCAAGGCCCGCTCCGGGCGCAGGGCTTCGAGGGCGCGGATGGCGCTGGCGGTCTGGCGCTTGGCGCGGCTTTCCAGGTACTTGCCCAGCAGCACCAGGGCGATCACCACCGCCGAGGCTTCGAAATACAGGTGCGGCATCATGCCCGGCATGGCCCGCGACCATTCGTACAGGCTCAGGCCGTAGCCGGCGCTGGTGCCGAGGGCGACCAGCAGGTCCATGTTGCCGGCACCGGCGCGCACGGCTTTCCAGGCGGCGACATAAAAGCGCGCGCCCAGAATGAACTGCACAGGGGTAGCGAGGGCGAACTGGGCCCAGGCGGGCAGCATCCAGGAGATGCCGAAGGGTTGCAGGAGCATCGGCAGCACCAGCGGCAAGGCCAGCAACACCGCCAGGGCCACCGCCCAGCGTTCGCGGCGCAGGCGGCGTTCGCCGTCGTCGCTGGCGACCTGGTTGGCTTGCGGCAGGCTGGCGCTGTAGCCGGCGCGTTCCACGGCGGCGATCAGGGTGGCGTCGTCGACCTGGCCGAGCAGTTCGACATGGGCGCGTTCGCTGGCGAGGTTGACGCTCACCGACTGCACGCCGGGCAGCTTGTTCAGCGCCCGCTCGACGCGCCCGGCGCAGGAGGCGCAGGTCATGCCGCCGATGCTCAGTTCGACGCTGTGGCTGGGGACGCTGTAGCCGGCCTGGCTGACCGCCTCGACCAGGGCCGGCAGACGATCGGCCGGCGCCTGGACGCGGGCCTGTTCGGTGGCGAGGTTGACGTTGACCTGCTCGGCGCCGGCGACTTTGCGCAGCGCCCGTTCCACCCGACCCGCGCAGCTGGCGCAGGTCATGCCGGCGATCGGCAGGTCGAAGGTGATTGACTCGGGCATGGGGCTCTCCTCCGTGGACTGGCCTCCAGCATCAACCTTGCCATGCGGGCAAGGTCAATAACCCAGTGCGGCCTTCTTCAGGTAGAGGCCAGTGTGGTCCATGGCGATGCGGTATTTATTGATCTCGCCCAGCTTCAGGTTCAGGCGTTGGGAATGCTGGTTCTCGATGCCGTTGAGGCAACCCGGGGCCTGGCCCGGCAGCAGGCGCAGGCGGATGTCGATATTGCCTGGCGGCAGGTTGAAGGTGGCGGACTGCTCCTGGAACACGCGACCGGCGAGCTGGTCGTTCAGGTACACCCCGATTTCGCATTGGGTCGCGACTTCCAGGCGCTCGCGGGAAATGATCAGCACGCTGTAGTCCGACGGTCCTTCGGCGCTGGCCAGGGGGACATTGCTGAACAGCCCCAGCAGACCGAGGAGGCCGATTGCTGCCTTGCCCATGGATGAATACTCCTGCTGATAAATCGACAAGCACGCAGCTTGGCCGACCCGGGCAAGGATTTCCAGCCCGGCAGTGTCACGGCAAACTTGACCTTGCCCCGGTGGCAAGCTTGAGACTGCGGCCAAATCCAACCAAGGAGTCTGTGACGATGCAAGTATTCAACGTGGAAGGGATGACCTGCGGCCACTGCGTCAAGGCCGTGACCAGCGCGGTGCAGAGCCAGGATGCGGCGGCGGAGGTGAAGGTGGACCTGGCGCAGAAGCAGGTGTCGGTGAAGAGTGAGCTGGGGTCGGAGCAGATCCTGCAGCTGATCCGTGATGAAGGCTACGAGGCGCGGGCGATCTGAGTCCGACCCGTTAACTCATTGATTTAGCGGGGACAGTGGGAGCGGGTTTACCCGCGATGACGGTAGTGAATCCACCATCGCAATCGCGGGTGAACCCGCTCCCACAAGGTCCGCGTCGAGCATTCGACCCGTGTTCTCTGCGCGACAGCGCAGCCTCTCGATTTTTCACATCTTCCAGTCAGGGCCCCGGTAGACTAGGCAACTTGCTTAGCTAGCTACGGATTCCCATGAACCTGCGAACCATCCTGATCCTCGGCGCCCTCAGTGCGTTCGGGCCGTTGGCGATCGATTTCTACCTGCCCGGCTTCCCGGCCATGGCACTGGCGTTCGGCACCGACGAGAAACATGTCCAGGCCACCCTGGCCGCGTATTTCCTCGGCCTGTCCATCGGCCAGCTGGCCTACGGGCCGATCGCCGACCGCTTTGGCCGGCGCATCCCCCTGCTGGGTGGCGTCATCCTCTTCACCTTGGCGTCCTTGGCCTGCGCCTACGCGCCGACCCTCGACACCCTGGTGATCGCGCGCTTCGTCCAGGCGCTGGGCGGCTGCGCCGGCATGGTGCTGTCCCGCGCCATCGTCAGCGACAAGTGCGACGCCGTCGGCTCGGCCAAGGTCTTCTCGCAACTGATGCTGGTGATGGGCCTGGCGCCGATCCTCGCACCCATGCTCGGCGGCCTGATGGTCAACCTGTATGGCTGGCAGTCGATCTTCCTCGCCCTGACCCTGTTCAGCGCCCTGTGCGCCCTGGCCGTCTACCGCGGCCTGCCGGAAAGCCTGCCCGCCGATCGGCCGCGGCCACCGCTATCCGGTGCACTGGGGCAGTACTGGCGCCTGCTCAAGGACCCGCTGTTCCTGGGCCATGCCTTGACCGGCGGCATCTCGATGGCCGGGATGTTCGCCTACATCGCCGGCTCGCCCTTCGTCTTCATCAAGCTCTATGGCGTGCCGGCCGAGCACTATGGCTGGCTGTTCGGCGCCAATGCGGCGGGCTTCATCCTGGTTGCGCAGGTCAACGCACGCCTGCTGGCCAAGCGTGGTCCGGCGTTCCTGCTGGCACGGATGGTCTGGCTGTATCTGGCGGCGGGCGCGGTACTGCTCGGCGTCAGCGCACTGCACACCGAAGCGTTGTGGCCGCTGCTGATCCCGCTGTTCGTGTGCATCGCCAGCCTCGGCTGCATCATTCCCAACGCCTCGGCCTGCGCCATGAACGGGCAGGGCGCGCGGGCGGGGAGTGCTTCGGCGTTGCTGGGATGCTTGCAATTCAGTGTCGCCGCGGGCGCGGCGGCACTGGTGGGGGTCTTGCATGATGGCAGTGCGATGCCCATGGCCATGGTCATCACCCTGTGCGGGATGGCGGCGGTGGCAGCGTCGTTGCTGACCCGCCGTCTGCGGCTCAGCCGGCCTGCCTGAGCAACGGATGCGGCGCCTGGATACGGGCTTGCAAGGTGTTCAGGAAGGCCCGGGCCTCGGCCTCGCTGCGAAAACTCACTACATGCTGATCAAGCCGGACTTCCCAAGGGCGGTCCGGTTTCTTGCCTGTCGCATCGAGCACAACTTTCATCACGACTACCTCCGGTTGGCAAAGGTCGCTGGATTGTAGGCGCCTCTGCCGACCGCACGACATGACCTGGAGCAAGGGACGGACTGGCGGTCATGCCGTGTGTCGGATGCTCAGAAACCTTCGAGGACGATCTTGCCTTTCGCCGCGCCGCTCTCCAGCAACTGGTGGGCGCGCCGCAGGTTTTGTGCGTTGATGGTGCCGAAATGCTCGCCGAGGGTGGTCTTCAGCGTGCCGGCATCGATCAGCTCGGCGACCCGGTTGAGCAACTTGTGCTGCTCCAGCATGTCCGGGGTTTCGAACAGCGAGCGGGTGTACATGAACTCCCAGTGCAGCGACAGGCTCTTGCGCTTGAGCTTGACCACGTCGAGCTGCTTCGGATCGTCGATCAGCGCCAGCTTGCCTTGCGGCGCCAGGGCTTCCACCAGCTGGTCGAGGTGCTGGTCGGTCTGGGTCAGGCTGGCGACATGGGTCACCTGAGCGATGCCTTCGGCACGCAGCGCCTCGGCCAGCGGCTGGCTGTGGTCGATGACATGATCGGCGCCCAGTTCGCGGACCCATTGCTGGGTCTCGGGGCGGGACGCGGTGCCGATGACCTTGAGGCCGGTCAGCTGGCTGGCCAGTTGGGTCAGGATCGAGCCGACGCCGCCGGCGGCACCGACGATCAGCAGGCTCTGGCCCTGGTCTGCCTTGCCCTCGGCGATCTGCAGGCGGTCGAACAGCAGTTCCCAGGCGGTGATGGCGGTCAGCGGCAGGGCGGCGGCTTCGGCGAAACCCAGCGACCTGGGCATGTGCCCGACGATGCGCTCGTCGACCACATGCAGCTCGCTGTTGCCGCCGGCGCGGGCGATGGAGCCGGCGTACCAGACCTTGTCGCCGGGCTGGAACAGGCTGACCTCGCTACCCACCGCCTTGACCACGCCGGCCACGTCCCAGCCCAGCACCTTGGCGGCACCGTTCTCGGGCTGGACGTTGCGGCGCACCTTGGTATCCACCGGGTTGACCGAGATGGCCCGGACTTCCACCAGCAGGTCGCGCGGGCCAGGCGCAGGGGCAGGCAGCTCGATGTCCTGCAGGGCGGCGACGTCGTCGATCGGCAGCGACTGGTAGTAGGCGATGGCTTTCATGGGGCGCGATTCCTTGTGGATAAGTGAATGGCGGCCATGATTGATCCTTTCGTTTCTGGTTAAAAGCCGCTAAAACCGCAGAAACTTTCAAAAAAATATTGAAGATGGAGACAGCCGCCTTGCTGCGTTTCGATGACCTGCAACTCTTCGTGCGTGCCGCCGAGCACGGCAGCCTGTCGGCCGCGGCGCGGTTGCTGGACCTGTCGCCGGCGGTAGCCAGTGCCGCGCTCAAGCGTCTGGAAGCGCAGCTTGGTGCCCGTCTGCTGGCCCGCTCCACCCGCAGCCTGCGCCTGACGGCCGAGGGCGAGGGCTTTCTTGCCCATGCCCGGGCGGCGCTGGCCAGCCTCGATGAAGGGCGGCGCCTGCTGGCCCGGGAGCAGGACGAGGTCAGCGGGGTGTTGCAGCTTTCGGCGCCGTCGGATTTCGGGCGCAACGTCCTCTTGCCGTGGCTGGATGAACTGCAACGGGAACACCCGCAGCTCACCGTGCGCCTGCTGCTGGGCGACCGCAACGCCGACCTGTTCCGCCAGCCTGTGGATATCGCCCTGCGCTACGGCGCGCCGGAGGATTCCAGCCTGGTGGCGGTGCCGCTGTGTGTGGATAACCGTCGTGTCCTGTGCGCGGCACCGGACTACCTGGTGCGCCATGGCGAGCCGCGCACGGTGGCGCAACTGAGCGAGCACAATTGCCTGCTGTACCAACTGGGCAGCGGCGTGCACGACCATTGGCGTTTCCAGCTGAACGGGCAGGAAGAAAGCGTGCTGGTGAGTGGCGACCGCTTCTGCGACGACGCCGACGTGGTGCGGCGCTGGGCCCTGGCAGGAACGGGGATCGCCTACAAGTCGTGGCTGGACGTGGCCGGCGACGTGCGCGCCGGGCGTTTGCGGGTGCTGCTCGGCCAGTACCGCGGGGAGTCGGCGCCGCTCAACCTGCTGTGCACCCATCGGGCGCAGTTGAGCAAGCCGGTACAACTGTTGAGTGCATTGCTCAAGTCGCGTTGTCTTACATTGCTCGATGAACTTTAAACAGAATGCGTTTGATTGTTAGGGTGGTCTTACATCCCCTGCGCATTTGCTTGAAAGGCATGATTACTTTCAATGTAGGCGCATTACTGGATATATGTTGCCTACGCATATTTCCCATCGCTGATGAATACCTTGATTCATGGGCATTTACCGGAATTGCGGGCGTGCCGGACGCGCTGAAAGGCCACGCGCGCGGCGTGCAAGGGTTGGCGAAGCTACGTCGATCTGTCGCAAAACAGTCGCGATTGCCGGAATAGGCAGGCTTATACTGGGCCGGGCAATTGCCGCCACCAAGATAATGTTTCCTGGGCTGAAGCCGGGCCGGATGCCTTGCCCAGTCACCAACTCACGATGAAGAACAGGGGGAGAAGTTTCCCCGTCTTGGCAACTGGCCAACTTTGGCCTGCCCTGGATATATGGGGAACTTCATTCGCCAATGACAATCACGCAGGGAGTGGACCGATGCAACCGATAGCCAGTATCAGCCAGATCGCCAGTTTGATGGCCGACCCGAAACGCAGTGCCATGCTCTGGGCACTGATCGATGGAATGGCGCGCCCGTCGGAGGAACTGGCCATGCTGGCCGGCCTGACCCCGTCGTCGGCCTGCGCCCATCTGGCCCGGCTGTCGGCCGGCGGGTTGCTCAAGCGCGAGGCCCGCGGACGCAAGCGCTACTTCCGCCTGGCCGCGCCGGAGATCGGCACGGCAGTGGAGGCCCTGGCCAGCGTCGGCATCCGTGAATCCGAGCGCCAGCCGCGTGCGGCGCAGCCGGTGATGGCGGTATCCGTGGCGATGCGCAAGGCTCGCCTGTGTCGCGACCACCTCGGCGGCGAAGTGGCGGCGAACCTGTTGCAACGCCTGCTCGATGCGCAATGGCTGCAGCAGAGCGAGCAGCAACTGGAAATCACCCTGGCCGGTCGTGCTCATTTCGCCGCCCAGGGCATCTTCATCGATGCCTTGGCACCGCGGGACGGGCGCTTGTGCAGCCTGTGCAACTGTTGCAGCGAGATGCATGATCGCCGCGCGCACCTGGGGGGAGCCCTTGGCTGCAGCCTGCTCAAGCTGTTCGTGCAGTCCGGCTGGGTGCGGATCAGTGATGAGACGCGCGTGGCGCAGATCACGGCGGGGGGATTGCGCGGGATCGAGCAGATTGCGCGGTTGCCGGCACCGCTTTCGCTGGGGTGAGTAGGTTGGGGAGAGAGAGGTGCGCGGTGAGTCGATCACCGCGCACACAGGCCTGGGTCAGGCCTTGATCAGGCGAGCGTCGAGGCTGTTCTGGGCCAGGCGACGGGCCTGGTCCTCGGTCATGCCCAGGTGGGTGTGCAGGGCATGGAAGTTCTCGGTGACATAACCGCCGAAGTAGGCCGGGTCATCCGAGTTCACCGTGACCTTCACGCCACGTTCGAGCATGTCGAGGATGTTGTGCTGGCTCATGTGGTCGAACACGCACAGCTTGGTGTTGGACAGCGGGCAGACGGTCAGCGGGATCTGCTCGTCGATGATGCGCTGCATCAGGCGTTCGTCCTCGATGGCACGCACGCCGTGGTCGATGCGCTGGATCTTCAGCAGGTCCAGCGCTTCCCAGATGTACTCGGGCGGACCTTCCTCGCCAGCGTGGGCGACGGTGAGGAAGCCTTCGCTGCGGGCACGGTCGAAGACGCGCTGGAACTTGCGCGGCGGGTGACCCATTTCCGAGCTGTCGAGGCCGACGGCGACGAAGGCGTCGCGGAAGGGTAGAGCCTGGTCGAGGGTCTTCTGCGCTTCTTCCTCGCTGAGGTGGCGCAGGAAGCTGAGGATCAGGCCGCTGCCGATGCCCAGCTGGTCGCGACCGTCCTTGAGGGCGCGGGTGATACCGTCGAGCACCACTTCGAAGGGGATGCCGCGGTCGGTGTGGGTCTGCGGGTCGAAGAACGGCTCGGTGTGGATGACGTTCTGCGCCTTGCAGCGTTGCAGGTAGGCCCAGGTCAGGTCGTAGAAGTCCTGCTCGGTGCGCAGGACATCGGCGCCCTGGTAATACAGGTCGAGAAACTCTTGCAGGTTGTTGAAGGCATAAGCTGCGCGCAGGGTTTCGACATCGTTCCAGGGCAGGGCGATCTTGTTGCGTTCGGCCAGGGCGAACAGCAATTCGGGCTCCAGCGATCCTTCCAGGTGAAGGTGCAGTTCCGCCTTGGGCAGCGCGTTAAGCCAGTCGTACATGGTTCGTTCTCATCAGGTGCAATCGGCGCATTCTACAGAGGTTGCCGGCCCGGCGCGGTTAAACCTGACCAGCAGGTTCAACGATAGCAGCGCCGGACCGGCAGGGCGGCCAGGTGTCAGGGGGAGCTGGTGACCTGGCCGCTACTGCTCGTCAGCCGGCGATCAGTTGCGCGGCGGCCTGGCGGTGATTGGCGATCAGGGCCTGGATATCCAGGCCCTCGACCTGGCCGTCGATCACCCGCCACTGGCCGCCCACCATGACCCGGTCGGCGCGGTCGGCGCCGCACAGCAACAGGGCGGAAAGCGGGTCGTGGCTGCCGGAGAAACGCAGCTCGTCGAGCTTGAACAGGGCCAGGTCGGCCTGCTTGCCCACGGCCAGTTCGCCGATGTCGTCACGGCCCAGCAACTGCGCCGAACCACGGGTGGCCCAGCCGAGGGCGCGTTCCGGGGTGATCAGCTCGGCGCCGTAGCGCAGGCGCTGCAGGTACAGGGCCTGGCGCGCTTCGAGGATCATGTTGGAGGCGTCGTTGGAGGCCGAGCCGTCCACGCCGAGGCCGACCGGGGCGCCGGCGTCGGTCAGCTCGATGGTCGGGCAGATGCCCGAGGCGAGGCGCATGTTCGAACTCGGGCAATGGCAGATGCCGGTGCCGGCGGCGCCCAGGCGGGCGATTTCCTCGGCATTGAAGTGAATGCCGTGGGCCAGCCAGGTGCGTGGGCCGAGCCAGCCGACGCTGTCCAGGTAGTCGACGGTGCGCAGGCCGAAGCGTTGTAGGCAGAAGTCTTCTTCGTCCAGGGTTTCCGCCAGGTGGGTGTGCAGGCGCACATCCAGTTCCTCGGCCAGCTCGGCGCTGGCCCGCATGATTTCCGGAGTGACCGAGAACGGCGAGCAGGGCGCCAGGGCGATCTGGATGCGGGCGCCGGCACCGCGTTCGTGGTAGCTGTGGATAAGTCGCTGGCTGTCGGCCAGGATCACTTCGCCCTGTTGTACCGTCTGCTGCGGTGGCAGGCCGCCGTCAGCTTCGCCGAGGCTCATCGAGCCGCGGGTCAGCATGGCGCGCATGCCCAGCTTGCGTACGGTTTCCACCTGCACGTCGATGGCGTTTTCCAGGCCGTCGGGGAACAGGTAGTGGTGGTCGGCGGCGGTGGTGCAACCGGACAGCAGCAGTTCGGCCAGGGCCACCTGGGTCGCCAGCTCCAGCTTGGCCGGGGTCAGGCGCGCCCAGACCGGATACAGGGTCTTCAGCCAAGGGAACAGCGGTTGGTTGACCACTGGCGCCCAGGCGCGGGTGAGGGTCTGGTAGAAGTGGTGGTGGGTGTTGATCAGGCCGGGCAGGACCACGTGCTCGCGGGCGTCGAAGGTCTGTGCGCAGGGGCTGGAAGGGGATTGGCCGAGGCCGAGGACTTCACGGATGACACCGTCTTCGATGACCAGGCCGCCACGAGCGTCGAGGCCGTTGGCGGTGAAGATGGCGAGTGGGTTTTTCAACCAGATGCGGGTCGCAGGCATGGGCGCCGGCTCCTCTGAAAGTGGGTTCAGGGTTAGCCAGCTCAGTGTTGCCCTGTCTGCTGATCCAGGTCCGCCGCGGTGGGCGAGGCGTCGAGTCTACACCCACCGCGCGGGAAATCACCAGACCAGGGATTCGCCTTTGTAGTTGATGTAGTGCAGGCCCGGCTTGCCGCTGTGGGCCTTGACCTGCTCGATCATGCCGCGGGTGCTGGTGGCCACGTCGATGTCGGCGCCTTCGCCGCCCATGTCGGTCTTGACCCAGCCCGGGTGCATGGCCAGCACGCTCAGGCGGGTCTCGCCCAGGCGCACCACGAAGCTGTTGATCATCGAGTTCAGCGCCGCCTTGCTCGCCTTGTACAGCGCCAGGTCCGGTGCGTCGGGAATGGCCACGCTGCCGAGGACCGAGCTCATGAAGGCGATCACGCCGCTGCCTTCACGCAGTTGTCCGGCGAAGCGCTGGGCGACGCGGATCGGCGCCACGCTGTTGGTCATGAACAGGTCGCCGATGTCCGCCAGTTGCGCCACTTCGGCGTCCTGGTTGTCCGGGCCCTTGACCCCGGCGTTGACGAACAGCAGGTCGAAGGTCTGGCCCGCGAGGTGCTGCTGCAGGGCATCGAGCTGGCTGCTGCTGTTCATTTCCAGGGTTTGCACCTGGACGCCCGGCAGTGCCTTGAGTGCGCCAGCCTTGGCGGTATCGCGCACGGTGGCGACGACCTGCCAGCCGTCTTCGCTCAGACGTTCCACGAGGCCGAGGCCCAGGCCGCGAGAGGCGCCGATGATCAGGGCGGTTTTGGTAGTCATGCGGGAGCTCCTTTCAATGTGAGGGGACAGCGATCGACCAGGCGTTGGCGCAGCGCCTGGCGCAGTTCGACGAGGGCATCGATACGCGACTCGACCAGTGCCAGCTTGTCTTCGATGAAGCGCGTCACCAGCGCTTCCGGGTCTTGTGCCTGCCACAGTTCGGCGACGTTCTGGCTGATTTCGCCGAGGCTGAAACCGAGCTTCTGTGCGGTCTTGATCAACAGGACCAACTGCACGGTCTCCACCGGATAATCACGATAGCCGTTGGCGCTGCGCTGGGCGCGGATCAGGCCACGTTCTTCGTAGAAACGCAGGGTGTCGCGGCTGACGCAACAGGTCTGCGCCAGTTCTCCGATACGCACGGGCAATTCCTGGGGAAGGGGTTGACCCTGGAGCATACTCCAGGCTTTAGCCTGCCGCTCTCACTTTCCAGAAAGGAGCGGAACATGTGGAGCCAGAGCGGTTATCGGGGACTGGTGCGGGCCAGTGGTTGGTACGACCTGCTGGTCACGGCGGCGTTCGTCACGCCGTGGAGCCTGATGGCGTTGCACGGGCTGTTGCGGCAGTTGAGTGCCTATTGGGGGCTGGCGGGCGAGCTGCCGGAGTTCGCCCCGCTGCACGTGATGATGGCGAACCTGATGGGGTCGATCGTGTGCGTGTGGTCGGTGCTGCGCATTCGCGACCCGCAAACGCAGTTCGGACGCTATGACGCGGTGGGGCGTCTGCTGTTCGCCACGTGGCAGGGCTATGCGCTGGCGTACGGTGCGAGCCAGTTGCTGTGGGGCATTTTGTTGATGGAGCTGTTCTGGGCGGTGCTGCAACTGTGGCCGCTGCGTGCTTTTGATCAAAAAACGATCAATTCCCCCGCGTAACGGCCAGGCAGGCGATTGGCGCAGGCTTGCACGGTTTATCCACAGCTTGCTCCACAGTATCTGTGAGCAAGCCGCTGCGCTGGGCATAAGCCCGATCTGGCTGCCTTCGAAAGGCAATAATCAAGGTTAAGCGGCTGATTTTTCGACGGATCGAGGGCTGTCATCAAACTTTGATCAAAATATGATCTCTCGCCTGAAACCCTTGCCACAGAAGGCTTGCAGACGGCTGCCCAGAGGTTATCCACAACCGGGCCCACAGTGGATGTGGGCAACTGCTCAGGCGTTCTCCAGGAGGATGCGGCCGCGGCTGAGGTCGGCCAGCTGGCGTTGCACGGTGTCGATCTGCGCGGCGCCGAGGGCCAGGCGGACATCGACGCCGTTGGCGGTGAAGGCTTCATCGAGAATCACCCCATCGGCCTCGGCGACACGCAGCTTGAGCAAGGCCAGCTCGCTGAACGAGCAACTGCATTTCAGCTCGGTGCGGCTGACCAGCAGGCGTTTTGGCGCCTGTTGCAGACATTTGTTGGCACCGCCGCCATAGGCGCGGGCCAGGCCACCGGTGCCCAGCTGGATGCCGCCGTACCAGCGGATCACCAGGACCACCACCTGGTCGCAATCCTGCGCCTCGATGGCGGCGAGGATCGGCCGCCCGGCAGTGCCGCCGGGTTCGCCGTCGTCGCTGCTGCGGTACTGGTCGCCGAGTTTCCAGGCCCAGCAATTGTGGGTGGCGGCCAGGTCGCTGTGGCGTTCGAGGAAGGCCTGGGCGTCGGCAGGCGTGCTGATCGGCGCGGCGAGGGTGATGAAGCGGCTCTTGCGAATCTCTTCGCGGTATTCGCAGGTGTCCAGCAGGGTAGAAGGCATAAGCGGGTGTTCAGTTCGGCGGGGTCAGGCCACAGCCCTTGAGGATGATGTGGATAAGGTTGTTGCCGGCGTCTTCCATGTCCTGCTTGGTCAGGCGGCTGCGGCCGGTGACCTGGCAGATCTGCGTGGCGAAGTCGGCGTAGTGCTGGGTGCTGCTCCACAGCAGGAAGATCAGGTGCACCGGCTCCACGGGGTCCATCTTGCCGGCGTCGATCCAGCCTTGGAACACCGCGGCACGGCCCTTGAACCACTCGCGGTAGTCCTGGCTGAAATAGTCAGTGAGGCAGTTGCCGCCGCTGATGATCTCCATGGCGAAGATCCGCGAGGCCTGGGGGTTGCGCCGGGAGAACTCCATCTTGGCGCGGATGTACTGGGCCAGGGCCTGGGCCGGGTCGTCGTCGACATCGAGGGCGTTGAAGGTGCTGTCCCACAACTCGATGATGTTGCTCAGCACCGCGATGTACAGGCCCAGCTTGTTGGTGAAGTAGTAGTGCAGGTTGGCCTTGGGCAGCCCGGCGTTCTGGGCGATGGTGTTCATGCTGGTGCCCTTGAAACCGTGGCGGGCGAATTCGTCCTCGGCGGCCTGGATGATGGCCTGCTCGTTCTTCTGGCGGATGCGCCCGGCGGGCTTGGCGGCGAGGGTACGGTGGGCGGGCACTTCAAGGGTCATGGGCGGTTCCGGCAAGAGCAAGGAAATAAAGGCACATGCACTGATACCCCAGGCACGACGGGCACACAAGCGCGGAACGCGAGAATATCGCAATTGCGTCCTAACGTGTCGCAGCCAGGCTTTCCAGGAAGCTTTCCAGGACCAGGTGCGGGCGGCGTCCCTTGCGCGTGACCCACGCCAGGCTCAGGTCATAGAAGCGCTCGCCGGGCTTGAGTGCGCGCAGGCGACCCTGCTGGACCCAGAAGGTCGCATAGTGATCCGGCAGGTAGCCGATGTAGCGGCCGGTGAGGATCAGGAAGGCCATGCCCTCGCGGTCGGAGGCGCTGGCGGTGCAGTTGAGTGCCTGGTACGCCGCCTGGATCTCCGCGGGCAGGCGGAAGGTCGGGGCGATGGCGTCCTGGGCATTGAGGCGGTCATCGTCCAGTTGCCGGTCGTCGACGTAGAACAGCGGGTGCCCGACCGCGCAATAAAGCAGCGAGCGCTCGCTGTACAGCGGCTGGTATTCGAGGCCCGACAGCGGGCTGGCCTGGGGGACCACGCCGACATGCAGGCTGCCGTCGAGCACGCCTTGTTCTACCTGGCTTGGCGGAATCATGCGGATACGAATGCGCACGTCCGGGCCGCGGTCCTTGAGCTGGGCCAGGGCGTGGGTGATGCGCATGTGCGGCAGGGTCACCAGGTTGTCGGTCAGGCCGATGTTCAGCTCGCCGCGCAGGTGCTGGTGCAGGCCGTTGACCTCGGTACGGAAACTTTCCAGGGCGCTGAGCAGTTGCAGCGCCGACTGGTACACCTCGCGGCCTTCCTCGGTCAGCGAGAAGCCGGCACGCCCGCGCTGGCACAGGCGCAGGCCGAGGCGCTGCTCCAGGTCGCCCATTTGCTGGCTGATTGCCGAACGACCGATGCCCAGCACGTTTTCCGCCGCCGAGAAGCCGCCGCATTCCACCACGCTGCGGAAAATCTTCAGCAGGCGGATATCGAAATCGCTGACCTGGGAGAGCGGTTCTGGGCGGCGGCTCATAGTTTAGTGTCCGGTGAACTGAGGATTAGAAAAGTAGAGTTTTCCGGACTTTATAGCCGTGACAAGTTATCGGCAACACAACGCTTTCTTCCGAATGCCGTTCAAACTGCCTTGCGAGGTCGCGACGATGAACCTGCCTGAAAACGCTTCTGTCGGTCTGGCCAGCCAGCTGAAGCTGGATGCTCACTGGATGCCCTACACCGCCAACCGCAACTTCCAGCGCGATCCGCGCCTGATCGTTGCCGCGCAAGGCAACCATCTGGTCGACGACAAGGGCCGCAAGATCTTCGACGCCCTGTCCGGCCTGTGGACCTGCGGCGCCGGTCACACGCGCAAGGAAATCCAGGAAGCCGTGGCACGCCAGCTGGGCGTGCTGGACTACTCGCCGGCGTTCCAGTTCGGTCATCCGCTGTCGTTCCAGCTGGCCGAGAAGATCACCGAGCTGACCCCGGGCAACCTGAATCACGTCTTCTATACCAACTCCGGCTCCGAGTGCTGCGACACCGCGGTGAAGATGGTGCGTGCCTACTGGCGCCTGAAAGGCCAGGCCACCAAGACCAAGCTGATCGGCCGTGCCCGTGGCTACCACGGGGTGAACGTCGCCGGCACCAGCCTGGGTGGCGTCAATGGCAACCGCAAGCTGTTCGGCCAGTTGATGGACGTCGACCACATCCCGCACACCGTGCTGCCGGGCAACGCCTTCACCAAGGGCATGCCGGAAGAGGGCGGCATCGCCCTGGCCGATGAAATGCTCAAGCTGATCGAGTTGCACGACGCCTCGAACATCGCCGCGCTGATCGTCGAGCCGCTGGCCGGTTCCGCCGGTGTCCTGCCGCCGCCGAAGGGTTATCTGAAACGCCTGCGGGAAATCTGCGACCAGCACAACATCCTGCTGATCTTCGACGAAGTCATCACCGGCTTCGGTCGCATGGGCGCGATGTTCGGTGCCGACGCCTTCGGCGTGACCCCGGACCTGATGTGCATCGCCAAGCAGGTCACCAACGGCGCCATCCCGATGGGCGCGGTGATTGCGAGCAGCGAGATCTACCAGACCTTCATGAACCAGCCGACTCCCGAGTACGCAGTGGAATTCCCCCACGGCTACACCTACTCGGCGCACCCGGTGGCGTGCGCGGCCGGTATCGCCGCCCTCGACCTGCTGCAGAAGGAAAACCTGGTGCAGTCCGCCGCCGAACTGGCGCCGCACTTCGAGAATGTGTTGCACGGTATCAAGGGCACCAAGAACGTCATCGACATCCGCAACTACGGCCTGGCCGGCGCGATCCAGATCGCTGCGCGCGATGGTGATGCCATCGTCCGTCCATACGAGGCCGCGATGAAGCTGTGGCAAGCCGGCTTCTATGTCCGCTTCGGCGGCGACACCCTGCAGTTCGGCCCAACCTTCAACACCAGTGCGCAGGAGCTGGACCGCCTGTTCGACGCGGTCGGCGAAGCCCTGAACGCCATCGACTGATCGATTCCTTTCCCGGGGCAGGCCCGTGCGCCTGCCCGAACCTGAATACTGGAGTTATTGCATGAGCACCGTTGCACATCTGATCAATGGCGAGCTGGTTACCGGCAGCGACCGCAGCGCCGACGTCTTCAACCCATCCACCGGGCAAGCGATCCACAAGGTCGCCCTGGCCAGCCGCGCCACCGTGCAGCAGGCCATCGATTCGGCCAAGGCGGCGTTCCCGGCCTGGCGCAACACCCCGCCGGCCAAGCGCGCCCAGGTGATGTTCCGCTTCAAGCAACTGCTGGAGCAGAACGAGGCACGTATCTCCCAGCTGATCAGCGAAGAGCACGGCAAGACCCTGGAAGATGCTGCCGGTGAACTGAAGCGCGGTATCGAGAACGTCGAGTTCGCCTGTGCGGCTCCGGAAGTGCTGAAGGGCGAATACAGCCGCAACGTCGGCCCGAACATCGATGCCTGGTCGGACTTCCAGCCGCTGGGCGTGGTGGCCGGTATCACCCCATTCAACTTCCCGGCCATGGTGCCGCTGTGGATGTACCCACTGGCCATCGCCTGCGGCAACTGCTTCATCCTCAAGCCGTCCGAGCGTGATCCGAGCTCGACCCTGCTGATCGCCCAACTGCTGCACGAAGCCGGCCTGCCTAAGGGCGTGCTGAACGTGGTGCACGGCGACAAGGAAGCGGTGGATGCGCTGATCGAGGCGCCGGAAGTGAAGGCGTTGAGCTTTGTCGGCTCGACCCCTATCGCCGAATACATCTATGCCGAAGGCACCAAGCGCGGCAAGCGCGTCCAGGCCCTGGGCGGCGCGAAGAACCATGCCGTGCTGATGCCCGATGCCGACCTGGACAACGCGGTCAGCGCACTGATGGGCGCGGCCTACGGTTCCTGCGGCGAGCGCTGCATGGCGATCTCCGTGGCCGTGTGCGTCGGCGACCAGGTGGCCGATGCGCTGGTGGCCAAGCTGGTTCCGCAGATCAAGGGCCTGAAGATCGGTGCCGGCACTTCCTGTGGCCTGGACATGGGCCCGCTGGTTACCGCAGCGGCCCGTGACAAGGTCGTCGGTTACATCGACGACGGCGTCGCTGCCGGTGCCGAGCTGGTAGTGGACGGTCGTGGCTATCGTGTTGCCGGTAACGAAGATGGCTACTTCGTCGGTGGCACCCTGTTCGACCGCGTGACCACCGAGATGCGCATCTATAAGGAAGAGATCTTCGGGCCGGTGCTGTGCGTGGTGCGGGTGAACAGCCTGGAAGAGGCGATGCAACTGATCAACGAGCACGAGTACGGCAACGGTACCTGCATCTTCACCCGTGACGGTGAAGCAGCGCGCCTGTTCTGCGACGAGATCGAAGTGGGCATGGTCGGCGTCAACGTGCCGCTGCCGGTGCCGGTGGCCTACCACAGCTTCGGTGGCTGGAAGCGCTCGCTGTTCGGCGACCTGCATGCCTACGGCCCGGATGGCGTACGTTTCTACACCCGCCGCAAGGCGATTACCCAGCGCTGGCCGCAGCGTGCCAGCCACGAGGCTTCGCAGTTCGCGTTCCCGAGCCTGTGAGTGCTTGCTCTATAGCTATATAGAAGAGGGGAGGCCGCAAGGCCTCCCCTCTTTGCTTTTCGGGCTTTTTGAACGGCATGACAAATTTATTGCAATAAGTGCTTGACGCCCCATTTAATCTCTCTATAATTCGCCCCACTTCCGGCGCAGTCGGAACGGAAAACTCCTTGAGATTCAACGAGTTAGATGTTTCAGGTAGTATCGGAAGTGCTTCGGTCGTTTACGAAGGCGGTTGAAAAAGGCAGTTGACAGCAGGTTGTAACGCTGTAGAATTCGCCTCCCGCTAACGAGAGATCGCAGCGAGTCA
>JAIRVG010000058.1 GCA_031253995.1 Paucimonas sp. | reverse complement strand
GAAACCATCGGTTCCTTCTAGATACGCGGTGATGGCGCTGAGCTTGAACTGCTCGGTGTACTTGCTCATGAGTCCCCCAAGGGTTGGATTGGTGTCCAACTTCTTGGGGGCAGTCCAGGAATCTCCACTGTGCTTCAGAGCGGCGCGGTCCCTGTGGGAGCTGGCTTGCCAGCGATGAGGCCCTCAAGAGTGCAGAAAAGCCTGATGCATCTGCGCCAGCGTCTCGTAGTGATACGCCGGCTGCTCCGCCACCAGCTCTTCCCGGCTACCAAACCCGTACCCCACCGCCACCGCTTCCAGCCCATTGCTGCGTGCGCCGATCAGGTCATGCTTGCGGTCACCGATCATCAGGGTCTGCGCCGGATCCAGCCCTTCTTCCTGCAACAGATGCCCGATCAGCTCGACCTTGTTGGTCCGCGTCCCGTCCAGCTCGCTGCCGTAGATCACCTTGAAATGCCGGTCGAACTCGAAATGCCGGGCAATCTCGCGGGCGAACACCCACGGCTTGGACGTGGCGATATACAGCGTGCGGCCCTGCCCCTGCAGCTCGGCCAGCAGTTCGCGAACACCCTCGAACACACGGTTTTCATACAACCCGGTGACCTTGAAGCGCTCCCGGTAGAAATTCACCGCCTCCCAGGCCTTCGCCTCGTCGAAGCTGTAGAACTGCATGAAGGCCTGCAGCAGCGGCGGGCCGATGAAGTGTTCCAGGCGGGCCAGGTCGGGTTCGTCGATGCCCAGCTTGGCCAGGGCGTACTGGATGGAACGGGTGATGCCCTCGCGCGGGTCGGTCAGGGTGCCGTCGAGGTCGAAGAGGATGTTCTGCTGGTGCATGTCGGTCTCGCAAAAAATGGAATTCGTCACTCGGGCCGGTCGTAGCCTTCGGCCAGGTGCTGGTCCTTCAGGCGCACATAGTTGGCGGCACTGTAGGGGAAGAACGCGCGCTCCTTGTCGGTCAGCGGCCGCGCCTGCTTCACCGGGCTGCCAACGTAGAGGAAACCGCTTTCCAGGCGCTTGCCCGGCGGCACCAGGCTGCCGGCGCCGATGATCACTTCGTCCTCGACCACCGCGCCGTCCATGATCGTGCTGCCCATGCCCACCAGGATGCGGCTGCCCAGGGTGCAGCCGTGGAGCATGACCTTGTGGCCGATGGTCACGTCGTCGCCGATCAGCAGCGGGAAACCGTCGGGGTTGAACGGGCCGGCGTGGGTGATGTGCAGCACGCTGCCGTCCTGCACGCTGGTGCGCGCACCGATGCGGATGCGGTGCATGTCGCCGCGGATCACCGTCAGCGGCCAGACCGAGCTGTCGTCGCCGATCTCGACATCGCCGATGACCACCGCGCTGCGGTCGACGAAGGCACGCTCGCCGAGGCGCGGGGTGTGCTGCTGGAAGGTGCGGATGGCCATGGATAGCGTCCCTCTCTTGGGCTAATAAGCTGCGGGCGACCGCGATTGTAATTAAGATGGGCCGGTGTTTCTTCTGCCAAGGTGTCCAAACCGTGAGTGCGAACAATCCGCTTCTGCAGTCCTATGACCTGCCGCCCTTCTCGGCAATCCGCGCCGAGCATGTGTTGCCGGCGATCGAACAGATCCTGGCCGACAACCGCAACGCCATTGAAACGATCCTCAAGGAACAAGGCCAGAACCCCAGCTGGGCCGGCCTGGTCCTGGCCATGGACGAGCTGAACGACCGCCTCGGCGCCGCCTGGAGCCCGGTCAGCCATCTCAACGCCGTGTGCAACAGCGCCGAACTGCGCGAGGCCTACGAGGCCTGCCTGCCGGCCCTGAGCGCCTATTCCACCGAGCTGGGCCAGAACCGCGAGCTGTTCCAGGCCTATGAGGCCCTGGCTGCCAGCCCCGAGGCTGCCGGCTTCGACGTGGCGCAAAAGACCATCATCGAACACGCCCTGCGTGACTTCCGCCTGTCGGGTATCGACCTGCCGCCGGAGCAGCAGAAGCGCTACGCCGAAGTGCAGAGCAAGCTGTCCGAGCTGGGCAGCCGCTTCTCCAACCAACTGCTCGACGCCACCCAGGCCTGGACCAAGCACGTCACCGACGAAGCCGCCCTCGCCGGCCTGACCGACTCGGCCAAGGCGCAAATGGCCGCCGCCGCCCAGGCCAAGGGCCTCGACGGCTGGCTGATCAGCTTGGAATTCCCCAGCTACTACGCAGTGATGACCTACGCCCAGGGCCGCGCCCTGCGCGAAGAGGTCTACGCCGCCTACTGCACCCGCGCCTCCGACCAAGGCCCGAATGCCGGCCAGTTCGACAACGGCCCGGTGATGCGCGAGATCCTCGACCTGCGCCAGGAACTGGCCGGGCTGCTGGGCTTCGCCAACTTCGCCGAGCTGAGCCTGGCGACCAAGATGGCCGAATCCAGCGACCAGGTGCTGGGCTTCCTGCGCAACCTGGCGCAACGCAGCAAACCCTACGCTGCCCAGGACCTGGCCCAGCTCAAGGCCTACGCCGCCGAGCAAGGCTGCGCCGACCTGCAAAGCTGGGACAGCGGCTTCTACGGCGAGAAGCTGCGTGAGCAGCGCTACAGCGTGTCCCAGGAAATCCTGCGCGCCTACTTCCCGATCGACAAGGTGCTGTCCGGCCTGTTCGCCATCGTCCAGCGCCTGTACGGCATCGAGATCGCCGAGCAGAAGGGCTTCGACACCTGGCACCCGGACGTGCGCCTGTTCGAGATCAAGGAGAACGGCCAGCACGTGGGGCGTTTCTTCTTCGACCTCTACGCCCGCGCCAACAAGCGCGGCGGTGCCTGGATGGACGGCGCCCGCGACCGTCGCCGTACCGCCGGTGGCGCGCTGCAGAGCCCGGTGGCCAACCTGGTGTGCAACTTCACTCCGGCCGCCCCGGGCAAGCCGGCGCTGCTGACCCACGATGAAGTGACCACCCTGTTCCACGAATTCGGCCACGGCCTGCACCACCTGCTGACCCGCATCGAGCATGCCGGCGTGTCCGGCATCAACGGCGTGGCCTGGGACGCGGTGGAACTGCCGAGCCAGTTCATGGAGAACTGGTGCTGGGAGCCGGAAGGCCTGGCGCTGATCTCCGGCCACTACGAAAGCGGCGAGCCGCTGCCCCAGGACCTGCTGGAAAAAATGCTGGCGGCGAAGAACTTCCAGTCCGGCCTGATGATGGTGCGCCAGCTGGAGTTCTCCCTGTTCGACTTCGAACTGCATGCCCGCCACGGCGATGGCCGCAGCGTGCTGGAAGTGCTCGAAGGCGTGCGCGACGAGGTGTCGGTCATGCGTCCACCGGCGTACAACCGCTTCCCCAACAGCTTTGCGCACATCTTCGCCGGCGGTTACGCGGCCGGTTACTACAGCTACAAGTGGGCTGAAGTGCTGTCCGCCGACGCCTTCTCGCGCTTCGAGGAAGAAGGCGTGCTCAATGCCGAGACCGGCCGCGCCTTCCGCGAGGCGATCCTGGCCCGTGGCGGTTCGCAGGAGCCGATGCTGCTGTTCGTCGACTTCCGCGGGCGCGAGCCGTCCATCGATGCGCTGCTGCGTCACAGCGGCCTGAGCGAGGACCTGGCGGCATGAGCACGACCCCAAAACGCTTCATCGCCGGGGCGGTATGCCCGGCGTGCAGCCAGCCGGACAAGCTGAAGATGTGGAGTGTCGATGGCGTTCCGCATCGTGAGTGCGTCAACTGTGGCTTCTCCGACACCCTCAACGAGCAGGGCCTGTCGGTACCGAAGGAGCTGGGCACGCGGGTGAACCAGGAGCAGCCGAAAGCGCCGAAGGCTGCGGTGCAGACGGTGCAGTTCTTCCCTAATCCGAAGCTGAAGAAGCCTTCGGAGTAGTCGCACGGTCTTCCACAGGACTGTGCTTTTGCACAAGTCCTGTGGGAGCTGGCTTGCCAGCGATTTGGCCAGAACAGACAACATCGTTGTTCATGCCGGCCTCATCGCTGGCAAGCCAGCTCCCACAAGGTTTGTGATGGACGGCAAATCAAAACCTCGATACTGTATAAAAACACAGTATCGAGGTTTTTCGTCATGGTCTCTCCGGTCCGCGGTCGTGGTACTGCCCACAACCCGCACAACCGCTTCGCCCCCAATCGCTCGGTGGTCGAGGACGATGGCTGGTACCAGGAAGTGCCGCTGACCCAGGGCACCGAGGTCCGCATCGAGACCGCGAAGACCATCATCACCCGCAACAACTCCCCCGACCTGCCCTTCGACCGTTCCATCAACCCCTATCGCGGCTGCGAGCATGGCTGCATCTACTGCTATGCGCGGCCGAGCCATGCCTACTGGGACCTGTCGCCGGGTCTCGACTTCGAAACCAGGCTGATCGCCAAGACCAACGCCGCCGCCGTGCTGGAGCAGCAGCTGTCGAAGCCGGGCTACGTCTGCGCGCCGATCAACCTCGGCTCCAACACCGACCCCTACCAGCCCATCGAACGCGAACAGCAGCTCACGCGCCGCCTGCTGGAGGTGCTGCTGCGCTACCGCCATCCGGTGACCATCGTCACCAAGGGCTCGCTGATCCTGCGCGACCTCGACCTGCTGGCCGAGCTGGCGAAGCAGAACCTGGTGTCGGTGATGATCAGCCTGACTACCCTCGACGACGAGCTGAAGCGCACCCTGGAGCCCCGCGCCGCCGCGCCGAAGGCACGCCTGCGGGCGATCCGGGTCATGCGCGAGGCGGGGATTCCGGTGGGGGTGCTGTGTTCGCCGATGATCCCGATGATCAACGACAGCGAACTGGAACGCCTGCTCGAAGCGGCCAGCGCAGCCGGTGCGTTGAGCGCCGCGTACATGCTGCTGCGCCTGCCGCTGGAGGTGGCGCCGCTGTTCGAGCAATGGCTGCGCGATCACTACCCGCAACGGGCCGAGCACGTCCTCAGCCTAGTCCGGCAAAGCCGGGGCGGCGAGCTCTACGACAGCCGTTTCGGTGCACGGATGCGCGGCGAAGGGGTGTTCGCCGACTTGCTGGCGCAGCGCTTCGACAAGGCGATCCGGCGTTACGGACTCAATCGCCGGGGCGGCTATTCGCTGGATTGCACGGCGTTCTGTCCGCCGGGCGGGCAGCTGTCTTTGTTGTAAAAACAATAATGGCCATTGGCAATTGATGCTTTTTTGATACTATCGAAGACCCGCCAATTCGGCCTGTAATGCCCGTCCTAGAGCCTCGCAAATTCAGTTTGAGTTAAGTTTCGACAAGTAGCGTAAGGATTCAGTCGGCCAAAAATGTGATTTGTTGACTACATCTGTAATCCAAGTGACGTAAGCCTGTCTGAATCCAACCCGGTAAAATGGACTTACCTTCGAACCTGTGAAGAGGATCAATCATGTCGAACAAGGAACCCTCTCCGACCGGCCCGGCTGCTCCTGAAGCCGAGACTGCCGATGGCGCCCTGAAACATATCGTCGATGGCTTCCTGCGTTTCCATCACGAGGTCTTCCCGGAACAGGAAGAGCTGTTCAAGAAGCTGGCCACCGCGCAGAAGCCGCGGGCCATGTTCATTACCTGCGCCGACTCGCGGATCGTTCCCGAACTGATTACCCAGAGCTCTCCCGGCGACCTGTTCGTCACCCGTAACGTGGGCAACGTGGTCCCGCCCTACGGGCAGATGAACGGCGGTGTGTCGACGGCGATCGAGTACGCGGTGATGGCGCTGGGCGTGCACCACATCATCATCTGCGGTCACTCCGATTGCGGTGCGATGCGCGCGGTACTCAACCCGCAGTCGCTGGAGAAGATGCCGACGGTCAAGGCCTGGCTGCGTCATGCCGAAGTGGCCCGTACCGTGGTCGAGGACAACTGCCAGTGCGGCACCGAGCATGAAAACATGCAGGTCCTCACCCGCGAGAACGTCATCGCCCAGTTGCATCACCTGCGCACCCACCCGTCGGTGGCCTCGCGCCTGGCGGCTGGCCAGTTGTATATCCACGGCTGGATCTACAACATCGAAACCAGCGAAATCTCCGCCTACGACGCCGAAAGCGACGCCTTCCTGCCGCTGACCCGCGGCCAGCCGATTCCAAGCGCCACCCCGAAAGGCCGTTTCTAAGCCTTTATCGCGACACCTGAACATCGCTGAACGACCCGCCACCGGCCGCTGACCGCGGCCCGGTGGACGGGCGTCGGCTGCCTTCGAAAACGTGTTGATGTCTTGCCGCAGCGTTGGCGGCTTTCGGCTGCCCGGGAATCGGGCGGCACGCCGACGCCTGCGTAACCATTGCGTAATCATGCGGCCGAGGAACGGGCCGGGAAGAACAGGAGAACAGGATGAACATGACGCACTTCAAAGCGGCGCTGCCGCGGGATCTGTTGGCTTCGGTGGTGGTATTCCTGGTGGCGCTGCCGCTGTGCATGGGGATCGCCATCGCCTCCGGCATGCCGCCGGCCAAGGGCCTGATCACCGGGATCGTCGGCGGCCTGCTGGTGGGCTGGCTGGCCGGTTCGCCGTTGCAGGTCAGCGGTCCGGCGGCGGGGCTGGCGGTGCTGGTCTTCGAGCTGGTGCGCCAGCACGGCATGGCCATGCTCGGGCCGATCCTGCTACTGGCGGGGTTGCTGCAATTGCTGGCGGGGCGCTTTCGTCTGGGCTGCTGGTTCCGGGTCACGGCGCCGGCGGTGGTCTACGGCATGCTGGCCGGTATCGGCGTGCTGATCGTGCTGTCCCAGGTGCATGTGATGTTCGACAGCTCGCCGCTGCCTTCGGGCCTGGAAAACCTGCTGGGTTTCCCCGCCGTGCTGGGTGATGCGCTGCCTGTGGAAAACACCGGAAACGGCTGGCAGGCCGGGGCCCTGGGGGTGGGCACCATCGCCGTGATGTGGGCCTGGGAACGCTTCAAGCCGAAGACCCTGCGCTTCGTACCCGGTGCCTTGCTCGGTGTCAGTGCGATGACCTTGCTGAGTATTGGCCTCGATCTGTCGGTAAATCGCGTTGAAGTACCGGCCAACCTCGCGGAAGCCATCGACTGGCTGCGTCCTGCCGACCTGATGGCCCTGGCCGACCCGACCCTGCTGGTCGCGGCGTTCGCCCTGGCCTTCATCGCCAGCGCGGAAACCCTGCTCTCGGCCGCAGCGGTAGACCGCATGCACAGCGGCCAGCGTTCCGATTTCGACCGCGAACTGTCGGCGCAAGGCGTGGGCAACATGATCTGCGGCGTGCTCGGCGCGCTGCCGATGACCGGGGTGATCGTGCGCAGCTCGGCCAACGTGCAGGCGGGGGCGAAGACGCGCTTGTCGGCGATCCTCCATGGTGTGTGGTTGCTGGCCTTCGTGGTCCTGCTGGGCAGTGTGCTGCAGCAGATTCCGGTGGCGAGCCTGGCGGGCGTGCTGGTGTTCACCGGGGTCAAGCTGGTGGACCTGAAGGCCTTCCGCGGCCTGGGACGCTATGGGCGGATGCCGATGTTCGTCTATGCGGCGACCGCCCTGGCGATCGTCTTCACCGACCTGCTCACCGGCGTGCTGCTGGGCTTTGCCCTGACCTTGGTGAAGCTGGCGCTGAAGGCGGCGCGGCTGAAGATCAGCGTCAGCAGCCTGCCGCGCAAGGGGCATATGGAACTGCGCCTGAGCGGAGCCGCGACCTTCCTCAAGGTCCCGGCGCTGACCCAGGTGCTGGACAGTGTGCCGCCGGGCACCACCCTGCATGTGCCGCTGGCCAACCTGAGCTACATCGACCATGCCTGTCTTGAGTTGCTGGAAGATTGGGGGCGGGCCAATGCTGCCAATGGATCGCGGCTGGTGATCGAGTCGCGGCGGTTGAAGCGCAGGGTCGAAGGCCGGGTGCGCACCACGGCGGGACTGGGTGCTTGAATAACGTGTTGGGAGCGGGTGCACCCGCTCCCACAGGGTTCGCGTCGACTATTCGAGCCCTTCAGTCCATCAGAATTCTGTAGATACCCGCGGCCAACCTGACCTACTATTGAGAATCAATACCACTTGCATTATTGCCGCGCGGACCCTCCATGTCTTCCCCTGTCCAGACGCTCTACACAAGACACTCCCCCTGGCTGCTGCTGTTCCTGCGCCGCCGCCTGGGCAATGGCTGGGATGCCGCCGACCTGCTGCATGACACCTTCCTGCGCGTGCTGCGCCGTCCCGTCGAGTTCGACAGCCAGACCGGCGAGCGCTCCTACCTGGCGGCCATCGCCAAGGGCTTGTGCATCGACCACTGGCGGCATGCCCAGATCGAACGGGCGTGGCGCGAGAGCGTGGCGGCGCAGCCGGAGGCGAGCCAGCCGTCCGCCGAACACACGGCACTGATCATCGAAACCCTGCTGGAAGTCGACGCCATGCTCCTGCGCCTCCCGGGCAATGTCCGCGAGGCGTTTCTCATGGCCCAGGTCGAAGGCGTCACCTACGCCGTGATCGCCGAGCGCCTCGACGTCAGCGAGCGCATGGTCAAGAAGTACATGGCCCAGGCCTTCCTCCACTGCGCCGTGCTCGAAGCCGAGCTCGACGGCCTGCTGGTGGAGTGACGCGATGCGAGCCAGCCAGGAAAAACTCAGCCACGCCAGCCTCGAACACGCCGCCCAGTGGTACGTGCGCATGCTCGAAGAAGGCGACCAGGGCAACGTGCGCGAACAGTGGCAATCGTGGTTCGACCAGCATGCCGAGCACCAGGCCGCGTGGCGCTACATGGAGCGGGTCGGCGAACGCTTCGCGCCGCTGCGCAGCGAAGGCGAGCGCGCTGGACGGGTGCTGCGCGAGCGCGCACCGGCACGCCTGAGCCGGCGGCAGACGGTGAAATCGCTGTTGCTGCTGGCAGTCGGCTCGATGGCTGGCCTGGGTGGCTGGCAGGTCGCCTCGCGCAACGGCTGGACCGCCGACCTGCACACCGGCACCGGGGAAAACCGCGAGGTGGCCCTGGCCGATGGCAGCACCCTGTGGCTCGGCGCACGCACCGCGCTGGATACTCGCTTCGACCATCGCGAACGCCTGCTCGACCTGCATTTCGGCGAAATGCTCCTGCAATCGACGATCAAGGAGCCCCGGCCCCTGCGGGTGGAAACCGCTGCGGGCTTGCTGCAGATCGCCGTCACTCCGCTGCGCATGGCCTTGCGCTACGCCGACGGCAATGCCCGGCTCAACGTCTATCAGGGCCAGGTCGAGCTGTTCGGCCGCAACGGCGCACGGGCGCTGATCGAGGCGGGCCAGCGGGTCGACTTCAGCGCCCTGGCGATCTCGGCCGCCGCGCCCGCGCAGGTCTCCGGCGAGTCCTGGGTGCATAACCGGCTGAGCGCCGAAGCCATGCCCCTGCAGGACCTGATCGAGGCACTGGGCCGTTATCGCCCCGGCCATCTCGGTCTGCACCCGGACCTCGCCCGTCTCGCGGTGATGGGCACCTTCCCCCTGGACGATACCGACCATGCCCTGCGCCTGCTGGAAGCGGCGCTGCCGGTGCGGGTCCGGCGGCTGACCGACTGGTGGGTGACGGTGGAACCCGCCTGAAATTTTTTTCAGCGCGCGGTTCCCCTTTTCTCCGGTCGTCCGGTTCATCCGCAGAACCCTCCCACTTACCGCATGAACACAACAGGGACTGCCATGTCGTCGCCCCGCTCCTGCGTGTTGGCCCTCGTGCCGATGACCTTCCTCAGCTTCGCTCCACTGGCCCTGCTGCCCGCCGCCGTCCAGGCCGCCCAGGCCAGCGCCCGGCTGCAGACCTTCCACGTGCCCGCCGGCAGCTTGAGCAGCGTGCTCAACGACTTCAGCAGCCAGGCCGGGATCTACCTGGCGGGCAGCGACAGCCTCGCGGCCGGCAAGCGCAGCGCCGGGCTGGACGGCCAGTACAGCGTCGAGCAGGCGCTGGCGTTGCTGCTTGGTGGTTCGGGCCTGGTGGCCGTGCCCCAGGGCGCTGGTGGCTACGTGCTGCAACCCGCGCCGGAAGGCGATGCGGTGCAACTGGAGGCGACCGCCATCAATGGCCAGGGCCTCGTCAGCCGCTATGGCCAGGACGACAAAGGCTACCGCGCCACCCATTCCACGGCGGCGAGCAAGACCAGTACCGCGCTGGCCGACACGCCGCGCTCGGTCTCGGTGGTCACCCGCCAGCGCATGGAAGACCAGAAGTCCCAGAGCCTGACCGAAGTGCTGGGCTACGTGCCGGGTATCTTCGCACCACCGTTCGCCGCCGGTGATGGCGGGGCCGGCGACCTGTTCTTCATCCGTGGCTTCAACGCCACCGACTATGGCTACGGCCTGCTGCGCGACGGCCTGCGGGTGCAGGGCAACCGCTACGACACCACCAGCGAGCCCTATGGCCTGGAGCGCATCGAAGTGTTCCGCGGCCCGACCTCGATCCTCTACGGCGAAAACGCACCGGGTGGCGTGGTCAACATGGTCAGCAAGCGCCCCACCGCCGAGTCGCGCGGCGAGGTGCAGCTCAGCTACGGCTCCCACGAGCGCCGCCAGCTGGGCATCGATGTCTCCGGTCCGCTGGCGGACAATCCCAATGTGCTGGGACGCCTGGTGGTCCTCGGGCGCAAGTCGGGTACCCAGGTCGATCACCAGCCGGATGACCGCCTGTATGTCGCACCGTCCCTCACCCTGAACTTCGACGAGCACAACGACCTGACGTTGCTGGCCACCTACCAGCGCGACCGTACGCTGATGGAGCTGGGCTACCCGGCCGCTGGCACCCTGCTGAACAACCCCAACGGCAAGATCAGCAAGCACGCACTGCTGGGCAACCCGGACTGGGACAACTTCAAGCGCGAAGTCTGGACCCTCGGCTACGAATTCCATCACCAGTTCAACGACGACTGGCAGTACCGGCAGAACTCGCGCTACATGCAGTCGCGCATCGATCGCCAGGAAATCTGGCCGGGCAACCTCAACAACGGCGGTTTCGGTACCACCCTCAACAACACCGCGTACGACCGCTACAACAAGTCCATCGCCTACTCGCTGGACAACCAGGTCGAGGGTCACTTCAATGTCGGCGCGCTGGAGAACACCCTGCTGGTGGGCGCCAGCCTCGACCGGACCTCGTTCAACCAGGACTGGAATGCCGGCTTTGGCGGCACGGTCAACGTGTTCAATCCCGTGTACACGGGGGATCCGGTGACGTCGACGCGGGTCCAGGATGCCCTGCTGGAACAGACCATGTATGGCGTCTACAGCCAGATCCAGACACGCCTGGACAACTGGGTGATGCTGCTGGGCGGGCGCTATGACCGGGTCAACAGCGAATTCCGCAACCGCCGCGGTACCCTCAACGCCGCCGCCGACCTCGACTACTGGGATGGCCAGTTCACCTGGCAGACCGGCCTGATGTACCAGTTCGACAACGGGGTTTCGCCTTACGTCAGCTACTCCACCGCCTACAACCCGACCCAGCAGGTGTCGAGCGCGTCAGGCCCGCTGGACCCGACCCTCAGCGAGCAATACGAAGTGGGTGTGAAGTACGAGCCGAAGGGCTGGAACACCCTGATCAGCGCCTCGGTCTACGACCTGCGCAAGAAGGATGACTCGCTCTACGACAGCGCCACCGGCGACTACCGCAACATCGGGCGCAGCCGGGCCAAGGGCGTGGAGCTGGAGCTGAACAGCGATATCACGGAGAACATCAACGTCACCGCGGCCTACACCTATACCGATTCGCGGGTGACCAAGGACGTGGCCGGTTCACTGCTGGAAGACCATCAGGTCACTGGCGTGCCGCGCAACCAGGCGTCGGTATGGAGCAGCTACCGCTTCCTCGACGGCCAGCTCAAGGGGCTGCGCCTGAGTGCCGGCGTACGGCATTTCGACAGCACCTTCGCGTACACCAGCCCGTCGCTGTACGGCAAGCTGGATACCGGTGACGTGACGCTGGTGGATGCGGCGGTGGGTTATCAGCTGGATGAGCACTGGTCGGCCGAGGTGAATGCACGCAACCTGTTCGACCAGGAGTATGTGGCGGGCTGCAACAACGCCGGGCGTTGCTACTGGGGTGAAGAGCGGACGGTGATGGGGACGGTCAGTTACAACTGGTAAGTCCTTGCTGGCCCTATCGCTGGCAAGCCAGCTCCCACATACGCGATCCCTGTGGGAGCTGGCTTGCCAGCGATGAGGCCATCAGCCTCGACAAAGAACTATCAGGCGGTTTGCTGTTGGCCCAGCTCCAGGCCAACACCCAGCTGCCGCGACAGGCACGGCCAGCGCTTCCACGCCTCGCCGGTCTCGGGGCTGCTCAGTTTCTCGCGATACGCTTCCACCGACTCCAGGGCGAAGCTCTCGTCGTCGAGCATGTTGTCCAGCGAGTGGTGCACCACTTCATCCAGCTGGTTGGCGAATTCCTCGCCGATCAATTGATGGGCGATCAGGTTGGCAACCGTAGTGTCCAGTGGGATCAGCGGCTGCTGGAAATGCTTGATGTACAGGTCGTTCACTTCTTCCACCAGGCGATGCGCCAGGTAGGCTTCGTCCAGCAGGCAATCCAGGCCGACATGGCCGTTCATGATCTGCGGCGGGGTGATGAAATATTCCTCGGCGATCTTCAGCACCGGCTTGATCTGCGACTCGATCCCCGCTTCACGGGCGACCGCGTTCGCGGCTTCCAGCATTTCCGGTACCTGGTCGATGTAGGCGTTGACGAAACGGTTCAACGCACCCTGGGCGTCCTGCTCGGGCAACTGGATGAGTGGGTGAAGGTGTGGCAACTGTTGGATGAGCTGTTGTTGCAGTTGGCCGGTTTCGGATTCGTGTTGTTGGGCTCGGGTGATCTGCTCGCGCAATGCGGCAATGTTCATGACAACTCCAGGGACAAGCAATGACAAACGGAAGACACTAAGTTAGCCAAGTTTTTCTGTGCGCTAATACTCATTTCTCATAACCCTTATGCCCATTCGCGCGCCAGGGTTATATCGAAGTGCCATCACCTTTATAAGTCAATGTCTTACAGCGTTTCGGGACGATGGCGTAGCCCCCGGAGGACGATTTCCGAGAGCGCGTTGCGTGGTCGGGACCCCTGTCTATACTCCGCTGTGAGTGAGTTTTGGCTGATGAGGCCCCGCCTGATGTGCAGCGGGGGGCCGCCGTCGAAGTCCGCAGTCTTGACGCCGTGCCCCCTTCCGCAGGCCCCGCCTCCGGGATAACAAGAACGATAAGGGGAACCCGCAATGATGCGACATCCACATGTCTGGATGGGCCTCCTGTTGTGGTCGCTATTCACCCCGGCGCATGCCGCCTGGACGGTGAACATGGCGCCGGGGGCGACCGAAGTCAGCAACGCCGTGTTCGACCTGCACATGACCATCTTCTGGATCTGCGTGGTGATCGGCCTCGTGGTATTCGGCGCGATGTTCTGGTCGATGATCATCCACCGCCGGTCCACCGGCCAGCAGCCCGCGCATTTCCACGAGCACACCTGGGTCGAGATCATGTGGACGGTGGTGCCGTTCCTGATCCTCGTCGCCATGGCCATCCCGGCGACCAAGACGCTGATCGAGATCTACGACGCCAGCGAGTCGGACGTGGATATCCAGGTCACCGGCTACCAGTGGAAATGGCACTACAAGTACCTGGGCCAGGACGTCGAGTTTTTCAGCAACCTGGCGACGCCGGCGGACCAGATCCACGGCAAGGCGCCCAAGGACGAACACTACCTGCTCGAAGTCGACCAGCCGCTGGTACTGCCGGTGGGCGCCAAGGTGCGCTTCCTGGTCACCGCGGCCGACGTCATCCATTCCTGGTGGGTGCCGGCCTTCGCGGTCAAGCGCGACGCCATCCCCGGCTTCGTCAACGAAGCCTGGACCCGGGTCGAGAAGCCCGGCATCTACCGTGGCCAGTGCACCGAGCTGTGCGGCAAGGACCACGGTTTCATGCCGGTGGTGGTCGAGGTCAAGTCGAAGGAGGACTACGACGCCTGGCTCGGCGAGCGCAAGGCCGAGGCGGCCAAGCTCAAGGAGCTGACCAGCAAGGACTGGACCCTGGAGGAACTGGTGGAGCGCGGCGACAAGGTCTACCACACCACCTGCGTCGCCTGTCACCAGGCCGAAGGCCAGGGCCTGCCGCCGATGTTCCCGGCGCTCAAGGGCTCGAAGATCGCCACCGGGCCGAAGGAAGACCACCTGGGCATCGTCTTCCACGGCAAGCCCGGCACCGCCATGGCCGCGTTCGGCAAGCAGCTCTCGGAAGTGGATATCGCCGCCGTCGTCACCTACGAACGCAACGCCTGGGGCAACAACAAGGGCGACATGGTCACGCCGAAAGACGTGCTGGCGCTCAAACAGGCGGAAAGCAAATGAGCCGGTTTTCAGGAGACAGGACATGAGCACAGTGATCGACGACCACGGTCATGCCGGGCATGACCACGCCCACGGCCCGGCCAAGGGCCTGATGCGCTGGGTGCTGACCACCAACCACAAGGACATCGGCTCGATGTACCTGTGGTTCGCCTTCTGCGCTTTCCTGCTGGGCGGCTCCTTCGCCATGGTGATCCGCGCCGAGCTGTTCCAGCCCGGCCTGCAGATCGTCCAGCCGGAATTCTTCAACCAGATGACCACCATGCACGGCCTGGTGATGGTCTTCGGCGCGGTGATGCCGGCCTTCGTCGGCCTGGCCAACTGGATGATCCCGCTGATGATCGGCGCGCCGGACATGGCCCTGCCGCGGATGAACAACTTCAGCTTCTGGCTGCTGCCGGCGGCGTTCGGGCTGCTGGTCTCGACCCTGTTCATGCCCGGTGGCGGGCCCAACTTCGGCTGGACCTTCTATGCGCCGCTATCCACCACCTATGCGCCGCAGAGCGTGACCTTCTTCATCTTCGCCATCCACCTCATGGGCATCAGCTCGATCATGGGGGCGATCAACGTCATCGCCACCATCCTCAACCTGCGCGCCCCCGGCATGACCCTGATGAAGATGCCGCTGTTCGTCTGGACCTGGCTGATCACCGCCTTCCTGCTGATCGCGGTGATGCCGGTGCTGGCGGGCGTGGTGACCATGATGCTGATGGACATCCACTTCGGCACCAGCTTCTTCAGCGCCGCCGGCGGCGGTGACCCGGTGCTGTTCCAGCACGTGTTCTGGTTCTTCGGCCACCCCGAGGTGTACATCATGATCCTGCCGGCCTTCGGCGCGGTCAGCTCGATCATCCCGGCGTTCTCGCGCAAGCCGCTGTTCGGCTACACCTCCATGGTCTACGCCACCGGGGCGATCGCCTTCCTGTCGTTCATCGTCTGGGCCCACCACATGTTCGTGGTCGGCATCCCGGTGGTGGGCGAGCTGTTCTTCATGTACGCCACCATGCTGATCGCCGTGCCCACCGGGGTGAAGGTGTTCAACTGGGTGAGCACCATGTGGGAGGGTTCGCTGACCTTCGAGACGCCGATGCTGTTCGCCATCGCCTTCGTCATCCTGTTCACCATCGGCGGCTTCTCCGGGCTGATGCTGGCCATTGCCCCGGCGGACTTCCAGTACCACGACACCTACTTCGTGGTCGCCCACTTCCACTACGTGCTGGTGCCGGGGGCGATCTTCGGCATCTTCGCCTCGGCCTACTACTGGCTGCCAAAGTGGACCGGGCACATGTACGACGAAACCCTGGGCAAGCTGCATTTCTGGCTGTCCTTCGTCGGCATGAACATGGCCTTCTTCCCCATGCACTTCGTCGGCCTGGCCGGCATGCCGCGGCGCATCCCGGACTACAACCTGCAGTTTGCCGACTTCAACATGATCAGCTCCATCGGTGCCTTCATGTTCGGCACCACGCAGTTGCTGTTCCTGTTCATCGTCATCAAGTGCATTCGCGGCGGCGAGCCGGCTCCGGCCAAGCCGTGGGATGGCGCCGATGGCCTGGAGTGGACGATTCCGTCGCCGGCGCCCTACCACACCTTCCAGACACCACCGGAAGTGAAATAAAGGAGGGCCGCGGTCATGAGCGAGGGAGTCTCGATCAAGCGCCTGGTCAGTCGCCTGTTGATGCTGGCCGTGGTGATGTTCGCCTTCGGCTTCGCCCTGGTGCCGATCTACGACGTGATGTGCCGGGCCTTCGGCATCAACGGCAAGACTGGCGGCCAGTACCAGGGCACCCAGGTGGTCGATCCGCAGCGCTCGGTGAAGGTGCAGTTTCTCTCCACCAACGCCATCGACATGGTCTGGGACTTCTATTCCAGCGCCGACCAGATCGACGTCAATCCGGGGGCGGTGAACCAGATGATCTTCGTCGCCCACAACCCCACCGACAAACCCATGACCGCCCAGGCCATCCCCAGCATTTCCCCGGCCGAGGCGGCGGCGTACTTCCACAAGACCGAATGCTTCTGCTTCAGCCAGCAGGTGCTGCAGCCGGGTGAGCGCATCGAGATGCCGGTGCGCTTCATCGTCGACCGCGACCTGCCCAAGGATGTGAAACACCTGACGCTTGCCTACACGCTGTTCGATATCACCGCTCGCCAACCGCCGGTCGCCCACGTGGCCAGCACGAACCCGCAGAGCGCCCGATAAGGAGAACAATCCATGGCCTCTCACGAGCACTACTACGTACCGGCGCAAAGCAAGTGGCCGATCATCGCCACCATCGGCATGTTCATCACGGTGTTCGGCCTCGGCACCTGGTTCAACGACATGAAGGCCGGGCATCCGGACTCCCATGGCCCGCTGATCTTCTTCGTCGGCGCGTTGTGCCTGGCCTACATGCTGTTCGGCTGGTTCGGCGCGGTGATCAAGGAAAGCCACGCCGGCCTCTACAGCCCGCAGATGGATCGCTCGTTCCGCTGGGGCATGTCGTGGTTCATCTTTTCCGAGGTGATGTTCTTCATCGCCTTCTTCGGCGCGCTGTTCTATGTGCGCCACCTGTCCGGGCCGTGGCTCGGCGGTGAAGGGGCGAAAGGCGTGACGCACATGCTCTGGCCGAACTTCCAGTTCGCCTGGCCGCTGCTGCACACCCCGGACCCGACCCTGTTCCCGCCGCCCAAGGAAGTGATCGATCCCTGGCACCTGCCGCTGATCAACACCATCCTGTTGGTCAGCTCCAGCGTGACCATCACCATCGCCCACCATGCCCTGCGCAAGGATCATCGCGGCCCGCTGAAATTCTGGCTGGCGCTGACCGTCGTGCTCGGCATCGCCTTCCTCATCCTCCAGGCCTACGAGTACCACGAGGCCTACACCCAGCTGGGCCTGACCCTGGGTTCGGGGATCTACGGCGCGACCTTCTTCATGCTCACCGGCTTCCACGGTGCCCACGTGACCATGGGCACCCTGATCCTGTTCGTCATGTTGATGCGGGTGATGCGAGGGCACTTCAACGCGGACAAGCACTTCGGCTTCGAGGCGGCCAGCTGGTACTGGCACTTCGTCGATGTGGTCTGGGTGGGGCTGTTCATCTTCGTCTACGTGCTGTGACGGGAGGGCTTACCAGGGCGCGTGGGATACCAGCTGGCCGCTGACGAAACCCCAGGTGATCAGGCCGAGGGTCACGGCGGCCAGGCAGACCCGAACGGTCAGGGCTTTCAACAGGCGGGTGGAATGCCCGTCGTCCTTGACCAGGAACACCAGGCCGCTGAACAGACTGGCGATGGTAGCCAGCAACATCACAACGATCGCGGCTTTGAGCATGGCGACAACTCCGGGGGACGTGATGCATTCCAGTATAGCGACAGCCCCCGCGGGGGCCCGATGAGAGCCTTTCGCCCCGGCCTGGCGCCGACCCTGGTGGTGCTGGCGCTGCTGCCGGTGCTGGTGGGCCTGGGCTTCTGGCAGCTGGGGCGCGCCGACCAGAAACGTGCGCTGCTGGAGGTCTACGCCGAGCGCGAGATCGAGGCACCGGTGCCTGCCGGGCAACTGCTGGAAACGGCTGATCCGGCCTATCGCCGCGTCCATCTGCGGGGGCATTTCGACGGCGAGCACAGCCTGCTGCTGGACAGCCGCATGCGCGACGGCCAGGCCGGGGTCGAGCTGCTGCAACCCTTCCTCGACGAACCCAGCGGCCACTGGTGGCTGGTCAATCGCGGCTGGCTGCCCTGGCCGGACCGCCGCGTGCCGGTGAGCTTCGACACCCCACGACAGCCCCTCGACCTCGACGCCTGGATCTACATCGCCCCCGGCGCCAGCTTCCTGCTGCGCGCCGATGCCCCCGGCGGCGACTTCCCGCGCCTGCTCAACAGCGCCGAGCCGGCGCACCTCTGGGAGCAACTGGCCCGCGACGGCTATCCCCACGAGCTGCGCCTGGAACCGGGCCCCGCCGCCTACCGGGTGGACTGGCCGCTGGTCGCCCTCGGCCCGGAAAAACACCTGGGCTACGCCGTGCAGTGGTTTGCCCTGGCCACGGCCCTGATCGCGCTTTACCTGTACTTCGGCTGGCATCGACACAATAAAAAGGAGAAAGACCATGGGAGTCGCCACGGGACCACTCGACATGTCTGACGGCAAGGCGCCACGGAGTCGCGCCAAGGGACGCCTGCAACTGATCCTTATCCTGCTGGTGGTGATCGGGCCGATGATGCTCGCCACCGGCATGTACAAGCTGCAGTTCTGGGTGCCCGACGGGCGCAGCTACCACGGCGAGATGCTCGGCGACGGCAAGACCCTCGCCGACCTTGGCGTGCAGGCCGAGGACGCGCGCTGGCAACTGCTGGTCAGCGCGCCGAAGGACTGCGCCGTGGACTGCCAGCAACTGGTCTACCTGGCGCGGCAGCTCAATATCGGCCTGGGCCGCGATGCCAGCCGCGCCACCCATGCCCTGGCCAGTGTCGAGCCGGTGAGCGGCGACTACCTCGGCAAGCTGCAAAGCGAATACCCGCAACTGCAGCGCTACCCGCTGGACACCACCCGCTACGGCGCCCTGGCGCCCAACCGCAGCGAGGCGCAGCTGTGGATCGTCGATCCTCACGGCAACCTGGTGCTGCGCTACGACGCGCGGGTCAAGGGCAAGGACGTGCTCAACGACCTGCGCCACCTGCTCAAGCTGTCCAACATCGGTTAGGAGCGCGCCATGACCCGACCTGGATATCGCCTCGCCGTGTTCGCCACCGGGCTGGCGCTGCTGGTGGTGCTGCTCGGCGCCTACACCCGCCTGACCCACGCCGGCCTCGGTTGTCCGGACTGGCCCGGCTGCTACGGCTTCATCAGCGTGCCCAAGACGGAGGCCCAGCTGGCCCATGCCGAGCTGCATTTCCCCGATTCGCCGGTGGAAGCGCACAAGGGCCGCAACGAGATGGTCCACCGCTACTTCGCCGGCACCCTGGGCCTGGTGATCGCCATGCTGGCGGTGCAGGCGCTGCGCCGGCATGGTCGTGACGGCCAGCCCTATCGCCTGCCGCTGCTGGTGCTCGGGGTGGTGTTCGTGCAAGCGGCATTCGGCATGTGGACGGTGACCCTGCAGCTATGGCCGCAGGTGGTGACGGCACATCTATTGGGCGGGTTCGCCACCTTGAGCCTGCTGTTCCTGCTCAGCCTGCGCCTGTCCCGCGCCTACATGCCCTTGCCCGGGCTGCCACGACGGTTGCGCCGGCTGGCGGCGTTGGCGCTGTTGCTGGTGATCGGGCAGATCGCCCTGGGCGGCTGGGTCAGCGCCAACTACGCGGCGGTGGCCTGCATCGACCTGCCGACCTGCCATGGCGAATGGTGGCCGAACGCGGACTTCGCCAACGGTTTCCACCTGACCCAGCATATCGGCCCCAACTACCTGGGCGGCCAGCTCGACAGCGAGGCCCGCACCGCCATCCATATCACTCACCGCCTCGGCGCGCTGGTCGTCACCTGCGTGCTGCTGACCCTGGCCTGGCAACTGCACCGGGTCGGCCTGCGCCGCCTGGCGAAACTGGTGGTGGCGGCGCTGCTGCTGCAGGTCGGCCTGGGCATCAGCAACGTGCTGTTCCACCTGCCGCTGGCGGTGGCCGTGGCACACAACGCCGGGGGTGCCGGGTTGTTGCTGACCATGGTCCTGGTCAACTACCGCACGCGCCTGGCCATGCAGCCACGGGCACGGCGCGTCAGCATCGGCTGGCGCCTCACCCCGCTGCGCCTGGCGGGTGACGTTCACTATCTCGGAGACAATCCATGGCAGCGCTTCTGAGCGAAAGCCAGGCCCGTGCCGGCTGGCGCGACTACCTGGAACTGACCAAGCCCAAGGTGGTGGTGCTGATGCTGATCACCTCGCTGGTGGGCATGTTCCTCGCTACCCGCGCCGGGGTGCCGTGGACGGTGTTGCTGTTCGGCAACCTCGGCATCGGCTTGTGCGCGGGTGCGGCGGCGGCGGTAAACCATGTGCTGGACCGGCGCATCGACGCCCTCATGGCCCGCACCCACAAGCGCCCGCTGGCCGAAGGCCGGGTCGCGCCGCTGCCGGCGTTGCTGTTCGCCCTGTTGCTGGCGCTGGCCGGGATGGCGCTGTTGCTGGCCTTCACCAACCCCCTCACCGCCTGGCTGACCCTGGCCTCCTTGCTGGGCTACGCGGTGGTCTACACCGGCTTTCTCAAGCGCGCCACGCCGCAGAACATCGTGATCGGCGGCCTGGCCGGGGCGGCACCGCCGTTGCTCGGCTGGGTGGCGGTCAGCGGCCACCTGAGTGCCGAGCCGTTGCTGCTGGTGCTGATCATCTTCGCCTGGACCCCGCCGCATTTCTGGGCCCTGGCCATTCACCGCAAGGCCGAATACGCCAAGGCGGACATCCCCATGCTGCCGGTGACCCACGGCGAGCACTACACCAAGGTGCACATCCTGCTCTACACCTGTGTATTGCTTGCGGTGAGCCTGCTGCCGTTTGCCATTCATATGAGTGGGCCGCTCTACCTCGCCTGCGCCGTGCTCCTGGGGCTGCGCTTCCTGCAGTGGGCCTGGGTGTTGTACCGTGGCGTTCGGCCGCACGCTGCGATCAAGACCTTCAAGTACTCTGTCTGGTACCTGTTTTTGCTCTTCATCGCGCTGCTCGTAGACCACTACTTACTGCTGAATCTATGACTCGAACCCAGAAAACCGTCTTCATCCTCGTCGCCCTGGTCGCATTGATTCTCGGGCTTACCATCAACAAGGTGCTTAGCGGCCGCAGCCAGGGCAACCCGGCCGAGCTGATCGATGCCGGCATCATCCTGCTGCCGCAGAGCCGTTCGGTGCCCGATCTGGAAATGACCGACGCGGACGGCCAGCCGGTCAAGGTCGACCAGTTGAAGGGCAAGTGGTCGCTGGTGTTCTTCGGCTACACCTTCTGCCCGGACATCTGCCCGACCACCCTGGCGCAGTTGCGTCAGGTGAAGAGCGAGCTGCCCAAAGAAGCGGTGGAGCGGATGCAGGTGGTGCTGGTGAGCGTCGACCCGAACCGCGACACGCCGACCCAGCTCAAGCAGTACCTGGGGTATTTCGACAAGGATTTCATCGGCCTGACCGGCTCGCTGGAAGCCACCCAGAAGCTGGCCAATGCCCTGAGCATTCCGTTCATTCCGGCGGATACCAGCAAGCCGGGGTACACCGTGGATCACAGCGGCAACCTGGCGATCATCGGGCCGGACGGGGCACAGCGGGGGTTCATTCGGGCGCCGTTCAACAACCAGAAGCTGGTGGCGCAATTGCCGGGGTTGGTGAAGCGGGATTGAGGCGGGGAGTCTTGCTGTGTTCTTGAGGGCCCTATCGCTGGCAAGCCAGCTCCCACAGGTTCAGCGGTGCACGCGATACCTGTGGGAGCTGGCTTGCCAGCGATGAGGCCCTCAAGAGCGATAGAGAACGATCAGAACGCCGGAATCACCGCGCCCTTGTACTTCTCCTGGATGAACTGCTTCACCTCAGGCGAGTGCAGGGCACCGACCAGCTTCTTGATCGCCTCGGCATCCTTGTTGTTCGGACGGGCAACCAGGATGTTCACGTAAGGCGAATCGGCACCTTCGATGATCAGCGCGTCCTTCTCAGGATTGAGCTTGGCTTCCAGCGCGTAGTTGGTGTTGATCAGCGCCAGGTCGACCTGGGTCAGCACGCGCGGCAGGGTGGCGGCTTCCAGTTCGCGGATCTTCAGGTTCTTCGGGTTCTCGGCGATGTCCTTCGGCGTCGACAGGATGTTCGCGGCGTCCTTCAGCTTGATCAGGCCAGCCTTCTGCAGCAGCAACAGCGCACGACCGCCGTTGGTGGCGTCGTTCGGGATCACCACGTTGGCACCGGACGGGATCTCGTCCAGCTTCTTGAACTTGGTGGAGTAGGCGCCCAGCGGCTCGACGTGCACGCCGGCAACGCTCACCAGGTTGGTGCCCTTGCCCTTGTTGAACTCATCCAGGTACGGCTGGTGCTGGAAGAAGTTGGCGTCCAGGCGGCCTTCCGCGACCTGCACGTTTGGCTGGATGTAGTCGGTGAAGACCTTGACCTTCAGGTCCACGCCTTCCTTGGCCAGGGTTGGCTTGACGAATTCGAGGATCTCGGCGTGTGGTACCGCGGTGGCGGCGACGCTCAGGGTTTCCGAGGCGTTGGCGGAAATGGCCGCGAAGGCGGCGACGGCAGCAAGCAGTTTCTTCATTGCATCACTCCTTGAGGGGGCCGGCCGGCCCCCGGTGTGTCGGTCACGCCGACCCTTCATTTACGGGAAAAGTGCACCACCAGTTTGTCGCCGACGCTCTGCAGAACTTGAACCAGGATCAGCAGCAGGACCACGGTGACGATCATCACGTCGGTCTGGAAACGCTGGTAGCCGAAGCGGATCGCCAGGTCGCCCAGGCCACCGGCGCCGACCACGCCGGCCATGGCGGTGTAGGACACCAGGGTGATGGCTGTCACGGTGATTGCGGCAAAGATGCCCGGCCGCGCTTCCGGCAGCAGGGCGTTCATGATGATCTGCCGGGTGCTGGCGCCCATGGACTGGGTCGCCTCGATGATGCCGCGGTCCACCTCGCGCAGCGCGGTCTCGACCAGGCGCGCGAAGAACGGCGTGGCGCCCACCACCAGCGGCGGGATGGCGCCTTCGACACCCAGGGAGGTGCCGGTGATCAGCACGGTGATCGGGATCATCACGATCAGCAGGATGATGAACGGCAGCGAGCGCAGGATGTTCACGACCAGCGACAGCAGGGCGTAGATGCCCTTCTGCTCGAACATCTGCCGCGGTCCGAACATGAACAGCAGCACGCCCAGTGGCAGGCCCAGCAGCACGGTGAAGAACAGCGAGCCGAACAGCATGATGAAGGTGTCGCCGGTGGCCAGCCAGATCTCGGACCAGTCGACGTTGGCGAAGAAATTCAGGGCGTCCATCAACGCAGTACCTCCATATGAACGTCAGCCGCGGCGAAGCGGGCGAAGGCCGCTTCCATGTCGCCGCCGGTGACGGCCAGGGTCAGTTGCCCGTAGGGGGTGTCCTTGATGCGGTCGATGCGGCCGGCAAGGATGCTGTAGTCGACCCCGGTTTCGCGGGCCACGGTGCCCAGCAGCGGCGCGTAGGTGGCGTCGCCCTGGAAGGTCAGGCGCACGATGCGGCCCGGCACGTGGGCGAAGTCGTCGCGCTGCTCGGCTTCGTCGACCTGTTCGTCTTCCTGGACGAAACGCCTGGTGGTCGGGTGCTGCGGATGGAGGAACACGTCCGCCACCGGGCCCTGCTCGACGATGCGGCCGGCGTCCATCACCGCGACCTGGTCGCAGACGCGACGGATCACGTCCATTTCATGGGTGATGAGGACGATGGTCAGGTTCAGCTCGCGGTTGATCTCCGCCAGCAGTTGCAGGACCTGGCCGGTGGTCTGCGGGTCGAGGGCGCTGGTGGCCTCGTCGCAGAGCAGGATCTTCGGCCGGGTGGACAGGGCGCGGGCGATGCCGACGCGCTGCTTCTGGCCGCCGGACAGCTGCGCCGGGTACTTCTTCGCATGCTCGGACAGGCCGACGCGGGCCAGCAGCTCGGCGACCCGGGCGTCGATTTCCTTGCGCGACAGCTCGCCGGCCAGGGTCAGCGGCAGGCCGACGTTGTCGGCGACGGTCTTGGAAGCCAGGAGGTTGAAGTGCTGGAAGATCATCCCGACCTGCTGGCGGAAGCGGCGCAGGTGGCTGGCATCGAAGGCGGTGACGTCCTCGCCGTCGACGATGATCTTGCCGCCGCTCGGTGCTTCAAGGCGGTTGATCAGGCGCAGCAGGGTACTTTTGCCAGCACCGGAATGGCCGATCAGGCCGAACACCTGGCCATTGGCGATGCTCAGGCTGGTGGGGTGCAGCGCGGGGATGTCCCTACCGCCGACGCGGTAGGTCTTGTGGACTTGTTGAAACTCGATCACGTAGCGAACCTTGTGGGGCGCATGGGAAGGGGATCAGCGGTTAGCCGGTCGCGCATTTTAGCCTGTTCGCTTAGAGGTTCTTAGCATTTATTTCGTAATCGACCAATGCCGTGGGCATAACGCGATCAGTGGTCGATCCGATTGAACGTCGGCGAAGTGCCCTCAGTCACTAGCAAAACAGCCCGAACGGGCGAACCCGCTGAACTGATGAGGACCGCAAGCCATGCCCAGCAAGAAAAACGCGCCCAAGGAAAGCCAGCTCGCCGGAACCCAGACGCCCGACCGGGCCAATACCAACGCCAAGCTGCAAAGCCTGGAGACCGTGCGCAGCGATGCCACCGGCCAGGCCCTGCGCACCAATCAGGGCGTGAAGATCGCCGACAACCAGAACAGCCTCAAGGCTGGCGCCCGCGGCCCGTCGCTGCTGGAAGACTTCATCATGCGCGAGAAGATCACGCATTTTGACCACGAGCGCATTCCGGAGCGCATCGTCCATGCCCGCGGCACCGGCGCCCATGGCTACTTCCAGTCCTACGGCAACCACGCCGAGCTGACCAAGGCCGGCTTCCTCCAGGACCCGGAGAAGATCACCCCGGTGTTCGTGCGTTTCTCCACCGTGCAGGGGCCGCGGGGCTCGGGCGATACGGTGCGCGACGTGCGCGGGTTTGCCGTGAAGTTCTTCACCGACGAGGGCAACTTCGACCTGGTGGGCAACAACATGCCGGTGTTCTTCATCCAGGACGCGATCAAGTTTCCCGACTTCGTGCATGCGGTGAAACCCGAGCCGCACAACGAGATTCCCACCGGCGGTTCGGCGCATGACACCTTCTGGGACTTCGTCTCGCTGGTGCCGGAGTCGGCGCACATGGTGATCTGGGCCATGTCCGACCGGGCCATCCCGAAAAGCCTGCGGACCATGGAAGGCTTTGGCGTGCACACCTTTCGCCTGATCAACGCCGAGGGGGTGGCCAGCTTCGTGAAATTCCACTGGAAGCCCAGGCAGGGCGTGCTTTCGCTGCTCTGGGACGAGGCGCAGAAGCTCGCCGGCAAGGACACCGACCATCACCGCCGCGACCTCTGGGAGGCCATCGAGACCGGCAACTACCCGGAGTGGGAGCTGGGGGTGCAGATCGTTCCCGAGGCCGACGAACACAAGTTCGACTTCGACCTCCTCGACCCGACCAAGATCATCCCCGAGGAGCTGGTGCCGGTGACCCCGCTGGGCAAGATGGTGCTCAACCGCAACCCGGACAACTTCTTCGCCGAGGTTGAGCAGGTGGCCTTCTGTCCGGGGCATATCGTGCCGGGCATCGACTTCACCAATGACCCGCTGCTGCAGGGCCGGCTGTTCTCCTACACCGACACGCAGATCAGCCGCCTGGGCGGGCCGAACTTCCACGAGATCCCGATCAACCGGCCGCTGGCGCCGAACCACAACGGCCAGCGCGACGCCATGCACCGGGTGACCCTCGACAAGGGCCGTGCTGCCTACGAGCCCAACTCCATCGACGGTGGCTGGCCGAAGGAAACCCCGCCGGCGGCGCAGGATGGCGGCTTCGAGTCGTACCAGGAGCGCATCGACGCGCACAAGATCCGCCAGCGCAGCGAGTCGTTCGGCGATCACTTCTCCCAGGCGCGGCTGTTCTTCCACAGCATGAGCCCCAACGAGCAGCAGCATATCGTCAACGCCTACAGCTTCGAGCTGGGCAAGGTCGAGCGCGAGCATATCCGTGCCCGCGAGGTGAACGAGATCCTCGCCAACATCGACCTGGAGCTGGCCGCCAAGGTGGCTGCCAACCTGGGGCTGCCGGCGCCGAAAAAAGGCACGGTGAAAGTACCTGCGCTATCGCTGAAGGCTTCGCCGGCGCTGAGCCAGCTCAACCATCCGGGCGAAGGCGTGAAGGGCCGCAAGGTGGCGCTGCTGGTGGCGGATGGCGTCGATGGAGCGCTGGCCGACAAGCTGACCAAGGCGCTGGAAGCCGAGAGCCTGCAGATCAAGGTGCTGGGGCCGACTTCGGCGCCGGTGAAGACGGCGGACGGCAAGATGCTGGCGGTGGATGCCTCGATGGAAGGCATGCCGTCGCTTGCCTTCGATGCGGTGTGGGTGGCGGGTGGCAAGGGCGTGGTGGATGCGCTGAAGGGCGACGGGACGGCGGTGCATTACATCCTGGAAGCCTTCAAGCACCTCAAGCCCGTGGCCGGGGACAAGGAGGCCAAGGTGTGGTTCGACGAGCTCAAGCTGAAGGCCGATGAGGGCTTGCTGGCGGGAAGCGACGGGAAGACCTACAAGGCCTTCGTCGAGGCCATCGGCAAGCATCGGGTGTGGGCGCGGGAGGCTTCGGTCAAGGCTATTCCAGCCTGATCGCTATTCCCTGTGGGAGCGGGTTCACCCGCGATTTCGGTGGTGAATTCACCGACGTTATCGCGGGTGAACCCGCTCCCACAGGGGCAGTGTTTATTCAGTTCGGTGAGGGATGAGGACTACCTGCGCCGGCTGGCTGCGGTGGATTTCATGGCGCTGATTCAGCTCGAAGGACGGATCACGCTTCTCCACCCGCTTGCCCAGCAAGGTCGACAACCACGGATAATCCGCCTTGCGCGGCACCTGGAACACCACTTCGCACTGGTAATTCACCACATCGGCGGCGATATCATCGAGCTGACGCCGCAACTTGCCGATATCCCGAATCTCCAGCGCAACCACCGTGCTCGGCGCAGTCGGGTCGATCACCTTGGCTTTCGGCTTGGCCTCGGCCGCCTTCAGAGCGGCTTCCGCACGCTCCAACTCGGCCTTGCGCGCCTGGGCGATCGCACCGTTGACCCCGCCAGTCAGCGCCGGGGCCTTGGGCATCAGCGCACGGGCCCGGCTCAGGGCCGTGGCGGCGGCGTTCACATCACCCTTCTGCAGGACGATCTGGCTGCGTTGCAGGTATGCCTCGGCCAGTTGCCGCTGGTACTGCTCAAGACGGCTGTCATCCGGTGACTGCGCCTGGAGCGTGGCCAGCTGGTCCTCGGCGGTGGCCAGCTCGTTGCTGGCGATGCTCTGCTGCAATTGCTGCCAGGCGTCCGGCGCGGCGGGCACGACCGGGCTTTCCACCGGCTTGCTGGCGCAGGCGGACAGGATCAGGGAAAACGCGGCAAGGAGCAGATAACGGGAGGCGAACGGCTTCATTCCTACGACTCTCTATTTGCGCGAAAAACGAGCAAGTCTACACCCAGTCCGTGGGCGGGAACATCATTCCTTCCTGGATTCAGGCGGCGGGCACCACCGTGCGGGTAGTGCCCGGGGACGATCAGCGCTTGGGCAGGGCCAGGCTCAGCAAGAATAGCACCGCGGCACAGACCACGATCGAAGGGCCGGCGGGGGTGTCCTTGAACCAGGACAGGGCCAGGCCGCCACACACCGCGACCACGCCGATGACGCTGGCGCCAAGGGCCATCTGCTCGGGCGAGCGGGCGTGTCGCTGGGCGGCGGCGGCGGGAATGATCAGCAGCGAGGTGATCAGCAGCACGCCGACGATCTTCATCGCCACGGCGATCACCACCGCGATCAGCAGCATCAGCGCCAGGCGCAGCCCGGCCACCGGCAGGCCTTCGACCCGCGCCAGTTCCTCGTGCACGGTCACCGCCAGCAGCGGCCGCCACAGGGCGACCATCAGCAACAGCACCGCGGCGCTGCCGCCGAGGATCCAGGCCAGGTCGCCCGGGCTGATCGCCAGCAGGTCGCCGAACAGGTAGGCCATCAGGTCGATGCGCACGTCGTGCATGAAGCTCAGCACCACCAGGCCCAGGGACAGGGTGCTCGGTGCGAGGATGCCGAGCAGGGTGTCCGACGCCAGCGGCTGGCGTTGCTGCAGGGTGACCAGCAGGATCGCCAGCAACAGGCAGCCGACGGTCACCGCCAGCGCCGGGCTGATGTCGAGCATGAAGCCCAGGGCCACGCCGAGCAGCGCGGCGTGGGACAGGGTGTCGCCGAAATAGGCCATGCGCCGCCAGACCACGAAGGAGCCGAGTGGACCGGCGACCACGGCCAGGGCCAGGCCTGCGAGCAGGGCGTAGAGCAGGAAATCAGCCATGCTTGCAGTGTTCTCCGTGGACATGCGGGGCGACCACCGAGCCGTGCAGGTCGTGGCTGTGGTCGTGATGGTGGTGGTAGATGGCGAGGCTCGGCGCGTTGTTGCCGAACAGCTCGACGAAGGCCGGGTCGCCGCTGACCTGCTCCGGGTGCCCGGAACAGCAGACGTGGCGGTTGAGACAGACCACCTGGTCGGTGGTGCTCATGACCAGGTGCAGGTCGTGGGAGACCATCAGCACGCCGCAGCCGTGACGGTCGCGCAGGCGGGTGATGAGGCTGTACAGCTCGGCCTGGCCGGCGACGTCGACGCCTTGCACCGGCTCGTCCAGCACCAGCAGCTCGGGTTCGCGCAGCAGGGCGCGGGCCAGCAGCACGCGCTGCATCTCGCCGCCGGAGATGGTCTGGATCGGGCTGTCGATCACCTGTTCGGCACCGACTTCTTCTAGCGCAGCAAGCGCCGCGGCACGGTCCACGCCGGGGACCAGGCGCAGGAAGCGCAGCACCGACAGCGGCAGGGTCGCGTCCACCTGGAGTTTTTGCGGCATGTAGCCGATGCGCAGCTTCGGCTTGCGCCAGACGCTGCCGCTGCCCGGCTTGAGCAGGCCGAGCACGGCGCGCACCAGGGTGGTCTTGCCGGCGCCATTGGGGCCGATCAGGGTGACGATCTGCCCGGGTTCGACGGTCAGGTCGATGCTGTCGAGGATGGTCTGCCCGGAAATGGCGACGCCCACCTGTTGCAGGCGGATCAAGGCGTTGCTCATCACGCGCTCCGGCAGTTGCCGCAGAGGCCGACCACTTCGACGGTCTGCGTCTCGACGCTGAAACCGACGTCATTGGCACTGGCGAGGATGGCGTTGCTGATCGCCGGCTGTTCCAGCTCGATGGCCACGTGGCAGTTGCGGCAGATCAGGAACTGGCCCTGGTGCGCGTGCTCCGGGTGGCTGCAGCCGATGAAGGCGTTGAGCGAGGCGATGCGGTGCACCAGGCTGTTTTCTAGAAGGAAATCCAGCGCCCGATAGACGGTCGGCGGCGCTGCGCGGCGGCCATCCTGCTCGCTCAGCACGGCGAGGATGTCGTAGGCGCCCAGGGGCTTGTGGCTCTGCCAGACCAGCTCCAGCACGCGCCGGCGCAGGGCGGTCAGGCGCAATCCCTGGCGTGCGCACAGGGCATCGGCTTCGGCCAGGGCGGTGTGGACGCAGTGGGAATGGTCGTGGGGACGATTGGCCAGGGGAGTATTGGACATGGGCGGCGACGGTTCTGGATGGAGACGTTATTATGTTACCTGTCTTTGCACCAATGAGCGCTCATCGTGTCCCGATTTTTTGCCCTTTTTGTCGCTTTTGTCTCAACCCTGGCCGTGCTGTCCCCGGCCCGTGCCGAGGTCCGCGTACTGACCAGCATCCAGCCGCTGCAGCTGATCGCCGCGGCGGTCCAGGACGGTGTCGGCAAGCCCGAAGTGCTGCTGCCGCCGGGCGCTTCGCCGCACCACTACGCGCTGCGGCCGTCCGACGTACGGCGGGTGGCGGAGGTCGACCTGCTGTACTGGATCGGTCCGGACATGGAAGGTTTCCTGCCCCGCGTGGTGGGCGGTCGCAGCAAGCCCACCGTGGCGGTGCAGGGCCTGCCGGACATGAAGCTGCGCCACTTCGGCGAGGACAGCCATTCCCACGAGGAAGGCGACGATCACGACGAGCATGACCATGACCACCGTCCTGGCAGCCTCGATGCGCACCTGTGGTTGTCCACGGTGAATGCCCGGGTGATCGCCGGGAAGATGGCCAGCGACCTGAGCGCGGCCGATCCGGCCAACGCGGCGCGCTACCAGAGCAACCTGAAGGCTTTCGGCGAGCGCCTCGATGCGCTGGACCAGCGGTTGAAAGCGCGTCTGGCCGGTGTGAAGGGCAAGCCGTACTTCGTCTTCCACGAAGCCTTCGACTACTTCGAGTCGGCCTATGGTGTGCAGCACACGGGCGTCTTCAGCGTGGCCTCGGAGGTGCAGCCGGGAGCCCAGCATGTGGCGGCGATGCGCAAGCGCCTGCAGGAAGTGGGCAAGACCTGCGTGTTCAGCGAGCCGCCACTGCGGCCGCGGCTGGCCGAGACCCTGACGGCGGGGTTGCCGGTGAAGCTGGCGGAGCTGGATGCCCTTGGCGGGACCCTGGCGGTGGATGCCAAGGGTTACGAGACGCTGCTGGATAACCTGGGGAATGGCCTGGCGGGCTGCCTGGAAAGCCTGTAAACGCCACGACGCGGACCTGTGGGAGCGGCTGAAGCCGCTCCCACGGTATTTACAGGGCGAAGGGAAGTGCCAGGCTCACGTCCTGACGGGCCTTCAACCGCACCTCGAACTCCGCCGGGTCATGGATCAGCACATCCATCCCCGCGAACGCCTCGGCCGCGATCAACCGCGACAGCCAGAACCTCACACAAGCCACCCGCAACATCACCGGCCACAGCTCGGCCTCCGCCGCCGTGAACGGCCGCAGCGCCGCATACGCCCCGAGGAACGCCCGGGCCAGTTGCTCGTCGATCCGCCCTGCCTCGTCACTGCACCAGTCGTTCAGGGAGATCGCCAGGTCATACAGCATCGGCCCGGAACAGGCGTTGTAGAAGTCGATCACCCCGGTCAGGTGAGTGCCTTCGAACATGGTGTTGTCGCGGAACAGGTCGGCATGCACGTTGGCCCGTGGCAGCGCCATGATCCGCGCATGATTGGCGGCGATCTCGTCCAGGCTGCCCTTGAGCAACGCCTGCTGGTCGGCATTCAGCCGGTCCATCAGCTCGTTGCCGGCTTCCAGCATCCAGTCCAGTCCACGGTCGGTCTTGCGCTCCAGCACCTTGTCGCGGGTCGCCAGGTGCAGGTGGGCCATGAATTCGGCGATCTGCTCGCAATGCCGGGCATTCGGCGCCTTGGGGTGCTTGCCGGCCAGGCGCGGTTGCAGCAGCGCCGGCTTGCCGGCCAGCTCGCGCAGGGCCACGCCGTCGGTGGTGCGCAGCGCATAGGGCACCGGCAGGTCGGCTTCGTGCAGCACGTCGAGCAGTTCGATGAAGAACGGCAGGTCCTGGATCGGCCCGCGCTCCACCAGTGTCAGCACGAACTCCCCCTGTTCCAGGCTGATGAAGAAGTTGCTGTTCTCGGTACCGGCGGCGATGCCCTGGAAGTCCAGCAGGCGGCCCAGTCCATAGGGGGCCAGGAAGGTTTCCAGCTCGGGCCGGGTCAGGGGGGTGAACACAGACATGGTCAAAAACGGCTCATGCAGGCACGTCGTCGCGACGTGCCGGGTGGATGTTAAGGGCCCGCATTACCACTCGAAGATCTTCCACGCGGGAATCAGCATGTCGGGTTGGTCGGACCGGATGAAGTTGGCGTCGGTGCCATCGGCGCGCACCAGGAAGTACGGCTTGCCGTTCTTCGGGGTGACCTTGATGGCGTACAGGAAACCGTTCTGGCGGTACTCCTGGATGGTCTTGTCGCCTTCCTGGCGAATGGTGACTTCCGGCTCGGCAGAGGGCGCATCGTCCGCTGCCAGGGCCGCGACAGGCGTGCCGACCAGCAGGCCGAGCAACAACAGGCGATTTAATGTACCCATGATAACCTTGTCCCTTTGTCGTCAATGATCCGGACATTCTAGCGCCGGGCCCGTCGAAAAGGTTGATTCCGCTCATGAGCCAAACCCCCCTCGTCCTGGTGGACGGTTCTTCGTACCTCTACCGTGCCTTCCACGCGCTGCCGCCGCTGACCACATCCAAGGGCATGCCGTCCGGTGCGGTCAAGGGTGTGCTGAACATGCTCAGGAGCCTGCGCAAGCAATACCCGGACAGCCCGTTCGCCGTGGTCTTCGACGCCAAGGGCGGCACCTTCCGCGACGAGCTGTTCGCCGACTACAAGGCCAACCGCCCGAGCATGCCCGACGACATGCGCGTGCAGATCGAGCCGCTGCACGCCGCCGTGCGCGCCCTGGGCTTCCCCCTGCTGTGCGTGGAAGGCGTCGAGGCCGACGACGTGATCGGCACCCTGGCCCGCAGCAGCGCGGCTGCGGCGCGCCCGGTGGTGGTCTCCACCGGCGACAAGGACATGGCCCAACTGGTGGACCAGCACGTTACGCTGGTCAACACCATGACCGGAACCGTGCTGGATATCGAAGGCGTAAAAGGGAAATTCGGTGTCGCTCCGGAACAGATCATCGACCTGCTGGCCCTGATGGGCGATACCGCGGACAACATCCCCGGGGTCAAGGGCGTCGGCGAGAAGACCGCGGTCGGGCTGCTGATCGGCGTGAACGGCGGCATCAAGGAACTGTACGACAACCTCGACGTCGTCCCGACCCTGCCGATCCGCGGCGCCAAGACCCTGCCGGCCAAGCTCCTGGAAAGCAAGGAGCTGGCGTTCCTCTCCTACCAGCTGGCGACCATCAAGTGCGACGTCGAGCTGGAGGTTGGCCTGGATGACCTGCACCTGGGCCAGCCGGACCACGACAAGCTGCTGGAGCTCTACACCGAGCTTGAGTTCAAGGGCTGGATCGGCGAACTCGAACGCGAAGCCCGCCGCGCCACCCAGCCGGCGCCGGTGGCCGAGCTGGACCTGACCGTGGCGGTGGTGGCTGACGACGCCGTGGTGGTGGCCGAGGTGGAGGTGCCGGTGGAGCCGGTCTACGAGACCATCCTCGACCAGGCCCGCTTCGACGCCTGGCTGCAGAAGCTCAAGGACGCCCCGCTGTTCGCCTTCGATACCGAGACCACCGGCATCGACGCGCATCAGGCGCAACTGGTGGGCGTGTCCTTTGCGGTGAAGGCCTATGAAGCAGCCTATATCCCGCTGACCCACAGCTACCCGGACGCCCCGGCGCAGCTGGACCGCAACGAAGTGCTGAAGGCCATCAAGCCGCTGCTGGAAGACCCGAGCAAGCTCAAGGTCGGCCAGCACGCCAAGTTCGACATGAACATCCTCGCCAACTGCGCCATCGACGGCGACCAGGCCAACGGCATCACCGTGCGCGGCGTGGCCTTCGACACCATGCTCGAATCCTACGTGCTCAATTCCACGGCGATCCGTCATGACATGGACAGCCTGGCGAAGAAGTACCTCGACTACACCACGGTGAAATTCGAGGACATCGCCGGCAAGGGCGCCAAGCAGGTGACCTTCGACAAGATCCACCTGGACAAGGCCGGCCCGTATGCCGCCGAAGACGCCGACGTGACCCTGCGCCTGCACCAGACCCTGTTCCCGCAGTTGCAGGCGATCCCGACCCTGGCCAGCGTGGTGACCGATATCGAGATGCCGCTGGTCCCGGTGCTGGCGCGCATCGAGCGCCAGGGCGCGCTGGTGGATGCCGAGCTGCTCAAGGTGCAGAGCCAGGAGCTGGGCGACAAGATGGTCGAGCTGGAGCGCCAGGCCTTCGAGCTGGCCGGCGAGGAGTTCAACCTGGGCTCGCCGCGTCAGCTCGGCGCCATCCTCTATGACAAGTTCGGCCTGCCGGTACTGAAGAAAACCGCCAAAGGACAGCCGTCCACCGCCGAAGAGGTGCTGGATGAACTGGCCGAGGAAGGCTACCCGCTGCCACGGGTACTGATGCAGTACCGCTCGCTGAGCAAGCTCAAGAGCACCTACACCGACCGCCTGCCGGAGCAGATCAACCCGCGCACGCATCGTATCCACACCTCCTACGGCCAGGCCGTGGCGGCCACCGGCCGGCTGTCGTCCAGCGACCCGAACCTGCAGAACATCCCGGTGCGTACCGCCGAAGGCCGGCGCATCCGCCAGGCGTTCGTCGCGCCGCAAGGCTACAAGCTGCTGGCGGCGGACTACTCGCAGATCGAACTGCGCATCATGGCCCACCTGTCCCGCGACGAAGGCCTGATGAACGCCTTCCGGGACGGCCTCGACGTGCACACCGCCACCGCGGCGGAAGTGTTCGGCGTGGCCCTGGACCAGGTGACCTCCGACCAGCGGCGCAGCGCCAAGGCGATCAACTTCGGCCTGATCTACGGCATGGGCGCGAAGAAACTCGGCAAGGACATCGGCGTCGAAACCAAACAGGCCAAGGCCTACATCGATGCCTACTTCGCCCGCTACCCGGGCGTGCGCGAGTACATGGAGCGCACCCGCAAGCAGGCCGCAGAACAGGGCTTCGTCGAGACCCTGTTCGGCCGTCGCCTATACCTGCCGGCGATCAACTCCAGCCGTCCGGCAGAGCGTGCCGGCGCCGAGCGTACGGCGATCAACGCGCCGATGCAGGGCACCGCGGCAGACATCATCAAGCGCGCCATGGTGGCCGTGGACAACTGGCTGGAAAGCTCCGGGCTCGATGCCCGGGTGATCCTGCAGGTGCACGACGAACTGGTGCTGGAGGTGCGCGAAGACCTGGTGGATCAGGTTCGCGAGGAAATCCGCCCCTACATGAGCAACGCCGCGCAACTCGATGTGCCGCTGCTGGTGGACGTGGGAGTTGGGGCGAACTGGGACGAAGCGCACTGATCATGCGGGGAAATGCTGCGACATAGCGTCGCGGCATCACCCGGTGCGAGGAACCGGGTGTTAAGAGATTTCCTACTTATCGCAAATAGTTTCTACAAGCCCGGAACTAATCCGGTGAACCGACACTCAGAGGTACTGAATGGCTGGTGAAGCCCTTCAATGCTCCTATGTTGTGTTAAGTGTTGGCAGATATCCGGACCCCGCCCTAGCGGTTCGGAACTTGAACCCCGAACTTCCCCCTCCCCATACGAAGTCCGGGGTTTTTTTTGCCCGGAATTTACCGGGCAGCCCTTATTCCGCGGGCTTGTCAGCCAGTTCCAGCCAGCGCGCGAGCACCCCGTAGGCCTCTTCCAGGCCCTGGCGCTTCGGTGCCGAGAACAGCTGGATGGTGATGCTGTCGCCCCACCCCTTGCGGATTTCCGACTGCACCTTGAGCAGGGTGTTCTTCGCGGCGCCGAAGGTCAGCTTGTCGGCCTTGGTCAGCAGGATGTGCATCGGCATGCCGCTGGCCTTCGACCAGTCCAGCATCATCTTGTCGAAGTCGGTCATGGGATGGCGCACGTCCATCATCAGGATCAAACCCTTCAACGCCTCGCGGCTGCCCAGGTAGGCCTCCAGGTGGCGCTGCCAGTGCTGCTTGAGCGGGATCGGTACTTTTGCGTATCCGTAGCCCGGCAGGTCGACCAGACGCCGATCGTCGTCCAGACTGAAGAAGTTCAACAACTGGGTCCGACCCGGGGTTTTCGAGGTGCGTGCCAGGCTGGCGTGGGTCAGGGTGTTGAGGGCGCTGGACTTGCCGGCGTTCGAGCGACCGGCGAAGGCGACTTCGTAGCCTTCGTCAGGCGGACACTGGTCGACCTTGGCGGCACTGAGGGCGAATTTTGCCGTCTGGCAAAGTCCGAGGATGGGGTTTTTGACTTGCATGGGATGTCCGAAGTGAGCGTTGCCCGGGGTGGGTGCGGCAGGGTGTGTCGTTTCCGTTTCGGCAACGGGAGTATATAATGCCCTAGATTTTGTGTGCGCATTATCCCAGCGTAGGACGATGTGCACGGGGGCTCAGACTTTAAAGGTTGCGCACTAGAACGCAATGAGCTTCCAACCCTGAAGGGTCGTTCGATGACGAAATGGCTGCTTGCAATCGGTGTCTTGATACCGTTTTCCAGCGCTCAGGCTACACAGGATCCCGAGGCGTTGTACAACCGCACGTGTGCGGCTTGTCACGCCGGGCAGCTGCCACAGGCCCCCCGAGCGGGTGACCGTGCAGCCTGGGAGCCAAGGCTGGCGCAGGGTATGGAGATATTGACCGGGCACGTAACCCAGGGTTTCAAGGCTATGCCACCGCGTGGATTGTGCATGGACTGCAGTGCCGAGGACTACCAGGCAATCATCCGTTGGATGAGCCAGTAGGCCCGATACATAACTCTTTCACCCTTAGCCGTAGTTGGATTAGCTGATGAACAAACTTATCGTGAGTCTGCTGTTGACCCTGGGCGTTACAGGCGGCGTCAATGCCGCTGACAAGATCGTTGGCGATGCTACTGCCGGTCAGGCGAAAACGGCGGTTTGTGGCGCCTGTCACAATCCGGACGGCAACAGCCTGGCTCCGAACTTCCCGAAACTGGCTGGCCAGGGCGAGCGTTACCTGATCAAGCAACTCAATGACATCAAGTCGGGCAAGCGTACGGTGCTGGAAATGACCGGAATGCTGACCAACCTCAATGACCAGGACTTCGCCGATATCGCGGCGTATTTCTCCAGCCAGAAAAACAGCGTCGGTGCTGCCGATCCGAAACTGGTCGAGCGTGGCCGCGCACTGTTCAACGGCGGCGATCTCGACAACGGCCTGCCCGCCTGCACCGGTTGCCACTCGCCGAACGGCGCTGGCCTGGCCTCCGCCGGCTTCCCGCACCTGGGTGGCCAGCACGCGCAATACATCACCAAGCAGCTGACCGATTTCCGCGAAGGCGATCGCACCAACGACGGCGACGCCACCACCATGCGCACCATCGCGTCCAAGCTGAGCAACAAGGACATCCAGGCACTGGCAAGCTACATCCAGGGCCTGCACTGATCCTCGGGCGTCACGTTAACGCTGCGTTAATGACGCATCCGGAACATGAAAAGGGTGGCTTCGGCCGCCCTTTTTTATTGTTTCTGCCGTTACACTTACGAACTCGAACCCGCCTTGGCCTGTCAGAAGACACGTCGTTCAAGGGGCGACTCAAAGACTGCTCAGGAGTGAAGCATGCGTAATCTGATTCTCAGCGCCGCGCTGGTGGCTGCCAGCGTCCTCGGTATGAACGCCCAGGCTGCGGAGCCGGTGGCGGGCAAGGAATATATCGAGCTGAGCAACCCGGTGCCGGTGTCCCAGCCTGGCAAGATCGAGGTCGTCGAGCTGTTCTGGTACGGCTGCCCGCACTGCTACCACTTCGAACCGACCCTCAACCCGTGGATCGACAAGCTGCCTGCCGACGTCAACTTCAAGCGCGTGCCTGCCATGTTCGGCGGCCCTTGGGATGCCCACGGCCAGATGTTCCTGACCCTCGAAGCCATGGGCGTCGAGCACAAGGTCCATGCCGCGGTCTTCGATGCCATCCAGAACCAGCGCAAGCACCTGACCAAGCCCGAGGAAATGGCCGAGTTCCTGGCAACCCAGGGCGTGGACAAGGACAAGTTCCTCGCCACCTTCAACTCGTTCGCCATCAAGGGCCAGGTCAACCAGGCCAAGGAACTGGCGAAGAAGTATGAAATCACCGGCGTACCGAGCATGGTCGTCAACGGCAAGTACCGCTTCGACCTGGGCACTTCCGGTGGTCCGGAAGGCGTGCTGAACGTCGCCGACCAGCTGATCGCCAAGGAGCGCGCCGCTAAGTAAGCGGCGATCGCCATGGCACGCTGGAGAAGCGAGCGGGTCGTCGGCCTGTGCGATCCACGGGTCAACGAGCACCATCTGGGCGACGACAACCTGCCACAGGACGGTCGCCTGCGCCTGCTCAGCTTCAACATCCAGGTCGGCATCAGCACCGAGCGCTACCGCCATTACGTGACCCGCAGCTGGCAGCACCTGCTGCCGCATACCGGGCGCTCCGGCAACCTGCAGAAGATCGGCCAACTGCTCAACGATTTCGACCTGGTGGCCCTGCAGGAAGCCGATGGCGGCAGCCTGCGTTCGGGCTACGTCAACCAGGTCGAGCACCTGGCCCATCTCGGTGCCTTTCCCTACTGGTACCAGCAGCTCAACCGCAACCTCGGGCGTTTCGCCCAGCACAGCAACGGCGTGCTCAGCCGCCTGAAGCCGCAATTGCTCGAAGATCACCCGCTGCCCGGCCCGGCCGGACGTGGCGCGATCCTGGTGCGCTTCGGCGAGGGCGAGAACGCCCTGGTGGTCGTGATGATGCACCTGGCCCTGGGTTCCAAGACCCGCGCCCGGCAGCTGGCCTATATCCGCGAGCTGATCGGCGGCTACCGGCACCAGGTGCTGATGGGCGACATGAACACCCACGCTACCGACCTGCTGCAGCACTCCCCCCTGCGCGACCTCGGCCTGATCGCGCCGCAGGTCGAAGCGACCTTCCCCAGCTGGCGACCGCAACGTTGCCTGGATCACATTCTGCTCAGCCCGAGCTTGACGCTGGAACGCGTCGAAGTCCTCTCTCAGCCGATTTCCGATCATTTGCCCGTGGCAGTTGAGATTCGTTTGCCTGACGCCCTGACTGTGGATACGCTTCCGGTTTTGCGTTAGTCCGCGGGTCCGGGCATGAGCGACGAAGCAGAGCGCTGGAAAGAGAAATACCTCAAGAGTATCGAACAGCAGGAAAAGCTGGAGCGCCGTTGGGAGGCCCGGCTCGACTTGTTGCGTCGTGGTCTCGTGCGCAGCACCCTGGCCGCTGAAGGCAGCGACAAGGTGGTGGACGAGTGCATGAAGGAAATGCGCGACGTCATCCGCACCGACAACATGGACGCCGCCCTCGCCGGCCTGATTCCCCGTCTCGAAAAAGCCGTGCTCGACTCCGAGCAGCGCCGGGCGACCCGCGTGACCCAGGTGACCACTGCGCTGACCTCGCTGGTCAACCAGTTGCAGGTGCTGTCCCTGCCCAGCGAAGTGCGGCGGCCCCTGAAGAAGCTCGGCAAGCAGGTGGAATCCCGCGCCGGCCAGTCGCGGGAGGTGCCGCTGCTGCTGAGCGAACTGAGCAAGCTGCAGGGCGAGGCCCTCGGCGCCCTGACCCATCCTGACGACCATACCAGGCCGGGCTTCCTGCAACGCCTGTTCGGCGGGCGTGATGCCGTTGCCGAGGCGGCCGTGGAAACCATCGTGGCAGAGCCGCCGGCACCTGTGGCGGCACGCAAGCCCGAGGTGCTGCCGATCGCCGACGTGGACGAGCTGAGCCCGTCGCCGAAGATGACGCAAGAGCCGGAAGCGCCGCGCGCGGGGCCGGCCCTGGTCGAAGCCGAGCCGATGGTGCTGGTCAAGCCGGTGGTCGGGGAGCCTGCTGCGGTCGAAGCCGTGGAGGTCGTCGCCGAGCCTGAGCCCAAGGTCGAGGCGCAAGCAGAGCCCGAGGCTGTCGAAGCGGTTGCCGAGCCTGTCGCTGAAACCCCCGGGCCAGAGCCCGAGGCAGCCGATTCCAGCGAACCGGAAATGACCCCGGAAGAGCTGCTCTATTCCCTGCCGGACGGCACCGAGCCGACCTACAGTTCGGTTGCCGCCCATATCGAAGACACCCTGCTGGGCCTGCTCGACGACCTCAGCCTGCCCGAGCGCCACCGGCCCCAGGCCGAGTCGATGCGCGAGCGCCTGGAGCACGGCCTGAACTGGTACGAGCTGCTGCCGGTGCTGGACGACCTGGCCGTGCTGATGTTGGCCATCACCGACAGCGGCCAGCATGAGTTCGAAGCCTATCTGCAACAGCTCAACGAGCGGTTGGAATCCTTCCAGAGCCACCTGCACGAGGCCAGCGAAGGCCACGCCGACAACCAGTCCGCCGAGCGCGACCTCAACAGCCAGCTGCGTGAACAGGTCGATGGCCTGCACAGCAGCGTGCAGGGCGCGGCAGATCTGGACAGCCTCAAGCATGTGCTTGAAGGCCGTCTCGAAGGCCTGCTCGGCACCATGGACGAACACCAGCAGCAGCGCGACAAGCGCGAAGAAGAGATGGCCACCCGCCTCAAGGGCCTGTCCGAGCGGGTCACGCACATGGAGCAGGAAGCCCAGGGCTACCGCGAGCACCTGGAAGAGCAGCGGCAGAAGGCCCTGGTCGATCCGCTCACCGGCCTGCCCAACCGTGCCGCCTGGTCCGAGCGCCTGGACCTGGAAGTGGCCGACTGGACGGAAAAGGGCGGCCACCTGCTGATGGCCATCCTCGACCTCGATCACTTCAAGCGCATCAACGACAGCTACGGCCACCTGGCCGGCGACAAGGTGCTGAAGATCGTCGCCAACGAACTGCGCAAGCGCCTGCGCGTCCGGGACTTCATGGCCCGCTTCGGCGGCGAGGAATTCGTCCTGCTGATTCCGCAGACGCCGCTTGCCGGTGGTCTACAGTTGGCGGAGAGCCTGCGCGCGGCGGTGGAAGCCTGTCCGTTCCACTTCAAGGGCGAGCGGGTCACCATCACCCTGTCGGTGGGCGTCACCGCGTTCCGCCCTGGCGAGCGCAGCGATGCAGTGCTCAAGCGCGCCGACGAAGCCCTGTACCGGGCCAAGCACCTCGGGCGCAACCGCGTCGAACAGGGGGGCGCGGCCTGATCCGAGGTACGTTATGCTATTGCATTACAGACTTCCCAGGCGTCGCCCCTTCTTCATGAAAGCGTTTCTCTCCGCCCTTCTGCTCGCGCTACTTGCAGGCTGCACCAGCGGCCCGCAACTGCGGTTGGACCGCAGCCACACCTCGGCCAACCAGGACAGCCGCATCCAGTTCGTCATCCTGCACTACACCAATGCCTCGCTGGAGCGCTCGCTGGCCTTGCTGACCCATGGCGAGGTGAGCAGTCACTACCTGATCGGCGACGATCGCGACGGCACCGTCTATCAACTGGTGGATGAAAACCGCCGGGCCTGGCATGCCGGCGAGAGCCAGTGGGAAGGCCGGACCTGGCTGAACTCGACGTCGATCGGCATCGAGATCGTCAACCCCGGCTACACCGATACCCCCACCGGCCGCCTCTGGCACCCCTACAGCGAAGCCCAGGTGCAGTCGCTGATCCTGCTGCTCAAGGACATCGCCAAGCGCAACAACATCCAGCCGCGGCACATCATCGGCCACAGCGATATCGCGCCGCTGCGCAAGCTCGACCCGGGACCGATGTTCCCCTGGAAGCGCCTGGCGGACGAAGGCCTGGGCATATGGCCCGACGCACGGGCAGTGGCGCAGCATCAGGCGCGGTTCGCGGTCAATCCGCCGAGCATCACCTGGTACCAGCAGCAACTGGCGCGGTTCGGCTACGCCATCGAGCAGACGGGGGTCTACGACGTGGCCACCCGCCATGTCATCGCCGCGTTCCAGATGCGCTTCCGCCCGCAGCGCTTCGATGGGCAGCCGGATGCGCAGACGGCTGCGATGCTGCAAGTGCTCAACAACGCCCGCTGACCGCGCGAATCCTCGCGCGCTGCGATCACACCGCCAAACGGCCAGGCTGAATCCCGTGGTAATTGCTATACCTCAAGGTATTCAACGGGATATTTCCGATGTCACCTGCCCAGCTGCTGCGCGGCCTGTTATATCGACCCTGGCTCCTGGCAACGCTGGCAGCCTCGGCGAGCGCCATTTTGCTTTTGCTAGGCAGTCTCGGCGTGGCGATGCACCAGGTGCAGGTCAACGAAAGCGAGCAGATGAACGCCCGCGGCGAGCGCTTCCTGGAGCGTCTGGAACAGATCTTCGGCCAGCTGCGCGAGGGCGTCGACCAGCTTGAGGCCCAGTCCATACGCGGTTGCAGCTTCGAAATGATCTCGGCCCTGCAGCAGGTAGCCTTCAACAACCGCTTCGTATACGAAGCGGCCTACCGGGACGATCAGCAGGCCTGCTCCAGCCGCCTCGGCGACCGTACCTTCGAATCCCTGCCGCCGCCGGATATCCGCGGACCTACCTACAGCTACTGGCTGAACACCAGCACCGAGCCCGACGACAATCGTGCAGCCCTGATTCTCGGGCGCGGCCCCTTCCGCGTCTCCACCTCGCGCGGGCACCTGACCGATGTGGTCGACCTGCCTGCCGGCGGCAGCCTGCTGGTGGTGCTCGACCACGGAAGCCGCGCCGTACCGGTACTGGGCGCGCTGCAACAGTGGCCGCCAATGGGAATCAACTGGCCCCCTGCGAGCCGCGACGCGCTGATCGAGCTGCCAGACCGCCTGCTCTATCGCATGCCAACCCGATCCCCGGACTATCAGCTGGTGCTGATCGCCCCGCGCAGCACCCAGCCGCTGAAGCTGAACGGCATGCTCTGGCTGCTGTTCCCCGGCAGCCTGTTGCTGGCCTGGTGCATTGGCTGGGCAGTACTGCAACTGGTGCAGCAGAGCCGCTCGATGAGTTCGGAATTGCAGGGGGCGCTGCGCCGCGGCGAATTGCAGGTGCTCTACCAGCCGATCTTCGAGCTGAACAGCCGCCGCTGTGTCGGTGCCGAAGCCCTGGTGCGCTGGCGACGGCCGGACGGCACCCTGACCAGCCCGGACCTGTTCATCCCGCTGGCGGAAAACACCGGGCAGATCCGCCAGATCACCGACTTCGTCCTGCAGCGGGTGTTCGACCAGCTGGGCCAGTTGCTGCGGGCCAATCCGCAGCTGTACATCTCGGTGAACCTGGCTGCCTGCGATGTGATGGTGCCGCGTATCGGCCGAGTCGCGGAACGGTTGCTGACCACCCACCATGTGGCGGCCAGCCAGATCGCCTTCGAGGTCACCGAGCGCGGGCTGATCGACGTGGTGGTGGCCCGGGACAACCTCCAGGCGCTGCGGTCGATGGGGCATCAGGTGTTGATCGACGATTTCGGCACCGGCTATTGCAGCCTCGCCTACCTGCAGACGCTGCCGGTGGACTGCCTGAAGATCGACAAGGCGTTCATCGATGCCCTTGGCCATGATGCCGCCAGCAGCGGCGTGGCCCCGCATATCATCCGCATGGCCCATGCCCTGCAGCTGCGGGTGATCGCCGAAGGCATCGAGTACGAGGACCAGGCCCTGCTGCTCAACAGCGAAGGGGTCAACTATGGCCAGGGCTGGCTGTTCGCCCATCCGCTGAATGCGCGGCAGTTCGTCGAGCTGATTACCCGCGGCCGACGACGCGGGCCGCGGCGCATTGATGACGAGGCCTGACTGGACACGGACCCTGTTCAGTAGACCTCAGACCGGCAGCGCCATGTAGAACTGGGTACCCTGCTCCGGTCGCGAATACACCCCCATGCGCCCCCCGTGCAGTTGCACGATCTCCTTGCACAACGCCAGCCCCAACCCCGCCCCGCCTTTCTTGCGTCCGACCTGGACGAAAGGTTCGAAGATCCGTCCCTGCTGGCTGTAGGCGATGCCTTCGCCGCTGTCTTCCACGCTGACGATCACCCGCTCGCCATGGCGCCGTGCCTGCAGGCGAATGCGCCCGCCGCTGCCGGTATGGCGGATGGCGTTGTCCAGCAGGTTGTCGAGCACCCGGTCGAGCTGGGCGATATCCGCCTGGATCCGCGGTAGTGGCGAGCCCAGCTCCAGCAGCAGCTCGACCTGCTTGGCCGCAGCGGTGTCGGCATGCCGGCTCCGGGCGCGTTCCAGCAGGTCGTCGAGGGCGCAGACGCTGCGATCCAGCTTCTGCTGGCCGCTCTGGTAACGGGAAAAGTTGAGCAGGTCGTTGATCAGTTGGGTCAGGCGCTGCATTTCTTCGCCGATGGTGTCCAGCAGATCGCCTTCCCGGGATTGCTCGGGGAACTTGACCCGTTCGCGCAGCAGGCCGAAGGCCATGTGCATGCCGGTGACCGGCGTGCGCAACTCATGGGAGGCGCGCAGGACGAATTCGCTGCGCACCCGCTCGAAGGCGCGCTGCTCGGTCACGTCGTGCAGCACCATTACCGCGCCGAGGATCTGCCCGTCTGTACGGCACACCGGGGTCAGGCTGTAGGTGAGGACGCGATTTTCCTTGTCAATCTCCAGGTGCAGGTCTTCCGGCACCCGCTCCAGGTTGCCGCCCCGTAGGACCAGGTGCAGCTGCTGGTCCAGCTCGGGACGTTGCAGGGCTTCGCCAAGGCGGTTGCCGGCGCGCGAGTCGTCCCAGCCCAGCTGGCGCTGAGCTACCGGGTTGAGGTGCTCCAGGCGCCCCTGGCGGTCGATGATCAGCAGGCCGTCGTCGATGCTGTCGAGCACCGCCTGCAGGCGCTGCTGGCCGGCCAGCAGTTCGTCGATATTGGTTGCCTGGTGTTCGCGTAGCGCCTCGGCCATCAGCCCGAAGCGCTTGGTCAGCTGGTTGATTTCCAGTGCCGAGGTGACTGGCAGGGTCACGTCGAAATTGCCCAGACCGACCTGGTCGGCGGCGCTGGCCAGGGCTTCGATCGGCTGGCCGAAGCGCCGGGCGATACCGTGGGCGGTGAGAAAGCCCAGGGCCAGCACCGCCAGGCCCACCAGCCCGAGCACGCCGGACATCAGCACCGCGCGATCACGGGAGACCTTTTCGGCCGTGCGGATCTGCTCCACGGCCTGTTTGTGCGAGTCGATCAGGATGCCACGCAGGGCGCTGAACGACTGGCCCAAGGGCTCGTCGAGGCCAAGGCTGAGGGCCGGGTTACGGGTTTCCTGCAGGCGCTGCAGAAAGTTCTGAAACTCGCCGTTGGCCCGGGAGAAGTCGTCGCGGCCCTCGGTCTCCTGCTCCTGGCGCAAACCCTCGTCGAGCAGTTGCTGGAAATGCGCCTGCAGCTCGGCAAGGGTCTGCGGGTTGGCGCCATCATCGAGGATCTGGGTCAGCTGCTCGCTGAGGTTCTGCCGCAGCTTCAGGCCCATGTCGAGGACGAAGGCGTTGTCGCGGATCAGCGCCTGCTGCGAACTGGCCATCTGCTGGACGCTGACCAGGCTCAGCAGCAGGCCAAGCAAGGCCACGGTCATCAGCGCCGAAATGCTGAGGAAGAGCCGTGTCCGCAGCTTCATCGCCCACTTCATAGGTTGTACTGCTTGCGCTTGCGGTACAGGGTCGAGGCGTCGATGCCGAGGGTCTTGGCGGCCTGGTCGAGGGTGTCGCTGGTGGCCAGTACTGCGCCGATGTGCGCGCGCTCCAGTTCATCCAGGCTCAGCGCGGCGCCGATGCGCGGGGCGTTGCTGGTGGGTTGCTCGGCCATGCCCAGGTGGCTGATCTCGACCTTCTCTTGCGGGCAGATGATGCTGGCGCGCTCGATGACGTTGCGCAGCTCGCGGATGTTGCCCGGCCAGCGGTAGTTGAGCAGCGCCGCGCGGGCCTCGTCGCTGAAGCCCCGGGCCGGTCGCGAGTACTCCTTGACGAAGCGGGCGAGGAAGCGCTCGGCCAGGGTCAGGATGTCCTCGCTGCGTTCGCGCAGGGGCGGCAGGTGCAGGGTGATGACGTTGAGGCGGTAGAGCAGGTCTTCGCGGAATCGACCCTCGCGGACCATGTCCTCCAGGTTCAGGTTGGTGGCGGCGAGGATACGCACGTCGGCACGGCGGGTCACCGGATCGCCGACCCGCTCGTATTCCTTGTCCTGGATGAAGCGCAGCAGCTTGGGCTGCAGGGTCAGCGGGAAATCGCCGATCTCGTCGAGGAACAGGGTGCCGCCGTCGGCCTGGTTGACCCGGCCCAGGGTGCTTTCGCTGGCCCCGGTGAAGGCGCCGCGGCTATGGCCGAACAGCTCGCTTTCCATCAGCTCGGCGGTCAGCGACGGGCAGTTGATGGTCACGCAGGCCTTGCGCGCACGCTTGCTCCAGCCGTGGATGGCGCGGGCCAGCTCGCCTTTACCGGTACCGGACTCGCCGAGGATAAGGATGTTGGCGTCGGTGGTCGCCACCTGCCGCGCGGTTTCCAGCACCACCATCATGGCCGGGCTGTGGGAATCCAGGCCGTCCTTGGGCTTGCGCACTTCGCCTTCCAGGGCTTCCAGGCGCGCGGAGAGCTGGCGCACTTCCAGCTGCTTGGCGGTGGCCAGGCGCAGTTGGTCGGGGCTGCAGGGCTTGACCAGGTAATCGGCGGCGCCGGCCTGGATCGCGTCCACGGCGGTGTCCACGGCGGAGTGGGCGGTGACGATCACCACCCGCATCCACGGTGCCTGGATGCGCATCTGCGCCAGCACGTCGAGGCCGTTGTCCTCGCCCAGGCGCAGGTCGAGGAAGCACAGGTCGAATACCTGTCGCTGCAGCAGCGTCTCGGCCTGGGCCGCGCTGTTCGCCGTGGCGACGGTATAACCCTCATCCTCCAGGCAATAACGGAAGGTACGCAAAATGGCGGACTCGTCGTCCACCAGCAGAATGCGGCCTTGAGGGTCCGGGGCTGACTCCATTTTCCTGCGCTCCTTAGGAATTATCTTGGTTAGTGTCGGAAAAATCGGGCAAGTTGCATGGTTGATTCTGATTCATTCCTTCCCTTGCATGCTAGCTCGCGGTTTTCGACCGTCTGTCGGGGTTTTTGACGCGGAAAAACCGTCACGCGTCATGCAAAACGCACGACCGCACGAGGGGGCATCGTGCAGGATGCGCCCCGGTCGCTTTCTCGCGAGTATATAAGTCATTGATTTATAACGATAAATCCAATCGTTAAAGGCTGGCATGCAGGCTGCAATGACCCTTCCAGGTCATAACAAGATGCAGCAAGAGGAGCCCGGCACATGAAAAGTACCCCCGCCGCCCTGGTGCTTATATCGCCACATCATTTGCGTCAGGCGCTGTTTCTGGTCCTGGCGTTGCTGTTGACACTGGTTGCCGGGCAATTGCACCACGCCTGGCAGGCGCATCAGGTCGACAGCCAGCTCGCTACCCAGGTCGCGCGCATTCATGAAAGCCGTGCCATGCCGTTGCCAACCGCTCCCGTCATGCGCTCCCGGGCGCTGCCCGCCGCCACCGCGCAGGAAACCGCGCCGGTCGAACGCTGGGTGTTCTAGACGAGTGCGGACCTTTTCCAAAACAGAAGGAGAATCACCATGTTGAGTTGGGCCATCACCTTCCTGATCATCGCCATTGTCGCTGCCGTGCTGGGCTTCGGTGGTATCGCCGGCGCCGCTACCGGTATCGCGAAGATCCTCTTCATTATCTTCCTGGTGCTGTTCGTGGCTTCCTTCTTCTTTGGTCGTCGCGGTCGAGGCTGAGTCAATGAAAGGCGTGATACGCAACGCCCTGGCCGTCGCCCTGTTGCTGGGCGGCGGTTCGGCGGCAATGGCGGCCAATGATGGCCAGGTCCGGGCCACCGAGTTGCTCGGCTCGGACCCCGAGTATCGGGAAACCTGGCAAGACGTGGTCGAGAAAGAGGAACGCCTGCCGGATTGGGTGATCAACCTGAGCGGCGTTTCCGAACAGCAGATGTCTGCGGTCGAGGAAGACGGCGACAAGTATCTGGTAGGACCGGTCTGTGAAAGCGCCGGCAAATGCCTGAACAAGCGCCTGATCGTGGCGTTCAGCTGGGACAAGGACGAGGCTTACGGGATGTTGGTGGAGGTGCCCGAAGGGTTGCCTGGCGACAAGTCGCCGACCCGTCATGCCGACTACCGCTGGATCGGCAAGCCCGACGAAGGCATGCAGGCCATGCTCAGGGAGCAGCTCAAACGTGATCCGAACTGGTACTGAGGCGCCGCCGGGCGCAACGGTGCTCTAGCGGAAGCTGAACTTTTTCGCCGTTCAGGCTTCCATGCTGCGGCCACCCGAGGAAGGTGACCGCATGACCAAGGGGCCGGGCCGCTCTGATTGTTGCAAGATCGGAGGGGCCTAGGGGTACAAGGAGTGCCTCCGATGAGGGCCGGGTCAGGCAAGCAATGCCGGGAACGGGTCTGTCAGGTGTTCTGGAAACGGGGCGACTTGAACGGACCCTCCCGGCAGCATCTTTCCCTCCCTTTCTTCCGACAGGTGGCAAATCGGCCACCCATTCGTCCGTCCGGGAAATTTTTTTCGCGCTTTTTCTGACGCGCCGATGGCCATTTTCTACCCATTCGGATTGTCGAACACTGACACTTTCGTCGGCCGGACTACCCTGTGAATCGGCCGAAATATGGCGGATCGGTCCTATTCGGAATTCCGAACGACGCTTTCCCAACCCCTTGAGACGCCCGTTTTTCGGCCAAAAAGTCATGCCGATTCGGCATGGGCTACTCGTTTACGGCATTAGACCTGGCCCCTTCCCCCCTGAATAGTTGCGCCTTTTTTCGCCAGCCGGCGTTCGTATCCGTTCGCTCGCGACGACCCTGCGCGGTGTCGTTGGCTGTCGCCGAAGAAGGTTTCAGAAGGGCTATCAGCCGCTCTGGAATGCCGGTTACAGCGCAATGCCCGTGTCCACTTGAACAAAAAGGTAATGACATGAAGAAGGCAAAACTGAGCCTCGCCTGGCAGATCCTCATCGGCCTGATGCTGGGTATCGCCATCGGTGCCTTGCTGAATCACTTCAGTGCAGAAAAGGCATGGTGGATCAGCAACGTCCTGCAGCCGGCCGGTGACATCTTCATTCGCCTGATCAAGATGATCGTCATCCCGATCGTGATCTCGTCGCTGATCGTGGGTATCGCCGGGGTAGGCGACGCGAAGAAACTTGGCAGTATCGGCCTCAAGACCATCATCTACTTCGAGATCGTCACCACCATCGCCATCGTGGTCGGCCTGGTCCTGGCCAACCTGTTCCACCCGGGCGCCGGCATCGACATGAGCACCCTGGGCACCGTGGATATCTCCAAGTACCAGGCCACCGCAGCCGAGGTGCAGCATGAACACGCGTTCATCGAGACCATCCTCAACCTGATCCCGTCGAACATCTTCGCGGCGCTGATGCGCGGTGAAATGCTGCCGATCATCTTCTTCTCGGTGCTGTTCGGCCTGGGCCTGTCGAGCCTCAACGCGGAAATCCGCGACCCGCTGGTGAAGACCTTCCAGGGCGTTTCCGAAGCCATGTTCAAGGTCACCCACATGATCATGAACTACGCCCCGATCGGCGTATTCGCCCTGATCGCCGTGACTGTCGCCAACTTCGGCTTCGCCTCGCTGCTGCCGCTGGCCAAGCTGGTGCTGCTGGTGTACTTCGCCATCGCCTTCTTCGCCTTCATGGTGCTGGGCCTGGTGGCGCGCCTGTTCGGCTTCTCGATCATCAAGCTGATGCGCATCTTCAAGGACGAGCTGGTCCTGGCCTACTCCACCGCCAGCTCCGAAACCGTGCTGCCGCGGGTCATCGAGAAGATGGAAGCCTACGGTGCGCCGAAGGCCATCTGCAGCTTCGTGGTACCAACCGGCTACTCGTTCAACCTCGACGGTTCGACCCTGTACCAGAGCATCGCGGCGATCTTCATCGCCCAGCTGTACGGCATCGACCTGTCCATCAGCCAGCAGTTGCTGCTGGTGCTGACCCTGATGGTTACCTCCAAGGGTATCGCCGGCGTGCCGGGCGTTTCCTTCGTGGTGCTGCTGGCGACCCTGAGCAGCGTGGGCATTCCGCTGGAAGGCCTGGCCTTCATCGCCGGTGTCGACCGCATCATGGACATGGCCCGTACCGCGCTGAACGTGATCGGCAACGCCCTGGCGGTGCTGGTGATCGCTCGTTGGGAAGGCATGTACGACGCCGAGAAAGGCCAGAAGTACTGGAACTCGCTGCCGCACTGGCGCAGCAAGGAAGCGGTTGCCGAAGGCAAGACCGTCAATTCCTGAGTCCTGCCTGACCTGAAGAAAGCCCCGACCCGTCGGGGCTTTTTGTATCCGGTCGCCGTACCTTCGATGACGACACCACTTCAGGTGGCCGCTATCATTCAGCCCATCTTCAAGGGGACTTTCGAATGCTCAATGGCCTTTGGCTCGGTTTTTTCGTGGTGGCGGCCATCTCTGCCCTGGGGCAGTGGCTGGTAGGGGGTAACGCAGGCATCTTCGCGGCAATGGTGGAAAGCATCTTCGCCATGGCCAAGCTCTCGGTGGAAGTCATGGTCCTGCTGTTCGGCACCCTGACCCTGTGGCTGGGCTTCCTCAAGATCGCCGAGCAGGCCGGCATCGTCGAATGGCTGGCCAAGGTCCTCGGCCCGCTGTTCCGCCGCCTGATGCCGGAAGTGCCGCCCGGCCACCCGGCCCTCGGCCTGATCACCCTGAACTTCGCTGCCAACGGCCTGGGCCTGGACAACGCCGCCACGCCCATCGGCCTCAAGGCCATGCGCGCGCTGCAGGAGCTGAACCCCAGCCCCACCACCGCCAGCAACGCGCAGATCCTGTTCCTGGTGCTCAACGCCTCGTCCCTGACCCTGCTGCCGGTGACCATCTTCATGTACCGCGCCCAGCAAGGCGCCATGGATCCGACCCTGGTGTTCCTGCCTATCCTGCTCGCCACCAGCTGCTCCACCCTGGTCGGCCTGCTCTCGGTGGCCATCGTCCAGCGCCTGCGCCTGTGGGACCCGGTGGTGCTCGCCTACCTGATTCCCGGGGCGCTGCTGCTCGGCGGGTTCATGGCCCTGCTGGCGAGCATGTCCGCCGCCGCCCTGGCCAGCCTGTCGTCGATCCTCGGCAACCTCACCCTGTTCGGCCTGATCATGCTGTTCCTGCTGATCGGCGCGCTGAAGAAGGTCAAGGTGTACGAAACCTTCGTCGAAGGCGCCAAGGAAGGTTTCGACGTGGCCAAGAACCTCCTGCCATACCTGGTGGCGATGCTCTGCGCGGTCGGCGTGCTGCGCGCCTCCGGGGCGCTGGAGTTCGGCCTGGACGGCATCCGTCATACGGTGGAATGGCTGGGCTGGGACACCCGCTTCGTCGACGCCCTGCCCACGGCCATGGTCAAGCCGTTCTCCGGCAGCGCGGCGCGGGCCATGCTGATCGAGACCATGCAGACCCACGGCGTCGACAGCTTCCCGGCCCTGGTCGCCGCCACGGTGCAGGGCAGCACCGAAACCACCTTCTACGTGCTGGCGGTGTACTTCGGCGCCGTCGGCATCCAGCGCACCCGCCACGCCGTGGGCTGCGCCCTGCTGGCCGAGCTGGCCGGGGTGCTGGGCGCCATCGGCGTGTGCTACTGGTTCTTCGCCTGACGGTACTGGTTGCCCTGGTTCAGGGTCCAGTCCAGTAGCTGCGCGGTCAGCCTGTCGGTGGCCTGGCCCAGCCCGGCCACCACCGCCGGCACGCTCTTGTCGGCCTGTGGCTGGCGCACTTCGAAGATGCGGCTGGTCAGCGTGCGCTGGCTGCGCCCGTCCACCAGCCGGGCATCGAGGCGCACCACCACCTCGATGCCCTGCGCCGTGTATTCGCTCTGGAACGCCTGCAACTCACCCACCAACTCGAAATCCGATTGCAGGTTGCTGTCGTCGGCGCTCAGCCGCGGCACCCGGCCGTCACGCTGGAAGGCATCGAGAATGCGATTGCGCAGCAAGGCCGGGGCCGGGTCGGTCCAGCGCGCGCCCTTGTAGCTGCTGAGCACGTTGCCCTGCGGCACCACGGCGATGCGCGGCACGTTCAGCGCGTCGCTGGTGATCGGCTTGTTGATCCGCAGCGACCAGTTCACCGGCGCAGCCGTCGAGGCGGTCGTGGCCGCGGCCGGCAGGCGGTAGACGTCGGCGTTCTCCGCCTTGGGCAGGATCGAGCAGGCGCTGCTCAGGCTGATCAATACGGCCAGGGACAGGCGACTGGCGAGGCTCATGGCTCGAACTCCTTGCTTTGGTCACGGCCCAGCAGGTAGCCACTGGGGTTGGCTTCAAGGCGCCGGGAGATGGCCTTGAGCGAGTTGAGGGTGTCGCGTAGTTCACGGATCGCCGGAGAGAGGTCGCGAAAGCCCTGGGCGCCGCTGTCGATGGCGTCGCGGTTGCTTTCCAGCAGGGCGTTGAGGGTCGCGGTGCTCTGCGCCAGGGACTTCATCGCGTCGTCGGCGCTGCGGGCGATCTCCGGCCCGCGGCTGCCCAGCAGCTGGTTGGCGTTGCGCATCAGCTCGCTGGTCTGCTCCATGGCGGTGCCGGCCTGCTTGCCGAGGGTCGACAACTGCCTGATGGCCTGGCTGATGTCGTCGCGCTGTCCGGCGACGGCGCCGGTGGTCTGTTCCAGGTTGGCCAGGGTTGTGCCCAGGCGGTCGACGTTTTCCTCGGAGAACAGGCGGTTGGCGTTGTGCAGCAGCAGGTTGATGTTGGTCACCAGGTCGCTGCTGTTGGTCAGCAGGCGGGCGATGGGCGAAGGCGAGGCGATGATCACCGGCAGCTTGCCGCCCTTGCCCACCAGCGGCGGGCTGTCCGGGGTGCCGCCGCTGAGCTGGATCAGCGAGGTACCGGTGACACCGGTGAGGGTCAGCTTGGCCTGGGTGTCCTGCTTCACCGGGGTGTCGGCGTTGAGGCGGATATGCGCCAGCACCCGGCGCGGGTCGTTGGGGTCGAGGCGCAGGCTCATCACGTCGCCCACCTTGATCCCGCTGTATTGCACGGCGCTGCCGCGGGACAGGCCGGTGACCGCCTCGTTGAACACCACCTCGTAGTCCTTGAAGGTGGCATCGACGCTGGACTTGGCCAGCCACAGGCCGAAGAGCATGGCGCCGGCCACCACCAGCACGGTGACCATGCCGATCAGCACATGATGTGCGCGGGTTTCCATCTCACTTCTCCTTCAACGCTGTCGCGGCCGTGTAGGCCGCACGGCCACGGGGGCCATGGAAATACTCGTGAATCCACGGGTCGTCGGTTTCCGCCACCTGCTCGATCGGCGCCGCCACCAGCACCTTCTTCTGCGCCAGCACGGCGACCCGGTCGCTGATGGTGTAGAGGGTGTCCAGGTCGTGGGTGATGAGGAACACGCTCAGGCCCAGGGCGTCGCGCAGGGTCAGGATCAACTGGTCGAAGGCCGCCGCGCCGATGGGGTCGAGGCCGGCGGTGGGTTCGTCGAGGAACAGGATGTCCGGGTCCAGGGCCAGGGCGCGGGCCAGGGCGGCGCGCTTGATCATGCCGCCCGACAGCGAGGCCGGGTATTTGTCCGCTGCGGTCTGCGGCAGGCCGGCCAGGGCCAGCTTGACCCCGGCCAGGTGCTCGGCGTCATCGCGGGACAGGCCGGCGTGCTCGATCAGCGGCAGGGCGACGTTCTCGGTGACGGTCAGCGAGGAAAACAGCGCGCCCTTCTGGAACAGCACGCCGAAGCGCCGTTCGATCAGCGAGCGCTGCTGCTCGCTGGCGCTGGACAGGTCCTCGCCAAATACCCGCACCTGGCCCTCGTTGGGCCGGCGCAGGCCGACGATGCTGCGCAGCAATACCGATTTGCCGCTGCCGGAGCCGCCCACCACGGAGAGGATCTCGCCGCGGTACAGGTCCAGGTCGAGGTTCTCGTGCACGCTCTGCGGGCCGAAGCGGTTGCACAGGCCGCGGACTTCGATGACTTTTTCCCGGGTGTCGTCGCTCACCAGCCCATCTCCATGAAGAACAGCGCAGCCACGGCGTCGAGCATGATCACCACGAAGATCGACTGGACCACCGCCGAGGTGGTGTGGGCGCCGACGGATTCGGCGCTGCCGCTGACCTTGAAGCCTTCCAGGCAGCCGATGGCGGCGATCAGGAAGGCGAAGAACGGTGCCTTGAGCAGGCCGACCAGGAAGTGCTGCACGCCGATGTCGCTCTCCAGCAGCGAGAGGAACATGGCCGGCGAGATATCCAGCGACAGCGCGCAGACCACGCCGCCGCCGACGATGCCGCAGAGCATGGCGAGGAAGGTCAGCAACGGCAGGGCGATCAGCAGCGCCAGCACCCGGGGGATCACCAGCATTTCCACCGGGTCCAGGCCGAGGGTGCGGATGGCGTCGATTTCCTCGTTGGCCTTCATCGAGCCGATCTGCGCGGTAAAGGCGCTGGCGGTGCGGCCGGCCATGAGGATGGCCGTGAGCAGCACGCCGAATTCACGGAGGAAGGAGAAGGCCACCAGGTCCACGGTGAAGATGCTGGCGCCGAAGCTGGCCAGCACCGTGGCGCCGAGGAAGGCCACCACCGCGCCCACCAGGAAGGTCAGCAGGGCGACGATGGGCGCGGCGTCGAGGCCGGTCTGTTCGATATGGGCGACCACCGGGGTGATGCGCCAGCGTTTCGGCTGGAAGGCGCGGGTGACCAGGGTGGCGATGATCAGGCCGATGAAACCGAGCAGTTGCCGGCTGTCCTGGTAGAGGGTGTCCACTGCGGCGCCGATGCGTGCCAGCAGTTGGGTCAGCACCGGGACTTCGGGGTGGCGCGGCGGGATGCAGAATTCGTTGAGCGACCATTGCACGCTGTGCAGCAGGTGGCGGCTGGCTTCGGGGAGCGGGCTGTCGGCTTCCAGCTGCTTGAGGCGCTGCGGGCCGAGCAACTCCACCAGCAGCGAGGCGCCAGCGGTGTCGAGCTTGCCGAGCTGGCTCAGGTCGACCCGGGTGTCCTCGCCGTACTGGCCGCCGAGGGCGCTGGTGCTGTGCTTGAGGCTGGCGTAGTTGGCCAGGGTCCAGTCGCCGCTTAGCCGCAGGCAGGGCGGGCTGCTACTGGTGTCGAGGATGGCGCTGGCGGTGGTCATAGGCTCCATTCGTCCATGGGCGCTTCAGTACGCCGTCCGACAGCATAGCGCCACTAATTTGCAGGCGCTTGACCGTCGTCTACCACACGGAAGCGCAGCACGCCGATCACCTGGCCATCCTCGGTCAGCACCCGCACCTGCCAGCGCCCCACCGGGTTGCCGGGGAACACCTGCTTGTGGGTCCAGGCGCGGTAGCCTTCCTTGCGTCCGCCGTTGATGTTCAGGGCGATGCGGTCGACTTCTTTGCCGTCCAGCTGCCAGACGTGATAGATCCGCTCGTTCAGCCCGCGTGGCGCCTTGATCGCGGTGTAGGCGTAGAGCCCGCTGCTGCGGATCTGGCTGGCCGGGACCTCCTTGAGGCTTTCGCTCGGGGTACGGTCGCGCACGTCGGTGCTGATTGCCACTTCGGTCATCCACAGGGTTGCCGGTGGCACCCAGGAGCGCAGCAGCCAGCCGGCGCCGCCGACCGCCAGGGTCACCAGCACCAGGGCCACGCCGCGGCGCCAGTGGTTGATCGGGAAGCTGCTGGCCAGGCTCGGGAAGGACAGCAGCATGGCCACGCCCAGGGCCAGCTTGAAGCTCTCGGCGGTGGTCAGATGGAGGATGATCGGCAGCGCGGTGAGCATCGCCGCGAACAGGGTCAGGGTGTGCAGGGCCATGAACAGCCAGCGCCGCGGCGCCACCCACTTGTAGTACAGCGGGTCGATGATCGACACCAGGCCGGCGGCGCCGAGCAGGCCGGTGAAGATCAGCTGGCCGCTGTTCCAGGTGGTGGTGACGAAGAAGAACGGCAGGACGAAGAACAGGCTTTCCTGGTGGATCATCTGCGTCGCGTAGCGCAGCAGCGGTTGCGGGATCTCGCGCTTGAAGGTGCGGCTGAACAGCTCGGTGAAGGTGTTTTCCAGCATCAGCCAGACCCAGCTCACCAGCATCAGGATGGCGACCCAGCTGGCCAGGCTCTCCTGGCGGTCGACGAGGATGAAGCTGCCGATGCCGGAGATGAAGCCACCGAGTGCGATGACCCCGGGGTAGCGCTTGATCAGTTCGATGATGCGCTGGACGTAGATGGGCATTTGGGGTGTTCGCAGAGATCTGAAAAATACGGTTACAAGGATACCTTGGTTTTCATCTGTTCGGGCCTCGTCGCTGGCAAGCCAGCTCCCACAGGGATTGCATGCACCGCGGACCCTGTGGGAGCTGGCTTGCCAGCGATGAGGCCCTCAAGACCGCCGGCGATACCAGATCCCTACCCCAACCACCACCAGCACAACCCCCAACACCCCCATCCAGAACAGTTCGTCATACCCCAGCAAGGGCTTCTCCACCCTCACCCACCCGGCTTCCTTGAACAGCTCCCGCATCGCCTGATTCGCCTCTTCCAGGCTTACCCCGCGCAGCCGCTGTGCCGGATCGACGAAACGCCCGTCGACATAGCCGTTCAACGCCCCCCAGTAGTAATCCGCCAGCGCACTGTTGCCCTGGGTGGTCCAGGCCTCGCGGGCGATGGCCGCCGCCTTGATCCGCTCGAAGGTCCGCGGGTCCAGCCCGTCCTTGCGCAGGCGCTGGAGCATGGCTTCGATCACCTCCTCCGCTTCTTCCACCTGGTCCCGCTCCAGGTCGGCATTGAGACTGAACATCCCGCTGTCGCCAAAGCTCTCGCGCTGGCTCCAGGGCCCGTAGGACAGGCCATGCTTGAGGCGCAATTCGTCGTACAGCGCCCATTCCATGTAGCGCTGCAACAACTCCAGGGTTTCATCGTGGCCGTTGTCCAGTACCGGCTCCAGGAACTTCCAGCTCAGCCGCGCGCCGTTGCCCAGCACACCGCGAATCAGCGTGCGGTTGGCCTCGGCCTGGTGGGTGACACCGTCCAGCGCCCGGCGCTCGGCAGGCTCCACCGGCTCCAGCTCGCCCCAGGTCCGCTCCAGATAGGCCGGCAACACCTTGTCCAGCCCGCCCACCACGATCAGCGTCATGTTGTTCGATGCGTACCAGCGCTGGCGCACCTCGTCCACCTGCTCCACGGTCATGTCCTCGATGCTGGAGCGCTCGGCGCACTTGAGGCCCAGCTCAACCGCCAGCTGGTCGCTGGAGCGCTGGCCGAGGTCCTGGCGGTCGAGCCAGCGCTGCAGGTGCGAGTAATGCCCGCCGTCCTCGCGCTCGACGATGCGTCTGGACAGCTCCAGGTCATCGTCGTCGATCCGGGTCTGCTGGATGATCGCCAGCAGCAGGTCGAGAACCTTGCGCTGGTTGCGCGCCGGTGCCTCGATGACGAAGGTGGTGTCGGCGCTGCTGGTGTAGGCGTTCCACTCGCCGCCCAGGGCCTGCATGCGCCGCTCCAGGCCACCCTCGCCGCTGTCGTCGACGCCGCTGAACAGCAGGTGTTCGAGCAGGTGCGGCAGCTCCTTCTGCTCGCATCCGAAGTCGTCGAAGCCGATCCCCACCACCAGGCGGATCGACACATGGTCGCGCTCATAGCCCGGCTTGAGCAGCACCTGCAGGCCGTTGGGCAGCAGGTAGCCCTCGACCTGGTTGCGATCGAGGGCAAAGCCGGGGGCACAACCCAGCAACAGGCAGACGAAGATCAGGCAACGCATGAAGTACTTCCTTGAACCGGTTCGAGGCGGCACGGGGTCACGGCGAGTGGATTTCATCCGGCACGCTGTCGATCAGCAGCCCACCCGTGTCATGACCACCGAGTACCACATAGGCACTGCTACAGAACAATGAATTCAATCTTTTCATGTCGGCGATCAGCTCCAGGTGCAGGGCGCTGGTCTCGATGCTTTGTACCACCTTGCGCTGCAGGCGGCTGACGTGGGCATGGGCCAGGCGCCGCTCCTGGGCACGGAAGCGGCGCTTTTCCCGCAGCAACTGGCGCGCGCTTTCCGGGTCGGCGCTGAGGAACACCGACAGGCCAAGGCGCAGGTTGGCCAGTAGCTGGGCTTGCAGGCCGGTCAGTTCCTCCAGGCCAACTTCGGAAAACTCGCGGCGCTGCGAGGTCTTCTGCTGCTGGATCTTGCGCAGCATGCGTTCGATCAGGTCGGCGGCCATCTTCAGGTTCAGCGCCAGCTCGATGATCTCGGCCCAGCGCTGGCTGTCCTGCTCGCTGAGGTCTTCCCGGGGCATCTGCGCCAGGTACAGCTTGATCGCGTTGTACAGCGCCTCGACGTCGTCGCCGAGGGCACGGACTTCCTGCGATACCGCCGTGTGCGTACCGCGCAGCACGCCGTGCATGGCGTCGAGCATGCTGTCGACGAGGTCGCCGAGGCGCAGGGTTTCGCGCACGGCGTTGGCCAGGGCCAGGCTCGGGGTGGCCAGGGCGGCCGGGTCGAGATGGCGCGGCGCGGTATGGCCGTTGGGGTCAGGACGCTCCGGCAGCAGCCAGGTGCAGGCGCGGGCCATGAGCTTGACCGTGGGCAGCAGGGTCAGGCAGCGCAGGCTGTTGTAGAGCAGGTGGAAACCGATCACCAGCTCGGCGGGGCGGAAGTTCAGGCCGTCCATCCAGTCCACCAGCGGGTGCAGCAGCGGAATGGTCACCAGCAGGCCGATCAGCTTGTACAGCAGGCTGCCGAGGGCGACCTGGCGCCCGGCGGTGTTGCGCATGCTGGTGCCGATGAACGCCAGCAGGCCGCTGCCGATGTTGGCGCCGATCACCAGGCCGATGGCCACCGGCAGGCCGATCACCCCGGCACCGGCCAGGGTCGCGGTGAGCAGCACGGCGGCCAGGCTGGAGTAGGACACCATCGCGAACAAGGCGCCGATCAGGGCGTCGAGCAGGATGTCCCCGGTCAGCGAGGCGAACAGCACCTTGACCCCCTGGGCCGTGGTGATGGGCGTGGCGGCTTCGACGATAAGCTGCAGGGCGAGGATGATCAGGCCCAGGCCGATGCCCACACGGCCGAGCTGGCCGGCGCGGGTCTGCTTGCGCGAGAGGAAGAAGATCACCCCGAGGAAGATCAGCAGCGGCGACAGCCACGACAGGTCGAGGGTCAGCACCCGCGCCATCAGCGCCGTACCGACGTCGGCGCCGAGCATGATCGCCAGCGCCGGGGTCAGCGCCATCAGGCCCTGGCCGACGAACGAAGTCACCAGCATCGCCGTGGCGTTGCTGCTCTGCACCATGGCGGTGACCAGGATCCCGGCGATGAACGCCAGTGGCCTTCGCGCCATGTTCTGGCTGATGACCCGGCGCAGGTTGGAACCGTACACCCGCAGGATGCCGGTACGGACGATGTGCGTGCCCCAGATCAGCAGGGCGACGGCTGACAATAGATTGAGCAGGGTCAGCATGCTGGGCCCCCTGTTTTTCCGTGCCCCAGCGGGGCGAATGAATGACGCTCGGAGCCTGGCCGTGAGGACGGCGGTTGTTTCCAGTGCTCCCTTTAAGCTTTAGTCCGCCAGAAGCCTTGGCGCCAGCGGGTTTGTCACTGACGCACAATGAAAAAAGGCCCCGAGAGGGGCCTTGATTCAGCGACTGGCCAGTATTACTGACCCGGGATGTCCTTGCGAAGTTTCACCGGCTCGCTCGGTTCCTGGTCGCGCTTCTTCGCCATGGCGGTGCGCATGCGGATGTTGATCGCTTCCACGGCCAGGGAGAAGGCCATGGCGAAGTAGACGTAGCCCTTCGGCACGTGGACTTCGAAGGCTTCGGCGATCAGCACGGTACCCACCACGATCAGGAACGACAGGGCGAGCATCTTCAGCGACGGGTGCTTGTCGATGAAGTCGCTGATGGCCTTGGCGCAGAGCATCATCACCAGCACGGCGACGATGATCGCGGCGATCATCACCGGCACATGGGACACCATGCCCACCGCGGTGATCACCGAGTCCAGGGAGAACACGATGTCGATAATGGCGATCTGGACGATGGTGAACAGGAACTTGCCCCCCGCACCGCTGCTTGGTTCGTCGGCGCTTTCGTCTTCGCCTTCGAGGCCGTGGTAGATCTCCTGGGAGCTTTTCCACAGCAGGAACAGGCCGCCGAAGAACAGGATCAGGTCACGCCCGGAAATGCCCTGGCCGAAGACGTGGAACAGGTCGTCGGTAAGGCGCATGACCCAGGTGATCGAGAGCAGCAGCAGGATCCGCGTGACCATGGCCAGGGCCAGGCCGAAGATCCGGGTGCGCTGTTGCATGTGCTTGGGCATGCGGCTGACCAGGATCGAGATCATGATGATGTTGTCGATCCCGAGCACGATTTCGAGTGCGGTCAGGGTGAAAAAGGCAACCCAGATTTCCGGGCTGGTCAGCCATTCCATGTTTGTTCCTTCGAGCGTAAGACGTCGCGCGCCTGGATCAGCGCGCGAACGGGTTGGGTGGTTCTGTTATTACAGGCTACTGAACAGCGGGAAAATTCCCATGAGCAGCGCGGCGAACATTATGCACAGGCAGACTAGCACCGCCCACTTCAAGGTGAAGCGCTGGTGGTCACCAAACTCGATTCCGGCCAGGGCCACCAGCAGGTAGGTCGACGGTACCAGCGGGCTGAGCAGGTGCACCGGCTGGCCGACGATCGAGGCGCGGGCCATTTCCACTGGCGAGATGCCGTAGTGGCTGGCCGCTTCCGACAGCACCGGCAGCACGCCGTAGTAGAAGGCATCGTTGGACATGAAGAAGGTGAACGGCATGCTGACGATTGCCGTGATCACCGCCAGGTACGGGCCCAGGGCCTCCGGAATCACCGCCAGCAGGCTCTTCGACATGGCCTCGACCATACCGGTGCCGGACAGGATGCCGGTGAAGATACCGGCGGCAAAGATCAGGCCGGTGACCGCCAGCACGCTGCCGGCGTGGGCGGCGATGCGGTCCTTCTGCTGCTGCAGGCACGGGTAGTTGACGATCATCGCGATACTGAAGGCGATCATGAACAGCACCGGCAGCGGCAGCAGGCCGGCGACCAGGGCCACCATCAGCGCGGCGGTCAGGGCGCCGTTGAACCACAGCAGTTTCGGGCGACGGGCGTCCGGGTACTGGGACACGGTGATCTCGCTATGGTCGATCTCGTCACCCGGCAGGTGCAGTTCGCCCAGGCGGGCGCGCTCGCGCTTGCCGTACATGTAGGCGATGGCGAGGATGGCCACGACACCGGCGAGCATGGCCGGGATCATCGGCACGAAGATGTCCGATGGATCGACGTGCAGGGCGCTGGCGGCGCGGGCGGTGGGGCCGCCCCAGGGGGTCATGTTCATCACCCCGCCGGCGAGGATGATCAGGCCGGCCATGATCCGCGGGCTCATGCCCAGGCGGCTGTACAGTGGCAGCATGGCGGCGCAGCAGATCATGTAGGTGGTGGCGCCGTCACCGTCCATGGACACGACCAGGGCCAGCACGGCGGTGCCCACCGAGACTTTCAGCGGGTCGCCCTTGACCAGCTTGAGGATCTTGCGCACGGCCGGGTCGAACAGGCCGGAGTCGATCATCAGGGCGAAGTAGAGGATGGCGAACATCAGCATGACGCCGGTCGGCGCGAGCTTGCTGATGCCTTCCAGCATCATCGGGCCGATCTTGGCGGAGAAGCCGCCGAACAGGGCGAACAGGATCGGTACCAGGATCAGCGCGATCAAGGCCGACAGGCGCTTGGTCATGATCAGGTACATGAAGGTGATGACCATGGCGAAGCCGAGGAAGGTCAGCATGGGGATACTCCAGGCGTGGTGCGTCGGGACGGGGACGTGACGGACGGATCAGCGGGCGGGGCGCTGGGGCTGGAGTAGCGGGGGGAATTGCGGGCGCAGGTAGGTACGGAAAGACATCAGAATCACCATTGTTCTTGTTGAGTGGGCCGGGCTCGATCGAATTCGGGATGCCCTGGCGCGCCGGTCGCTATGCCGGTGGTGAGGCGATGCTAAGGGGCTAAGCTTTCAGCCAGCTTTCGAGGACTGAAAGCTGACAGATGGTTGTTTTTTGATCTTTTGGAGTGCAGAACACATGAGCCAATCCCAGGAAGGCGGCTGCCATTGCGGCGCCCTGCGCTACCGGGTCCAGGGTCCGCTGACCGACATCGCCCACTGCCACTGCTCGATCTGCCGTCGCGTCTCCGGCGGCCTGGTGATCACCTGGGCCACTGTGCCCTGCGCCGGCTTCCAGTGGCTGGCCGGCACCCCGCAGCGCTACGACTCGTCCGCCAGTTGCGTGCGCTATTTCTGTAGTCGCTGCGGGGCCCATCTGGCCCTGACCACCGACCTGAGCCCGGAAACCATCGATATCACCATCGCTACCCTGGATGACCCGGCCTCCGTGCGCCCCGACCGGCATATCTGGACCGAAAGCCGCCTGCCCTGGCTGCACCTGGACGAGCACCTGCCCGGCGAGGCCCACGAGACGCTCTGACCTCAGGGCAGCTCAAGCCCCCCGCCAGCCTTGTGCAGCGCCCGCAGGTGGTCGCCGATCAGCTTGGTATTGGCCTCCACCGCGCGGATTTCCTTGTCCCGCTCCGGTTCCAGCAAGGCCCGGGCTTCCTTGTCGAGGTCGGTGCTCAGGCTCTGCAACTGGGCCTGGCGCTTGCTGCTGCTCTCTTCCAGCTCGCGCCGCTCGTCCGCCTGAGGCAACCCATAACCTCCCTGCCCCAGCAATTCCGCAGGTTTGCTGAGGAAACCACTGTTGGCGAGGATCTGCTGCAGGGTCTGGTTGGCCTTGTCGACCCCGCCATCGTTGCGCGATCGGCCGCTCAGGTAACGCTGCTTGACCTCGTCCTGGGCCAGCAGCAACTGCCGGCGCAGTGCGGCCTGTTCCAGCAGCAGCATGGCGGCGCTGGTGCGCAGGTCGGCGCGGTCGAACCAGGCGCGGCGTTGCTCGGCGCTCTGTTCCAGCCAGGCCTCGACGCTGTCCTGGGGGATCGGCAGATGCTGCTTGAGCACCTTGAACATGGCGTCGAAACGGTCGCGGTAGGAGTCGAAGCGATAGCCCAGGCGCAAGGCCTCACGCGGGTCGTCGAGCACGCTGGTATCGGCCAGGCCGCGCCCCTTGAGCACTTCCAGCAGGCCGTTGGGCATGATGTTGTCGAGGCTGGTCAGCTGCCGGTTGCCGGTGCCGGCACGCAGCAGCTTGAGGGTTTCCACCGCGCAGTTGTTGGAGAGGAAGTAGTAGTTGCCGTCGTAGCTCCAGTGCATCTCCAGGGCCTGGCGCACCAGGTTCTCCAGTTCGTCACGGGACAGCTTCAGCGGCACCGAGGACAGGCTGCGCAGCTCGGTCTTGGTGTATTCGTCGATGACCTGGCCCAGGGGTAGCACGAACAGTCGCGACGGATAGGCGCCTACCAGGCCGTCCCAGCTGGACAGCTGCACGTCGTTGACGAAGGCGCGGTACGACAGCACCAGGTGCTGGTCCAGGTCGAGCCGGCAATCCGGGCCGCGCGGACGGCCCGGGGCGCAGATCACCAGGCGCAGCATGCTGTGGCCCCAGCGGCTGACCCAGTTCTGGTTGGCCTCGGCCAGCAGGTAGTCCACGGAGTAGACGCGCTCCGGGTCGATCTGACCGAGCGGCTGCTTGGCGAAGTCATTGCCGGCGTTGAGGTAGGGCAACGCCGTTTCGCAGGGCGGATGCGCCGGGCTCCAGCCGAAATGCTGGCTCAGGTAGGCATGCAGGGCCGGACGGCGGCAGGCGTAGCTCGGGTCGAGGAGGAAGTACTCCATGTTGACCGCGACGAACTCCTTGGGACTGCTCAGTTCGTAGCTGTCCGGGGTGCGTACGTCCTGGTGATTGTCCTGCTCGCGTTCGCCGCGCCGGCCGACGTATTGCGGCCAGCCCGCCAGGTCGAGGAAGCGCGGGTCGTCGCTGAGGGTGAAGCGGCGCTCTGGCTGGCCGCGGCATTCGTCGCGCAGGCCGACGGCGCCCTGGGTCTGGTACTGGCGCTGGCACTGGACGATCAGGCGGCGCTGGTCCGCCGGCCACAGGCGGGCGCGGTCGTAGATATGGGTGGTTTCATGGAGGACGGTGGCGAGCAGCTCCTCGCGCACAGTGCCATGGGGGCGGCCGGTCTGCTGCGTGGCGGCGCTGCCGTCGGTCAGGCTCGGCAGCAGGCGGCGGTTGAGTTGCAGGGTCGATACCAGCGAGGCCTGGCCGTAGACGTCCTCGGGCATGCTGTCGCTCCAGCTGACCACCACGGTGCGGTCGAGCCGGGTCTTGAAACGGGGGGGAAGCTTTTGCAGGGCTTCGTCGAGCAGTGCCTGGCTGGCTTGGCGCTGCGCGGCGCTCAGGCCGTCGTCGTGCAACTTCAGTTGCAGGTCGGCCAGGGCGGGCAGGCTGAGCAGCGCGAGGGCGCCGCCCAGCAGCCAGGCACGCAAGGACTTCACAGGGCGAGGATGGCTTCGGCCAGGACCTGGTCGCTGGCCTGACGTGCTTCAGGCACGCGCTGACGCAGGGTATCGAAGGCGGCTTCCAGTTGCGCGCCGCGGATGTCGCCGTTGCTGGCGACGAAGCTGGCGGCATCGTCACGGGCTTCGCGGACGACTTTCGAATCGCGGATCGAGGTGGTGGTGTCGGACGTGAAATCGATCGACCGGCCGAAGGCGCGGACGATGATATTGCTGGTGGCCACCAGGGTGTGCGCCTGGGCCACGTCGGCCAGCAGGAGGAAGCCGAGGGTGGCGGCGATCAGCGGGTTACGCATGGAACTTCTCCGGGGAAAACAGGTGTGCTCATTGGACGAGAATTGCCTGCGCCAGTTCAAGGTCGCCAGCATGAAGATCGGGGTTTTCCTGGTGCAGTCGGCGCATCACCGACTCCAGCCGCGCGCCGCGGACCAGGCCGTCGCTGGCGACGAAGACCGCCGCGTCGTCCCGGGCGGCCCGTACCCACTTGCGGTCGAAGGGGGCGCTGGTCACCTGGCTGGTGGCGTAGCCGCTGATGACGGTGCCGGCAGTGGTCGTGTCGAATGCCAGGGCCGTCCCGGGCCCGAGCAATGCAAACAGCAGGGTCAGATAACGCATGGGGAACAGTTGCCTTGTCAACGAGACGGCCAAGGCTATCCCAATGCATCAGCCCGGGCCAGAGCGGCTGGCCCGGCTGTTTTGCACCGTGTTGCCGGTCGTAGCCGTCAGATGGCCAGGATCGCCTGGGCCAGTTGCGTGTCGCTGGCCTGCAGGGTCGGCAGTTGCTGGCGGATGTGGGCGAAGGCGCTTTCCAGCTTGACCCCGCGGATATCGCCGTTGCTGGCGACGAAGCTGGCGGCGTCGTCACGGGCGGCACGCACGACCTTGTCGTCGCGGAACGAGGAGCTCACGTCGGAGGTGGCGTCGGTGGAAGCCGCCACGGCGCCCACGACGGCGTCGGTGGTCACGACGAAGCTGGTGGCGTGGGCGGTGGAGGCCAGGCCCAGCAACAGGGCGGCGCCGAGCAGGTGGGTACGGTTCATGGTCGATTTCCTCGGGGTGGGGGCGAATCAGGCGGTTGAAAAAAGCGTAACACGTAACAAGCGAAACAGCGTTTAGTTCAACTGTTAAGGTTGTTTTTAGGTTTTATAAAACTGTACTGGTCGCCTAGGCAGGCGCTCTATTCCGCACCTTCCAGAACGAAAAAACCCGTCGCAGTGACCTGCGACGGGTTTTTCGGAATTCGGTGCCGGCCATGGCCGGCGGGCCTTGCATTAACGCCAGAAAGGCTTGCTCAGCTCTTCGTAGCGTTGTGCTTCGCTGATACCGGCGTCGGCCAGCAGGCGGGCATCCAGGCGAGCCAGTTGGTGGCGGCTGGAGATGCGGCGCTGCCACAGAACCAGGTTGGCCAGCAGGCGCAGAGGCAGGGAAGCCTTGGATTGTTCAACGTTGCTTTCGAAAACCAGACCGGAACTGAGGGTACGTTCCATGATGTGCGTCCTTCCGCTTATGGCGGCATTGAGGAGTGATTTAACTTAACTGGTGCCCATGATCCTCCTCTGCCGTCCATAACAGTAGATACAGTTCATCAACATTGTGATGGGGCAGTTAACTGTTTAAAGGCACTGTTGCACTCGAAATGGACGCAACTGTACTGGTCTGCGCCAGTATGGTGCATTTTTGGGTGCGGACGGGGGTGGAAGGCGGAAAAGCGGGGGTTTTTGACCGGTACAGTAGAACAGTTTTTGCTGGGTTGTGATCGCAAACTGTTTTGGTGAGGGGTTGTGTTGAGGTTCGAAGTACTACGCGAGCCCTGTGGGAGCGGGTAAGCCCGCCCCCACAGGGGCCGCATTGAATCAATCAGCCCGCCAGCATCCGCCCGGTCTCTTCCAGGTTCTCATGCCAGGCCAGTGCTTCCCGCAGGATATGCGGGGTATGCCCGCCCCGCTCGCAGGCGCGACTGAAGTAGTCATTCAGCGCTTCGCGGTAATCCGGGTGCACACAATTGTCGATGATCACCCGCGCCCGCTCCCGCGGCGCCAGGCCACGCAGGTCGGCCAGGCCCTGCTCGGTCACCAGGATGTCGACGTCATGCTCGGTATGGTCGACGTGGCTGACCATCGGCACCACGCTGGAGATCGCGCCGCCCTTGGCGATCGACTTGGTGACGAAGATGGCCAGGTGGGCGTTGCGGGCGAAGTCGCCGGAGCCGCCGATGCCGTTCATCATCCGCGTGCCGCAGACGTGGGTGGAGTTGACGTTGCCGTACAGGTCGAACTCCAGCGCGGTGTTGATGCCGATGATGCCCAGGCGACGCACCACTTCAGGGTGGTTGGAGATTTCCTGCGGGCGCAGCACCAGCTTGTCCTTGTAGCGCTCCAGGTTGCCGAACACGTCGGCGTTGCGCCGGCTCGACAGGGTGATCGAGCTGCCCGAGGCGAAGCTCAGCTTGCCGGCGTCGATCAGGTCGAAGGTCGAGTCCTGCAGCACTTCGGAGTACATGGTCAGTTCTTCGAACGGCGACTCGATCAGGCCGCACATCACCGCGTTGGCGATGTTGCCGATGCCGGCCTGCAGCGGGCCGAGCTTGTTGGTCATGCGCCCTGCCGCCACTTCTTCCTTGAGGAAGTTGATCAGGTGGTTGGCGATGCCCTGGGTTTCTTCGTCCGGCGGTGTCACGGTGGACGGCGAGTCGGCCTGCTCGGTGATGACGATGCCGACGATCTTCGCCGGGTCGATCGGGATGGCGGTGCTGCCGATGCGGTCGTCCACCTTCACCAGCGGGATCGGCGTGCGTGTCGGGCGGTAGGTCGGGATATAGATGTCGTGCAGGCCTTCGAGGTTGGCGTTGTGCGCCATGTTGATCTCGATGATCACCTGCTTGGCGAAGATCGCGAAGCTCGCCGAGTTGCCCACGGAGGTGGTCGGCACGATGTGGCCTTGTTCCGTGATCGCCACCGCTTCGATGACCGCGATGTCCGGCAGCTTGAGCTGCTGGTTGCGCAGTTGCTCGACGGTTTCCGACAGGTGCTGGTCGATGAACATCACCTTGCCGTCGTTGATCGCCTTGCGCAGGGTGCTGTCCACCTGGAACGGCATGCGCCGGGCGAGAACGCCGGCCTCGGTCAGTTCCTTGTCCAGGTCGTTGCCCAGGCTGGCGCCGGTCATCAGGCTGATCTGCAGCGGCTGCTGCCTGGCGCGCTCGGCCAGCGCGTGGGGAACGGCCTTGGCTTCACCGGCGCGGGTGAAGCCGCTCATGCCAACGGTCATGCCATCCTGGATCAGGCCGGCGGCGTCGGCCGCGCTCATGACTTTACTGTGCAGCGAGGACAAGCGAATACGATCACGGTACATGGATTGTTATCTCGGGCTACTGAAGCTAGGTGCGCAGTCTATTGTTTTCGCAAACACTCGTCCCGCGACCAAGGTCGTATTCAAGCCCCTGAAATAGAGCCTTCCGTCGGCGCGCCGGGCATGAAAAAGCCCCGGTCGTTGCCGAACCGGGGCTTATTGTCACAGCGGCAAAAGAGGCTTATTCCACCGCCTTGACCATGTCCTCGATGACCTTCTTGGCATCGCCGAAGACCATCATGGTCTTGTCGAGGTAGAACAGTTCGTTGTCCAGGCCGGCGTAGCCGCTGGCCATCGAGCGCTTGTTGACGATGATGGTCTTGGCCTTGAAGGCTTCAAGGATCGGCATGCCGGCGATCGGCGACTTCGGATCGTTCTTCGCCGCCGGGTTGACCACGTCGTTGGCGCCGAGCACCAGGACCACGTCGGCCTGGCCGAACTCGGAGTTGATGTCCTCCATCTCGAACACCTGGTCGTACGGCACTTCGGCCTCGGCCAGCAGTACGTTCATGTGCCCGGGCATGCGCCCCGCCACCGGGTGGATCGCGTATTTCACGGTCACGCCGGCGTGGGTCAGCTTCTCGGTCAGTTCCTTCAGCGCGTGCTGCGCACGGGCCACCGCCAGGCCGTAGCCAGGGACAATGATCACGGTGTCGGCGTTGCTCAGGAGGAAGGTGGCGTCGTCGGCGGAGCCGGACTTCACCGGACGCTGTTCCTTCGAACCGGTCGCCGCGCCGGCATCGGTATCGCCACCGAAACCGCCGAGGATCACGTTGAAGAACGAACGGTTCATCGCCTTGCACATGATGTACGAGAGGATCGCACCGGACGAACCCACCAGGGAGCCGGCGATGATCAGCATCGAGTTGTTCAGCGAGAAGCCGATACCGGCTGCTGCCCAGCCCGAGTAGCTGTTGAGCATCGACACCACCACCGGCATGTCGGCGCCGCCGATCGGGATGATGATCAGCACGCCCATGACGAAGGCCAGGGCCAGCATCACCACGAAGGCGGTGTAGTTGCCGGTGAAGGTGAACACCAGGCCGAGGCCGATGGTGGCCAGGCCCAGCACCAGGTTGAGCTTGTGCTGCCCGGCGAACTGCACCGGCGCGCCCTGGAACAGACGGAACTTGTACTTGCCCGAGAGCTTGCCGAAGGCGATGACCGAGCCGGAGAAGGTGATCGCACCGATGGCCGCGCCGAGGAACAGTTCCAGGCGGTTGCCGGTGGGGATCGGGTCGCTGATGGCGCTGACGATGCCCAGGGACTGTGGCTCGACCACCGCCGCGATGGCGATGAACACCGCCGCCAGGCCGATCATGCTGTGCATGAACGCCACCAGCTCCGGCATCTTGGTCATTTCCACGCGCTTGGCCATGATCGCGCCGGCGCTGCCGCCGACCAGCAGGCCGACGATCACGTAGGCGATGCCGTCGGTGGCCAGTTCTGCACCGAGCTTGTAGATCAGGCCGACGGTGGTGAACACTGCCAGGGCCATGCCGAGCATGCCGAACAGGTTGCCGCGGCGCGAAGTGGTCGGGTGCGACAGGCCTTTGAGGGCCTGGATGAAGCACACCGACGCCACCAGGTAGAGAAGGGTTACCAGGTTCATGCTCATGTTTACTTCTGCCCCTCTGCCTTCGCGGCTTTCTTCTTGAACATCTCCAGCATGCGCCGGGTGACGAGGAATCCACCGAACACGTTCACCGCCGCCAGGGCGACCGCGAGGGTGCCCATGACCTTGCCCAGCGGGGTGACGGTCAGGGCGGCGGCGAGCATGGCGCCGACGATGACGATGGCGGAAATGGCGTTGGTCACCGCCATCAGCGGGGTGTGCAGCGCAGGGGTGACGTTCCAGACCACGTGGTAACCGACGTAGATCGCCAGCACGAAGATGATCAGGTTGTAGACGCCGTGGGAAATCAGCATGTCTTCCATTACGGGCTCCTTATCCGTTCTTGCGGATGACCTGGCCGTCGCGGCACATCAGGCACGCGGCGACGATGTCGTCTTCGAGGTTGATGGTCAGGGCGCCGTCCTTGTCGAACAGCAGCTTCATGAAGTCCAGCAGGTTGCGTGCGTACAGCGCCGAGGCATCGGCGCCGACCTGGGCCGGCAGGTTGGTCGGGCCGACGATGGTCACGCCGTTTTCCACGACGACCTGGTCGGCGACGGTCAGCGGGCAGTTGCCGCCCTGGGCTGCGGCGAGGTCGATGACCACCGAGCCGGGTTTCATCTGCGCCACGGTTTCCGCGCTGAGCAGGGTCGGCGCCTTGCGGCCCGGGATCAGCGCGGTGGTGATGACGATATCCGCCTGTTTGGCGCGCTCGTGCACGGCCTGCGCCTGGCGTTGCATCCAGCTCGCCGGCATCGGCCGGGCATAGCCGCCGACGCCCTGGGCGCATTCGCGCTCCTCGTCGGTCTCGTACGGCACATCGATGAACTTGGCACCGAGGGACTCGATCTGCTCCTTCACCGCCGGACGCACGTCCGAGGCCTCGATCACCGCACCCAGGCGCTTGGCCGTGGCGATGGCCTGCAGGCCGGCCACGCCGGCACCGAGGATCAGCACGCGGGCGGCTTTCACCGTACCGGCGGCGGTCATCAGCATCGGCATGAAGCGTGGATAGTGGTGAGCGGCGAGCAACACGGCCTTGTAGCCGGCGATGTTGGCCTGCGAGGACAGCACGTCCAGGCTCTGTGCCCGGGAAGTGCGTGGCGCGGCTTCGAGGGCGAAGGCGGTGATGCCGCATTCGGCCATCTTGGCGATGAGGTCGTTGTTGAACGGGTTGAGCATGCCCGCGAGCACGGTGCCGTTCTTGATCTGGCCCAGTTCGCTGTCGTTGGGCGCCACAACCTTCAGTACCAGCTGCGCGCCAAACGCATCGGCGGCGCTTCCAAGTACGGCGCCGGCTGCTTCATAGGCGCTGTCCGGGATGCTGGCGTTGAGGCCGGCTCCACGTTGGACGGTGACCTGATGACCCTGCCCCACCAGTTTCTTGATGGTTTCGGGAGTGGCAGCGACCCGTGTTTCGCCCGTCTGCGTTTCGAGAGGAACACCAATGTGCACGTCATTTCTCCTGCGTGATCTTTGTTGTTGAACCAGCGCACTGCGGATGGTGCGTCTGGGGCGGCCGATCAGCACGATCCCACCTGAAAACAGGCGGGGCGCGGCATTTTGCAAGCGATCTTTAGTCGTATCAATGGGTTCTGATTGGAAACTACAAACAAACTACAAGTCACCCTGTGACCGCATGTCGCACCGACATGACCACAGCCCGTCAAATACGGGCTTTAGCGACATTAAGATAAAAATTAAAAATTTTCTGACAATTTTCGCGGATGGGACGAAAAAGGTCGTTTTGAGGCGGGGAAACCCCTGTAACCAATAGGGTTTGAAGGGTTTTTGAGGGCGAGCGAAACAGTTGTCGGCAAAGCGACATTTACGTATATCTGTAGGTGTTTAAAATTATTGACTACCGAGTCAACTAGTCCGTTTGGTCCTTGTGGGCCGCGGCATAGCGCTGTGCCTCGCTGACCAGCCAATCGCGAAAAGCCCGCAGGGAAGCCGATTCCACCTTCCGTTCCGGGATCATCAGGTAATAGGCCTTGATGCTCGACAGGGCATGGGGGTTGGCAATTACCAGGCGCCCCTCTTGCAACTCGCGCTGGATCAGGAACGGCGGGATCAGCGCTATACCCATGTCGTGCATGGCCGCCTGGGCCAACATCGAGAATAGTTCATAGCGCGGGCCTGTCATGTCGCGGGCGACATTCATGTCCAGGCTGTCGAACCATTGCCGCCAGGCGTAGGGCCGGGTGGTCTGCTGCAGCAGCGGAAGCTGGGCGATGGCCTGCGGGGTGAGCGTGGCGTGTCGTTCGAGCAAGGCCGGGCTGCACACCGGCACCGGGTTTTCTCCCATCAGGCGGTGGGATTGCGTACCGGACCAGTCGGCGTCGCCGAAGTAGATCGCGGCGTCGAAGTTCGTGTCGGCGAAGAGGAACGGGCGGGTGCGGTTGGTCAGGTTGACCGTGACTTCCGGGTGGCGTTGCTGGAAGTCCTTCAGGCGCGGCAACAGCCATTGGGTGCCGAAGGTCGGGACCACCGCCAGCTCGATGACATTGGCGCCCTGCTGGCCCATCACCGACAAGGTATCCCGCTCCACGGCATCGAGCTGAGCGGCTACCCGCCGGCTGTAGGACAGCCCGGCTTCGGTGAGCTTCACCCCGCGCCGTGAGCGGCGAAACAGCTCGACATTGAGAAACTCCTCGAGTCCGCCAATCTGCCGACAGACGGCGCCCTGGGTGAGGGACAGTTCCTGCGCGGCCTTGGTAAAGCTCTCGTGGCGGGCGGCGGCCTCGAAGCAGATCAGTGCCGTGGTGCTGGGGATCTTGCGCCGCATATACGTCAACCTCACTAATTGAGCGTGTAAATGGCCTTGGTGACCGTTACGGAGTGAGAAATTAACACAAGAGCTTGCGCAATCCTCGTTTGTCGCCCTGCTCGTTCGGGCCTAGGATCAATGCACGAGAAAAACATTCGAGGATTCACGCATGGCCGGCAAAGCAAGCTTCAACTGGATCGATCCGCTGCTGCTCGATCAGCAGCTCACTGAAGAAGAGCGCATGGTGCGTGACAGCGCCTTCAGCTTCGCCCAGGACAAGCTGGCGCCGCGTGTGCTGGAAGCCTTCCGTCATGAGCAGACCGATCCTGCGATCTTCCGCGAAATGGGCGACGTCGGCCTGCTGGGCGCGACTATCCCCGAGCAGTACGGCGGCAGCGGCCTGAACTACGTGTGCTACGGCCTGATCGCCCGCGAAGTGGAGCGCATCGACTCCGGCTACCGCTCGATGATGAGCGTGCAGTCCTCGCTGGTGATGGTGCCGATCAATGAATTCGGTACCGAAGCGCAGAAACAGAAGTACCTGCCCAAGCTGGCCAGCGGCGAGTGGATCGGCTGCTTCGGCCTGACCGAGCCGAACCACGGCTCCGACCCGGGCTCGATGATCACCCGGGCGAAGAAGGTCGACGGCGGCTATCGCCTGAGCGGCAGCAAGATGTGGATCACCAACAGCCCGATCGCCGATGTGTTCGTGGTCTGGGCCAAGGACGATGCCGGCGATATCCGTGGCTTCGTCCTGGAGAAAGGCTGGCAGGGCCTGAGCGCCCCGGCGATCCACGGCAAGGTCGGCCTGCGTGCGTCGATCACCGGCGAGATCGTCATGGACAACGTGTTCGTGCCGGAAGAGAACATCTTCCCGGACGTGCGTGGCCTGAAAGGTCCGTTCACCTGCTTGAACTCGGCACGCTACGGCATTTCCTGGGGTGCCCTGGGTGCCGCCGAAGCCTGCTGGCACACCGCGCGGCAATACACCCTGGACCGTCAGCAGTTCGGTCGCCCACTGGCGGCCAACCAGCTGATCCAGAAGAAGCTGGCCGACATGCAGACCGAGATCACCCTGGCCCTGCAGGGCTGCCTGCGTCTGGGCCGGATGAAGGACGAAGGCACCGCCGCGGTGGAAATCACTTCGATCATGAAGCGCAACTCCTGCGGCAAGGCCCTGGATATCGCCCGTATGGCGCGGGACATGCTGGGCGGCAACGGCATCTCCGACGAGTTCGGCGTGGCCCGTCACCTGGTCAACCTCGAAGTGGTCAACACCTACGAGGGTACCCATGACGTACATGCGCTGATCCTTGGTCGTGCACAGACCGGCATCCAGGCCTTCTATTAATAGAGAGGAACAGTCCATGGGCGCGCTTTCTCATTTGCGGGTCCTGGATCTGTCGCGGGTACTGGCCGGGCCATGGTCCGGCCAGATCCTTGCGGATCTGGGGGCGGAGGTCATCAAGGTCGAGCGGCCGGGCAGCGGGGACGATACCCGCGCCTGGGGCCCGCCCTTCCTCAAGGATGCCAGGGGCGAGAACACCAGCGAGGCGGCTTATTACCTGTCGGCCAACCGCAACAAGCGTTCGGTGACCATCGACTTCACCCAGGCCGAGGGCCAGCGCCTGGTGCGCGAGCTGGCGGCCAAGTCGGATGTGGTCATCGAGAACTTCAAGGTCGGTGGCCTGGCGGCCTATGGGCTGGACTACGAAAGCCTGCGTCAGATCAATCCGAATCTGATCTATTGCTCCATTACCGGCTTCGGTCAGACCGGGCCTTATGCCAAGCGAGCGGGTTATGACTTCATGATCCAGGGCCTGGGTGGGCTGATGAGCCTGACCGGGCGTCCCGAGGGTGATGAAGGCGCCGGGCCGGTGAAGGTGGGTGTGGCACTGACCGACATTCTTACCGGGCTGTATTCCACGGTGGCGATCCTGGCCGCCCTCGCCCATCGCGAGCAGCATGGCGGCGGGCAGCATATCGACATGGCCTTGCTGGATGTGCAGGTGGCTTGCCTGGCCAACCAGGCGATGAACTACCTCACCACCGGTAACGCACCACGCCGGCTGGGTAATGCGCATCCGAACATCGTGCCCTATCAGGACTTTCCTACCGCGGATGGGGATTTCATCCTTACCGTGGGCAATGACGGGCAATTCCGCAAGTTCGCCGAGGTGGCGGGTCAGCCGCAGTGGGCGGACGATCCGCGCTTTGCTACCAACAAGCTGCGGGTGGCCAACCGTGCCGAGCTGATTCCGCTGATTCGCCAGGCCACGGTGTTCAAGACCACGGCTGAGTGGGTCAGCCAGCTGGAGCAGGCGGGCGTGCCGTGCGGACCGATCAACGACCTGGCGCAGATGTTCGCTGATCCACAGGTGCAGGCGCGGGGGCTGGCGATCGACATCCCCCATCCACTGGCAGGCAGTGTGCCGCAGGTGGCCAGTCCGATCCGGTTGTCCGCTACGCCAGTTGAGTACCGCAATGCGCCGCCACTGCTCGGCGAGCATACCGAGCAGATCCTCGGTGGCGTGCTGGGCCTGGCGGCGGAGGATATCCAGCGGCTACGCGAGGCTGGGGTGCTCTGAGGGATTGCTCTTCTATATAGAAGAAAACGGGGCGTCGGCACTGATTTGAATCAATTTCAAATTAATGCTTGACGCCCCATTTAATCTCTCTATAATTCGCCCCACTTCCGGCGCAGTCGGAACGGAAAACTCCTTGAGATTCAACGA